>NZ_JBNPBA010000002.1:0-322134 GCF_050310315.1 Snodgrassella sp. CS2 | reverse complement strand
CTGTCACGAACCCCTGCAATAACTGTCACGCCCCCCTGCAATAACTGTCACGAACCCCTGCAATAACTGTCACGCCCCCAAACCTGCAAACCCAGCAGGGGCGACAGTACTGATGCTGATTCTCCTTATATCAATCAACGTTCGGGAGACAAAGGCAGCAAATCTTTGGTAGCCGGTCAAGAGGGTCTACTGAATAAGGATGTGGGCGGCCGGCTGGCATGGCGTCTTTCTCCGGCACAAACTCTAACGCTCGATGCCACGTATAGTAGACAGGGTAACCGCTACAATGGCGATGGGCCAAATAATGTACAAACCGATTATACGCAAAGTTTATATGGTAAGGAAACGCGCCGTGTATATCGGCAAAGTTTTGCTCTCACCCATGAAGGCGCATGGGATTGGGGTGATAGCAAGCTGGTGGCGCAATATGATAAAACTACTAATAGTCATTGTTCTGAGGCGCTTGCGGGTGGACCGGAAGGTTTGTGTCAAGATTTAGGAACGAAAGATATCACCTATGCTGACAGTGTCCTGACTACCAAGCGGCTGGCCGGTGAAGTTCACATTCCTTTTTCTGTTTGGGTACCGCATGTTTTAACTATGGGAGCAGAATATCAGCACGATAAGCTGAATGATCCTGACGGTCTGCGCCGCATTCCTATGCCGAATGCTGTGTACCCAGCTGCGGCTAATCACACGCCATCGCTTAGTAGCTGGGCCGGCTACGTGGAAGACAATATCAGTCTTACCGAACAGTTGAAAGTGGTACCGATGCTGCGCTATGACCATAATAATAAAACTGGCGGTAATGTTAGCCCCGGAATCAATATGTCATGGCAGTTGCATCCAAACTGGCTGCTCAAAGGTGGTATCGCACGAGCATACAAAGTACCTAACCTGTATCAAAGTACAGACAGCTATATGCTGTACAGTAAAGGTAACGGCTGTGCTGTTTCTTCAGGCAGTGGCCGCGGTTGCTACTTGATTGGTAATAGTAAGCTAAAACCGGAAACCAGTGTGAATAAGGAAATTGGCTTTGAATTTAGCAAAAATGGCTATCTGGCTTCGCTGGCTTATTTCCGTAATGATTATAAAAATAAGATTGAAGCCGGACGGCAAATCATTTTCACCGGAAGTTCCGGAATCAGTGCCCGCCCCGGTGGCTATGATTACTTTGAATGGACCAATACACGTAAAGCGCTGGTAGAGGGACTGGAAGGCAACTTTACTTTGCCGTTTTCCAAACAGTGGAAATGGGTGAATAATTTTACTTATATGTTTAATTCCAAAAACAAGGAAACCGGTAATCCGTTGTCTATTATTCCCAAATATACAATTAACTCCTCTCTGGCCTGGGCACCTACGGAAAAATGGGATACGTTGCTGACTTATACCTATTACGGCCGACAGAAACCACGTACCGTGCCGGTCAATCCGGTAGAAGCAGGGATTGGCAATGGCGGACAAGGTACAGTTGGCCTGAGTGGCGAAGAAATGGGCAGCTATGGTATCTGGGGAATTTCAGCCGGATATGCGGTGAATAAAAACATCAATGTTCGCGCAGGGATGTCAAATATATTCAATAAGCGCATCTATGCTTCCACTTTACGCGGTACGGCCTACACTTATAACGAACGGGGACGTGCAGTGTGGGGCAATATGAAAGTTTCTTTCTGATTATGCCGAAGCATCAGGTTGTCACTGTGGCAGCCTGATAAAAAATATTTGGTTTTCACGTGACTTCGATGTTCAAATAAGTTATATTTATAAATAGTAATGATTATTATTTATAAATAATCAAGGATAGTCCTATCAGCAAAGGTAAACATAATTTATTGATTATCTGAAAGATTTAACCAAAATCCTGATCTGGTGTGTTAATTAAGTACTCTTTCATCTTTTTTTGCAATGCAGCAACCTAATCTTACTTCGCTACCGTCTTGTTGTCTCCATATGCTTACTAAAGTCAATCAACTGACGGAAAGATTAAATATGCGCCAGATTATCATTTTTTTATTAATGTTTTTTACGGCCTTAATCTTGCACAATACAGCTAAAGCCCAGCCTAATCTGAATGAAAGTGCTGATTTTGCTGTGCTGCAACAGCAAAATGGCGGTTATCATTTTACAACCCTGCCGCTAACATCTACAGACGGACAGCGCCAGTACCGCATTTACATCGGGATTCCTGCACAACAGCCTCCTGCTGGGGGTTATCCTGTTTTCTACGCGCTGGACGGAAATGCCATACTGACTTTTCTAACTCCTGAAAACATGCAGATACTGGCACGGCAGCCTCAGCCTCCAGTATTGGTATTGCTAGGTTATGCAACTGATAAACGTTTTGATGTGCGGGCACGCGCCTACGACTACACCATTGCGCCGGAAGACAACAATACCGACCCACTCGATGCCAGCAGAATCAACGGCGGTGCCGATATATTTCTGGATATGATACAGAATGAGGTTATGCCGGCTGTACAGATGAGAGTAGCAGTCAATCTGGATAATCAAACGCTGTGGGGCCATTCTTATGGCGGGTTGCTGGTACTGCATACTCTATTTACTCAGCCTAATCTGTTTCAACACTATATTGCAGCAGACCCGTCTGTGTGGCTGCATGGCGATTTACTTCAGCAGGAAGCAGCGGAAATGCTGAAGCGTAAGGTTGATTTTTCTGGCAGCAGCCTTTTGATACTCAATAGTAAGCTCAGACCCAAAAAAATTCCTAAAAATCCGCATGTTGCCGCCCGAATTCGGATGCGTAACGAACAAACGGCCAGACAAGGTAATTTGGGCAGAAAACTGGCCGATGAATTGCAGCATCATACTGATTTAAGCGTTAAATACGAAGTTTATCCGCAAGAAAACCATGGCAGCCTGTTTGGCAAAAGCCTGCAACTAACTCTTTTTCACCCCTCAATCAGGCCACAATAATGAATAAACGGTCACCTCATCAAGCTTATCTGGTTCGGGTACAAGATATTATCGATCTAAGCCCTAATCTGCGCCGGCTGGTTTTGCACAGTGATGAATTGGTTGATTATCCGCATCAGTTTAATGGTGCTCATATCAAGATTTTTCTGGCGTCGGCAGGTCAGACTTCGCCACAACTACCGCAATTTTCCGGTCATGGTTTTAAATGGGGTGATCCAGACAATAAGCCGATTGTGCGCACTTATACCATCCGAGATTATGATGCTCAGGCATGCACGGTAAGTATTGATTTTGTGAAACATGGTGACAATGGTCCGGCTTCGGCATTTGCAGAACACGCTCGTGCGGGAGACATCATCGGGATTTCATCACCGGGAGGCCCGAATCCGATGCTGAAAGCAGCTACACGTTATTTATTTGTTGGAGATATTACGGCTGTACCAGCGATTGCATCTTTGCTGTCTGATATTGAGCAGGAGGCCAGTGGAGATGTGGTTTTACTGTTGCCAGATGCCAGCGATTTACCAACCACTTTAAACCTGCCTACCAATATGCAGTTGCATATGTTTTATGGCACTTTAAGTCAGATTCCGGCACTAATAGAAAAAGTGTCCGGTTTTCCACCCCTGTGTGCAGATGATTTTGCCTGGGTTGCTGGTGAAGCTGAAATGGTCAGACCGCTGCGTGATTTATTGCGTAACCAATGGCAATTACCACCACAACGCCATTATGCAGTCCCTTACTGGCGCCATGGCGAAACAGAAGAAAGTTATCATGAGGCGCGGCACCGATTTATTGAAAAATAGGCGTTTACACCGAAATATGACCTGCCTCGGATTCAGGCAGTATAATTAATGCAAACAATAATGATAGGAAATTCAGACAATGTTTAAATCCTGCTGGAAACCACTTGCTCTATCTATGCTGGCATTATCGCTTCTCTCCGCATGCGGCGAAAAAAACACTCAGAACAGTTCTGCCAGTAATACAAGTGCTTCAGGAGCTGCTGTTAGTGGCCCCACTGTCTCTGTAAACACTGCACGCGGTGAAATGAAAGTACCAGAAAATCCTTCCAAAGTTGTGGTATTTGATATGGCCACCCTGGATGATTTGCAGGCTTTGAAAGTACCGGTAACCGGTGCACCGAAAAAAGTATTGGTACCTTACTTGCAGCAAACATTGGAAACCGTAAACAACACCGGTACCTTGTTTGAGCCCGATATGGAAGCACTCAATGCGCTGAAACCTCAGCTGATTATCATTGCCGGACGTACGGCACCTAAATATGATGAATTAGCGGCTCTAGCGCCAACCATGGATATGACAGACAGTGGACAGGATCTGATTGGTGATGGCATGAAAATGCTTGATACCTACGGTAAACTGTTTAAAAAAGAAGCTGAAGCCAAGAAACTGCATGATGACATTCAGAATCTGCTAGCTGAAACGCAGCAGGCGGCCAAAGGAAAGGGTACTGGCCTGATTCTGATGGTGAATGCCGGTAAACTTTCTGCTTTCGGTCCTTCTTCACGCTTTGGCTGGATACACACACAAGTCGGAGTACCGGCTGCCGATACCAATATTCCGGCCTCCCCGCACGGCCAGTCTGTTTCGTTTGAATATGTACAGAAAACCAATCCGGACTGGATATTTGTGATTGACCGCACCGCAGCCATAGGTGAGGAAGGCAAAACCGCACAGGCTGTACTCAACAATGATCTGGTACGACAGTCCAAAGCGTGGAAAGAAAATCATATTGTCTACTTAAGCAGTGCCTCTTATCTTGCCGCCGGTGGTGTGCAGCAGATGAAAACCGACTTAACCAATATCAAGGCTGCTTTCACACACTAAAACTAAGTATTATTCGTTCACAGCCTTCAGGTTTCGCTTTGCCGCATTTAATAGTGGCAATAGCGAAAACCTGTTGTCTGTATCTTTGTTTGCCCTATGTTTCGTTCTTCCCAGATAAACGCTATCAATATACTGTTGCTGCCACTATTACTGATTATCAGCATCAGTATCGGTGCAGCCGCTTTTCACTGGAGTGATGTATTTAGTAACAGCGATACCCGCTCTCTGCTGATATACAGCCGCCTGCCTCGCTCGCTGGCGATTATCCTTACCGGTGCTACTCTGGCTGTAGCCGGCATGGTGCTACAAATCGTTTTACGCAACCGTTTTCTTGAACCAAATATGGTTGGTGCCACCCAGAGTGCAGCACTGGGAATCTTATTGGTATCTATTTGGTTTCCTCAGGCTACTCAGCTGGCGAAAATGAGCTGTGCGAGCATCGTTGCCCTGTTGGGCATGACTTTGTTTTTATTTTTGTTTCGCAGATTACCGCCACATCGGCAGATGATGATACCGTTAATCGGCATCATCTACGGCAGTATTATCGAAGCGCTGGTTAACTTTATCGGTGTGGAAACCAATACTTTGCAATTATTGGCTGTGTGGTTTGCCGGTGATTTTTCGGCGGTATTGGCTGGACGCTATGAGCTGCTGTGGCTTACTGGTCTGATGGCATTGGTTATCTATTTTCTAGCTGACCGGCTCACTATCGCCGGATTGGGGCAGAATATCAGCACCAGTCTGGGCATAAACTATGCACAGATGATGTGGATTTCTCTAATCACAGTGGCCATGATTACAGCCATCGTTGTTGTTACAGTTGGCCAGATTCCGTTTATCGGGCTAGTAGTACCGAATATTGTTTCCCGTCTGGCGGGAGACCGCTTACGGCAGAATCTGCCGTCAGTAGCACTAATGGGCGCCAATGCACTGCTGGTATGCGACATTATCGGCCGCATCATTGATCCGCCATATGAAATACCGGTATCACTGATTTTTGGTATCGTAGGTACCGTGATTTTTCTGTATCTGCTGTTTAGAAAGCCTACCGTACATGCAACCTGACCATACCATGCCGTCGCCCCGTTCTGGTGCACGTTTTCTCGGCGTGCTCGGGATATTGTTGATAATTGCCAGCATTTTGTTTATGACTTACGGTGTAAAAGGGAGCTGGGATTTTGTTTTACAACTGCGTGGCAAGAAATTGCTGATGCTGCTGACTGTCGCTTATGCAGTCGGCGTTTCTACATTACTTTTCCAGACACTTACCCATAACCCCATTCTGACGCCGGGTCTGCTAGGGTACGATTCACTTTACCTGCTCCTACAGACACTGACACTCTTTATCTTTGGTGCAGTGGGATACGCCAGCATTGGTGCTTTCACTAAATTTACCATTGAAGCACCATTGATGATGGCTGCCTCCTTACTACTGTTTCGTACGCTAACTCGAAACAGCAATGGTGATCTGGCTCGGCTGATACTTACCGGCACAATATTCGGCGTGATGTTTCGCAGTTTCAACAGTCTGCTGCAACGATTGATAGACCCTACCCTATTTACCGTCGCTCAGACCAGCTATTTTGCCCAGTTTACTTCAGTAAATGTCAGTATGCTGATGATTGGCATCACAGTGATGCTAATCAGTACCATCTGGATCTGGCGCATGCGCTATCAGCTGGATGTCATGATGCTAGGACGCAACGCCTCTATTGCCCTTGGGATCAATTATCCGCGCCTAAGCCGCAATATTCTGTTGTGGATTGCGCTGCTGGTTTCCGTTTCCACAGCACTCGTAGGACCTGTGAGCTTTTTTGGGCTACTGATTTGTGCACTGGTCAATGCCTGTACTCCCAGCATGACACACCGGCTGCGGATTCCGGCTGCGTTTCTGATGGCTGCACTGATACTGGTCTGCGGGCAGCTGATATTCGAACACGTACTTGGCATGCAGGGCGTACTGAGTGTGGTTATAGAATTCTGTGGTGGTCTGGTGTTTCTATGGTTGGCATTAAAACGCCAATCCTGAACTTGCCACCTCAACAGCGTATTGCTTTACTGACTTAACCGGACAGCAAGATGATTTCCATAAAAAATGTTAACTATTGTATCAACGGCGCTACCATCCTGCGTGATATTAATCTTGATATACCGGATAAAAGCATCACTGCATTAATTGGACCTAACGGTGCCGGTAAGTCTACTTTATTTTCCCTGATAGCACGCTTGCAACCTTTACAGCAAGGCAGCATCCACATTGATGAGCTAGATGTAAGCAGTAGCAAATCCAATGCTATTGCGCAAAAGCTGGCAATATTGTCGCAAGAAAACAACATTCAAAGCCGAATTACCGTACGCGATTTACTGCTATTTGGCCGCTATCCGCACAATCAAGGGCGTATAACCAACACAGACCAGCAGATTGTCGATCAGGCATTACAACGCTTTGAGCTGCAAGAATTGCAACAACGTTATCTCAGTGCATTGTCCGGCGGGCAGCGTCAGCGGGCATTGGTGGCAATGACCTTCTGCCAGCAAACCAAACATGTTATTCTAGATGAACCGCTTAACAATTTGGATATGTATCATGCTCGCGAACTGATGCGGCTGCTACGTGAGCTCACCAGCGAACAGGGATTATCTACTGTTATGGTGGTGCATGATATTAATATGGCCGCCGCCTATGCTGACCATATTGTCGCCTTGAAAGAAGGACAGATTGTTATGCAGGGTCCACCGGATAAAATAATTACCGCCGATAATATTCAAACCATATTTAATCTGGATACCGAAGTTTTAAGCCACAAAGGCAAACCTCTGGTCATCCATCATCTGTAGCAGGTCTAATTATGCAAAACACCAAAACACCTCAGTCTCGCAAACAAACTTCTCTAATTATTAGCATGGTAGTCTTGTTTGTCATACTGGCTTCATGGTTTATCTGGCTGTTTATGGGAGACGATGCAGCGGTACGCATGTCCATGGCGCGTATTATGCTGATTTTTTTGGGTTTGGTGTGCACATTCCTATTTGGCGTATCTATTATGATTGGTGTAAAAATCCTACGACAACAACACAGCCGGCACTGATAATTGACTGCAATACCTAAGCAGCTGCCCTCTTCTACAAAAGATGTGCAGCCTCAGCCCTGTTTTTATCTTTGCTTCTGGCCGTTCACACTGTATACAGCCATCTAACTCAGCCTGTTTAATTTTTATAAAATCAATTTTTACAACTGTTAAACAGCTGCTTTTTTTTATCCTCCGCCCAGACCTCAATATATCCATAAGATCCCTGCAAACAAGCTTAATAGACAGATTTGCTATAATACGCATATCTAATTATATTCCGGCAGTATCTGTTCCATGCCTGTATACGAACTCAACCAAATCCTGAGCAAAGACCGCCACTTCCTACAACGTGCTAGTAAAAACCCTGCCCGATTCGGCGGAGAAGAAAAATTTAACCAGCGTTATCAGCGTTCACACCAGATGTACCTACAACGACAGGCACATCTGCCTGTTCCGGAATACGATAACACCCTGCCGGTACATGAAAGACGAGTAGAAATCAAACAAGCCATCAGCCAACATCAGGTGGTCATCGTCTGCGGCGAAACCGGCTCTGGTAAAACCACCCAGCTGCCGAAAATCTGCCTCGAGCTTGGCCGCGGCGTAGCCGGTCTCATCGGCCATACTCAGCCACGGCGGCTTGCTGCACGCTCCGTTGCCGAAAGAATCGCTGAGGAACTGCACAGCCAGATTGGCCACAGTGTCGGCTATAAAGTGCGCTTTAACGACAAAACCGCTCCCGAAAGCTACATTAAACTGATGACAGACGGTATTCTGCTCGCTGAAAGCCAGACCGACCGTTTCCTCTGTGCTTACGATACAATTATCATCGACGAAGCACATGAACGTAGTCTCAATATTGATTTTCTGCTGGGCTACTTGAAACAGCTATTGCCTCGTCGTCCCGACCTAAAAGTAATCATCACATCCGCCACCATCGATGCCGAGCGCTTCAGCCAGCACTTTACCATTCACGGCCAGCCAGCACCGGTGATCGAAGTATCCGGCCGCACCTATCCGGTTGAAATCCGTTATCGCCCATTGCACAGCACTGATGCCGATGATGCCGAAATGGAAATCAACGACGCCATCGTCGATGCAGCAGACGAGCTGGCACGCGAAGGTCAGGGTGATATATTGATATTTCTGCCCGGCGAACGCGAAATCCGCGAAGCTGCGCATGCATTACAACAATCACCACTGCGCCGCAATGATGAAATACTTCCCTTGTTTGCCCGCCTGTCTGCGGCCGAGCAACACAAAATTTTTCATCCCAGCGGCCGTCAGCGCCGCATCGTATTAGCCACCAACGTAGCCGAAACTTCTCTTACTGTACCCGGCATCCGCTATGTGATTGATACCGGTCTGGCGCGAGTAAAACGCTACTCTGCCCGTGCCAAAGTAGAACAACTACATATCGAACCCATCAGCCAAGCTGCTGCACGCCAGCGTGCCGGCCGCTGCGGCCGCATTGCGGCCGGTATCTGTATCAGACTGTACAGCGAAGAGGACTACAACCAGCGCCCCGCCTTTACCGATCCGGAAATTATCCGCAGCAACCTCGCCGCAGTTATTCTCCGTATGATTAGCCTTAAACTGGGTAATGTAAATGATTTTCCTTTTTTACAGGCACCGGACCAACGTTATATCAATGATGGCTATCAGGTACTGCTCGAACTGGGTGCAGTAGATGAACACTATCGCTTAAGCAAATTAGGCGAACAGATGGCGCATCTACCCATAGATCCGCGCATCAGCCGCATGCTGCTGGCCGCAAAACGTCTGCAATGTGTTGCCGAAATGCTGGTTATCGTGGCCGCACTATCTATTCAGGATCCGCGCGAACGGCCGCTGGAAGCGCGTGATGCCGCCGCTAAAGCACATGAACGCTTCACAGACAAACAATCCGACTTCCTTGCCTATCTAAATATCTGGGATTCATATCAGCGCGAGCGTGACAAAGGTTTGTCCAACCGGCAGATGGTACAATGGTGTCACCAATATTTCCTTTCGCATCTACGTATGCGCGAATGGCGCGAGCTGCACCATCAGCTGGCTCAGATTGCCATTGATATGGGGCTGACAGATAAAGCCACTGCCTACCGTCAGATACCTGAGCAAAATTCCACTCATTCTGCCCACAACCAAAACGGTGACCAGGATTTAGCTGCCAAACTCAGGCAGCAGCAAATTGTCCGTCGCCAACAGCGCCAGATTCGGCAAAAAGCAAAAGAGGCCAGTTATGAGCAGATTCACCGAGCCTTGCTCACCGGCCTGATAGCTAATATCGGCTTAAAAAGTCCCGAAGGACATGATTATACCGGTGCGCGCGGCATTCATTTCCATCTGTTTCCGGCTTCAGCTTTATTTAAAAGCAAGCCCAAATGGGTTATTGCTGCCGAATTAACCGAAACCACTCGTCTTTATGCACACGATGTCGCCAAAATTGAACCGGAATGGATTGAAACCGAAGTCCCGCATCTGCTGCGCCATCATTACTTCGAACCACACTGGGAACAGAAACGCGGCGAAGTCGTCGCCAGCGAACGCATTACTCTTTACGGTCTAACCGTCCTGCCGCGCCGACCAATATCCTATGGACGCATTAACCCTGCAGAAGCACGCGAAATTTTTATTCGCGGCGCGCTGGTGGCACAAGAATGCGACCTCAAAGCCGACTTTTTCCGCCACAACCGGCAACTGATAGAAGAAGTCACCGAGTTGGAACACAAATCAAGGCGACAGGATGTACTGGTAGACGCAGAAGCGCTGTTTAGTTTTTACGACCAGCGCCTGCCTGCTACTGTCGAACAACAAGGTCGGCAATTGCCTTTGGCTGACATCCGTACATTTGAACACTGGCGCAGACAAGCAGAAGTCGAAAACCCACACCTGCTGTATCTTGGCCGTGACGACCTCATGCAGCATGCTGCCAGTAATATTACCGAAAGCCAGTTCCCTGAATATCTCAACACCAAAGACGGCCGCTGTGCCCTAAGCTACCGCTTCGAACCACATCATCCATTCGACGGCGTCACCGTAGCCGTACCGCTGCCCCTTCTCAACCGCATCAGTGCGGCACGGTTGGAATGGTTAGTACCAGGCATGATCCGTGAAAAATTGCAATTACTCATTAAAGCCCTGCCCAAACAAATTCGCCGCATTTGCGTACCGGTGCCGGACTTCATTACCGCTTTTCTTTACAGCGAACCCGATACAAATGCTCCACTGTTGCCACAGCTGGCACATGCCATTGCTCGTCACGCCGGCGATATGCGCCTGCTCAACCAAATCGATATCGAACACTGGCGTAGCCAACAGCTACCCGCCCATTGCTATTTCAACATTCAGGTAATAGACGACAGCGGCACAGAACTGGCCAGCGGCCGTGACCTCAATGCATTACAGCAACAGCTCGGGCAGGCTGCTGCGGTCACTTTCCGCGATAACAGCAACGAATTCGAACGCGACAACATTACCAGCTGGGACATAGGCAAACTACCGGAAAGCATCAGATTTGCTCGCGCTCAGCAGCAACTTACCGGCTATCTCGGCTTACAGCAGCAAAAAGACGGGAGTATCTCCCTGCGTCTGTTTGATACCGCTGCTGCTGCCCAACAGGCTCATCGCAACGGCGTACTTGCACTGATGACCCTGCAATTAAAAGAACAGGTAAAAGACCTCAACAAAGGCTTGCCCGACTTTACTCAGATGGCCATGCTGCTCAAACACCTTGGTGCTGATACCCTGCGTGCAGACCTGACCCATGCCGTACTGGATCGCGCTTTGATTGGCGAAGATGAGCTGCCACGAGATGAAAAAGCCTTTAAAGAGCAGTTGAAACGAGCGCGCAGCCGCCTACCGGCCGTAAAAGAGGCACTTAATCAGTATGCGCTGCAAACAGCATTAGCCTATGGCGAAGTCAGTAGCCATCTGGGTAGACATCCTTTATCCTTGCTGCTGCGTCAGCATCTGGGCAGCCTGATTTATCCTGGTTTTGCCAGCGCCACACCATGGAAACAATGGCCACGATTGCCCATCTATCTGCAAGCCATGCTTAGACGTATGGATAAATATGGTAGTAACCCTGCCCGCGACAGTGCACGTGAGGCAGATATTCAGGCACTCACAGATATATGGCAGGAAAAGATTCGCCAGTATCAGCAACAAAATCAGCCAATTCCTCTAGCCATTGCTGATTTTCGTTGGATGCTGGAAGAACTGCGTGTTTCCCTCTTCGCACAGGAACTCAAAACCCCCTATCCAGTTTCAGCCAAACGGCTAAGCAAAGAATGGGAAAAACTTATTGCACTATAATAGTACTCAGACACAGCAGCCCTGCTCTAGCCAAGGGCTGCCGTAAAACCAGAATCATGTAGCTGTAGTCTCATTTCTCTGTTAGCTCCTGAAAATCCTTATCCACATGGTCAGACAATCGGAAGCGTACCTCTGCTGGCGGCAACGTTATACCGAGCTTTTGTGCCAGTACCAAACCGTCAACATATTTATTCTCCTTCGCCGGAATGTCCAGCACCTTCAGGAAAGCCATTAACTGCTCCCGCGACTGAAAACAAACTGCACACCAATATTCACTATCCGTCACTCGCTGACGTAACTGCTGCGGCATCTTGCCAACACGTTCAAATTCCTGCCGTAAATTTTCAAGCTGCCTCAGTGCCTCTTTGTCAGCACGATGGCCGGCTTGAAAGTTACGTGTTGGAAAAGTCGCCGTTTTATTTATATTTTCTCTGCCATCATCACCAGACAGCACAGATTGTTCTGCCTTGCCTGCATTCTTAATTTTTTCCAAAAGTGCACTCCCATCGAAAAATCTCCAGCTCACATAATGGAAAAAATTCTAGAATTTTCTGATAATCACGCGGATAGAATTTTTTTATTGGTAGAAGAAAGCGCAAATCTAAACTATCAAAAGAACAGCCGAAAATCTGATAATCGCTGCCTAGTCTTACATGATTGCGCTTGAAGCAGTGCAGCAAATCCTGCTTTTTCCAATCCCAAACTGGATAATACTGACATTGACTTTTTACTATCGACCCATGCCGCTGCATACTCAGCCGCTGCTTAGGCCTTTTCTCAACTCTGGTACCATTAGCAACTGGTGTATCCGGCGGTAAATCAAACATACCACACATCATCAGCCGAATATCGGCATAACCAAAATCTGCCAAGCCGGCTGCATCGATTACAGCAGTATGCTTCGGCGGCTGAAATACATGTGCCCGCAGCATCTGATACAGCGCAGGATGTGGCAAACGGGTAATTCTAAAACCAAATTGCCGTTCATATAATTCCAGCTGTTCTTCTACAAATTCCAACTCCGGCACCAGATAAAGATAATACGGATAAACAGCTGCAAAACGCTTCCTGATGGCCAGATACGCCGCTATCGAATCTTTCCCTGCACTGAAAGCCAGAATACTTTGCCTGTGTTCACTGGCAACTTTTTCAAGCGTCATTTTTCCGGACAAAATAGGCATATATTGACACTTTCAGCCTAGAAATCATTAATAATTTCAATCAGTATACCCACAATGAAAATAAATTGCCTAATTTGTCATATCCGCAGCCACTGCTTGACAAATTAACAAAATAGTTATCGATACTAAAAATTAACAACAAAATATCAATATAAATGCATATCCAAATAGTTTATTCTTAATAAATATAATTTTCAGGCAGAAAACAGCAATTCTCAGCCTAGGCTGAAAACTCTCATATACTTGGCTAGCCAACTGCATAAAAGCAACACTCTTACCTTAAATCAGAACAGATTAGGAATCCTCCAATATCGTCCGATTTGAAGAAAACATTTATCTTTCGGGCACACAGCTGCATTGAGCCTACTCCATTTTTAGCCAACAAAACAAAATTAAGCTCTATTCGTAAATATCAATTTCCACGTACCATTTATCATCACCACCCTAAGCTAAATTCATGTCCATATAAATTTATATAGATATCAGATATATAATTAATTTCGTTAAGATTAGAAAATTTTTGTAGACAAAAGATAGATATTTTGATAATCTAACACTTAATATCTAAGCTATTTATTTCCCTGTCCCGGCGATTTTATTTATAAGCTTTTCTCCTACATTCAGGTTTATAAATTTAAATGCTGGGTTCTTTTTTACTACGATACAAAACTGTATAGCGCACTTATTCGTGAATATTTATCCAGCCTCAAAGTCAGTAATAACCACGTGCTTTACTGATTATCATTACTAATTTCCCGTCATTATTCAATTATTATAATTTACGGGTCTATTCCACCGTGAGCGCTCAAAATAGATCAGGCAGATTTCAAAACAGGCATCAAACTCAGCCTTACTGGAAAAGTCTTTCCTCTGCAGATAAAAAAATTTACGCGGGTAATAAAATTTTTCCTTATTCAGAAACAAAAAAATAACATTATATTTTTTACTGACAGTATAAAATTGCTGCCATTTGTAACGAGTGTGATTAAATTCTGATTTTTCATCTACAAATTTCGCCGTAATTTCGAGAAAATGTTCGCAGAATGCCCCTTTTTTCATATCACGTATTATATAGTAAACAAAAATTAACAAAATAGATAAAAAATAAATCAGAGAATAGATGTAAATTATTGTTTCCTTTATAGGCTGCTTTAAAATAAAATACCAGATGAAAGGCCACCATACAAATATGAAACGGTTTAAAACCAAATAATCTATAGGCTTAGGGTTAACTCGAATAATCATTTTTCTTAATTTGTATATTCTATATTTATTTTATACAAATAACATAAAAACTGCATCCGTTCCACTTTTTTCTCCACTATTCGCACACGAATTCACCAATAAACAACATTGCGTCTATTTCGTTTCTTCAAGATTCACTCATCATTTTAATGTCTACTCAAATTCCAACAAGAATCACTCACACAACATCAATCTGTACACATCAACATAGCAAGTTTTTCTACAGCACCATTCAGACATAAAAAAGGATTTCAGCTTAACTGAAATCCTTTTTCTGGCCTACCGGACATCTAAATGATACATTAAAACGATATTTTTAGATTCGCTCGCCCTGAATTACTGTGCCAGTGACTGCCATTCTCGTACTGATACTGAATACCAGCACTCACATTACGGCTCACCTGTACATTGCTACCAATTGCTGCATTCCAGCGTGTTCTGGCTGACGACCATTTACCCGCTCTTGCATCACTATGAATTCCACTAAATCCTCCTCGTGTGGCATATTCTCGGTCTCTGAAATCATGCTCCACTCCCACTGCTCCAAAGATATTCGCCACTATATCCCTTATATCAAACAGATATTCAGCTACTAAGCCGGCACTGCCAGTTACTATGCCTTTGTTTAGCTTTCTGCCATATAAGCCATATCCTTCTGCTCCGGTTTCACTGAAACTGTTCTGTTGCAGATAGTCGTAGCGTAAACCTAGCTGCGGTGTCAGTGTCAGACCTTTCATAGCGAATGCTTTACCGCCGTTCAATGCCAGCTGCCACACATTACCTTTCGTTTTCGCTCCGCTATCCTCTCTGGTTGTGCCCAGCCATATGCCGCGGGTCACATCATTGGAATAGCGGTTATAACCTAAGCTACCGGATAGGTATGCACCCCGCCAGTTGGCCGGCGCATAGAAGGTGCCCAGTGTTAAGCCGTTGCTCTTGATATCGGCACTACCATCTCTTTCACTCCAGTCTGTATTCTGGAAACTGTATGCCGCTGCTCCTGACCATCCATTACCAAAATTCTTGCTCACGCCGAGCAGGCCGCTGTTGCTATTCTGCTTGCCGCGCACTTCGCTTGGATTCCACCGATTCTGTGAATGGTTAAATTCCATAATCAGTGCCGGTTCGGCGCTATCATTGCGGATAGATGACATAAAGTCTGTATTCAGCTTGCCCAGTGTCAGGGTATTCACTACATTGGCATTACTGTATACCGCACCTGATAATGAATACAGTGAACGCCGCAACGTTTCTGCTGTCTGGACATTCTGAATCCGGTTGGCACCAGCAAACAATTCTGCTGTTGGACCATCTGTGCCTGTTACTGACGACAGTTTGTCTAGCTGGCTGAAGCTGGTATCAATCGCTGCAGCTGCAGCCTCAATTGCCGGATCAGCTATGCTGCGCGTTAACAGACCGTTATTTTGTACCGCCTGCCGTGCTGATATCCGCGTTACATCAAAATTCACATTGTCACCATCATAACTGGCTTTCCCGTCCAGTAATATTCCTGAGGCTAATGCAGTTTGGCTGAATTCTCCTATGCGCTTCTGCGCATTGATAACGGCTACTTGAAGACCAGTCTGTGGCACAAAGCCAGATTTCAGGCCGTCGAAATACAACCGGCCAGCCAGACTGGCTGTACCATTTATAGCTGTTTTGCTGCCCAGACTGGTTTGAAAGGTTGCCTCTTCACTCTGGCTGTAGTCTCCATTAATCGTGGCATCGCGGCTGACAAACGTACCCTGATTATTCACCGCTCCAGTACTACCGTGCACCTGATAGGTACCGTCTTTGGAAATTTTCGCCGCAGACTGACTGCTGCCATCCAGTGACAGCATTCCAGAATTAATGATGGTATTACCTTGATAGCTGTGACTGCCCGTCAAAATCAGTGTACCGCTGCCATTCTTGATTAATCCGCCAGTTCCACTGATATCATTGCTGAAAATATACTGGCCACTGCTGACATTGGCATTAAAATCGCCAAAGGCAAACTGAGCCGGCCCGTTTACGGCTTTGCCGATATTCAGCAATCCCCAGCCATAAACTGAATCCACACCTTTAGCACCTAAATCTGTAGCTGTAGTCAGTAAAGTGGTGCGTAGATTATCATTGCTCATCCATGGATATTTCTGTTTCACCAGTACGGCTGCTGCTGTAACCTGCGGTGCGGAGAAAGAAGTACCTGAAGTAGTAGTAAGCGGTAATCCATTAATATCTTCACCAGGTTTGGCATTTAAATTGGCCGTTTGTGGCTGATAATAAGCCACCATACACCAATTTTTAGCGTCTCCGCACCGATTAGAGTAATCTTCAATTTTGTTATCAGCAGATACTCCGGCCACTGCAATCCAGCCCTTTTGCAGCTCTGGTTCCACTAATGGCAATAATGATTGAATACTAGGCTGATTTAGGCCGCCATTACCCGCTGCCCAGATAAACAGCATGTCATCTTCTACCAACGTAAGCAATTGTCCGATATAGCTATTTTGTTTAATTTTGGGGTTATCAGCGTTTAGATAATTTTTGGCATCATAGATATACCACGCTTTATTGGTCACATAATTAGTGCCATAACTATTATTGACGATTTTTACACCAGCTTTATCCAGTGCATAAAATCCCTTGATGGTAGCTTGTATATTGATTTGCCCTGCTCCGCGACTGTCTGAAGCACTGGCTGAATATATCTGCGCAGCGGGGGCAATGCCCAGTTTTTTTCCACGTACATCCTTGCCTGCTATATTCAGGGCAACTGCATCGCCATGAGGATAGGCTTCACCATTGTATACCGTACCAAATTGGCCTAAATCAACAATATTGTCTGGCAAAGCAGGATGATTCAGACTGACTGGCAAATCCACAATTCCTACTTTAACGCCTCTTCCGTCTAACTCCTGATCGCGAGCATCCTTAAGATTCAGACGATTGGCCTGTGTATTGTCTTCACCATTGTTGCTTCTGGTATATTGATTCTTACTTAAAGGAATGGCAATAGCCTGTTCACTGCTGTCTAGCCGGGACGGATTCACAGAAGGCATAGGAATATTATCAGGAACATCCGGCTGTTCTGTTGGCGGCGTTACCGGTGGTTTCTCTGGTGGTTTTACCGGTGATGTTGGCTTTTCAGATGGCGGATCATTCACTGGTGGTTTATCTGATGGTGGTTTCGGCGTGATTTCATCGCCGCCGGAATGGCCATTACCAGTATCCTCACCGCCAGAGCCACCGCCTGTTTCTGTAGAATTAGAATGAACCCCACCACTGCCACCACCGCAAGCCGTTAAGGCAAGAGAAACAGCTATGACTAGGGATTTAAGCATTAGTTTAGAATGTTTCATAACCGTCTCACTTCCTGTATTAAATGCATTAATAATCAAAACGCTCATGCAATTTTTTATTCTTATTTTTTAAAAATTTAATAAAATAAATGCAGTTAACCGTTATGAGATTTTTTCATTTCTGCATCATACAATGCCTAAAATATTGATTTACCTTATTAAATATTAATTAACCAAATAAGATATAATTTTATTTATTTAATATTCTACATATTTATGTTGTTATTTTATTTCATAAAAATGAGCAACTTATCTATCATAAAAGTACAATAATTTATATTCTGTACTGATCAAGCTATTCTGCTGTAATTAAATAATGGCAAGCTTTTGCTATTTTTTTCTACATAGAAAAATGCATAACAATATGTTAATACAATAAATTCAATTTTTATTGGATATTGATTAAGAATATTATTATGCAGAATAATTTATACAATTTTCACTTTATTTATTATTTATTTAAAATAAATCCAATTAAATATACGTTATGCAATCAGATTCACCTAACTATTACGTATATTAAAAATAGTTGCATAGACAAGCACTTATGTAATCAGCTACCTTACAAAAGGAGCACTAAGTACCAGAAACAAATTAATTAATATCAGCAAGGAGATAAAAATGAATAAACGCAAACCACTCAAACGCGATGTGAAATTCAGTACCACTGAAGAATTACGAACCAATGCTCGTAAAAATTATCAGGATGGAGCCGTAACCTCCACCTATGAACTTGACGTAGATAGAGTAATTGAACTGCTAAATATAGCGCTGGCTTCCGAATGGGTGTGTGTACTGCGCTATTTACGCCATTACTATATGGCCAGCGGCCTGTTTATGGATGCAGTTAAAGAAGAATTCATGGAACACGCTGAACAAGAACAAAAACACGCTGCCATGCTGGCTGAACGCATTACCCAGCTGGGTGGAGAGCCAGATTTGAATCCTGATGTTTTCATCCAGCGCTCACCCACCGAATATGTTGAAGGCGAAACTTTGCGCGAAATGGTGGAATCAGACTTGATTGCAGAACGTATTGTAATCGACCTATACCGCCAAACCATCATGTATGTTGGCGACTATGACACCACCACCAAACGTCTGCTCGAACACATTCTGGCTGAAGAAGAAGACCATGCCGATGAATTGTCCGACATGATGGAAGGTCTGGATGGTAAACCGCTTTCAGCCAAAATTATTTAAATGCTTGCATAAAAAATCCGTGCTCAGGCACGGATTTTTTGTGTCTATATGGCAACTACTTCACTTGTATGCTGCCCTACAAATATTCAAAGCAGAAACTGTATATCTTTTCATAAAATATAGATCACCCAAGCCTCTATAGCCGTTATTTGAGGCAGACTAATAATATGCCATACATAAACTTTCAGATGGCTAATAAATTGTGGTATAGAAATCATAGGAATACAATTTGTTATTACATGATTCATCCATACTAAAGGATGATTTTTTCAATGGTTTTATGGAGGATGCAGCATGAAAGCAATGGTCTACTACGGTGCCGGCGATATCCGCTTTGAAGAACGAGATAAACCGAAAATTATCGACCCCACCGATGCCGTTATCCGCTTAACCAAAACCACTATTTGCGGTACGGATTTGGGTATCTGGAAAGGCAAAAATCCTGAAATCGAACAAAAAGCAACTCAAAAAGAAGGAGCATTTAACGGCCGGATTTTGGGACATGAGGGTATTGGCATTGTTGAAGAAACCGGTAGCGCAGTGAAGCATTTCAAAAAGGGGGATAAAGTAATTATTTCCTGTGTTAGCCGCTGTGGAATTTGTGAAAACTGTCAGAAACAATTGTATGCACATTGTCAGAGCGGTGGCGGCTGGATTATGGGTTATATGATTGACGGTACACAGGCTGAATATGTACGCACTCCTTTTGCTGATAATTCACTATATCGATTACCACCGGACTTGAACGAAGATGTCGCCGTACTACTGTCAGACGCTCTCCCCACTGCCCATGAAATCGGGGTACAGTACGGCGATGTCAAACCCGGCGATACAGTGGCCATTGTTGGTGCCGGTCCAGTCGGTATGAGCTGTCTGTTAACGGCACAGCTATATACGCCAAGCCAAATTATCATGATTGATATGGACGATAACCGTTTACACATGGCTAAAGAACTGGGTGCTACACAGATTATCAATTCTGCCCGTGAAGATGCCGTTGCACGTGTACTCGAATATACTGGTGGACGAGGTGTAGATTGTGCCATGGAAGCAGTAGGACTTGGAGCCACATGGGATATCTGCCAGCGCATCGTAAAAGAAGGCGGTCATCTAGCCAATGTTGGGGTTCACGGACAGTCCGTTAATTTTGAGCTGGAAAAACTATGGATTAAAAACCTCACCATCACCACTGGTCTGGTTAACGCCAATACCACCGGCATGCTGCTGAAAACCTGCTGTTCAGGCAAACTACCGATGCAAAAACTGGCTACCCATCATTTCCAATTCAATGAACTGGAAAAAGCTTATGAAGTATTCAAGCATGCCGCAGATGAGAAAGCCATGAAAGTCATCATTAACTACTGATCGGCCAGCTAAACAACCACTCTAGTAAAATTTTATCGAAAAAGCAGCCATATGGCTGCTTTTCACTATCACATACATCACAGACAAATAACATAAATATTATTTTACGTATCGTGTCACTTAATGCAGCTATCACCACATTTTGCTGAGTACTACCGGCAAATACTTAAACGAGTCTAAATAGCAATATAAATACATACTGAGGAAAAGTACGCTAATGCTGAGCTATTCTTCGTCATCCTCATCTTCCTGTACACTAACACTGTGTTCAATAACACCAGGCACCACAAAAGAAGTGGCCAGAGTATTTTTACGCGTAGATAGCTGCTGCAGATAAGATTCATCCACATCTCCAGTAATATATCGACCATCAAAACACGAGCTGTCAAAACCCTCAATGTGCGGATTCAATTTCAAAACCACTGCTTGCAAATCAGCCAGATCCTGAAATACCACGCCATCGGCGCCAATCTCAGCCGCCACCTGCTCAGCATTGCGCCGGTAAGAAATTAACTCTTCTCTCGTCGGCATATCGATACCATAGACATTGGGATACAGCACCGCTGGTGCAGCAGAAGCAAAGTACACACGAGTAGCGCCAGCTTCCCGCACCATATCTACAATTTCGCGGCTTGTAGTACCGCGTACAATCGAATCATCAACCAGCAAAACTCGTTTACCACTGAATTCATAATTCATCGGATTGAGTTTCTGCCGTACCGATTTTTTACGTACCGACTGTCCGGGCATAATAAATGTCCGCCCAATATAACGGTTTTTAAATAAGCCTTCGCGATAAGGTTTATTTAGATGTTGAGCCAGCTCCATCGCACTAGGGCGGCTAGTGTCCGGTACCGGCATCACCACATCGATATCTTGCAAGTTCAGCGTACGTTTTACTTTTTCCGCTAGTGTGACACCCATATTTAATCGGGCCTGATATACCGATACTCCATCAATCACCGAATCAGGACGGGCAAAATACACATATTCAAACAGGCACGGCATCAGATGAGGTGTCTGCGCACACTGCTGCGAAAACAGTTGCCCTTCATTGCTGATGAAAATCGCCTCCCCGGGAGCCACATCCCGCAGCAGCTCAAAATCCAAACTAGGAAACACCACTGATTCCGAAGCCACCACATAATCAGTTTTTCCATCCTGTTCCCGCTGCCCCAAACACAACGGACGGATGCCGAACGGATCACGGAAAGCCAGCAAACCATAGCCTGCAATCAAAGCTACCACCCCATAGGCACCATGCACACGTTTGTGCAGTGCAGCCACTGCAGCAAATATGTCTGAAAGAGCCAAAGTAGTGCGATTACCCACCTGATTTTCCAGCTCCCGCGCCAACACATTCAACAATACTTCCGAATCCGAGCGCGTATTCACATGGCGCAGATCAGTAAAGCAGACATTCTTAAACAGCTCTTCTGTGTTGGTCAGATTACCATTGTGTGCCAGCACAATACCAAACGGCGAATTGACATAAAAAGGCTGCGCTTCGGCACTACAATTGGCATTACCGGCCGTCGGATAGCGTACATGAGCAATGCCAACATTACCTACCAATTCACGCATGTTGCGGGTACGGAATACATCACGCACCATACCGCGGCCTTTATGCATATGAAACATCGTACCTTCCGCTGTCACAATCCCAGCCGCATCCTGACCGCGATGCTGCAACATCTGTAAACCATCGTATAAAAGCTGATTCACCGGCTCATGCGCAACAATACCCAAAACACCACACATTATTCTCTCCATTTAAGACAAATAAATACGCGCGTTTTTGTAATTAAAAACGCGCGTTGTATTTAGTCAGATAATTCATACGTTTATACCGATGGCGAATTCAGCTTCTCAGCCACAAAAGACGGCAGGTACGGCACCGCAAGCATAGCCAATTGCTCAAAGATACCTGCTGTAGCCGAATCACGCCATGCTGGCGTTTTGGGTAAATCAGTAAAAGCACACAGCAATACCACCAGTGTTACAATAATCACGCCTTTCAACGCCCCAAAACAGGCACCGAAAATCCGGTTGACACCACCAAGGCCAATTGATTGCAAAGCGGAAGTAATCAGCGCACGAAATAGTCGCTGCACTATCCACATCACCCCAAACACCAGTACAAAAGACAAAGCAACAGCCAGCGCACGGGGCTGCATCGTAGGAAAAGCCATATCCGCTACCGGCGCGGCCAACATCTTGGCACCGAGAAAGGCTACCAGCCAGCATAATAAAGCGGCTATCTCACCCACCAGACCGCGCATCATCGCTACCAGTGTGGTCAGCAAAATCACGCCCAGAGCCAGAAAATCAAACAGCGTCATGCCCGTATAAATATCCTATAAACCGATTACCAAACCATCCAGCCCAACAGCATGTACTTTATCCAGATTCTGCATTGCCTGACTGCGGCTATTGTAAACACGGCTGCGTACCCGATACAGCGTACCCTTACTGGTCTGGCTAGTCGTAATACTCACTGGCACACCGGCCACTGCCAAACGCTGCTGAACCAGATTGGCCTGCGCTTCAGTGGTATAGGCACCAATCTGAATCACTGTACGCTCCACCGCATCCTTGCTGTTGTTCGTGGCGGCGACAGGCGCTTTATTATTACGGCTCTGCTCTGTCGTACTCTTTCTGCTCACAGCTGCAGCAGCTTTATTTTCCAATATCTGTTGCGGCGTCAGTCTGCCCGTAGTGTTGCTGTTCTTGCCACTTGCTGCATTACTATTTTGTTTAGGCATAGCAGCCGGTTTGACCGGAGCAGGATTTTTCACTGGTGTTTTGGCCACTGTCGAGGTTTTCTTTTCGCTTTCAACAACTGTTTTTGTTGAAGACACAGTGGTATTACCTACAGTTTGTTGTTTTCTGTTTTCCGCAGCAGCTGGCGCTTTACTGGCTGGTTTCTCAACAGTTTCCGTTGGAGTGCGAGGTTTGGTTACAGTTGTCACCCTCACTGGCGGATTTTTCTCGGCAGCTTCTACAGGTCTTGTAGCTGCCGGTTTTGTTCTAGGCGCAGCAACAGCTTCTTCATGATGCAACCGTTTTTGTTCCACAGGCTGTGATTTATGTTCAGTAAGGGTTTTGGCTGGTTGCACAACCGGCTTAACTGTAGCTTTCTCTGCCTCTACTTTCTGAGGCGCCGGACGTACGGGTTTCACTTGCGGTACAACTGGCACTACCGTTGCAACCCTTTTAGAAACATGGTTTTCAGCTGGCGGTACAGATGCTGCCGATGAAACTGGTATGCTAGCAACCTCAGATGCAGGCACCGTTACCGGCAAAGCAGGTGCACTGGCTGCTGGTTCCAGCACCACCGCAGAAGCAGATTGTGTATCCAAGGCCGCACTAGCCGGTCTGGCTGCGGAAGCTGCTTTGATATCCAGCTGTGGAGCTGGTACTGGCTGAGGAGTACGACGGCTCAGCATAACAAGCAGCAGAATAGCAGCAATCACCACCATAATCAGTGCACCGACCAAACGGCGACGATTTCGCCTTTTCAGCTGTTCGTAATTTTCCTGCGCATTCATGCGTTACCCACTCCTCTGACGTGCTCGTTTCGATTTTAAAATTTACAACGATGGCAAATCCATTATTTCTGCTACGGTATGAAACGAACCAAATACCACAATTCTATCATTCTCACCCGCTTGTGATAAAGCTGCACGATAAGCCTCTGCTACTGAAGCATAAGTTGTTATCGCCGAAATATGCTGGCGAGCAAATTTCTCTTCCAGCGCTGCTATTGTCAGACCTCGCGGTAAATGCAGCGGCGCGATATACCAGCTATCAAACTGGTCTTTCACAATTTCCAGCACTCCTTCAATATCCTTATCAGCGAGCATACTAAAAACAGCCAGACGTTTCTCTGCATACGGTAAAGTAATCAGGCTGTTGCGCAACGCGCGTGCCGCATGAGGATTATGCCCCACATCCAATATCGTCAGTGGCCGACCGGGTAATACCTGAAACCTGCCCGGATGATGTACTCGCAGCAAACCACGTTTAATCGCACCGATATCCAGCGGCAGACGATCTGACAAGCATTCCAATACTGTCAACGCACAGGCCGCATTACTCAGTTGAAAGTTCCCTCGCAAAGCCGGTATTGGCAGAGCATGGCGGGCATGTTCTCCAACAAACAATTGACTGTTTTGGGGATGAAAACGGTATGACCATTGCTGCATTTCCAACTTATGATAATCAAAATCCCGTCCAAGCAGCAGTAAATCTGCACCCACTGCCTCAGCATGTGCCGCTAAACTTTCCGGTACCGGCAGCTGAGCACAAATCACTGGCCGGCCACCACGCATAATACCGGCTTTTTCAAACGCCACTTTTTCTATCGTATTGCCAAGATAGGCCTCATGATCCAGATCGACACTGGTAATCACCGCCACATCCGCATCAAATACATTTACAGCATCCAGCCGGCCACCCAGTCCAACCTCCAGCACCATAATATCTACCTTCTGCTGGTCAAAGACTTCCACTGCAGCCAGTGTATTGAATTCAAAGTAAGTTAGTACAGTATTACCACGTTCCGCTTCTATACGTTCAAATGCCTGAACTATCAGCTCATCCGCAACAGGCTGCCCATTAATAGCGATTCGCTCATTAAAACGCAGCAAGTGTGGGCTGGTAAGTGTACCCACACGATAGCCAGCTTCGCGATAAATCTGCGTTAGATAGGCACAGACAGAACCTTTGCCATTTGTCCCACCCACAATAACCACTGGACAATGCGGCTGTAGTTCCATGCGTTCCCGCACCGTACCCACCCGAGTCAGTCCCATATCAATCTGCCCGCCCGTCACACCCTGTTCCAGATGCTGTAGCCAGCGTTTTAATTCAGTTGCATGAAATTTTTCTGACATTATTCTAATTATTCATCCTTAGCCGCAGCCAATGGATGACCTTATACAAAATTGATTGCGGCTCAGCAACCTGAGCCGTATGCGGCTGACACCAACGAGCCCATACCTGCAGCAGCCGCCATGACGGCGCATCTGTCATATCTGGCAACAATAATTGATACACGCTCCCTTTGGCGGTCTGCCATCGCAAAGCCATCAGTCTGGCTCTAATCACACTGTCAGTAGACAAGACAGCAGGAACTGCCCCTCTACTGGATGTCAGTATCAGACTGGCCTGCTCCTGACCATTGATTTCAATTCGTTTTATTCTGGTATGAAGCAAACCATAACCCGCCCACAAAACGGATAGTACCCAGACCAGCAAAAACAACGCCCGCTGCCAGCCTGTGCTATACAGCACAACAGCAGCGAGTGCTAGCCCATGCATAATCACAGCCAAAAACTGAGCCCTCAGAGACGGGCGCACACGCACAACACAGGCTTGCATCAGTCAGCGCCCTTATTCGTCACCATATACGGGCGATATCTCCAACTGTGCATCTACCAGATCCAGAACCATATCATGCACTTCAACAGTGAAAAAATTCCAGAACTGGTCAATATCCAGCGCCGGCCACAATTTTCGGTCTACTTCCCAAGCAGAAAGCTCAGCCTCAAAAATCAATTTAAATCGTTCACCTAAATAACCGATTATTTGCTCAGGCGTTTCAAATTCCGGTACCAGCAGCGTCGTACAATTACTTTGCAATTGCGCCAACGTCAATTCCGGCAAATCTTCACTGGTCTGGTGCAGCCAATCCAGAAACGCCTGAGCTGGTTTCAGCACCACCGCACTGCGATCAACAAAATACATACCTTTTCCTTACTTAAATTACCAATTCACGATATTGTAACATTGTCTAACAGCGTAGATTTCACCAAACAACCTCAGTATTTGCCGTACAATCTTCTTATTCTTCTCTTAAGGTGAACTGCCATGACAACCACCAGCCATCTAGCGCATCTGTCTCAGCTACTCAGTGCCAGAGAAATCATTACCGATTCCAGCCTTATTGAGCCTTACTGTACAGACCAGCGCGGCCGTTATCATGGACAGGTATTTGCCGTATTACAACCGCATTCAGTATCCGCTGTACAGAGCATTCTGCGTTACTGCCAGCAGCAACAAATACCGATTACGCCTCAGGGAGGCAATACCGGATTGTGCGGAGCAGCCACCCCTCATAGCTGCACTGCCGGTAAAGGTATCATCCTTTCACTCAGCAAACTCAACCGCGTCCGCAAGCTGAGTCTGGCCGATAACACCATTACCGTAGAAGCCGGCATGATACTGGCAGATGTACAGGCCGCAGCCAAACAGGCCAACCGTTATTTTCCCCTCAGCCTCGCCAGCGAAGGCTCCTGCCAGATAGGTGGTAATATCGCCTGCAATGCTGGTGGACTAAATGTTGTGCGTTACGGCACCATGCGCGATCTGGTACTTGGATTAGAATACGTACTGCCCGACGGTCAACTGGTGAGTCACCTCAATCCACTGCATAAAAATACCAGCGGCTACGAAATGAGCCAGCAAATCATCGGCAGCGAAGGCACACTGGCCATCATTACCGCCGCCACTCTTAAACTCTTTGCACCACCGCAAAGCATACTCACCGCATGGGTCGGATTAGATAACATACATGCAGCCACCAGCCTACTCTCTGCCCTTAAAAACCATTTCGCCGAACGCTTGTCCAGCTTTGAATTAATCAGTCAGGCTGCCCTGAATCTGTCAGCCAGATACAGCCAGCTGCAAGAACCAGTCAATGCTAAATGGCATATTCTGTTTGAGCTTACCGATAGCTTGCCCACTCAAGATCTGACCGAGCCATTAATCAACGTACTCGAACAAGGCAACTGGCTCAATGCCATCATTGCCGATTCAGAAACCAAACGTCAGCACCTGTGGACATTGCGCGAAAACATATCTGCAGCTCAGCGCAGTCTGGGCGCCAGTATCAAACACGATATCGTAGTACCAATAGAAAGAGTAGCCGATTTTATCGAAAGCTGCCAGCAGAGCCTCTTCACAGCCTTTCCACAAACCAAAACCATTCTCTTCGGACATCTGGGCGACGGCAGCCTGCATTACAACGTTTTCATTGCCGACATCCGCAGCAACGACGTATACCACTATGAAAAAGAAATTAACCAAGTGGTCTACGAACAAGTTTTACAACATCAAGGTAGCATTGCTGCCGAGCACGGCATCGGCCAACTGAAAAACCAATGGCTATCACAAGTACGAACATCAGCAGAAATCAACTGGATGTGGGCGCAGAAACACTATTTTGACCCAAAAAACATTCTCAATCCCGGCAAGGTTCTGCCACCCCAGCCATGATATAGTAAGCCTTTTGCCAGACAGCCTAGAAACATGAGCGAAGTAACCCTGTATACAGATGGCGCCTGCAAAGGTAATCCCGGCTTAGGTGGCTGGGGTGCATACCTGCAATCCGGTAACCATAGCAAAGAACTTTTTGGCGGCGAAGCCAACACCACCAACAACCGTATGGAACTAACCGCTGTCATACAAGGACTGGCAGCCCTAAAGCGTCCCTGCATTGTTCATATCTATACTGATTCCCAGTACGTTAAAAAAGGCATGCAGGAATGGATACACAACTGGAAAGCACGCGGCTGGAAAACCGCCTCAAAACAACCAGTAAAAAACGCTGAGTTATGGCAGCTACTGGATGTCGAAGTAAACAAACATCAGGTGCACTGGCACTGGGTCAAAGGCCATAATGGACATCCAGGAAACGAAAAAGCCGATGAATTGGCTAATCGCGGCGTGGATCTGGTGAAATAATGACAATACAACTTCTTATACGCATATATAATTAATAGAATTATTCATAAGAACAATAAATTATCAATTAATTTAAACAATATTTATTCATCATGATAAAATTTCTAAAATTTAGATGATTCATCTCCAAATGATAAATTTCAAACAATATTGAGACAAAATCAAACCGCAAATTTTACGATATCCGTTTCTATATCTTTAAATTTAAAGTATAGAAATCATCAACTAAAAGTAATTTTTATGAGGAAAAAATAAGCAAGCGTTCGATATTATTTTTATCATCATAATTTCAAAAATAGTTTATTAATAAAACGTACTCATTTTCTATATATCCACATTTACCACACAATCAGCTCGATTAATACAAAGTTGTAAATATATACCCTACAACGCAACTACCTAAAGTAATGCGACGATGCTAAATTTTTAGTAGCATCTTTTTAAAATTGCCAGATATCGCCCATAGAAACTAATTGTTAAATAACTAAATTTCTGAACAAACAATTTATTAAAATTTGTCTTCTTATACAAAAGAAAAGCCGGATATTTTAATATCCGGCTTTTTCATTTACTAAGCTGAGTGCCTAAGGCTGCATTACATCATGCCGCCCATGCCACCCATACCGCCCATGCCACCCATATCTGGAGCTGCAGGTTTGTCTTCCGGTAATTCGGTGATCATGCAATCAGTAGTCAGCATCAGGCCAGCAATGGAAGCAGCATGCTGCAAGGCAGTGCGGGTTACTTTAGCAGGATCCAACACACCCATTTCCAGCATATCGCCGTATTCACCGGTACCAGCGTTGTAACCATAGTTACCAGAACCATTCAATACATTGTTCACCACAACGCTTGGTTCATCACCAGCATTGGCCACAATCTGACGCAACGGCGCTTCAACTGCTTTCAGCACGATTTTCACACCAGCTTCCTGATCAGCATTGGCACCTTTCAGGTCTTTAATGGCTGCACGGGCGCGTAGTAGAGCTACACCACCACCGGCTACCACACCTTCTTCCACAGCAGCACGAGTAGCATGCAGAGCATCATCTACGCGGTCTTTTTTCTCTTTCATTTCTACTTCTGTGGCAGCGCCTACTTTAATTACAGCCACACCGCCGGCCAGTTTAGCCACACGTTCCTGTAATTTTTCTTTATCGTAGTCGCTGGTTGCAGTTTCAATCTGTTTGCGGATTTCAGCAACACGGGCTTCAACAGCAGCCTTGTCACCCAAACCATCAATCACAGTGGTGTTTTCTTTACCCACTTCTACACGTTTAGCCTGACCCAAATCTTCCAGAGTGGCTTTTTCCAAAGACAGACCCACTTCTTCAGCAATCACGGTACCACCGGTCAGGATAGCAATATCCTGCAACATGGCTTTGCGGCGGTCACCGAAGCCCGGCGCTTTAACAGCAACGGTTTTCAGAATACCACGAATGTTGTTCACCACCAGTGTAGCCAGAGCTTCACCTTCAACATCTTCAGCAATAATCAGCAACGGACGGCTGGTTTTAGCAACCTGTTCCAGCACTGGCAACAAATCACGGATATTGGAGATTTTTTTATCAAACAACAGAATGTATGGGCTATCCAGACCGGCAATCTGTTTTTCTACATCAGTTACGAAGTAAGGAGACAAGTAGCCACGGTCAAACTGCATACCTTTAACCACTTCAACTTCATTTTCCAGAGATTTACCGTCTTCAACAGTAATCACGCCTTCTTTGCCTACTTCATTCATAGCTTTAGCAATGATTTCACCAATGGATTCATCAGCATTAGCAGAAATAGAAGCTACCTGAGAAATCTCTTTAGATTTTTCCGGTACAGGTTTGGAAATAGTTTTCAGCTCAGCAATTACTGCTTCAACCGCTTTATCAATACCGCGTTTCAGATCCATCGGATTCATGCCGGCAGTCACGTATTTCATACCTTCAGTGACAATCGCCTGAGCCAGCACAGTAGCAGTAGTGGTACCATCACCGGCTACATCGTTGGTTTTAGAAGCTACTTCCTTAACCAGCTGCGCACCCATGTTTTCGAATTTGTCTTTCAGTTCCACTTCTTTAGCAACAGACACACCATCTTTGGTGATGTGCGGGCCGCCAAAAGCACGGTCCAGCAATACATTGCGGCCTTTAGGGCCAAGAGTTACTTTTACTGCTTCAGCCAGAACATTGACACCAGCAACCATTTTCTGACGAGCTTCGTCAGAGAATTTCACATCTTTTGCTGCCATTTGAAACTCCTAATCTTTAATAATCAATTACGCAAATACAAATAAAATAGAATTTCTGGATAAACAATTATTCAACAATACCGAAAATATCTTCTTCGCGCATTACCAGCAATTCTTCACCGTCAACTTTAACAGTTTGACCGCTGTATTTACCGAAAATCACTTTATCGCCAACTTTAACATCCACTTTCAGACGGTCGCCGTTTTTCAGCAGTTTGCCGTTACCAACTGCAATCACTTCACCCATATCAGGTTTTTCAGCAGCAGAACCTGGCAATACAATACCAGAAGCTGTTTTTTCTTCAGCTTCCAAACGCTTTACCACAACACGGTCATTCAAAGGACGAATAGTCATATTATCTTCTCCACATCTTTGGTGCGCAAAGCACCTCAAAGTTGGTTAATACAAACCCGCATATATAGCGGGACGTAAAATTCATTTCGATAAATAAAGTAAGGCTAGGCGGCCACAATTCAAGAGTAAGTGAAGTAATTATTTTCCTAATTCTTACAAATACTTAGTAAAATTGACAGAATATTCCTGCACTTACCAGAGTCAGACACCCTACAGCAGACAAAATATTACCGGCCGGAATATCATAAGATATTCAGAAAATATTTCTGGCGCCACAAGATTAAAATTGATTTAGCAGACCCATACCATACGCGCATACTAGAATTAAGAAGGCATTTCTCCATCCAACAACAACCTTATTTTCTGTAAATAATCTGCTTGTTGTTTCTATACATTATTAACTCGAGTATCCCCAGCAGAATTTTACCAACCAATTGATGGATACAAGATACTGCAAACAGATTACCTTACACATTGCCACAAATATTCTGTGTCCCTGTCAATCATGTTCAAATCTGCTTTCAACTTCAGCAGATAATAGTTCCCGAGCCCTTGCAATTCGTGAGCGCACAGTACCAATCGGACAGCCCATTATCTGAGCAATTTCTTCATATGACAAATCATTGATTTCGAAAAGAATAATTGGTTGACGCAAATTAGGTGGCAACTGATCAATTGCTTCGCCCAGCACATCAATCAACTCACGATTTAATAATTGTTTTTCAGGTGTCTGATAGTCGGACAAATGTTCCAGAACATCAACTTCTTCGCCATTCTCATCCACTATTTCAGTAATCATTTGCGGTTCGCGTCCATATACAGCAATCATAGATTTAGCCGTATTCATACCAATACAGCATAACCAAGTATAAAACTGACTACTAGCCCGAAACTGAGGTAACGCTTTGTAGGCTTTGAGAAAGGTTTCCTGTACCACATCCAACGTAATCTGATCGTCATGAGTAAAACGACGCAGAAAATGCTTTAATCGACGCTGATATTTGCTCACCAGCAAACTGAAAATCTGCGCATCACCCTGCTGAGCCTTACGCACCAACACTTGTTCTTCCACCTGTGGGGTACGGTTTTCATGCATATAGTTATCCTCTAATTTTATTGTTATTGCATCAATCGACAGCTGAGTCTGCGTAGCTGAATTATTAATTTTCCAACTTATAGCCTAATAGGCAAATCCTGCATCAAAGGCATCCAGCCATCAGCAACACCTACATTAGCGGCAACAGCCACATTAATCACAGCAATACAATGATTATCGGCATCACACAATACTGGCCAGACAGCACGCATAAAAGGAGGAATTTTCCGTTCCTGTAATAATTTTTTAACCTTTTTTCTACCTCCTTTTAAAACAATTGTATCCTGAACATCGACCTGACGAACTATCCATTCGTCAGCAATTTCCACCAAACCAAAATTATGACATGTCCATTCTAAATAACCAGCCTTCATCAGTTGCATGCTGCTTACCGGCAGCAAATCAAACCAAGGCCATTGAGCTGATGCATGCTTTTTATCTATCCACAGCCTGAAATCATAATAGATTACACAAGCGTATGGTAAAGACCATTGTGCACCATTTTTGCTTTCCATCAACTGTCTTGCAAATTCTGTCAGTGAAGCTGAAGTAGACATGCCCAGACCATTTTTCTGAGCAAAAAGACGCAACTGCTGCCGGCGCCGTGCTGCGCTGAGTGTTTGCCACAACGAAATATCAAAACCCTGTTGCTGTGCATGCAACAGTGCCCAATCAGTTTCAGCCACCTCATCCAGCAACGCCAGCTCATCTTGCAAACGACTAACAGCAGCTTCAACTTGATTATCCATATATGGCAAATGGGCACGCCAGTATGGCAAACCATCCAGACGTAGCCAGTTGCGCAAATAGATGCAGTTGCGGTTACTGTCGTCTTCTATATGCTCAAGCTGCATCGCTTCAGCATAATTCTTCAGCTGCTCGCGCGAAAAAGGCAACAGTGGCCGCCATAGAATAGTGTGCTCTGTTAATGCCCGCACGTCCGGCATCGCAGCCAGAGAGCGCAGACCGCCGCCACGTAGTGCGCCTAGAAAAAAAGTTTCAATCTGGTCATCACGATGATGTGCCAGCACCACCACTTCCGCTCCACTTTCTGCATAGGCCTGATAACGCGCCTTACGAGCCGCAGCTTCCACACCTTCTCCGCTGGCACTGACCGTTACCTTAACCAGCTTTAGTGGAACAGACCAAGTTGCGCAGACCTTCTGACAAAAAGCAGCCCACTCATCAGCATGGCTACTTAAGCCATGATGCACATGAATGGCAGACAACTGCAATGGCAGCACATTACGCAACTGAGTCAGCGCATGCAGCAATACCACAGAATCCAGACCACCACTAAGGCCAACAGTCAAAATACAACGGTCAGCCACAGAGGCTGACCATTGTTGTGCAATATTGTCACATAAGCGGACACATAAATTATTTAGCGTTGAACTGACCATAATGCATCAGGCGGTCAAAGCGACGGGTAAGTAAACTCGACAACTGCTTGCCTTTGGCCTCTTCTAACTGGCTAGTCAGTACCGCTTTCACCCGTTGCATAATTTCCGGATAATTGCGATGCGCCCCACCCAAAGGCTCTTCAATCACCTTATCAATCAATTTCAGCTCTAGCAGGCGTTTGGCAGTAATGCCAAGTGCCTGTGCTGCCTCCGGTGCTTTTTCCGCAGTTTTCCACAGAATTGAAGCACAGCCTTCCGGTGAGATCACAGAATAGGTAGAAAATTGAAGCATATTTACATAATCGCCTACAGCTATAGCCAGCGCACCACCAGAGCCACCCTCGCCAATAATCGTACAAATTACCGGCACCTTTAGTCGTGCCAGCTCATATAGATTGCGTCCGATTGCTTCAGATTGGCCACGTTCTTCTGCACCAATACCCGGATAAGCACCAGGGGTATCGATAAATGTCAGCAAGGGGATCTGGAATTTTTCCGCCAGCTTCATTAACCGCAATGCCTTACGATAACCTTCCGGTTTAGGCATGCCGAAATTGCGGCGAATTTTTTCCTTAGTATCACGGCCTTTCTGATGGCCGATTACCATAACACTTTCTCCATTGAAGCGCGCCAGACCGCCCACTATTGCAGCATCATCAGCAAAAGCACGGTCACCGTGCAGCTCTTCAAAGTCAGTACACAGCGCCTCAATATAATCTAAAGTATAAGGACGCTGCGCATGGCGTGATACCTGCGAAATCTGTACCGGCGACAGCTTGGCAAAAAGATTCTTGGTTAAATCATCGCTTTTCTTTTTTAGGCGCGCGATTTCTTCGGAAATATCCACAGCCGATTCATCCTGCACGAAGCGAAGCTCATCAATTTTCTGTACCAATTCGGCTATAGGTTGTTCAAAATCCAAAAAAATCTGTTTCATTGTTAAGATATCCGCAAAAACACGTGGCAGCTATGATACGCGAAGAAATGAAGCAATGCAGCCCTAAAAATTAAAAAGCTGTAAACACAGCCACAAAAATCACACATAAATATATGATTTTATAAATTATTATCAAAAATACAAAACCATATCTCAAGCTTTACCATAGACCACAAACATCGCATTTAGAAAAAATTTAACCATAAACAGCAATAGCTTAATCAAATAATACCAATCAGAATGCCAAAAAAATAAATCTCCTGCAATACACAAATCCACAACGGTATATCTACAACAAATATACATTAACAGCTTGCCAAGATTGGGTTTTACCTACTAAAATTAGCGATTTTCTGTTGTATTGGCAGAATAAAATTACTTCGATTTTTTCACTAAGGAATACACTATGGTAGTTATCCGTTTGGCCCGCGGTGGTTCTAAACACCGTCCTTTCTATAACATCGTCGTAGCTGACTCTCACAACCGTCGTGATGGCCGCTTTATCGAGCGCGTTGGTTTTTACAACCCTGTTGCCAATGAAAAACAGGAACGTGTACGTCTAAGTACAGACCGTCTGAACCACTGGATTGGTCAAGGCGCGCAGCTGAGCGAAGCTGTAGCCAAACTGGTTAAAGAACAGAAGGCTGCGGCCTAATTCAGCAGTAAAGCAAATGAACAGTACACAGCCACAATGGGTAGCAATGGGCTATATTAAAGGTGTATTTGGCGTAAAGGGCTGGGTAAAAGTCCATTCCGATACCGAATATACCGACAGCCTGCTTGACTATCCGCAATGGCAGCTGAGCAAAGATGGCCAAACCAAAACCGTAAGCATTGCCGAAAGCAAAATCAGCGGTGATGAATTACAAGTACGGTTTGACGGTATCAACGATCGTGACAGCGCAGCCTTACTGCGCGGCTTCACCATTGAAATAGACCGTGCCAGCTTTGCAGAAACCGAAGAAGATGAGTATTACTGGACAGACCTAATAGGCCTAACCGTATTTAACCGTACACAGGAAAACCTTGGTACTGTCAGTTCATTAATGCAAACCGGTGCACATGACGTACTGGTAGTAGACGGCGATTTCGGCCGTAAACTGATTCCTTTTGTCGCACAATACATCGATGAAGTAAACCTGCCACAACAGCAGATTTGCGTAGACTGGGGCAGCGACTACTGATGTACATTCAGGCCATTACCCTGTTTCCGGAAATGTTTACTGCTCTTACAGACAGCGGCGTTACCGGACGTGCATTACAGCAAGGTATCTGGCAGTTTGCTGCAATCAATCCGCGGCAGTTTGCAGATAATCCACTGGGCTATATTGATGACCGCCCTTACGGCGGTGGCCCGGGCATGATTATGATGGCGCCGCCTTTACAGGCCGCCATTGATATGGCTCGAAAGACCAGCCCTGAAGGACGGCTGATTTATATGAGCCCACAGGGCAAACCTCTGAGTCACACACAAGCAGCCAGTCTGGCCGATGAATCGGCACTGATTGTGCTGTGTGGCCGATACGAAGGCATTGATGAACGTATTCTCACCAGCAACGATGTGACCGAAATCAGCATTGGCGACTTTGTGGTATCCGGTGGAGAATTACCAGCCATGATGTTAATGGACGCTGTTATCCGACTACTACCGGGCACATTAGGTGATGCACGCTCAGCAGCAGAAGATTCATTTGCCACTGGTTTACTTGATTGTCCGCACTACACGCGTCCGGTTGAATTTCGTCAACAGACCGTTCCCGACGTATTACGCAGTGGCAATCATGCATTAATCGCCCAATGGCGATTAACACAGGCGCTTAGGCGCACTTGGACACGTCGACCAGATTTACTGGCCGGCCGTGTATTAACCCCAGAGGAATCCAGACTCTTGCAAAATATCAGACAAGAGGAACGGGACATCCCATTATAATTAGGAAGCTTAATATGAACTTGATTCAACAATTAGAGCAGGAAGAAATCGCTCGTTTGAATAAAGAAATCCCGGCCTTCGCGCCAGGTGATACCGTGGTTGTTTCTGTACGCGTTACCGAAGGTAGCCGTACCCGTCTGCAAGCCTATGAAGGCATTGTGATTGCTCGTCGCAACCGTGGCCTGAACAGCAACTTCATCGTACGTAAAATCTCCAGCGGTGAAGGTGTGGAACGTACATTCCAGTTATACTCTCCAGCCGTTGAAAAAATCGAAGTTAAACGCCGTGGTGATGTACGCCGTGCCAAACTGTATTACCTGCGTGGCTTAACCGGTAAAGCTGCCCGCATTCGTGAAAAACTGCCGGCTCGCAAAGCCTAAGCAGTATACACAACACATTAGCTGCCTGAAGCAGACTAATACTAAGGCCGAATCTATTGATTCGGCCTTTTTCTTAGCTCATTCAGTACCTCTTCATATTTATCATGCCGACCGTGGAAAATACATAAAAATCATATACATCTGCCATCAAAAAACATACTCAGATTTAGCCTATTATTGCCATCCGCCCTACAGCAAAAATAACACTCAGTAAAAATTAAAAATATCAAACCTTATTGCAGACTCAGTCTATTATTCAGTCGGCTAATTTAAACAGCGGCAAAAGTTGAAAAATGTTAAAATTACACGATTTTTGTCTGTTTCATCTTAATCAGCTTTGTACTTTGCCCTAAGGAAGCGCACTAATGAGCCAGTCCCTGAGTTATCGCGATGCCGGTGTTGATATTGATGCTGGCGATTCGCTGGTCGAAAAAATTAAACCTTTTGCCAAACGCACCATGCGTCCTGAAGTATTGGGTGATTTGGGCGGCTTTGGCGCATTGGTGGAAATCAGCAAGAAATACCGTCAGCCAGTACTGGTTTCTGGAACTGATGGCGTCGGTACTAAGCTAAAACTGGCTTTTGAATGGGATCAGCACGACACTGTCGGCATCGATCTTGTTGCAATGAGCGTGAACGATATTTTGGTACAGGGTGCAGAACCTCTGTTTTTTCTGGATTATTTCGCTTGCGGCAAACTGGATGTAGAACGAGCAGCCGCAGTAATTAAAGGTATTGCTTCTGGTTGTGAACAATCTGGCTGTGCCTTGATTGGTGGAGAAACTGCCGAAATGCCGGGTATGTATCCCGATGGTGAGTATGATCTAGCAGGATTTGCGGTAGGAGTGGTGGAAAAAGAACAGGTTATCAATGGACGCAGTATTGCTGCTGGTGATATTGTGCTGGGGCTGGCCTCCAATGGCATCCATTCCAATGGTTACTCGCTGGTACGCAAAATCATTGAACGTGCTCGTCCAGAGCTGGACGCCCCGTTTGCAGACGGCCAAACCCTGAGGCAAGCGATCATTGCACCTACCCGCTTATACGTCAAACCTATTCTTGCAGCGTTGAAACAGTTTACCATCAAAGGTATGGCACACATTACCGGCGGTGGTATAAGCGAAAACGTGCCTCGCATTCTGCCTGAAAACACCGTAGCAGCAATAGATGCCCAGTCGTGGCCACTGCCCAAACTATTTCAATGGTTACAACAGGCCGGACAAGTGGACAGCCAGGAAATGTACCGTACATTCAACTGCGGCATCGGCATGGTATTGGTAGTGAATGCTGCTGATGCTACTGCGGTGCAACAATTTTTACAGCAGCAAGGCGAAACGGTTTACGAGATAGGTGTGATACGTAGTCGTCAAAGCGATGAACATCAGACACAGATAAGCTAAAAGTTTATATCAGACATATTCTTAAAAAATTAAATTATTTTTAATTGAGCTAAAGCTATTTACTACATAAATGTAGTTGATGGCTTTTTATTTTAAGTCTATTAAATAGATTTACTATTATGTTTAGAGTAATAGCATTAATCATATTATTGTTACTATCATCTCTGAGCAATGCCAATAATCTAGGATTTAAAACTTCAACTTTATCAGATATCAATAAAAGAAGAGAAATAAGCATCTTTGTAATCTATCCTACCAATTCTGATTCAAAGCCAATTTTATTTGCTGATAGTTCGGTATTTTCAGGTTTTTATGCAATAGAAAATGCCAAACCTATAAAAATTTCATATCCTTTATTAGTGATATCCCATGGATATGGTGGTAATTGGCGCAACTTAAGCTGGATAGCTTCAAATCTTGCCAAACTAGGATATATTGTTGCTTTAATTGATCATCCAGACATATCTAAATATAGTAAAACCCCGACACAAGCTGCACAATTATGGCAAAGACCAATCGATTTACAACGTACTATTACCTTTTTGCAAGAAAATCCTGATTTTGCCGGAAAAGTAGACAACAATAATATCTCATTACTGGGACATTCTTTAGGTGGTTGGACAGTGATGGTCGCTGGCGGTGCTAATTTTAACGTTGCACAGTTTCTCGAGGACTGTCGTATAACTAAGGCTCAGCACGAATGTGAACTAAGTGAAGCGTTAGGGATAAGATCAGATAAGCAATCAGCGTTCAACCATCTGTATGACCCAAGAGTGAAAAAGATTATTGCACTAGATACAGGATTTGCTCGGGGGCTGACTAAATCAAGTCTGAAGAAATTAACCATCCCTACATTAATTATCGGCGCTGAAATCAATATTGGTGACCTACCCGTTGAAATGGAATCAGGTTATCTGGCTGAAAATTTGCCAGTAACCAAATATATTCTGCTTAAAGATGCCATGCATTTCAGTTTCATACAAGAATGTAAAAAAGATGCTTTCAGTATTTTGCCTGAAAAGAATAAAATTATTTGCAAAGATGGATATGGCGTTAGCAGAAAAAATATTCACACCATTATTCTAAAATATATAAAAGAATTTTTAGATGTTAACTAAAATGGTTTCTTATTTAATAACATATTTTCATCAATCTGATTCAGAAATTTGCTAATTGGTTTAATCTTTTTTGTACATTTCTCTATACTCTAAATAAGTAAAGCCAGATATATCCAATATTGAGGCATGAAATACTTTCTATATTATCTGACATTAATTTTATCGTTCTATCCGATACCCAAACCACATCATACTAAGCAAAATTAATATTAAAGAGTTTAGATAAATGTTTTATATTATTCTTCAAGTTTGAATATCTCAAATTTCTCAAACTGAACCCTCTCAATTCTATTTGGCAAATTAACAATTGGCCGTGCAAATTTGCTGAATCTTTTTAATGGAATATTTAAACAATCATTTATTTATTTTAGATAATTATCATTGATGACAAACACTGCTTTATTTATTCTCTTCTACTTTAAGCATGTTTACTTGTACTTCTCTGCTTGAAAGCGGTCAACATATAAAATCTGTGTCGTATATACTACTAAAAATTAAATATTTATATCGTTTACTATAAGAATATTGTGTATAGATATTATTTATACATATAATAAATTTACATTTTTACTAATAATATAAGGAGAAATAATGAAAAAATGGCTAGCTATACTTTCGATTTCTGCATTTATGATAGGTACGTTCAGTAGTGCAGAAGCGGCAAGAGGTCGCCAACCCTGCTCTGGGAAAAAGGGCGGTATCTCGCATTGTTCAAAAGGCAAATTTGTTTGCAAAGATGGCAGTTTAAGTGCTTCTAAAAAGATTTGCAGATAAAAGTATAAAAGGCATAAATTTGATTATGCCTTTTTTATGCGTACTATCAAAACTGATTAATTTATATTTTAATTTATTTTAAAAGAAAGCATTATCCGCCTGAGCTGAATTTATAATTATAAAAAAATTTTATTTCCTATTAGCATTGCATAAATTAGGACGTAATAGTATACATTACACCTTTAATAGCAATTAGAAATAATTATTCAGCTAAAACGGCTGGAAACAACCGTTCAATCCATTGGCGCAGTACAATCAGCTTACCGTGAAAAAAGTGGCCGGAACCGGGTATGACCACTACCGGTAAATTCTGGGCTTCAGCCCAGTTCATACTGTTCTGCAACGGCACCACTTCGTCTTTCTCACCATGAATCAGCAAGGTTGTGGCCGAATTATAAGCATCTGGTACATCAACTGTATACATCCCGATTGCAGGCCCCATCAGCAGTAAGGCATCTGGGCGGGCAGTCAGAGCACTGAATAAGGCCACATAGCCACCAAAAGAGAAACCTGATAATACCAGTTTAGTCACCTCGGGATGCTGTGTACGTGCAAAATCCACTACGGCTAAACAGTCTGCTACTTCGCCACGGCCATAATCGTGCTCGCCATCGCTATTGCCTACGCCGCGCAGATTGGGCAGATAACAATGAAAACCCAGTGTGGTTAGTGCTTTGGCAGCAGTTTGCACAACTTTGTTGGTATTTAATCCGCCCTGCAACGGATTGGGATGATTAATTACCGCTACACCCCGTGCTGTACCTTGTGCCGGCAAATAAATGGTTTCCAGTCTGCCAACCGGCCCATTAATCCAAATATTGGGTTGTTGCTTCAGCATATACTTTACTCACTACTTTCGGGTTTATCTAATAATAAACGGGTAACGACACGGTCATTGGCCAGTTCTTCATCCAGAATTTCCTGTAAATCAGTTTCATCCACATAGGTATACCACCGCTCTTGTGGATACAATACCATGACTGGCCCTTCATCACAGCGGCCAAGACATCCAGCACTACTGATGCGCAGTTTGCCCACACCCATCAGTCCCATGGCTTTGGCGTGGCCTTTCAGGTAATCTACTGCATCAGCACCAACGTTATCATCGCCACAGCTTTGGCGACAAGGATTGTCGCGCCGGTTGGTGCAGACAAACAAATGTTTGGCATAAAAACTCACATCTTTTCCTTTAATCTACCTGTTCACGCTGGCTATTTGTATAAGTGTGCCAGTGTGGGTTATTCATCATTAAATGTTAGTGGCCGGCTGGGGTTTTCCTGTTGTGCTTTAATCGCTGCCAGCATGGCGGGTAACGCAAGATTAAAACGGTCTGCCCGCTGTTGAGCACGTTTTTTTAATTTGCTCCACTCACGCATGGAAGGTGGCTGCTGAAAAGCAAGTACAGCAATATTGCCATGGGTTTCTGCCGGTACCATTAGCACTCGGTTTTCGAACACTTCACGTAAGCGACGCACGAAAGTATGAAAACGCTTGTCCCCCTGCCACCAGTTGGTGACAAATATACCGTTTTCACTCAGTGCCTGCCGACAATCTGCGAAAAATGGTTCGGCAACCAAACTATCGATAATCTGCTCACCATCGAAGCCATCTACTAGGATAATATCAGTATTGCCGCGCAATACTTTGACGTATTCCGCACCATCATCCTCAATAATCTCAAAATGATCGCCTTCATACGGCAGCTCAAACATGCTGCGAGCAATGCTGATTACTTGTGGATTAATGTCTACTGCTGTCTGTCGAGTTTCAGGCAAATACGCATCTATCCAACGTGCAAACGAACCCCCACCAAGACCAATCTGAGTAATATGCTGTGGCAATTCATCTACAAACAATAGCCACGCCATCATGGCACGGCTATAAGACAATACGAGCTCAGCAGGATAATCCACATTCATTGAACTTTGTATGGTGGGTGTCCCTAAATGCAGAGAGCGTATATTACCTGATTCGGATATACCCACTTCCGGTAATTCATGGCGTGCGGGACGTAAACGGCGATAAGGATGTTGTGGCATGGCGTTTTCCATCATCAGACAACAAATAGGAGGCTTGTTGATACAAGATCAATAATGGTTTGCTGAAACATAAACAGATTAAATAGAATAGAACATTATGCTACCCACTTCATTCTGTGGACGCTGAACTAGCATTAAGCTGACAGCAAAGCTGAATAAATCCATAATCACAGCCTCATTAATCAGACTGGAATGCGCAGTGTTATGGTGAGTCCGTTCTAGCAGGTATTATATAGGGATGGCGGATTTTGTGTTTTATAATATGGTATTTATTTCATGTCGTTGCTTGAGCATTGAATAAGATTTGTTAAAACCCTAATTAATCAATCCTATGCTAGCATATTCAGCGTATCACTTTGGGTTCAAGGTTAAAGTTTTTTCCGTTGCTACTGTAGTGAATCAAGCAAGAAACGCGTGCATTAGCTTATCAGGGTTTTATCACTTTATTATTTTAAACAGAAATGCTAATGAATTTTCTGTTGATTTCACCTGCATTTGCTAAATATCAGAGATAATAAACTTCTTCAAACGCTTTCAGCTATTCTCAATCCAAATTAAAACCATAGAAAAAACCTGCTACATCTAAATTGCAACAGGTTTTTTAATGTTGTTATCGGTTTTAGTACTGGCAAAAGCCCTGTTCATGTATCACAGCCAGAATATCATCACGTTTAAAGCGTTTACGTGATATTTTATCGGCTATCTGCTTAGTAAATGAATCAATGCGCTGGTTACTATCGCGTTGGCCATAATAGGTTTCGACAATGGCATCATATTCTGCGAAATTCTGGAGATTGAATTCATCCTGATATTGATTTTCAAAAGAACGCAGTGGCAGTGGCATCCGCGGTTTGACCTGTGTCCGTTTCTCAGGCACACCAACTTGCAGCCCAACTAGAGGAAAAGTCAGCTTCGGCAGCTTCAACATCTGGATAATGGGACGAATATCGTTTTGAATGCTACCCAAATAGACGCTGCCCAGCCCCATACTTTCAGCAGCAATAACCACGTTCTGAGCCGCAATCAGCGTATCTTCCATGCCCTGAATAAATAGATCAGTACTACTTAAGCCATCGTCAGCTAGGCCAAGCTGAGCTCGAATGCGATGATTACGATACATATCCACTACGAAAACCAGTAAGTCCCCGTTTGCGCCCACATAATCCAGATGGCAAATAGTACGAATCTGTTCACGCAAATGGCTATCGGTAACCCGGATAATGGAGCATTGCTGTAAAAATTCCGATGTAGGCGCAAAGCGTGCTGCCTCCATCAGACGGGTATATTGTTCATCAGTCAGTGTTTGATCTTTGAAACTGCGTACAGTATGCCGTTGTAACAATAATTCTTCTGTGGCAGAAATATTCATTAGTTCCCCTTAGCATGATTGGTAGTTAAGTACAGAATGAAGGACAATCTGTCTGGACTCTGAAAAGAGAAAACCGATACTAAAGTATTACTGGCACACTGTTAATATCAATCCTGTTAAAATATTATTTCCTATTAAGAAACTCAGAACGGTTTTTTACACTCAAAAAGAGAATTTAGTTAACAAAGAGAAGCACTTTCTGCTTTCTACCAACTTTGTAGACATATAAGCTGCAATGAAAAATAGGTTTCAGCCAATGTGACAAAAACTAACCTATACATCCAAACTGGATATTATTGCAAAAGGGCAGCTTTTGGCTGCCCTTTAATTTGTTTATTGTCCAGCAAGTAAATGCAGTGCTTCCTGATATTTAGCCAATGTTTTAGCGATAATCTCTGGCGGTATGTGCGGAGCAGGAGGCTGCTTGTTCCACCCAGATGCGACCAGCCAATCACGAATAAACTGTTTATCAAAAGAAGGCGGATTGGTGCCTACCTGATAATTTTCTACCGACCAGAAACGGCTGGAATCTGGTGTGAGCACTTCATCCATCAAAGTTAAAGTACCATTTTCATCTACACCAAACTCAAATTTAGTATCTGCAATGATAATGCCTTTGCTTCTGGCATAAGCTGCAGCTTCAGTATACAGCTCAATCGCTTTAGTGCTGACCTGCTTAGTGAGCTCTTCGCCCAGTAGTGAAATACATTCTGCCAGAGTGATGTTCTCATCATGGTCTCCAACAGCCGCCTTGCTGGACGGAGTAAAAATCACTTGCGGCAACGCTTCAGCCTCAAGCAGACCAGCAGGTAGTTTAATACCACATACGGCACCTGTTCGCTGGTAATCACGCCAACCGCTACCAGAGAGATAGCCTCTGACAATCGCTTCAATTTTCAATGGTGTTAGTTTTTTTACCACCACTGCCCTTTTGGCCAATTTTTCTGCTTCTTGGTGTGGCAATACATCATTAACCGTCTCACCGGTAAAGTGATTGGGCATGATATGCTTCAGTTTATTAAACCAAAAATTTGAAATCTGAGTAAGAATTTCACCTTTTCCTGTTATAGGTTCAGGTAAAATTACATCAAAAGCAGATAAGCGATCTGTCGCCACCATCAGCATACGCTGCGCGTCAATCTCATATAAATCGCGTACTTTACCCGAATATATTTTTTTCAGTCCCAGCTCAGTCATCTTTCATTCCCATGCAGCAGTTTATTGCTAATATATTAATATCTGTGCAAATGCATATCCTTGTGCTAAGGTAGACATTGTGAAACAGATGTTAGCAGCCAAATTTATTTTAACCGATATTGCCCCCAAGCAGGCACTCTGTATGCAGTAATCGGTCTTTAAAAATTGGCTGCAAATTTTAAACTTTCTGATATTTTTTCATGCCCACTGGAAGGAGAATGACCATGGCTGATTTTGATGCACAGAAAAAAGATCTAATGAGAGAAGTACGTTCAGTACTGGATGAAGTAGAAGATTTATATGAAAAAGCTGGCGACAACGGTTCAGATCAGGCCAAAGCACTGAAAGACCAGTTGCGCAAAAAACTGGGTAATACCAAATCCAAACTAAGTGAGCTGGAAAGCACCATTGCCGACAAAGCCCGTGCCACAGCTGAACGCACAGATGAGCTGGTACGTGAACAGCCGTATTATGCAATGGGTATCGCTGCTGCTGCAGGCTTTATTGCCGGCATTTTGCTCGGACGCTGTCGCGGCTAATCATTACCAGCATAGTCTCCATTCAGGCAATCCGGTAATTTCACCGCTTGCCTGAATATTATTCACTTTTTAACGGATACCATTGCATGAGTATTGGCAATATTGGCCGCGATTTGCGTCAGCTAAAAATCTGGCTTGCTTATGGCAGTGAACTGCTGTGGATTCGTCTGCGCATGCTGCGTCTGGATGCCATTGCCCAACTACAAAGCATCATTGTACTGCTGATACTGGCAGTATTGGTTGGGGCAATGTTTTTTCTCGGCTTTATCAGCCTGTTATTTGGTCTGAATGCAGTATTGGAGCCGGAAACTAAGGTTTGGGTGTTTTTTGGTCTGGCCATATTGTTTTTATTGTTAATCTTATTGCTGACTATCGTTATAGTAAAACTTATACGCAAACAAAGTCAGTTTATGACGCAGACCCTGTCAGCTATTACAGAAGACATCAGCTACCTGAAAGGTGGCAGCCATAGCAGAATTGACGGAGAGCAATAAATGAGTAAATCCGACAAACTGAATCTTGCCCAGCAGCGTGAACTGCTGAATCTTCAGGCACAGAGTGCACGGTTGAAATTAATGGCAGAACAATTGAAAAACGGCCACTCCACTAGCAAATCAAACTTGTGGCAGCGCTCACTGAATATAGTAGACAAAATTCCGGCTGGCAGTCTGGCATTGAAATTGGCCAACAAACCCAGACGCTGGCGAAACAAAATTCTGGTCGGTGCCTTATTAACAACTGCTACCCTTATCGCTAGTAAAATCAGTCAGTCTCTTCGTCAGCAATAAATACACAGATTCTTTACGACTGAATTTTGATGGTATGCTCGCTGCCACCATCCAAAACAAATCCTCTTACGGTGCGTAAGAGGATTTGTTATTGCAAAAGAAAAAATTAAATTCCGCGTAAAAGTTCATTCACACTGGTTTTAGCACGAGTTTTTGCATCTACTTTCTTTACAATCACAGCACAATACAGGCTATGGCTGCCATCTTTTGCCGGCAGACTGCCGGACACCACCACCGAACCAGCAGGTACACGGCCATAGGTAATTTCACCGCTTTCACGGTCGTAGATTTTAGTAGATTGTCCAATGAATACACCCATGGAAATGACACTGCCTTCTTCGACAATCACGCCTTCAACAATCTCACTACGCGCACCGATAAAGCAATTATCTTCAATAATAGTAGGTGCCGCTTGCAATGGCTCAAGCACCCCACCGATACCAACACCACCACTCAAATGAACATGCTTACCAATCTGAGCACAAGAGCCTACCGTAGCCCAAGTGTCTACCATCGTACCTTCATCAACAAACGCACCGATGTTCACAAATGAAGGCATCAGTACCACATTTTTACCGATATGGCTGCCGGCACGCACTACCGCACCCGGTACCGCACGAAAACCTGCCTGCTGAAAGTCAGCCTCACCCCACTGAGCAAATTTGGTTGGCACTTTATCAAAATAGCGACCCACCCCATCATCGGTAACCACATTGTCACTGATACGGAAAGACAGCAACACAGCCTTTTTAGCCCATTCATTTACCTGCCACTGATTCCCCTGCTTCTCAGCCACACGCAGGTGGCCACTATCCAATTGCTGCAAGGTTTCATTTACTGCTTCTTTCACTTCGGCTGATACCGATGCCGGCGTGATTTCAGCACGATTATCAAACGCAGTTTCTATCACTTGTTGTAAAGACATAAAACAATTCCTATCATCAATGATTCAGTTCAGGTAATGGGCAACGGAACAACACCATTGCCGGCCAGCAAACGCGGTTCAGGCGGCTGTGGCAAAGATTGGGGATTATATTGACGCAGACAAGCCAAAAAATCGGCAAACGGAATTTCGCGTCCGCCAAAGCTGGCCAGATAGCTGGTATACACCTGACAATCAATCAAGGGTACACCTTGCTGCTGTAGATAGTGCACTGCATGCACAAAGGCAATTTTGGAAGCATCCGACACATGGGCAAACATGGATTCGCCATAAAAAACACGCCCAATCAAAACACCATACAATCCACCGGCTAGATAAGGCTGCCCGTCGGCATGCTGATACCAGCATTCAAATGAACATGCATGCTGCATCTCATACAACGCACGATAAGCATATTGCATTTCGGGTACCAGCCATGTACCGTTCTGTCCGGGACGCGGTGTCTGAGCACAGTTGCTCAGCACCTGCCGGAAAGCATAATTCATGGTTACAGCATAAGACTTATTGCGCAGATTTTTAGCCAGTGAGCGGCTAATTTTCAGCTCATCCGGAAACAGTACCATTCGCTGCGCGAAGGACCACCACATGATAGGCTCATCCAAGCCATACCACGGAAAAATACCTTGCCGGTATGCAGCCAGTATCCTTGCCGGCTGTAAATCGCCGCCAATCGCTACCAGACCATCACGCTCGCGCTGAGCGTTTTCTAAATCGGGAAAATCCAGATTGCTGCTACTCAGTTGCGGAATAATCGGCCGATAAGCAGTCTGACTCATACTAGACAGTCCTGCCAGAATTATTTACAGATATTTAGTGTCAAATTGCTGACACTCACTGCATACCCCATACATATATAAGGCATGGTCAACAATACGATAGCCATTATCGTCGGCAATTTTCTTTTGTAGCTTTTCAATTTCTTCACTACAAAATTCAGTAACTTTGCCACATTTAATACACACCAGATGATCATGGTGGCCGCCACGGTTTAGTTCATAAACTGCCTTGCCGGTTTCAAAATGATGGCGCAGCAGGATATTGGCCTGTTCAAACTGTGTCAGAACACGATAGATAGTAGCCACACCAATTTCCACACCTTCATCCAGCAGACGACGATATACATCTTCCGCACTTAGGTGTTGTTCGGGCTGCGATTCAAATAGCTCCAGAATCTTCAGTCTGGGGCCTGTCACCTTTAAACCGTTATCTTTCAGTTGAGCTACATTGTTATTCATGATGCTTATTTCACCACTAGCTGATAATACTCGCTATAATACGCACTTTTAAGGCAATTGCCCACTCGGTGTCATACAATGTCGCCACCGCCATTGCTAACTGTTTCGTCCCAGCTCCGAGGTATCAGCATGAAAAAAATCTACTGCCTGCTGGCCGTGGCCATACTGGGCCTAAGTGCCTGCACCACAGCCAAACTTGCACAAATTCCTTCCTACAAACTGAAAATTGTACAAGGTAATGAGCTTGACCAAAACGTAGTGAATTCATTACAACCCGGCATGAGCCGCGAACAGGTACAGATGCTGCTGGGTACACCGTTGCTGCGTGACCCCTTTCATGCCAATCGCTGGGATTACGTGTTTGTAGTTACCCGTGCCAGCCAAGTGGAAGAAGAAAAGAAACTCACCCTTTATTTTGATGCCAATGGCAACTTGATTCATGCTGAAGGAGACGCGCTGACCGCACAACCACAGCCAGTGCCCACAACACTCTTCACCCCATCGGAGTAAATGTATGTCTACATCCCGCCTGAGAATTGCCGTAGCCGGCGCCAACGGCCGTATGGGTCGAGCCCTTATTCAGAGTATCAGCCAGCGTCACGATTGCGTATTAAGTGGAGCACTGGAACACAATGGCTCACCAGCCATCGGGCTGGATGCCGGATTTGCCATTGGGCTGGAACTGGGTGTCAGCATTTGTCACGACCCTGAAAAAGTGCTGGACAATACCGATGTACTGATAGATTTCAGCAAACCCGAATCCACGCTTAGTAATCTCGCCATCTGCGAACGGCTTGGCGTAAAGGATGTTATCGGCACTACCGGATTCGACGAAGCCGGCAAACAGCGCATCAGTGACGCAGCGCAAACAATTGGCATTGTCTTTGCGCCCAATTTCAGCGTTGGCGTCAACCTTACCTTTGCTTTATTAAATACAGCCGCTCGAGTTTTAAACGAGGGCTATGATATCGAAATCATTGAAGCGCATCATCGTCATAAAGTAGATGCACCGTCCGGGACAGCACTGCGTATGGGCGAGGTCATAGCCGATGCACTGGGTCGAGACCTAAAAACTTGTGCTATCTATGGCCGCGAAGGCCATACCGGTCCACGTGACCCGCAGACCATTGGTTTTTCCACCATCCGTGCCGGCGACATTGTTGGCGACCACACTGCCTTATTTGCTACAGATGGTGAACGCGTAGAAATTAGCCACAAAGCTTCCAGCCGTGCTACTTTTGCCAACGGAGCTGTCCGAGCTGCCGTCTGGCTGCGCCAGCATGAGCAGGGACTTTTTGATATGCAAGATGTGCTGGGACTGAAATAATCTAGCTGATGAATATGTAATCTCGGGGTTAGCTTTAATCAGGCTAACTCCGTTTGTTTATCTTCTGCCATTCTATTAAGTCAAATAAAACGCTTTATTTCACCCTAGCCTCACAAACAGATTTTTTATTAATAATCAAAAAAAAACCATTGTCAGCGACAATGGTAAAATGGATTTTTTATATATTCAGGCAGCCATAGCCATACATTTGTCGGCACAATTTGTGCAGGCTTCAGCGCAGCGCTGGCAATGATCCATTTTAAAACGGCCACATTCCTGCGCACAGGCGCGGCAAACCTCAGCACATAACTGACACACCTGCACGACGAATGGACTGTTCATGCACATAAAATTTACCGCCAGAGAACACATAGCCGCACACTGCATATCTAAATGAATACATTTCGCCATCATTTTGACATCATCTTCTTGCAAGCAAGCGGTGGAACAATACTGACACAGAGCAATACAACGGTTACATGCTTCTACGCATTCTTTAAACTGACGGGCATCCATAATTATTATCCTTTTTTAACAATAGATTGATTTAACAGGGAAAATCAAAATCAGTCTATAAAATCATCGCGCATATTGCAATGCGGTTCGATGTAAATATAATCATGAATTAGCTAGAATAAATTAAGTTTTAACAGCAATTAATCAATCTCTGCCAAATTTTTCCCCCGCTTCCGGTTAGCTTAAATAAATAAAAAATAAAATTATTATCTATCTATTAGTCAAGCAAACAATGATGATGAGCAATTTTTACTAGTTACCATTTCCCTAGCTTTTCATGGCAGACCCAAACGCCATGAGCATCGAATCCAGAGCGTACTTACCAAAAAAATTATTATCATACTGAAAATTTAACGCATTAGAATTTATATTTTTTACACTGCTCATCTGGTTTCGCAATTACGTTGCATTTTTAAGTTTGGTGCAGATCATGTATCTAGTTTAAATGAATATGTAATTTAAATACGTTTTCTTATAACAAAACCATTTGCAATTAATATTTACTATTGCTTAAAAAATCTGATGGAAACAAGCATTCACATAATTGAGAATGGCTGCCAATCTTCAACTATGCAACCTGAAAATGATATCTATCATTATCTTTAAAAAATATCTATATTAATCAGCATTATATTGAAAAACAGATGCATAACCCTATATTTATATCCTGTAATTTATAGGAGTTTATTATGGCAAGTGGCTGGGCTTCAGATGATGCAGTCAATCAGCAAATTGAAAGTACCATCGCAGACGCTATCAATCATGTTCGGCAGCAAATAGATCAGGCGGCAGAAAGTGCAGAATTTTGTGAAGAATGCGGTGAAGCTATTCCGCTAGCTCGCCGTCAGGTTCTAAAAGGTGTGCGTTTTTGTGTGGAATGTCAGGCAGAACGAGATAAGGAAATGCAAAAAACGTTCAGTTTGTATAACCGACGTGGCAGTAAAGACAGTCAGTTGCGCTGAGTGGCAATGAAGTAGCGTACTGCAAAAGCGTACTGCAAAATAGAACGTCTTTCGATTTAGATAATTATTCTGAAATTTAGCAGCATTTGTTTTAGTAAGCTGAAGCGGTAATAAAAATTCGGAGTAGCAGTTAATTTTGTCTCATTTTGCAAATACATTTGAGCGTATTTTCAGTTGTTCAGTAGGTATTAAAATGGAATTGTGCTTAGTATTTTGCCTCACACAATCAGCAATGTGAACGTGCTCAAGGCACTTGTGCTGACTGTGTGGCTAATTGTCTATGCTTCGATTTATTTGTTTACACGAACAGGCCGAATCAGGATTTATTTTTCATTTTACCTGTCTGAAAAAATCCATAAACAAAGATGACCGATATTATTTGCCGTCTCTACTACGCTATATTTTTTATCAGTAGCTTTCTGTTTCTCTGGCAGTACAGTATACAGTAACGACAGCTAGCTAATTTCTTGGTGAAAAGAAATACAAAACAAACTTAGCACATTTGCAACGGTTTTTATCGTATCACCATATTTACTATTGGTACCTGATTGCAGGCAGATATCAGATTTAGATTACGGTATGGTTTAGATTTTGCGGCCAAACCATTCTACTTTACCGATAATTTCAAAATCCTGTTCACTATCTGTTAAATCAATATTGAATGGCTCATAGGCACTGTTTGCTGACGTAACTAATAACTGGTTGTTTGGCTTGAGCTGGGTGCGTTTCACCAAAATATTTTTGCCTATGCGCAAAACATACAAGCCATCACCACCGGCTTTTTTACTATGATTAATTAATACATGATCGCCATCATTAAGCACACCAGCCATGCTGTCATCTTTAACAACCATCGTGCTGAGTTTCTGTGGATCGATATTCAGGGTGTTTTCCAACCAGTTACGGTTAAAAGCAATAGTACATGCTATTTTGCTCTCTTTGCTTTCAACATCATCTGCATTCTGAATGGAGCAAACCGGTATAAAAGCAAAATCACGAGCATGTACTTCATTAACTGGTAGGATATACTCACAGCCAGCTTCACTGATGGTGGCATTCATAGCCAGCGGATTGGACAGTTTTGCGCAAAAATCAGCTTGTTCGCTATAACCATCCAGTTCGATTTTGCTGCCTTTGCCGGTTGCCAGCCATTCAAGCTTTACTTGCGCAACGCGCGCTATTTTAATCAGATTGGTTGTACTAGGCTCGGCACCTTCTTTCACCCATTTTGAGGCAGTTGGATAGGCCACCTCTACTCGTCTGGATAACTCTGAAACGCTCCCAAGAATATCCACTACTTCTTGCATTCTTGAGGCAAAGCCGACGTTAAAATTTTCCATATTGGAATTACCTTCAAATAAAAATCGTGCAAAGTTAAATTTAAAATATATTGCTAAACAATCGTTTACAATTCAAAGCTTAATCAAATACAACAATTATCTATACCAATTTAAATTAAACCTTGCTAAAAATAACTTTTGCTATATAATTTAGCATGCCAATATATTAGGAGTTGCATCTCAACACATTAAATATATTTCAAGCTAACATTAAAAATAAGCTAAAGTTGCTATTTAAGCTTACAGATATAGCATTTAATACTATAAATAGCACGAGTGCAGCACAATATTAGTGTCTTTATCGGGTATGGGCTGATGATACCATGTTGTCATGTGTAAGGAAATGCTCTGACATAAGTAAATTTGCGCCTAACCACAGGTTAAAATGGTAAGGTATTTATTGCCTCAGTTGTATTTTCACTATCGCAGGGCAATATTCCTGAATTCAATTGCCTCTTGACAAGTCTCTGCATGTGAATCTATGTTAAATTTAAAACTAATTTTCTAATCCAGTAATATAACTGCTTTTAATACTATTTTGGTAATAAACATTGATTTTTTCCATTTTAATTAAAATTTATAAATCTAAAACTGCTCTTTTGTATATTTTTCTGCCAATAATTTCTGACAAAGTTTACGGCCATTTAAATATAACTTCAATTCTATAATAAAAAACTTGAAACTATTTCTTAATTTTAATTTGTAAATAAAACGCTTTTTATCATTAATAATATTATCAATTTTTTATGCTAAATTAATTTATATAGCATATTTCAATTTTCATCATTAATTTTAATATTATAAATTTAAACTTCATTATTTCATGTAAAAATATAAAATATTAAATTTTATTTAAATCATCAAAAGAATTATGATAGACATATTTTTGCGCTTGAATTCTGAATTGAATCTGCTATCAGGCGATTAAACTTATAATTGCACTTAAAATACGGACTTAATCCACCTTAGTGTGAAATGATAAAGGTAATTAATTTAAAGTTAAAAACGACTAAAGCTTTAGAAAATGAAAATTGTTAACTTTTCTTACTGGCGAATTCTGTACCTATTTTTTAGATTACGAGCTCTATACAGAGTTGTTTTTGCTTTAGCCAACTAGTGAACGCATGGTTTTCTCTGTGACAAAATGAAACAGATTAAGTCGTATTTTTGAGACTACAACACTGGCGCTGGCATATTTAGCCTAAAAAATCCCGAAAATAAATAGAAACACGTTTTAAGAGTGGCGCTGCCAGAGTCCAGACTGCCCGCCTTCTTTGTGTTGTAGGCAAATATGACTAATTTCCATACTGCGGTCGACAGCCTTAAGCATGTCGTAAATGGTTAACAAACCAACGCTGGCAGCGGTTAAAGCTTCCATTTCCACGCCCGTTTGACCAGTATTTTCGGTTTGCACACAGATGGTGATGCTGCGCTCGATGTTGTTAAGGGAGAAATCTACGTTAACTTTAGTCAACGCTATGGGATGGCATAGCGGAATCAGGCTACTGGTCTGCTTGGCACCCTGTATAGCGGCAATTCGGGCAATACCCAATACATCGCCTTTTTTGCTGTCGCCAGCCAATATTTTATTATATGCAGTTTCATTCACCGTGATTTTACCGCTGGCAATGGCCATGCGTTTGCTATGAGGTTTGCCACCAACATCGACCATATGCGCTTCACCACGATTATTGAAATGAGTTAATTCGTCTGAAATCATCTTGCTTCACTGACATGCTAAAAGGTCTATATTACAATATTTGCCTTTTGGATGCTGTGGATCTAACTATGGATGCGTTGCCTTTATTGAAAATTGGATTGGTCTCGATAAGTGACCGTGCTTCCCGAGGTGTGTATGTGGATCAAGGTTTGCCAGAGTTAAAAAAATGGTTGCAACGAGCTGTACTGAATCCATTGGAGCTAGTAGAGCATCTGATACCAGATGAGCAGCCTTTGATTGAAGCAAAATTAATTCAGCTAGCCGATAAGGAAATCTGCCCACTAATACTCACTACCGGCGGTACCGGTCCGTATTTACGCGATGTTACGCCGGAAGCTACGCTGGCCATAGCTGATCGTGTGATCCCGGGTTTTGGAGAACTGATGCGGCAGATTAGCCTACACTTCACACCCACTGCTATTTTATCGCGTCAGGTAGGGGTATTACGTGGTAGCAGTCTTATACTGAATCTTCCGGGTAAACCTTCTGCCATTGCGGAAACACTGGGCGGTGTTAAGGATGAAAGTGGTAAAACGCTGATTCCGGGTATTTTTGCTTCAGTTCCGATTGCAGTGGACGCTATGGGCGGCCCATTGATTCACACCGATGCCGATTTTTGTCCGGTAGTGATGCCTAAGCGCTGATCAGCATACATGATTATGTCTGCTTGCTTTATGTGAGCAGATTGTATTTTTTCATGAATAAGCCACTATTTTGGAAAGTAAAGATTCACCCCTCTAACCTGTTAGAAAAGGCGGTGCTTGAATAAGAAAAAACAGTCCGGAAAAATCCGGACTGTTTTTTTTGATTAGATGTTTTTATCCACTTCATCCAGTGTCGCCTTGGCATCACCAAAGCACATGCGAACATTTTCTTCATAAAACAGTGGATTATCTACGCCCGCATAGCCTGACTGCATCGAACGCTTAAACACAATTACGTTTTTCGCTTCCCATACGTGCAACACCGGCATACCGGCAATCGGGCTGTTTGGGTCGGTGACCGCGGCCGGATTAACAGTATCATTGGCACCAATAACCAGTATCACATCGGTATCGCTGAAATCATCATTGATTTCATCCATTTCCAGTACGATATCATACGGTACTTTGGCTTCAGCCAGCAGCACATTCATGTGTCCAGGCAGACGACCAGCTACGGGATGGATGCCAAAACGAACATTTACCCCCTGCTGGCGCAGTTTAGCAGTAATACTTGCCACAGCATTTTGAGCATGAGCCACCGCCATGCCATAGCCCGGTGTGATGATAACACTATGAGCGTTTTTAAGAGTTTCAGCTACTTGTTCCGGCCTGACTTCCTGAACTTCACCAGCAGGGGTTTGTTCGGTACCAGCAGCCACTGGAGCCGAACCAAATCCTCCGCCTATTACTGCCAGAAACTTACGATTCATCGCCTGACACATAATATACGACAGGATGGCACCGGAAGAACCTACCAGAGCACCGGTTACAATCAGTAAATCATTGTTAAGCATAAAACCAGCAGCAGCTGCAGCCCAACCGGAGTACGAATTGAGCATGGAAATCACTACCGGCATATCGGCACCGCCGATTGAAGCCACCAGATGATAACCAAAAGCAAGCGCAATCAGTGTCATGACAATCAATGCAAACCCAGAACCTCCGGCACCGACAAACCACAGCAACAACAGAAACGACAACACCAGTGCCCCCAGATTGAGCAGATGGCGGTGCGGCAGTTGCAAAGGTTTACTTGCCATTTTTCCATTCAGCTTGGCCCACGCCACTAATGAGCCGCTGAAAGTGACAGCACCGATAAATACACCAAGAAACACTTCTATCAAGTGAATGGTGAACATATCTGTATCAACATCGTGCGGGTCGATATAGCTGTTAAAACCAACCAGTACAGCAGCCAGACCCACAAAGCTGTGCAGCATGGCTATCAGCTCCGGCATTTGGGTCATTTCTACTTTTCTGGCCTGTTGCAGGCCAACTGCTGCGCCAATTACCATGGCAATGATAACCCAACCCAGCCCGTGCGCATCCTGACTGAATGCAGTAGCCAGCAGGGCAATGGCCATGCCCGCAATACCCATATAGCAGCCACGTTTAGCACTTTCCTGCTGCGATAATCCAGCCAGACTCAGAATAAACAATACGGCGGCAACGATGTAGGCAGCAGTTACAATACCTTGAGACATCCTGTTTCTCCCTTACTTACGAAACATATTAAGCATACGACGGGTAACAGCAAAGCCGCCGAAAATATTTACGCTGACTATCGCCACTGCAATAAAGGCAAGCAGGGATACAAAACCGTGCCCCTGACCGATTTGCAGCAATGCCCCGACCACAATAATGCCGGAGATCGCATTGGTTACCGACATCAACGGCGTGTGCAAGGCATGATTCACATTCCACACCACAAAGTAGCCCACTACACAGGAAAGGACAAACACCATAAAGTGGTTAAGAAACGCTACCGGTGCAACAGCACCAATCCATAACATCAATATCACGGCAATAGCCGCCCAGATAATTTTTTTATTGCTCTTATCAGGGGCAACACTTGGTGCAGCCGCAGAAACCGGTGCAGCGGCTGTAGCCGCTGCTTTGGGCGCAGCAGATACCTGTATCGGTGGAGGCGGATACATGCTGTTGCCAGCGTGGGTAACCGTCATGTTGCGAATAATGACATCTTCAAAGTTAAGTGCCAGCTCACCGTCCTTATTAGGGGTGAGCAAACGCGCCAGATTTACTAGATTGGTACCATACAGCTGAGATGACTGGCCGGCCAAGCGGTTGGCCATATCGGTATATCCGATTATTTTTACGCCATTGGCAGTGGTAACAATTTTACCGGGCTCAGTATATTCACAGTTGCCACCTGTAGCGGCTGCCAAATCCACGATTACCGAGCCTTCACGCATACTGTCCACCATTTCACGGGTAATCAGCTTAGGTGCTGGCTTACCCGGAATGGCTGCTGTAGTAATAATAATATCAACTTGTTTTGCCTGAGCTGCAAATAATTCCATTTCAGCTGCAATGTAGGCAGCACTCATGGTTTTAGCGTAACCGTCTCCACTGCTGCTTTCTTCTTCCTGATAATCTAGACGCAAGAAATTTCCGCCCATGGATTCGATTTGGTCGGCCACTTCGGGGCGGGTATCAAATGCATTTACTACGGCTCCAAGCTGGCGAGCAGTACCAATCGCCGCTAGACCAGCCACTCCAGCACCAATCACCAGCACTTCGGCAGGGGGTACTTTACCGGCTGCGGTAATCTGACCAGTAAAAAAGCGGCCGAAGTTTTCTGCAGCTTCAATAACAGCACGGTAGCCGCTAATATTGGCCATTGAAGACAAAGCATCCATAGCCTGTGCACGTGAAATACGCGGCACCATATCCATCGCCAGCACGGTAATTTTTTTCGCCTGTAGCTTTCCTAGCAGCTCAGGCTGCTGAGCCGGCATAATAAAGCTAACCAAAATCGTGCCTTCATTCATGGCTGTAATTTCGTCAGCATTAGGCGCATTTACTTTAAATATAAGCGGACACTGCCATACCGTAGCCGTATCAGTAATTGTGGCACCGGCTTCGCTATACAATCCGTCTGACAGACTGGCGGCTTTGCCGGCATCATGCTCAACTACAACTTCATGCCCCAGTTTAATCAGTTGTGTAACGGTTTTCGGCGTGGCCGCTACTCTGGTTTCACCGGCAAGTGATTCGCGTGGAATACCTATCTTCATTATTATTCCTTTCCGAGGAAGGTGCCGTTAAATAAACTATTTGTTAACACAGCGTAACAGGCTCATGAATGTTTCAAAGTGGTCTCCAGCCCCTATTTAAAACCCCCACTGGCTATCAACCAGCTTTGCCTGATTCGCTACAACAATACAGTCGCTATATTATCGAAAAATACACTGCCACAACTGTAACCTTGTCGTTATTTCCGCTGATTTAAAAAATTTAACAAAACATTCACTTAGCATATATATTTAACATAAAACTTCCAGCAGACATGAATACATAAAAAAACCAGCCGTGTGTGTATAAAGGCTGATTTTTATGTAACACATACTGAAATCTAGTTAATATCATTCAAAGGTTTGACAACTTCGTCAATCTGTTGATTCAAACTTTCCAGCCCATTACCTGATAGATACCATAAATCTGCACTCAGATAGACCACTCTGGTACCGGCACGTTGCAACACGCTGCTGTCAAAATAATCATTACGCATAGGGGTATTTCCAATGGCTTTGCTGCGGTCAACAACGTACACTATATCTGGATGATATTGGGTAATAAAGCTGTTATCCACCATTAAACGTGTTGGTTTGCCATCCTTACTGCTTTGCTGTACCGGCAATTCATCTATCTTCAGTGCACGTTTAATCTTCAGCTCATCAAAAATTAATGCTGGATAACTACCCTGATTCATCAGCATTACCTTGCCATCATTATGCAGCACTATAATGGCTTTCTGCGTGCTGTGCTCTGCCAACTCACGTGCTGCATTCATTTTTAGGGCTAACGCTTGTAATTGCTGCTGCGCCAAAGCTTCCTGACCTGCCAGCTTACCTAGCAGAAGAATTTGTTTTTGTACATTAGCAAAATAATTGCTATCAGTCTTTACCGAGTAATTCAACGTTGGTGCAATGGATTCTAACTCTTTTGCAAAAGCATTTTGCCGCCCACTCATAATAATCAAGTCTGGTTTGGCTGCCCGAATAGCAGCAATGTCTGGTTCTTTCATTTTGCCAGAATCTTGTAACTGTCGATTCTGATACTGGTGCAAATAGGTAGGCAAATTACTAATTGGTGCAGCAATTATTCGCCTACCAGCACCCAGTGCATCCAGCGTATCCATTGCGCCAAAATCCATCACCACAATTTTTTGTGGCGAAGCCGGCCGTTTTGCCTCATCCGTAGCCTGAATAACAGATACTGAAGCACTAGTCTGACAGGCACTCAGCCCCAAAGCCAACGCCGACAATACCACCACAGCCAAGAATTTTTTCATCATCACATCCCCTTAAATACAAAATAATGATAATTATTATCATTTATATACAAACAAAAGTCCAGTCTGCAATGGTTACAAACACGAAATCTTAACTATAGGAGTTTGACAAAGATAGCAGAGCTTGTTCAAGTATCCGAATGTACGCAGTTTAAAGCCAATGAAGCGGGCAATAATCAGACCAAGGCAAAACACTCACAATCTGCCAGCCTGTTCTTTCATTCAAAGATGCAAACAATATTGGCACTACACTCTCCGCAACCGACACAAACAACGTAATCTAATCAGCAGAATACACATCAACTCATGCCAGCAGCAGAAAACTACCTGCCAAAACCAGCAATATCAAAATACACGAAATTTGTTTATTAAAACTTAGCAAATATTTCAGACCAATGGCTCACACTCCTTCTAGTAGTGCCAGCCAATATCTGAGACAGCCACACCTTCACTATTCCTATAAAAACTTTGCAGGCTGCCGTGTTTAAGAATGTATTTCAGTGTAGATACCTAAGCAGATGAATTAAAAAGTAAAGTAAACCGGCAAAGACAGCATTCAACACCCGTTTAATCTATAAGTATGTACGCTAACCATTTGCCGGAGAAAAAGTATTGGTAGAAAAAGCTCAAAACCAGCTTTTACCAGAAGAGAAATTAGTTCTTTTTTTGAATAAATTCTATTTTATATCCATCCGGATCCTCTACAAACGCAATCACTGTCGTGCCGTGCTGCATCGGGCCTGCCTCGCGAGTCACCTTACAGCCTTTGGCACGTACGGCATCACAGGCAGCATAGGCATCGTCTACTTCAATAGCAATATGGCCGTAACCACTTCCTAAATCATACGCGTGCGTATCCCAGTTATAGGTCAGTTCCAACACCGTGGTGTCAGATTCCTCACCATAACCAACAAATGCCAGCGTAAAACGGCCACCAGGAAAATCTTCACGGCGCAACAGCTTCATGCCCAGCACATCCTGATAAAACGCCAATGATTTATCCAAATCACCCACACGCAGCATAGTATGTAACATTCTCATAATTGTTTCCTTTTCTATTTTAATTATTCTGTCCAATTCGGCTTAGATTACCGAGCAGCATAGCATCGCCATAACTGAAAAAACGATAATGCTCAGCAATCGCATGCTGGTATACAGCACGGATTTCATCATAACCACTAAACGCACTAACTAACATTAACAGCGTGGATTTAGGCAGGTGAAAATTAGTAATCATACGGTCAATCACCTTAAACTGGTATCCGGGTGTAATAAAAATATTGGTGTCACCCTGACCAGCCTGCAACTTGCCACTGCGTGCGGCAGATTCCAATGCCCGCACCGCTGTGGTGCCCACTGCCCAAACTTTATTGCCCCGTGCATGGGCTGCCTCAATTTCAGCTACCACAGTTTCACTCACGTCATACCATTCACTGTGCATGTGATGCTCAGCAATATTTTCCACCCGTACCGGCTGAAAAGTACCGGCACCAACATGCAAGGTGACTTCCGTCAGATGCACCCCTTTATCTCGCAGCTGTTGCAAAATAGTATCGGTGAAATGTAGACCAGCAGTGGGCGCAGCCACTGCCCCCTCATATTTGGCATACACCGTCTGGTAGCGCTCATCATCGTCATCATCCGCTGAGCGGGTAATATAAGGTGGCAATGGCAAATGGCCGTGAGCAGCCAGCAATTCCCATACTGTCTGCGTACCGGCAAAATGCAGTACAAACAGTTCACCTTGCCGTGCCTGCATCTGTGCATGCAAACCTCCTTCGAAAATCAGCTCCGTACCGGGCTTTGGCGATTTAGAGGAGCGCACATGCGCCAGCGCCGTATGTGCGTCCAGCACTCGTTCAATCAGCGCCTCAATCTGGCCGCCGCTGGCCTTATGGCCAAACAGACGCGCCTTCATTACCCGCGTATTATTAAACACCAGCACATCACCGGCAGCCACATAATCGGCCAAACAGGTAAACTTACTGTCAACAGGTGACTGTCCCGGCAAAGCCACCAATAAACGGCTACTGCCACGTACAGCCGGCGGATGCTGTGCAATCAGGTGAGGCGGTAAATCAAAATCAAAATCATTTATATGCATGTATACGTGCTTGAACAAGGCAAAAGTCGTATTATATGCCTACCGGCTCATACTGAAAAACAGCCAACCACATCACAAGCCCGCTACAGAGTCCGCACCAGCTGGTGCCGGCAGGAGCAAGCAAAATAAGGCCGCAAGCACACCACGGCAGACAAAACCATGGTTTAAATAATCAAAAAAATACAAAAATACTGGACATTTGCGCTCATTTTCGGCAAAAATGGCGCAATTTTGCAAAAACCAAACATTTTATGAGTGCCTCAATTCTGGTTTTAAACGGCCCCAATCTCAATCTATTAGGGGTGCGCGAACCGCATATATATGGTCAGACCACACTGGCAGACATTAATCAGAAGCTGCAACAACAGGCACAGGCAGCCGGTATGACATTGGAAACATTACAAAGCAATGCCGAACACATCTTGATTGAGCGGATTCAGGCGGCTTTATCCGACGATACCCGCTTCATAATCATCAATCCGGGCGCGTTCACACATACCAGTGTAGCCATCCGCGACGCTTTTGCCGCTGCCGGCAAACCATTTATCGAAGTACATATATCCAATGTACATGCACGCGAAGCATTTCGGCGCCATTCCTATCTCTCTGATATTGCCCTAGGGGTAATCTGCGGTCTGGGCGTGTACGGCTATGAAGCAGCATTACATCGGGCAATTGAATACATTCAAGAGACCGGCCGCCAACACTAATACCTATTGCGGCCAGCTCCAATCACACAAGGGTTCATCATTATGGATTTACGTAAACTTAAAAAACTCATTGATTTGGTAGAAGAGTCCGGCATTGCCGAAATCGAAGTAACCGAAGGTGAGGAAAAAGTACGCATTACCCGTACCACTGCCGCCAACCAGCAGCAGATGTATGCTGCACCAATGCAGCAGCCTGCCATCATGGCCGCACCAGCAGCTGCAACGACAGAGAATGCAGCCGCTGGTGCGCCTGAAACAACCGGCCCCGACTTAAGCAAGGCCGTTAAATCCCCTATGGTCGGCACTTTTTACCGTGCCGCCAGTCCGACTTCTGCCCCGTTTGTAGAGGTAGGTCAGACTGTTAATGCTGGCGATACCCTATGTATCATCGAAGCAATGAAACTAATGAATGAAATCGAAGCTGACCACAGCGGCGTAGTAAAAGAAATTCTCGTATCCAATGCGCAGCCTGTAGAGTTCGGTGAACCACTGTTTATTATTGAGTAATCCTCAATTCAGTAATCTTTCCCGTTTCTTACAAGGTACTGCCTTATGTTAAAAAAAGTTCTTATTGCCAATCGCGGCGAAATTGCGCTGCGCATTCTGCGCGCCTGCCATGAAATGGGCATTGCAACTGTGGCTGTACATTCAGAAGCCGACCGTGATGCCCTGCATGTAAAATTGGCCGATGAATCCGTATGTATCGGCCCTGCCAGCTCTGCCCAAAGTTATCTGAACATTCCTGCCCTGATTTCTGCAGCTGAGGTAACCGATGCCGATGCCATCCATCCGGGCTATGGATTTCTGGCGGAAAACGACGGTTTTGCCGAGCAGGTAGAACAATCCGGGTTTGTATTTATCGGCCCGCGGCCGGAAACCATTCGCCAGATGGGTGACAAAGTTTCCGCAAAAAAAGCCATGCAGGCTGCTGGCGTGCCATGCGTACCCGGCTCCGACGGCGCCCTACCGGAAGACCCGCACGAAATTGAAAAAATTGGCGCTGAAGTCGGCTATCCGGTAATAATCAAAGCTTCTGGCGGCGGCGGTGGCCGTGGCATGCGCGTAGTAGAAAAAGCCGAAGACCTTCTTTCTTCGGTAGAAATGACACGTACCGAAGCCGGTGCTGCCTTCGGCAATCCGGCCGTGTATATGGAGCGCTATTTACAAAAACCGCGCCATATTGAAATTCAGGTATTATGCGACGAACATGGCCACGCCATTTATCTAGGCGAGCGAGACTGCTCCATGCAACGGCGCCACCAAAAAGTTATTGAAGAAGCGCCGGCACCATTTATTACCCCTGAAGAACGAGAGCGTATCGGCAATGCCTGTGTAGCAGCCTGCCAGCGCATCGGCTATCGTGGTGCAGGTACATTTGAATTTCTGTATGAAGATGGCGAATTTTTCTTCATTGAAATGAATACACGTGTACAAGTTGAGCATGCTATTACTGAGCTGATTACTGGCGTGGATATAGTACAGGAGCAAATCCGCGTAGCTTCCGGCCTGCCGTTATCCTATACACAGGATGATATTTGCTTACGGGGACATGCGTTCGAATGCCGCATCAATGCCGAAGATCCCTACACCTTTGTACCCAGTCCCGGCCTAATTACCAGTTGTCACCAACCTGGTGGCAATGGCGTACGCATCGATAGCCACATTTATCAGGGCTACACCGTCCCACCCTACTACGACAGTATGATCGGGAAGGTATGTACCCATGGTCGTGACCGCGACGAAGCTATTGCCAAAATGAGCGTTGCATTACAGGAACTAGCAATTACCGGTATTAAAACCAATACCAACCTGCACCGCGACATTTTTGCCGATCCCGGCTTCATTCAAGGTGGTGAAAGTATTCACTATCTTGAACAATGGTTACAAAAACACAAAGAAGCACAAAAATAATTTACAATACGCATACATTGCGCTTTTGTTTGCAGGCAGCCGCAGTGGCTGCCTGAAGTTTTATAAAACATCCAATTACGGTAATAAAAAGCCATGCACTACCAACAAGTTGTCATCACAGTTTCTCAGGAGCAGGTAGACAGACTCTCCGACGCGCTGATAGAAAACGGTGCCCTAAGTACAGCCATTGAAGACGCCAATGCCGGCAACGAGAATGAGCAGCCAATTTTTGGCGAGCCGAATATGCCTGCCGAACAAGTGTGGCAACAAAGCAATATCGTGGCACTGTTTGATGAAAATGCCGATATCGAAGCGATTGTTTCTGCTGCTGCATGCGATTGTGCCTTTCCAATGCCCCAGTATTATCTAGAGACTATTCCGGAGCAGGACTGGGTAAGACTGACACAGTCGCAGTTTGACCCGATTCAGATTTCATCTCGCCTGTGGATTACGCCATCTTGGCACCAGCAGCCAGCCGATACAGACATAATCAATCTGCAACTCGACCCTGGTTTGGCCTTTGGTACCGGTAGTCATCCAACAACTCATTTGTGTCTGCAATGGCTGGATAAAAATATACGTGGTGGCGAAACCCTGCTTGATTATGGCTGCGGCTCCGGCATTCTCACCATAGCAGCTCTGAAACTGGGCTGTGGCCGTGCTTGTGGCGTTGACATTGACTCGCAGGCGCTTCGTGCCAGCGAAGACAATGCACTTCAGAACCATGTCCATGCCGAGTTTTACCTGCCGGACGACCTTCCGCCCGAACAGCAGTTTGATATTGTCGTTGCCAATATTCTGGCCAATCCGTTGCGGTTATTGGCGCAGATGCTGGCTGAACGCACCCGTACGGGCGGCCAGATCGTGCTTTCGGGTATTCTGGCTGAACAGACAGAAGAGCTCAGTGAAATCTATCAGCAATGGTTTGATCTGAATTCGCCCAGAACACTAGAAGGCTGGGTATGCATTACTGGCCGCAAAAGAGCATAATAAAACTGCTTAGTCATTTGCCTTATGGCACTGGTATGGCATACTGACACAGAATAATGGCTCCTTACGTTTGACAGAACAGAATTACTCCTTTTAATTATATTGGTTTGCTGAAATAATCATGTCTAAAACAATTACTGTTATTTGTCCCAAATGCCATACAGAAAATACCGTTGCAACACCACCGCGCGACGGGGGACGTGTTGTGTGTCAGCAGTGTCAGCATCAATTTACGGTGGTCTCAAAAATCCGCACCAATAAAAACGTCACCCCGCCAGCGTCAGCCGGTAAAAAACAGAACTCTGCTGCCGAGAAACAAGTATCAAATGCTGATGAGGTCATGGATATGCTTTCCAGCGCACTGAATCTCAATCAGCCCAGTAGCAGACGGGCACAGATATTTACCAGTGCACCTACCCCTAAAAACACGGCTGTCATCGACAAACGGCCGAATTTGAATACCCTGCTGAATCAGGTATCCAACAAAATAGAAATCCGTTTGCCTACAGTAACCGAACCGGAACCAGAGCAGCTGCATAAGCCTCAGCCGCAGCTAGCCAGCAGCGAACTGCTGCTCAATCCGGCACCGATACCACAACCGGAAAAAGAAACACCGGCCACAAGCAACACTCCGATACCGGTTGCCGAAGAAAACACTACTAATATTGCCATGAACAGCAATGTGAATAACCTGAATAATCTTGTTTTTACCTTATTGCCTAATGACAATCCAAATCAGGCGGATGTACCATTATTGCTCAATGATGCTATCGAAAAAACCGATGCCATCCACGCCAAAACCGAATTCTTGCATCACCAGCAGGACAAATTATCCAAAGAATTTAACTGGACACTGGCCACCATTGTTGCACTTACTGTGCTAATGATGCAGTTATTTTATTTAATGGCAGTAAAATGAGCACCTCAACAGGTAATCAGGACAATTTTCACAATCACCGTTTTGTTCACGACTTTCGCCAAGCCTCACCGTATATTCATCATCTAAACGGTAAAACAGTGGTACTGGCCATCAGCAGCCACGTACTGGTCAGCAACAAACTACCTGCACTAGCCGCCGATATTCTGCTACTGACCAGTTTGGGTATGCGCTTGGTTATCATTCACGGTTGCAGCCAGTTTATACAGGCTATAGCCGGTCAGAACACAGCCAACAGCATCGACGAAAATCCCATTACCGATGAACGCGCTCTGGAATTAGTCAAACAAGCCAGCGGCATTGCCCGTTTTAATCTGGAAGCTTCCTTGTCGATGATACCGACACAAGTTATGGAGCACAGTGCACCCAATGTACGTCTTGCTGGCGGAAATTTTCTGCGCGCCAAACCATTAGGCGTGATTAACGGTGTCGATATGAGTTACAGCGGCTGTGTTCGTAAAGTTGATGCAGCTGCCATTGAAGAACGGCTGGCTCATAATCAGCTAGTATTAATCAGCCCGATAGGCCACTCGCTTAGTGGCCAGTGCTACCGTTTGCAGGTCAATGAAGTTGCTCAGGCTGTGGCAGAAGCCATTCATGCAGAAAAACTGATTTTTTTGGGTACACAACCGGGTTTGCTCGATGAACAGCAGCAAACCATCAGTGAACTCAATTGCATTGAAATCAGCCAATTGCTGGCCAAGAGCGTAATGAATAAACGCCAGACCGAACTTTTGCAGACAGCAGCACACGTACTGGAGCATGGCGTACAACGCGTCCATGTCGTATCCGGTCTACAGGACGGCAGCTTGCTACAGGAGCTTTTCACGCGTGAAGGTAGCGGTACGGCAATGGCTAAAGCGCCGTTTATGCGTGTGCGGCCGGCTGAAAACAAAGACATCGGTGATATCCTGCAACTCATTGCCCCGCTGGAGGCAAGCGGTATACTGTTGCCGCGCGACAGTGAATATATGGAAAACCACATTCAAGAGTTTTTCGTGCTCGAGCAAGATTGCTACGTATATGGCTGTGTGGCACTGCATGTTTACCCTGAGGCACAAGCCGGCGAGCTGGCATGCCTGATTGTTTCTCCGTCTGCTCGCGCACGCGGATACGGTGAACTATTACTGGCACATGTTATTAAACAGGCACGGCAATTGCAGCTTCAAACACTGTTTGCGTTAAGTACCCACACCGGTGACTGGTTCGTCGAGCGCGGCTTTACCCCAGCCACACTGACGCAATTACCTATAGAGCGGCAGCAGCAATACACCAGCAATAAACGCCAGTCTAAAATATTTAGCCGTCAGCTTTAAACGCAACCAGCCCAAAATCTTTTACAATCTACCTTTTCCCCGATTGCCATAAAGGAAGACACATGAGTCATATGGTGCATTGCGTCAAACTGGGCAAAGAAGCACCCGGATTGAAATTTCCGCCTTTCCCCAATGAACTAGGTAAACGCATTTACGATAATGTATCGCAGGAAGCCTGGGACGGCTGGTTACGTTATCAAACCATGATTATTAACGAAAACCGGCTTAGTCTGGCAGATCCACGTGCGCGTCAATATATCACCCAGCAAATGGAAAATTACTTCTTCGGAGATGGCGCCGACCACATCAGCGGTTACACTCCACCAGAAGAATAATCAGTAAAGGCTGTCAGCCTGCTTAGCAGGTACACAGCCTTTTCTTTTGCCAGATTAAGGTAATATAGTTTTTATGGTGATACAGCTTATTAAAAGTGATTTATATCGTTACAGTGGCCGAACAGATTGGCGTGCTTTCCTACGTCATTATCTATGTAATCGTGGCTTTCGATTTACCTGCTGGCTGCGGCTGGCTTCAGCCACAAGCACATGGCGCAAATTGGCTTACCCGATGTATGTCTGGCAGAAGCACCGCAGCGGTATCATCATTAGCCCGCGTACGCCCATCGGCTATGGACTCTATATCGGTCATGGTGGTCCATTAATCATTAATAGCAGCGCACGGCTGGGTGAGAATGTCAACCTGTCCCCCTATACTGTTATCGGTGCCAACATCGGACCGGCAGCCAGAATAGGCAACAATGTCTACATTGGTCCCAACTGTAACCTAATTGAAAATGTTTACATCGGCGACAACGCCACCATTGGTGCGGGCAGTGTCGTTACCAAAAACATACCAGCCAACGCCACCGCTGCCGGAAATTATGCCAAAGTTCTGAATTATCATCACCCCGCACAGTTTATCCACAACCGCTGGCCACCAATGGCAGCAGACAAAACTTGACCTACAGCCAAAACAGTGCGAATGTTAACTAATTAAAACCAAACTGACACTCTCTTACTCTAAATGACAGTAACAGGTATGCTCCATGTCCGAAACTAAGCCGCATCTACTCTGTCGTGAACTCAGCCTGCTCGCATTCAACCGTCGCGTTCTGGCACAGGCACAGGATACACAGGTTCCACTGCTCGAACGTTTACGCTTTTTGTGCATTGTTTCCTCCAATCTGGATGAATTTTTCGAAGTACGCATGGCTTGGCTGCGCCGTACCCGTGCTTTGTCACCACATACCCCTCTGGCCAACGGCGAACTGCCGGACACCGTTATTGCCCATGTCACCAAAGAAGCACATGCCATCATTGCTGAGCAATATCGCCTATTTAACGACGAATTGATTCCAGCTTTACGTAATGAAGGCATATCTTTTTATCCACGCAGTGCATGGAGCGAAGCTCAGCGGCAGTGGGTAGCCGATTACTTCCGTCATGAGCTGTTGCCCATTCTGACACCTATTGGACTGGATCCGTCGCATCCATTTCCGCGCTTACTCAATAAATCACTGAATTTCGCCGTCGAGCTGGAAGGAAAAGATGCTTTCGGACGCACAGGCGGAATGGCCATCGTACAGGCACCGCGCATTCTGCCGCGGGTACTGAAAATGCCTAGAGAATTATGCAATGGCCACGATGGTTTCGTATTCCTGTCTTCCATTTTGCATGCTCATGTACATACCCTCTTTACCGGCATGACCGTCAAAGGCTGCTACCAATTTCGCATCACCCGCGATAGCGACTTAAGCGTGGACGAAGAAGATTTGGAAAATTTGCGTACTGCGATAGCGGGTGAACTACAGGGACGCCAGTACGGTGAGGGCGTGCGGCTTGAAGTAGCCGACAACTGTCCGGCACATGTATACGATTTTCTACTCAGCCACTTTCATCTCGGACGAGATGAACTGTATCGAGTGAATGGGCCGGTGAATCTGGTACGTCTGATGGCGGTACCCGATATGGTAGAACGTAACGATTTAAAATTTACTCCCTTTATTCCTGGCACACCAGCCTTACTGAGTAAAAACCGCGATCTATTCAGCATCATTAGCCAGCGGGATGTTCTGCTGTATCACCCTTATCAGTCTTTTGAGCCAACGGTGCGTCTGATTCAAGAAGCAGCGGATGACCCACAGGTTGTCGCCATTAAAATGACCATCTACCGTACCGGCAGTAACTCCGATTTAGTCAAAGCACTGATGAAAGCAGCAGTAAGTGGCAAACAAGTTACTGTCGTTGTCGAACTGATGGCACGATTTGATGAAGAAACCAACCTAAACTGGGCTGGCCAGCTAGAAGCAGCCGGCGCCCACGTTGTCTATGGTGTCTTCGGCTACAAAGTGCATGCCAAAATGGCACTGATTGTACGCCGTGAAGAAGGTATCCTGAAACGTTATGCTCATGTCAGCACTGGCAATTACCATCAAGGTACCAGCCGCATCTATACAGATCTCGGCCTGATGACCTGCAACCGCGATATCAGTGTCGATGTCAACACCGTATTCATGGAAATCACCGGACTGGGGCAACCGAATCATCTGAATAAAATCGCCCAGAGCCCGTTTACGCTGCACAAAATGCTGCTTAACAGCATCAACGGCGAAATCGAACAAGCAAAAGCCGGCAAAACCGCACGCATCATAGCCAAAATGAATGCACTGGTCGAACCCACCATAGTCGAAGCATTATATGCAGCCAGTCAGGCTGGGGTGCAGATTGAATTGATTGTGCGTGGGATGTGTGTGCTGCGCCCTGGCGTAAAAGGGCTGTCGGAAAATATTCGCGTGCGTTCCATTGTCGGCCGTCTGCTCGAACATGCACGGGTATTCTATTTTGAAAATGGTGGTGATACCAAAGTCTGGATATCCAGCGCCGACTGGATGGGAAGAAATCTCTTTCGCCGCGTGGAAATCTGCACACCAATCGAAACACCAGAGCTGAAACAACGTATAATTAAGGAAACACTGATGCTCGCTTTGGCCGATAATCAGTGTGCGTGGCAAATGCAGCCGGATGGTCAGTATCAGCGTATTAAACCAGCCACCAACGAACAGCCAACCAATATGCAGAATTTGCTGATTGAACGCTATCGGCAGCAATAAAGCGGTGAAACACTCTAAGAGCCATAGAGCTGAAATAATATTGCAGCAAGCAGTTTAGCCAGTGCCATGGCAAAAAAGCAAGGTTATCCGTTTGGATACCTTGCTTTTCTTTTACTTAATCGTTAATTATTGATGACCGGTACTGCCAAAACCGCCTTCACCTCGATTACTGCGAGCAAATTCATCAACCACAGTGAACGCGGCCTGCATCACCGGCACAATCATCATTTGTGCAATTCGTGCCAAAGGCTCAATCACGTAAGCCTCCTGACTGCGATTCCACAATGATACTTTCAGTTCTCCCTGATAATCTGAATCTATCAGCCCCACCAAATTACCAAGCACAATACCATGCTTATGTCCCAAACCAGAGCGCGGTAGTATTAGGGCTGCGTAGCCTGGGTCAGCCAGATAAATTGCCAGACCAGTAGGCAGAAGACAACTTTCTCCCGGTTGTAAAGTAAGCGGAGCATCAATACAGGCACGTAAATCCAGACCTGCTGAACCAATAGTAGCATATTGGGGTAACTGCTCCGCCATCAGCGGATTCAATATCTTAACTTGTACAGATAACTCAGAAGCACTCATAATTCGTCTTTAATTTAATCAAAATAAGCTTATGTAACTACTACCAAAACTCAATTAGCGCAGAGCCAAAAGCTGAGCCAGCCGCTCAATAATAGCAATTGCCGTATCGTCTTTACTCATTTGCGGCAAAACGGTTTCTTGTTCATCATCCAATAGTATCACCTGATTTGTGGCTTTACCCATGGCCTGACTAACCTCATTCGCAACCAACAGAGATACACCTTTCTTCACTCGCTTAGCACGTGCATGTTCCAGCACATGCTCACTTTCAGCAGCAAATCCAACACAGAAAGGTGCATCCGGCCGGCCGGCCACCGTAGCGAGAATGTCAGGATTCTCCGTAAGCTCAATTACCGGCGCCTTTTGTCCAGCCTGTTTTTTTAGTTTATGTTCACTACGGTTGCTAACCTTGTAATCGGCTACCGCTGCCACCGCAATAAAAACATCCTGCTGTGGCAGTAATCGCTGTACTGCCGCCAGCATCTCGTCAGCACTGCTTACCTGTTCAGCAAAAGCCATCCCAGCTGCCAGCGGCGTCTGAATCTGTCCGTACACCAGAGAAACACTCGCACCAGCAGCGCGGCAAGCCCGCGCTAGAGCCATACCCATCTGTCCGCTTGATATATTGGTAATCCCGCGCACTGGATCAATAGCCTCAAATGTTGCTCCGGCTGTAATCAAGACACGCTTTCCAGCCAGCAGCGGCACTGTCCATACATCAGCCAGCAATTCAGCCAATTCGGCCGCTTCCAGCATACGCCCGCTTCCCACCTCACCGCAGGCCTGCTCTCCATCAGCCGGTCCTAGTATCTGTATCCTATCCTGTCGCAACAAAGCTAAATTGCGTTGATTGGCCGGATTATTCCACATTTGTACATTCATAGCTGGCGCCACTGCCAGCGGGCAACTGCGTGCCGAAGCCAACGTGGTAAGCAAATTATCCGCCATTCCATGGGCAATTTTAGCCAGAGTATTTGCAGAAGCCGGCGCAATCAGCATCACATCAGCCTGACGGCTCAGATTAATATGTGCCATACCATTACCGGATAAACCATCATGCGTATCCAGCAACACCGGTTCTCCGCTCAGAGCCTGAAAAGTAGTCGGGCTGACAAAATCAGTGGCTGCCTTTGTCATCACCACATTCACCTGATGTCCTGCCTTTTTCAGCAGCCGAACCAGCTCACAGCATTTGTATGCAGCAATCCCACCACAAATACCTAACAATACCTTCTTCTTCATTACCATACCCTGAACTAGCCTGCAGCAAAAGCAACAGACAACTTAGCTGACCAGACAGAAAAATAAAACAAACTAATTGATTAATAGAAAAAACTTTTGCATAATCAATCAACACCGCCCACAGGCCCGACAGCTGAAAACGACACACGTTGAGTATAGCCGTGCAACAAACTGGCTACCCCAGCCTAAACGAAAATATAACAGACAATTATTACATGGTACACTAAGCAGCACAGCGGCTGCCAGCCACATCACAGCCAATCATCACAGCCATACCAAATCCTAACAAAAATTAATTCAGGTTAGTAAATTACCACTAAATACCTGATTTCATGCTAAGTTATACCCTGAGTGGAGAATTTAATTGTATTAACACTTAAATTTCATTGCCCCACACAAAATGCTTGCATACAATGCCTCCCCTAAAGCAGGAGCAGAATCGTTTTTGCACCGTTCTTTACACATTACTGTAAACATCCCTATGCCGAGCATTGGCTGGAACGATTTTTCTGGAGTAACACATATCATGAGCGAAAACGCAACCACCAAGCCAGGTGCCGATCCCGCACATTACTTACAGATTAAAGACATTGTCAAAACCTATGGCGACAACTACGCTGTAGACCATGTCAACCTTACCATCAAAAAAAATGAAATCTTCGCCTTGCTTGGCAGCTCCGGCAGTGGGAAATCAACGTTGTTACGCATGCTGGCAGGCATGGAAACGCCCACACAGGGACAGATTATCCTAGATGGTGAAGACATCACCAAATTGCAGCCCTACGACCGCCCCATCAACATGATGTTCCAGAGCTATGCTCTGTTTCCTCACATGAGCGTTGAACAAAACATCGCCTTCGGTTTGAAACAGGACAAGCTACCTAAAGATGAAATCAGTGCACGGGTAGAAGAAATGCTGCGTCTAGTGCAAATGACAAAATACGCCAAACGCAAACCGCATCAGCTTTCCGGCGGCCAGCAGCAGCGTGTTGCACTGGCGCGCAGTCTGGCCAAACGCCCTAAACTACTGCTTCTGGACGAACCGCTGGGTGCTCTCGATAAAAAACTGCGTCAGCAAACTCAGCTCGAACTAGTAAACACTTTGGAAAAAGTGGGCGCCACCTGCATTATGGTTACCCATGATCAGGAAGAAGCCATGACTATGGCCTCACGCATCGCCATCATGTCCGACGGACAATTGCAGCAAGTCGGCACGCCTTCCGATATTTACGACTACCCCAACAGCCGTTTTACTGCTGAATTCATGGGTGAAACCAACATCCTTGCCGGCAAAGTGACTGAAGACGGTGCCGACCACACCATTATTCATTGCCCCGACCTGCAACAGCTGGTTTACCTCGGACACGGCATTAGTGGCCCAGAAGATCAAAACATCTGGTTATCCATTCGCCCAGAAGATATCAACATTTATCGCGAACAACCGCAGCAGGAATACAATTGGACAGCCGGCATTGTGAAAGAAATTGCCTATCTCGGCAGCTTCGGTATTTTCCATATCCAATTACCATCCGGCAAAATTATCAAAAGCCAAGTTTTATCCTCCTACTGGGAACAATACAGCATTCCCATGCCCACATGGGAAGAAAAAGTTTACATTAGCTGGCCGGACAATCAGGCAAGCCCGCTGACCCACTAACAGCCGCAGGAGCTTAAACATGAACTGGTTTAACCGTCTCAAAGGCCTGCGTCCTTCACAGGGTCTCGTTATAGGCATTCCTTACATCTGGCTGCTGGTACTATTTCTGGTACCATTTTTCATCGTACTCAAAATCAGCTTTGCCGAACAGGATATTGCCATTCCACCGTATACCCCGCTGTATCACATCGACGGCGAACTGGGTCGGGTAAACATATTGGTCAGCTATCAGAATTACGCCGATATCTTCAACGATTTTTGGCATTCACTCGGACAAATGCTGCTCGGTAATCGCGGCGACAACATTTACCTGCTGACATACTGGTTATCCATTAAAACCGCCCTTACTACCACTGTAATCTGCCTGCTTGCCGGCTATCCGATTGCTTACGCCATCGCGCGCGCACCTGAAAAAATCCGCAACGGTCTGTTACTGACTATCATGCTGCCATTCTGGACCTCATTTCTGCTGCGAGTTTATGCGTGGATGAGTCTGCTTGGCCATAACGGCATCATCAATACCTATTTAATAAAATGGGGACTGATCAGCCATCCGATAGACATGTTTTACAACTCATTTTCCCTGAATCTCGTCATGGTATACGCTTACCTGCCATTTATGATTCTGCCTTTGTACACCCAGTTGGTAAAACTGGATAACCGCCTGCTCGAAGCAGCCGCAGACTTAGGTGCCGGCCCGATTAAAGCCTTCGTATCCATCACCCTGCCCTTATCCAAAGCCGGCATCATTTCCGGCTCCATGCTGGTATTTATACCCGCCGTAGGTGAATTTGTGATTCCTGAGTTGGTAGGCGGTCCTGAAAATCTGATGATTGGTAAAGTTTTATGGCAGGCATTCTTCGACCAAAACAACTGGCCGCTAGCCTCTGCCGTAGCCGTCATCATGGTAATGCTGCTGGTTATCCCAATTGCTTTATTCCACCGTTACGAAAATCGTGAAATTGAAGAAGGAGCCAACCATGCATAAGCACACTTCGTCTTGGTTTCTAAGAGGCATGCTGTTTTTGGGATTGGCTTTTCTGTACATGCCACTGGTTATTCTGATTATCTACTCCTTCAACAACTCAAGGCTAGTCACCGTATGGGGCGGCTTTTCTACCCAGTGGTACGGCAAGCTATTACAAAATGAGCAGATACTGGATGCCGCATGGTTGTCAGTACGTATAGCCCTGTGTTCGGCCGCAGCAGCCGTTATTCTGGGCACACTCGCTGGCTACGCCCTCTCACGCATCAAGCGTTTCCGAGGCAATACCCTGTTTGCGGGTATGGTATCTGCACCAATGGTGATGCCTGACATCATCACTGGCCTGTCTATGCTGTTGCTGATTATTCAGGTACAGATGCTGTTACAAAACAGCGCTTTCAGCTTTTTGTATTTCGAACGCGGCTTTTTTACTATCTGGCTAGGTCACACCACCCTGTGCATGGCTTATGTAACAGTGATTATCCGCTCACGTTTATCGGAGCTGAATCAGTCACTGGAAGAAGCAGCCAAAGATCTCGGCGCAAGGCCATTAAAAGTATTTTTCTTGATTACCCTGCCATCCATCGCACCAGCCATCGCTTCAGGTTTTCTGTTATCCATCACCCTGTCACTGGACGATTTGGTTATAACTTCCTTCCTATCCGGCCCCGGCTCCTCCACCTTGCCCATGATAATTTTCTCCAAAATCAAACTGGGTCTGGATCCACAAATGAACGTACTGGCCACCATCATCATTGCATTGGTCGGCACACTGGTTATCGGCATCAACTACTTCATGATGAGGCAAAATACCCGGCGCGAACGCGAAATGGCCGAGGCCTATCGCCAGAGTCAACTACTTGAAGCCAGTAAATCATAATATCCCAGCACAGCAGTTATCCAGACAAACGATAACTGCTTTTTTATTTCTGCACTCAGATTCCCACCATACTCATGTCTGACACATTCCTTTCAGCCGAACCAGTACACAGCTACTATCAGGCCAGCCAGCACCAACACACACAATATCCGAGCTTACAAGGTCTTTTAGAAGTAGAAACATGCATCATCGGTGGAGGTCTCAGCGGTATTGGCACTGCCTTACCACTGGCTCAGCAGAATCGCAGCGTTGCCCTTATAGAAGCAGCACAGATTGGCTACGGAGCTTCCGGTCGCAATGGGGGTCAGGTAATTTATGGCTATGCAGCTGAAATGAGCAAGATAGCCAGTATGATTGGCCAGCAAAATGCACAGACCTTATGGAAGTGGAGCTGCGAAGCCGTCAATCTAGTAGAACAGCAAATACGGGAATACAACATAGATTGCGACTGGCAACGCGGCTATGCTCATGTTGCCATTCGCCCGCACCATATGCATGCTTTAACAGCATGGGTAAAGGAAGCAGCCATAAACTACCAGTTTCACGATTATCAAATCTGGAATCAGACTCAGTTGCAACAGCAATTGGCCAGTGAGCGCTACTGTGGAGCAATTTTTGATTGGCAGGCTGGGCATCTACATCCGCTTAATTACACCCATGGGCTGGCAAAAGCTGCCGCCAGCGCAGGGGCATTATTATTCGAACATTCACCCATGCTCAATCTTGAACCATGGCAACACGGCTATCGTATTACCACACCGAATGGCTCTATAGTTTCCAAAAGCGTGGTACTAGCCGTTAACGCCTTTACCCGTAGCCTGCACCACCCTCTTACTCAAACACTGGAAAGCAAAATTCTGCCGGTAGGCACCTACATGATTGCCACTGAACCACTAGGTGAACAAGCGACGCAGCTTATCCGCAACAACATGGCCGTATGTGATACCCGCTTTGTACTGGATTATTTCCGCCTTAGTGCTGACAACCGACTACTTTTCGGTGGCAAAGTCAATTATTCCGGCCAAGAACCTGCTCAGCAACAACTTATACGCAGCATGCGCAGCGATATGCTAAAAGTGTTTCCACAGCTGAATGACGTACGAATAGAATATACTTGGGGCGGACGGATAGACATTAGCATGAATCGAGCTCCTCATTTCGGCCGTCTCAATCCACAACTTTATTTTTTACAAGGATTTTCCGGTCACGGCATGGCTGCTACCGGGCTGGGTGGGCAGATAATTGCCGAAGCCATCAGCGGAGATGACAGCCGCCTGCGTTTATTTGAAACCATCCCGCATCGAAACTTTCCGGGTGGTAAGCTGCTGCGCCTACCGTCACAATGGCTGGGCGTTGCTTATTACCGTCTAAAAGATTTATTACCTTAAATTAAAGAGTAACCAACCCAACTATAGTACAATCAATTCCCAGTTTTAAAATTCAGCAGTAAATTACATGTCCGTTTCCGATACTCATGCTTTTTATCAACACGCTCTAGAACAATGCCTGCGCATACAAACCGGCCTGATGCAAAGCCATACACTGGCAAACGGAGAAAAAGTTTGGGTTCGGCAGGCAGGGGCACGCAACAGTATATGGCGCTATCGCTTATTAAAAATTGTTCAGAAAATCAGTGGAATAGACATTCTACTACCCGTACCCAATCTGGGTGGTATATCCTCATTGCAAACCGAAGCAACCCGCCTGCAAACACTTAGCACAGCTGGTGTACAGGTACCGGCTATTCTGGCTCAGCAGCCTGATGCTTTGATGATTAGCCACATGGGCGAACACAATCTGGAAAAAGAGTGGAAAAAGCAAAAATCCGAGCCTGAAATCCTGCTGCAACGCTGGCAACTTGGCCTTAACGCGATAGAAGATGTTCACAGGCGCAACCAATATCTAAGTGAAACCTTTGCCCGCAACATGATTTATATCAACCATAACAGCATTGGCTTTATAGATTTTGAAGACGATCCATTGTCTGTAATGACTTTGCCACACTGCCATGCACGGGATTGGTTATGCTATCTACATTCCGGAGCTCGTTTAATGCAGGATTTTGGCGTTGCCGAACAGGCTAAAGCATTGTGGGACAGTATTCTACAACAACAGCCACAAGAGGTGTTTCAGACAGTAGCCAAAAGCCTGCGTAAGATTCGTTGGATGCGTCATTTCAACGCCAACATTTATGGTAAGGACACAATCAAACTGGCCGCCATGGCTACTTTTGCATAAGCCCAGATTTTCACGTTCTTCCTGCACAGATTAAGCATCCAAAGCAAAAGGCTGTAGCCATCTTAAGAGCTACAGCCTTGTTTTTTACTCAGCTTGAAAATTTATCCAACTGCCTTCTGACAATGCATAACCATCTCCTGCAACATCCACGGCTGCAACAGCTGAATATGTTTATGCTCCACTTTAATCCAGCCTTCTTGCTGGAATTTCGACAAAGTACGACTTACCGTTTCCAGCTTTAGTCCCAAATAGCTGCCAATTTCTTCACGTGACATCCGCAAAATAAAATCATTGGCGGCAAATCCACGGAAACTCAAGCGATGCGACAAATTAACCAAAAAGCCGGCCAAACGTTCTTCTGCACGCATATTGCCCAGCATTAGCATCAGTTCCTGTGTGCGGAGAATTTCCTGACTCATCAACCGATAAAAATGTATCTGCAATGAAGGCAACAAACTACCGGCATCCTCCATATTATTAAACGGCAGCTCACACACCTCACTATCTTCCAGCGCCACCGCATCACAGCCATGATTGTTGTTACAAATACCATCCAGACCCAGCAGTTCACCAGACATAAAAAAACCAGTTACCTGATCCCGCCCATCCTGACTATTGACTATCGTTTTAAAAAAGCCAGTACGCACAGCAAAAATTGCTGTGAAAGGTTCACCGGCACGAAACAGATATTCACCTTTTTTCAGGCGACGGCTCTGGCGAATAATTGCCCCAAGATCAGTGAGTTCACGTTCTTTCAGCATCACCGGCATACAAAGAATATGCAAAGAACATTTCTCACACAGTTTTTGAACTATTTCGCCCTGTTTATGCAATCTGATCATAATTAATTTATTAAATACCGGTTATTTTCTGAGAAAGAACATCTATAACAACACATTGACACAAATCAAAATTCTTTAAAACAATCATTCACTATAATGACATAATCAATTGAAATTTGCATCAGACCCTGTTCTAATGCAGAATAGACCTGATATGTAGCCAATGCTTTACTTTACTCGCGCATGTGCTTATTCTACCACAAATAATTATCACTCTTATCTATTTCCACCGAGCTTGCAAGCCAGAATAATCACTACCAACATATGAACACACGACGCTTCAACATCGAATTTGACCGCAACCTCATCGCATCCCTACCCTCATCAGGCCCACGCTACACATCCTACCCCACAGCAGACCGCTTCAACACCAGCTTTACCGCAGCACAATTGAAGTCTACCTTACAACAAAACATCGGCATACAGCCTGTATCACTGTACGTACACGTTCCGTTCTGCAATACCATATGCTATTACTGCGGCTGCAATAAAATCATCACCAAAGACACCAGCCGTGCTGATCTCTATATTCAGTATCTAGACAAAGAGCTGGCTTTACTGGCTCAGAACTGGCCGGGTAAGCCTTTACTGGCACAGCTGCATTTCGGCGGAGGTACGCCCACCTTCCTCAATAACGAGCAGCTAAGCCACATCTTTGCCAGCATCAGCCGCTACTTCACGCTCACAACAGACGGCGAATATTCAATCGAGATAGACCCACGTAAAGTTACCGCTGATACCGTTGCCCATCTGGGCAAACTTGGTTTTAACCGCATGAGCGTCGGTATTCAGGATTTCAATCCAGCCGTACAGCAAGCGGTTAACCGCATTCAGAGCGAAGCCGAAACTCGGGACGTCATCGAAGCAGCGCGCTGTAATGGCTTTCACTCAGTCAGCGTGGACTTAATCTACGGCCTACCGCATCAGACAGAAGCATCTATGCACTGCACACTCAGACACGTGCTGGAACTAATGCCGGATCGTATTGCCATGTATCACTATGCCCACCTGCCACATCTGTTTAAACCACAACGGCGCATAGATACCAACGCTGTACCAGACAGCAGAGTCAAACTGGATATTCTGCAAAACACCGTTCAGTACCTGCTGGAACAAGGCTACATTTTTATCGGTATGGATCATTTTGCCAGACCAACCGACGAACTAGCTATCGCTCTGTCAGAGGGTCGTCTACAACGCAATTTTCAAGGGTATTCTACGCACGCTGATTGCGATTTAATTGCTATAGGGGTGTCCAGCATTAGCAAAATTGCTAACACTTATAGCCAGAATGAAAAAGAACTCACAGCCTACTATCAAGCACTAGATGAAAACCGCCTACCGGTAATGCGTGGATACCAGCTCAACGCTGATGATATTCTGCGCCGGCAAGTCATACAGGATTTAATGTGTCGCTTCCAGCTCAGTTTTCAAGATTACCGCGAAGCCATGCAGCAGCCTTTTCAAACCTATTTCGCAGCTGAACAGACTGATTTACAGCAACTTTCGCAATTAGGACTGCTCAACCTCACGGATGATCAACTTCAAGTTACCCCCAAAGGACGTCTGCTGATACGCAACATCGCCATGATATTTGACTACTACCTGCGACAAAAACGCACCGAAGCCCAATATTCGCGTACATTATAGCGAGTTAAAGCCATCAGCAAGCACTCGTTTACCCGTAGCAAAGCTAATGTTGCCAGAATTAATAAAAGCAACTGCAGCTAAGGTTTGCTTTTACTGAATAATAAATAATTTTAACTGTTAAATTCATTCAGTTCCCAGGGCAAATCACGACGCTTGTAAACAGGTTTTAACTTTTTTTCATTGCGTAGTTCCTGAGCTGCCCAACGTACATCATACTGCCACGTGTAAAGCAAACTTCCTGATGCTTTTAATTCATGCTCATATTTATCCCATATATATTTACTAACATCTTTAGGCCATCCGGTTCCACCAAAACTATTCAGAGCTTCGATCACCCATAATTTCATTTTTTCTCTTTTAACCATCTCGAACATTCATCGCTTCTGGCTATTTACACACAAAAAATATATATATTATATAAATGCATATACTAGTCAATATCATGTTTCCCACAACAGACAGCCTCAACCAATTCTTGCATTACGCCAGTAATCATACATCTGCGCATACTCTATTAAACCAACCCCAGCAATCCTTGCGTCAGTTATCTGTTACCTATCGACAAGCTGCAGTGCTCATGCCCTTCGACTGGAACCAAGGCACGCCACAAATCTGGCTCAGTCAGCGCAGTCAGCAGTTGCGGCAGCACAGCGGACAAATTGCTTTTCCTGGTGGACAACTGGAAGCTAATGAAACCCCAATCTGTGCCGCACTGCGCGAAAGTAAAGAAGAAATCGGATTGAATTCCAGCCAGTGGCATCTGGCGGGCACACTACCACCTTGTTATCTACCCAGCGGATTCAAAGTCGTGCCAGTACTGGCCTGGAGTAAAGCACAATTACATTGGCAAGCCAATCAGGCTGAAGTTAGTGACATATTTGCTGTGCCCCTGTCCATTGTTCTGGATAGTAGTCTGTATCAGCAAAGCACTTTTCAATACCAACAACTTTGGTTTCCAGTTTATCATTTACACCATCAGCAACGGCATATATGGGGAGCCACCGCAGCTATGTTACTGCACATGGCGCAATGTTATCAGGCATGGTGCAGCAGCAGGCCAGTGGCATCAGTCAGATAAGTCAATGCACTGTATCTCACCACATAAAGGCACTGCCTGTGCCAAGCAGTGAGCCGGTTTTAATGCCTGAAAAGCATAAGTCAGCTGTGCCTGAAAACTGCCAGCAGCTACTTTATCCCCATCTCCGGCCACACCACTGGGTATATCCAGTGTCACCCTGAATACACTGGCTTGCGCCACAGTAGCAAAACACTGCCTTACCACCTCAGGCAGCTCACCTCTGAATCCAGTTCCATACACCGCGTCCACTATCAGCTGCATTTCTGGCAACACTTTGTTTAACTGCATAAGCTCGGCATAAACCACCGCTGCAGGCAATCGAGTCCTATTTACCTCTGCCAGAGGTGACAATTGCTGCCCTTGCAACCACATAATTGTCACCGGCCAGTGGTGTTCGGACAATATACGAGCCAGCACCAGACCATCACCAGCATTATTACCTCTACCACAAAGTACCAGCGTATGCTGAGGATAAGAAAAACGGTTTATCAAATCAGCAGCAGCGCGACTGCCAGCATGTTCCATCATTCGGGCATAGCTCAGACCAGTTCGGTTTTGTTCATCTTCCCATGCCTTCATCTTTGCTACAGTCCATATCAGAGCAGACATATCTTTTCCTCTACAACATCTACCACTGGGTTCTGCCCGTTCAGACTGCCAGACGCGAGCGCTCAATCAACACACCAACCTCTTTAACATCAGCCAAAATCCCCGGTTTTATCACTTTAACTCGTACCCACAAGGCACCAAAACGCGTCAGTATAAATTGCGCTACATATTCAGCCAGCGCTTCCAGCAATAGAAACTCCTCTTCAGCCAGTGCTTCGCGCAAATTTTCTACCACTTTGGCGTAATGAATTGTATCGTCAATATTATCGCTTTGTGCAGCCTGACGGAAATCAGTACCGATATCCAGATCCAACAGCAACGTCTGTCGCTGCTGGCGCTCCCACTGATAAACCCCAATCAGCGTCTGCGCAGTCATGCCATGTAAAAAGATAGTATCCATGTACAACCCTCTGAGCTAAAATGCAAACCCTCAGATTGTAGACTAAAGAAACCATTTTATGGCCAATTACTTTGCGATTATCGGAGCTTATTTGCTCGGTTCCCTGTCTTTTGCCGTGATTGTGTCGCGTTGCATGGGCATGCCTGACCCGCACAGCTACGGTTCCGGCAACCCCGGAGCCACCAATGTCTTGCGCAGTGGCAGAAAAAGTGCCGCTGCCCTGACCTTGCTTGGAGATGCACTGAAAGGCTGGCTGGCTGTGTGGCTGGCCATCCATTTTCAGACAGCATGGCAATTAAGTAACGATACAATCGCTATCACAGCTGTTGCTGTTTTACTCGGCCATATGTGGCCAGTATTTTTCAAATTCAAAGGTGGCAAGGGCGTAGCCACAGCATTGGGAATACTACTTGCTCTATCTTGGCCTACTGCCTTAATCTGTGCCGGTGTATGGCTAATTATGGCCTTTGGTTTCAAAGTTTCCTCATTAGCTGCGCTAATCGCTACCCTGATTAGCCCTTTTATCGCTTGGTGGCTGATGCCGCACACCAGCTGGGTATATGCAGTAGTAGTAATTGATTTACTTGTTCTTTATCGCCACAAAAGCAACATTAAAAACCTGTTTAGCGGCCGTGAAAGCAAAATCGGTCAAAACAAATAAATCATTCAGCCGCAACCAATAAAAAAGACAGTTCGCAAACTGTCTTTTTTATACTACCAAACTTATTTCAAGTCTTGACGCTGCTGTTTACGCGTACGCCTACGTTCACGAATTTCAGCAATCTTACGTTTAAAAAATTGTATACGCTGTCGTTTTTTCCACCAGTAATACACCAAAGCCAGCACACCTACAGCAATAAGCAAATATACCACAGCCTGAAACTGATGCACTTTATGCATCAACCAATCAATATTCTCCGCACCATATTCACCCAGGTAAACCCACACCGGTACTGAAATCATTGCAGCCAGACCATCCATCAGCAAGAATTTCAGAATCGACACCTTACCACTGACACCTGCCGTAATATAAATCGGCGTGCGCAATCCGGGCAGAAAACGGGCAATAAACAACACTCGACTACCATATTTATCAAACTTATCCTGTACCTGAGCATAACGTTTAGGCGTCATCACCCGCTGTACGAAACGGAACTTCAGAATACGATGGCCAAACACCCGTCCGGCAGTAAACATCAAGCCGTCGCCCACCAGCACTCCAGCCATACCCACCAAAAACATTGTGTGGACATGTGCATGACCCAGTCCGGCGATTACCCCTCCGGCAACCAGAGTTAGATCTTCCGGTACCGGCACACCGAATCCACAGGCTACCAGCACCAGAAAGACCGCAGCATAGCCATACTCAGTAAAAAAAGCTTCCAGCAAAGCAAACATAAAATGTCCGTTCTTCCCTCTATCCGGCCGGACAGATTCTGTCAGCCGTACCTGCTTCAATCGCAGCCGCAATTTTTTCTGCAGCCTGCCGCGCAATGTCATTCTGGCGTGCTTCAACCATTACCCGCACCACTGGTTCTGTACCTGAAGGACGCAGAACTACCCGGCCATCTTCACCCAATTCTACTGATACCTCATCTGCCACGGGATTAGCCACACTCTGCCAGTCCTGCCCAGGCTCAATATGCACATTAATCATCGTTTGCGGAAAAGGTTGCCAATCCGTCAGTATACTGGCCAAATCCAGCTGCAATTCCTGCATGGCTGCAAAGACCTGTAAAGCTGCAATAATGCCATCACCAGTATTATGCTTATCCAGACAAACGATATGGCCTGAAGCTTCTCCACCTAGCGACCATTGATGCTGATGCAACTGTTCCAGAACATATCGATCACCCACTTTAGCACGGACAAAATCTATTCCTTGCTTACTAAATGCCTGCTCCATCGCCAGATTCGTCATTGCGGTACCCACCACACCACCATGAAGACAGCCGGATGCTGCACGTGCCTTGGCAATAACATAGATTAGCGCATCACCATCGTAGACTTTGCCGGTTTTATCCACCATCATCAGACGGTCACCATCTCCATCCAGCGCAACACCATAATCTGCTTCGTTTTGCAATACAGCTGCCTGAAGTGATTTTGTATAAGTAGCGCCGATTTTCTGATTAATATTATAACCATCCGGTTTATCACCGATGCATACCACATCGGCACCCAATTCATGGAAAACCTTCGGCGCCACATCATAAGCAGCACCATTGGCAGTATCAATCACCAACTTCATGCCGCGCAGATTAAGATGGCTCGGAAAAGTGGACTTACAAAATTCAATATACCGATCAACAGCGCCATTAATACGCCGCGCACGGCCAAGCTGGCTGGAGGGCACTGTCTGCATTGGTTTTTCCAACTCAGCTTCAATCTCCAGCTCCAGATGATCGCTCAGCTTTATTCCGCCCTCTGCAAAAAATTTAATTCCATTATCATGGTAAGGATTGTGCGAAGCCGAAATCATCACACCACAATCCAGACGTAAAGCACGAGTCAGATATGCGACACCTGGGGTAGGCAAAGGTCCGGTAAGCAGTACATTAACACCAGCTGCAGTAAAACCAGCCTCCATCGCAGCCTCGAGCATATAGCCAGAGATACGGGTATCCTTACCAATCAGTACAGTGGGTTGATGATCCGTTCCATGCTGCACCAGCACATGACCTGCCGCATAAGCCAATTTCAGTACAAATTCAGGCGTAATCGGAAACTTACCAACCTCACCTCGCACCCCGTCCGTACCGAAATATTTCTTTGCCATTACCTGCTCCGACCAAATAAAACAAAATTGTTATTGTAGAACAGGCACGCCTGTTCAGTCAGTAAATAAAATGGTATTTGAAGACTTCACAAACAAGCCATTTTATCTACAGCATACTATTTACCCAATCAATATTAGCCTAACAAATGTGCAGAATACTTATTCTGTAGATTGGCTCAGGAAATCTTGCGTACTAAATGCCAGCATAAAACCGTTTTCTGCCAAACCTACACTTATTCATTACTCAAATATTTTATCAAAACAAAAAAGTGGAACCATATTGATTAAAGCGGCTAAATTAAACACCAAAGCCCAAGGCAGACCATATCTGTAAACCCTGCCTTGTTTCGCGCACATCATGGACTCGCACAATAGCTGCTCCGCGTGCCACTGCGGCTACCGCAGCCACCACACTGCCTGCCACTCGCTGTTGCGGCTCGCTTTCGGCCGTCAGCAGACCAATCATTGTTTTACGCGATACCCCTATCAAAGCCGGACAGCCACTCATTTCCTGCCATGTAGCAAAATGCTGCATCAAAGCAATATTATGCTCCAGCGTTTTACCAAAACCAAAGCCAGGGTCTATTGTCAGGCGCTCACGGCTAATTCCGGCCTGTTCACATACCTGTACTCGTCGGTGTAGATAACTTCCCACTTCGGCCACTACATCTTCATATACCGGATTATGCTGCATATTTTCCGGTTTTCCCTGCATATGCATCAAACACACACCCACATCTGGCTGCTGAGACAGCACCGTCACCGCATCAGCATCTTCAAGTGCCTGAATATCATTGATACCATCAGCCAGTTGTGCTTCGAGCAATCGGCGCATCACCCATGCCCGCCGTGTATCCACCGTTACCGGCACATTCCATCTTCTTAATTCACGCAATAGTGGTTCAATCCGAGCCCATTCTTCCTCCGGGGAAACATAATCAGAACCCGGACGCGAGCTTTCGCCGCCAACATCTAAAATATCTGCCCCGTCTTTCAGTAATTGTTCCGCATGATTCAGAGCCACGGTCAGTGAAGTATTGTAACGACCACCATCAGAAAAAGAGTCCGGCGTTAAATTAACAATCCCCATGATTTTTGGCTGCTTCAAATCTATTTGAAATCGGCCACACTGCCAGTAAGCATGCTTCAAATTATTCATAACTAATTACTATCTTTCTGCACTAATTAATAACACTACACCTTAATTACTTTCTTACTAATACAGCTAAGCATCATTGCCGGCACATCAAACTTTTGTACTTAGTGTCCTTCTCATACTGAAAAAAGGCAATTCATTCTTACCCAAAGACCAGAAGCCTATCAATAGCCTGTGAATATAAATTAAATTACATATACTTATCACCTAGACGAATTTTCGCATTTCGCTCAATTAGCTTTTATTACCAGCTCATAACATCATCATTCACAAGGCTAAATATCGGAAAAATAACCAAATCTCATACTATGAAAAATGGTAAACAATACTACTTACAGATGTAAAAAACGGCAGCTTTGGCTGCCGTTGAAAAACAAATATATTATTGCTCTGACTTCTGCTCTGGTTCAGGCGCTTTCGAGCCAGCATCAGCTGTGTCCGCCGGTACATGCGTATTTTCACTAGCTGAAGCTTCTGCTACAGGCTGCTCGGTTTCAGCTTCTTTTACAACATTATCGCTGTAGTCCTTTGGTGGACTGGGCTGCTTACCGGCCATAATCTCCAGTACCTGATCACGATCAATGGTTTCCCACTCAATCAGTGCTTTAGCCATGGTATGCATCTTGTCACGGTTTTCATCCAGAATCTTATAAGCAACTTCATATTGCTCATCAAGAATACGCCGCACTTCAGCATCCACTTCCTGCATGGTTTTTTCAGAAATATTTTTCGACTGCGTTACGGAACGGCCAAGAAATACTTCATTCTCATTTTCACCATAAACCACCGGCCCCATCTTCTTCGACATCCCATAACGCGTCACCATTTCTCGCGCAATCTGAGTCGCCCGTTCAAAGTCGTTAGAAGCACCGGTAGACACGCGACCAATAAACAGCTGCTCCGCGATACGACCACCAAACAGAATGGAAATCTGATTCAACATCTGGTCTTCATACATACTGATACGGTCACGTTCCGGCAACTGCCAAGTCAGACCTAATGCACGACCGCGCGGCATAATCGTTACTTTATGCACAGGGTCAGTATAGTCCAGCGTTTCTGCAACCACTGCATGACCGGATTCATGGTAAGCAGTAGCTTTTTTCTCGTCCTCATGCATCACCATAGAGCGACGTTCCGGTCCCATATAAATTTTATCTTTAGCATCCTCAAAGTCGCTCATGTCTACTTTAGTTTTGTTGCGACGACCAGCAAACAGCGCAGCCTCATTCACCAAATTGGCCAGATCAGCACCGGAAAATCCAGGCGTACCACGTGCCAGAACCGGTAGATCCACTGATTGATCCAGCGGTACTTTATTAGCATGCACTTTTAGAATCTGTTCACGGCCACGAATATCAGGCAAAGGAACCACAACCTGACGGTCAAAGCGACCAGGACGCATCAGTGCCGGATCCAGCACATCCGGACGGTTAGTAGCAGCAATCACAATAACTGTTGTATTGCTTTCAAAACCATCCATTTCTACTAGCAGCTGATTTAGTGTCTGCTCACGTTCATCATTACCACCACCTAGACCAGCACCGCGCTGGCGGCCGACTGCATCAATTTCATCGATGAAAATAATACATGGAGCATTTTTCTTTGCCTGCTCGAACATATCGCGCACACGTGAAGCACCCACACCAACAAACATTTCTACAAAATCAGAACCGGAAATACTGAAAAAAGGTACCTGAGCCTCTCCGGCAATTGCCTTAGCCAGCAAAGTTTTACCAGTACCAGGACTACCACACATCAGAATACCACGGGGCACACGGCCACCCAGCGTCTGATAGCGTTGCGGTGCACGCAGATAATCCACAATTTCCTGAACTTCTTCTTTGGCCTCATCACACCCGGCCACATCGGCAAAGGTAATTTTATTGGCTTCTTTATCCAGTAAACGGGCACGGCTTTTACCGAAAGAAAAGGCACCGCCTTTTCCGCCGCCGCCACCCTGCATAGAGCGCATAAAATAGAACCATACCCCGATCAGCAGCAATACTGGCAAAAGACTGAAAAATAGATTAGTCAGAAATCCCGGTTTTTCTTCCGGAATCACATTGACACGAATATTCTTCGCCATCAGATTACTAACAAAATTAGTTTCCAGCGGAGTCGGCGCATTAGTCGTAAAGGCTGATTTATCATTGCGCAAGCCTTTAACTTGGAAGCCATTAATCACCGAACCTTCAATATTTACGCTAGCAATCTCACCCTTGTTAACCTGCTGAATAAATTGAGAGTATTCAATCTGCTGTTTACTCTCTTTTTTCTCAGTGATGGCATTGAATGCGGCCATAAGCACAAGCGCCAGCACCAGCCAGACCAAAAGATTCTTTACGGTATTCCGCACTGTCACAAACTCCTAAGGAGGTTAAATAATTGTTGTTTAGAATAGTGAATTTGACCCAAACCTACACAGGCACAGGCCGTCACAACTGTTTTTTACCGCGACCAAGCAGATAAACCTCACTAGAGCGATCACGTGAAGCTTTAGGCTTACGAATCATAACCTGAGCAAAGCTATTTTTCATTAGCTGCTGAAACTCTTGCAAACCACTGCCCTGAAACACCTTCACCAGAAAATCTCCATTTTGTTTCAGATGTGCCTGCGCAAACTCCAGACCCAGCTCAGCAAGATACAAACTGCGTGCCTGATCAGTAATGTTATTGCCTGACATATTGGGTGCCATATCACAAATTACAAGATCTAACGCACAGCCGGCTAGCAAACTTTCAAACTGCTGCAGAACATCATTATCTCGGAAATCACCTTGAATAAACTCCACTCCAGCCACTGGTTCCATAGGCAGAATATCCAACGCAAAAACCTTGCCCTGCTTACCAGCCAGCTTCACGGCAACCTGCGACCAGCTACCTGGCGCACTGCCAAGGTCAGCCACTACCGCACCAGGCTTTATCAGATGATCTTTTTCATTGATTTCCAGCAACTTATAGGCTGCACGAGCTCGATAGCCCTCTTTTTGTGCCAGATGAACATAATGATCATTTACATGCTCATTGAGCCATGCACTGGAAGATTTAGAACGAACACCCATGATACAAATTCTTGAAAAAACTCCATCATTGTATCGTGAAATCGCAACAGAATACAGAGCTTAGCCCGTGTAAAACCGCGAAATTAAGCACAATTAAAAACATGTAGGCTACATCACCCAGCTTTAAATTTTATAAATAACAAATTCTTTAATCTGCTAAAAAACCGATGTTTTATCAATTATCCATTGCAAATCAGGACAGACCTACATTATCCTTTTTTCATAGAAAGAGATAGATATTAACTATAAAAATTTGTCCGCCTCAATTAAAATAGCTCAATCTGAACTTAAACTGTGTATCTGCTCAACCAATTAGCCGATACAGCTATATGGAAACTTAAATGGCAACTGACAAATTAAACAGCAAAGATAAAATGGCATTGAAAGCACGTGCACATCAGCTGCATGCAGTGGTACTGATTGGACAGAACGGATTAACACAAGAAGTCATCACAGAAACCAACCGTAATCTGGATGCACACGAACTGATTAAAGTACAAGTGGCAAGGGACGACCGCACTGCACGCGTATCCATTGCCGAAGCTTTGTGCTCTGCAACAGGTGCTGAACTGATACAACATATAGGCAAACAGCTGGTGTTATATCGCCGCAAAACCGAAAAAACTGAATAAATAAAAAGCGATTCATTCTATGAATCGCTTAGTTATTTGAGCGGCGGCATTTAACCGGAAGAAAAAATCAGCGCTCAGCAGGCTGATTAGATATAGAAAACCTCTAGAATTTCGTATTCGCGCACCCCACCCGGTGCCTGAACTTCAGCCACATCGCCTTCTTCCTTACCAATGAGTGCACGTGCTATCGGCGAACCAACAAAAATCTTAGCCTGTTTGATATCGGCTTCATCTTCTCCAACAATCTGGTAACTCACCACTTCCTCAGTATCCAGATCCTGCATTTTCACAGTAGCGCCGAATACCACCTTACCATCGGCATTGGTTTCTTTCGGGTCGATAATGTGTGCTAGAGACAATTTGTGCTCAATTTCTGCAATGCGACCTTCAATAAAACCCTGTTTTTCCTTGGCCGCTTCATATTCTGCATTTTCGGACAAATCCCCATGCGAACGAGCTTCAGCAATCGCTTCAATTACCGCCGGACGAGCCACGCTCTTCAGTTCTTGTAATTCCTGTTTCAGCAAATCAGCGCCCAATATGGTCAACGGAATTTTTTGCATCATATTTCTCCAAGATACCACAGCTAAATACACTTGCGGTATTTCGTATTAATAACAAAAAGCAAGCCGCCCGATTCCGGCGGCTTGCGCTGTTCCATGTATGCTATTTTAGCAGACCAGTATAAAAAATAGCAATGGTTATAACCAAGGCAGCCTGCACATCATAGTCAGCAAACTCACATTAGTATTTAAACTTAATTTAGTTATTCCTGACACATATTTAAGCAAAAATTCAACCCAGATAGGCAAAATTCAACTTAATTATCTTTGACTACTACTCTCTAATACTAATACTTTTACTCATTTTCTTGCTCTTTGAATTTGTTGGCTGAAGCAAATCAGTACAATATACAGCTAGTTAAACGAATTGACACATATGGCAAAATTTACATTAACAAGCATGAATAAAATGATTGAGAAAATAAAAATTTTTATATAGAAATTTGCATTATTCAATACAAAATCCCAAAAATTCACACCTATAATACTCGCTATATTTTTTGAATAATTTAACGTCAATTTGGTTTGATAGTAAAAAATATTCATTTATTATAATATTTTATAATTGTTAGGATAATTTCTCTATTATTAGCTAATATCGAATAGTGCAAAATTTTTATTTACGATAAAAATATCAGTAATTTATAGCTTAAATATACTATTTATCAACCATATTGAATTTATAAATATCATTTTCAGCTGTGGTTAAACGAAATGCCTTTTGGACAATTCATCCAAAAGGCAAAATCTTCATAGAATTGAAATTTCAAATTGCTGATTCAGATAAGAGACAACAAAAAAAATCAATATTAAAATGGGATATCATCATCAATATCATCTATTGGTGCTGGTGCCGGTGCTGGACGTGGAGCCTGACGACGTGGAGCAGCCGGTGGTGGGCTAGAGGCGGCAGGTGCAGCATCATAGCCACCCTGACTAAAATTACCACCCTGAGCATAATCAGCTCCGCCTCCCATCTGATCATAGCTGCCACCTGCTGTGCCTGTATCATTGCGGCTACCCAGCATTTTCATTTCACTTCCGATGATGTCATAAGCCGTTCGTTCAATTCCATCCTTACCACTATATTTACGGCTCTGGATACGGCCTTCGATAAATACCTGACTTCCCTTGCGCAGATACTGGCTGGCAATTTCGCCCAGTTTGCCAAACAGCGTGATATTGTGCCATTCAGTTCGGGTCTGGCGCTCGCCATTACGGTCACGCCATTGTTCATCAGTAGCAATGGAAAAATTGGTTACGGCATCGCCACTAGGCATATAACGCGTTTCAGGGTCTCGACCCAAACGGCCAACCAGGATGACTTTATTAACAGACATGGTGGTTTCCTAATAATAAGTGCAGGCTGTCTTACAGGACAACCCATGTTAAAAGTAAATATGTGCTATTGCAGAATGGGTTCACGCCCATTGCCAGTGCCGCTGCCAAGCGCTGATAACCGCATTTGAATAAGTAGTCCGTCCTAAACTACCATTATACCGCGCAAGCGCGCGAGCCATATTACCATTCTCACGATTGCGATAATATCGCAGAATGGTACAACCATAGCGTAAGTTAGTGCGAATATCGAATAAGTTATGTTCCGGCCGACCAATCTGTCTGACCCAGAATGGCATAACCTGCATTAAACCGCGTGCGCCAACGCCGGAAATTGCATATTGACGGAAACGGCTTTCTACTTCTATCAGACCGAGTATTACCTGCGTATCCAGACCGGCGCGCATGGATTCGTATTGAATATTAGTCAGTAAACGTTTGCGCGCATAATTATCTGGAACATATGGCGTCAGTCGTGTTGACATCGCGTTTAACCAACGACTGGCCTCTGCCGCAGAAGCAAATATAAGCCGTGGCGGATTAGCATTGCTCACTGCATTCCGCATTACAGAAGCCACATCGTCAGAAAGTGTTTCCTCGCGTTGTGCACCAGCCATAGCAAAGCGAGGTAGAGTTGCTCCAAATACCGCTGCACTGCCTGCTAGAAGCAAATGTCGACGCGATATTGACTTACTACTGTACTGCATATGGATAAATTCCGAATCTATACGGTGGACAAACCGTTTTGAAATTTTGGGTATACATTAGGTGTGATATTTTAAATCATGTTATTAGGATTAAAGTATTGGTAAGAGAATATAGTTTAACAGATAAGCAAAAGGATTTTTCAATACAACAGAATAAGGGCTGAGAACAGTCAGGGAATGCAAAAAAGCCGATGCATAACATTGGCTTTTTTAATAAATGATTTCTCTAGTTTAATTTAAGGTAATTGGTACAAAAGCTTCTCGTGCCAGTTCTTCCTGTGCTAAATCAGTGACTACTGTGGAAATTTTTATTCCAAACCAGCTTTTGAATATCTCCAGATTTATGGCTGGCCAGAGATTTTCATCCTCACACCAGTCCGCCAGCTCTGCAGCAAAGATATCCTGATAACGCTCTTCTATTTCCACCCATAAGTCATCTATATTTTCACAGGCAGAAGTCAGATAAGCATTTGCGTCCTGCTGTAATACTTCAAGTGACAATTCATCCAGATCTATATTCGGCAGATTTTGAAGCCATATCCAAAAAGGATCAAGCGGTACAAGCAAAAATACACTGCGGTTAACTTCATACATATTTGTATTCCTGTTGTGCTATGAGCTGAATTTCAATTAATAACTGGCGTTTTAAAAAGACAGTATACAGCTTTAGTGTATATCCCAGTAAGATGAAACAGATGTCGCTGCACTATCTGGTTGAGTTTTATCGGCTGATTCATCTGAAATAGTTTCAGCCTTATCAGCAGCAGTGTTGTCAGTAGAAACAGCTGCTTTATCGGCTTTCACAACCGGAGCTTGGTCAACCTGTTTTGCAGATTGCGGCTGAGTATTAGCTGCATCACTGTCAGGAGCGACCAGAGTATCGATATCATCATCATCGTCATCGTCATCATCTGGAAACAGTGTTCCGCCTACCTGCTTATTGCGTAATTTCATATACACATCACGCATATAAGTGTATCGATCTAACGCAGCATCATTCAAACTGTCAGTTACATCCAGTAAGCTTTCACGAGTGGCAACACCATTCAATCCGGCCAGACTCCAACGTACTGCATCATCCTTAAAAATGGCATTTTCAACAGGAAAGGCGTCTGTAATTGTGCTGCCAATACTATCGCGCACAGTAGACGGTCCAAATATCGGATAAACAAAATAATTACTGTTTTTCCAGCCCCAAGAAGCAAATGTGTCACCAAGAGTATTTTTATTATTTGGAATTTGGCCTGCGTCAGCAATATCCAATAATCCACCCAAACCAAAAGTAGTATTGATCCCTACTCGAACAAAATCTGTACTGGCTTTCTCAATATCCAGTCGCAGCAGATTACTGCCGAAACTAACTACATCTCGCAGATTATTGAAAAAGTTGTTCACTCCGGTTCGTACCGGAGAAGGTGTAACTTTACGATATCCACGTGCAACAGGTGTCATGATGTATTGATCCAAGTGATCATTGATATTAAACATCACTCGGTTATAACCTTCATACGGATCTTTATAGGGCTGATCTTCAGCCCAGCCCGCCTGACACAGAAACAACAACAGTGTGGTAGCCAGTAATTTTTTTTTACTCATTGTAACGATTCCTCTACACCGTACAGTGCCATTAGGGTAATCAGCCCTGCCGGTACACCTGCGATGTGCAACATAAATTTCTGTCTGTGTGCCAATCTTTTAGCAGCCACGAGTAAAGCTACACAGGCTGAATCGGCTTCGGTCACCCCACTGACATCCACTTTTTCAACTTTACCACTGCGGATACAGTCACTGAACTGCTTATAATCGTTTTCTCCTACTGTACTCATGGTGACTTTGTCATGAATCATCAGGGTTTTTCCCTGCACAGTGGTTTGCATAATTATCTACCGTTTTTAGCGCGTAACTCAGCTACCAGACCATCGATACCTTTCTGGCTGATGGTCTGATTAAATTGGTTACGGTATACAGTAACCAAGCTGGCTCCTTCTACAGCAACATTATAAATCCGGTACATATTGCCAGACTGATACATTGTGTAATCCATACGTACTGGCTTACTGTTAGGAGTAGTGACATCCACACGTACAATAATTTCACGCCCTTTTTTATTAACAACAGGATTGTTGTAAACATTCGCTTTTGCGTTTCTGAATTTGAGCATGGTACCGGAATAGGTACGAATCAGTAGTGTTTTAAATTCTTTTGTCAGATCCTGTTGCTGTGCAGGTGTAGCAGTACGCCAAGGTGCTCCGACAGCCAGAGCAGTCATGCGTTCAAAATCAAAATAAGGAATGGCATAATTTTCCGCCTGACGCCGTACCTGCTCGTCATTTTTACCATTAGCGGCCCCCAGTATATTCAGTACTTGAGTAGCATTCTCCTTTAGCTGGCTTACAGCCTGTTGTGGCGAAGCAATAGCCATGCTGATACTCATGATACAAATGCTTAATGCACCCAAAAATTTAGATTTGTTTAGTTTCATTATAGATAAGCCTTAAAATTAAATTTTATTAGATTTACAACTTCAATTGCTTTTATTCACTGGCAGCAGTACTGTTAGCTGTTTTTTTGTGATCATCTTTAGCGTTGCCTTCAGCAAAATTGGTCATAAATTTTCCAATAAGCTGTTCCAGTACTAAAGCAGAGCTAGTAATGGTAATGGTATCTCCGTCGGCAAGATTATCTGGATCTCCACCCTGCTCTAGCCCAACATACTGATCACCGAGTAATCCGGAAGTCAGAATTTGCGCAGAAGTATCTGTACTAAATTGGTACTGTTTATCAATTTTTAAAGTTACTTTTGCCCAATAGGTTTTTGGATCAAGTACTATTTTGTCTACCCGTCCTACCACTACACCAGCAGCTTTAACTGGGGCCTGTGCTTTGAGCCCGCCAATATCACTGAATGATGCAGATAAAGTATAAGTAGGCTGTGAAGAACCGATACCATTTCCACCTGCTACACGAAAAGATAAAAACAATATTGCCACGATGCCTATTAAGACAAATAGACCAACCAGCATTTCTAGACTGTTTTTTTTCATATCATTATCCTGTTAATCCATATCTTATTTGGTAAACATCAGTGCAGTCAGCATAAAATCCACTGCCAGAATGGTCAGGGAGCTGGATACCACGGTTCGCGTATTGGCACGCAGAATACCCTCTGAAGTCGGTTGTGCATAAAAACCCTGATAAACTGCAATCAGTGTGACGATCACACCAAATACCAGCGATTTAATCAGGCCGTTTACCACATCATAATAGAAATCCAGATTATTCTGCATCTGCCCCCAAAATACACCGTCATCCATACCAAAATATTTTACGCCGATCAGATATGCACCATAGACACCGGCTACATTAAAGATGGAAGCCAACAAAGGCATGGAGAGCACACCTGCCCAAAACCGTGGTGCCACAACTCTAGCCACTGGATCAATGGCCATAACATTCATGGCTTCCAGCTGCTCTGTTGTTTTCATTAGCCCGATTTCACTGGTCATGGCACCTCCTGCGCTGCTGGCAAATAGAATGGCTGCCAGTACAGGTCCCAGTTCGCGCAGCATAGCAGCAGCTACCATATATCCCAATATATCAGCAGATTTAAATTTCGCCAGCTGTGTATAAGCTTGTAATCCCAGCACCATACCGACAAATAGGCCAGATACGGCAATGATGATAATGGAAAGTACCCCAGAAAAATACATTTGCCTTATCATCAGTCCCGGCCGGCGTAACACTGTTCCGCTGCGCAACAACGCAGCAAACAGAAATAAAGTGGCGCGCCCAAGGTGCTGGACAAAACTGAGGGTTTTTGCACCCAGTTCTTCTATAGCTTTCATCACGCGATGTCTAAATCCTGTTGTAAGGTAGTGGTTGCCGGATAGCGAAATGCCACCGGCCCGTCAGCCTGACCATGTATAAACTGATTTACCCATGGTGAATCCAGTTCACGCATTTGGTGTGGTGAACCGGAAAAAATAATTTCCCCATGTGCCAGAAAAACCACATGGCTGGCTATATCCAGTGATTGCTGTATATCGTGTGTCACCATTACACTCGTGGTTTGCAAAGCTTTGTTTACTTTACTTACCAAGCCTGCTATTACGCCCAGCGAAATTGGATCCAGACCGGTAAATGGTTCATCATATAGCAATAAGGCCGGATCAAGTGCGATAGTGCGTGCTAGTGCCACTCGACGGGACATACCGCCGGAAAGTTCGGACGGCATTAATTTTTCTACGCCACGCAAACCTACCGCATTCAGCTTCATGATTACCAGATCATGAATCATGCTTTCGGGTAAATCAGTGTGTTCGCGCATCGGAAAAGCCACATTATCGAAAACCGACAAATCTGTAAACAGCGCACCAAACTGAAACAGAACACCCATATTGCGGCGATGATGATACAACTCTTCGCGGCTGAATTTAGCAATATCGCGGCCATTAATCAGCACCTGTCCCTGCTGCGCGGTAATCTGACCAGTAATCAAGCGTAGCAAGGTGGTCTTACCGCTACCAGAACTGCCCATGATTGCGGTAAAACTGCCTTGCTCCAGCTTAAAATTTATGTTTTTAAGAATGGGGCGATCGCCATACGCAAAAACCACATCCTTCATTTCAATAAACGGCGTAGCCATATCAATATTTTCCATGCCGTACGTTAATCTGATTTTATGATGTCTGCCCGTATTTATCAATTACGGATAAGTGCATTATTCGAACTTACTTCTGTGACACATTTCAATCGCACTGCTGACCGCGGCAAATAAACTGCCGCTGCTGGCTTTCCCCGTCCCAGCAAGGTCCAGAGCAGTGCCATGATCTACTGAAGTACGTATAAATGGTAACCCCAGAGTGATATTCACTCCTTCGCCAAAACTGGCATATTTTAATACAGGCAGTCCCTGATCATGATACATAGCCAAAACCGCGTCTGCTTCTTTAAGCATAAATGGCTGAAATAGTGTATCTGCTGGAAAAGGGCCGCTGACTTGCATATTTTGCTGTTGCAACTTCTTAATCACAGGAATGATAATAGTATTTTCTTCATGTCCCAAATGACCATTTTCTCCGGCATGCGGATTGAGTCCGGCAACAAGAATACGTGGTTGTGTCAGACCAAATTTATGCTGTAAGTCACGATGCAGGATAATAAGAACTTCTGTCAATAATTCAGCCGTCAGCGCATCAGCTACTTTTCGCAATGGTAAATGAGTTGTAGCCAGAGCTACTTTCAAACCACCTCCAGCCAGCATCATAACCACTAAAGGCGTATCACTTTTTGCTGCCAAATATTCGGTATGTCCACTGAAAGGTATACCGCTATCATTGATGATACCTTTGTGTACAGGTGCAGTGACCATGGCCGCAAATTCACCCTGTTCAATACCTGTATATGCTCTATTTAGCAACTGCAATACATAATCTGCATTGTGAACATCCAATAAACCGGCCTGAACTGGTACTTGCACGGGAATATGACAAACTTCCAGCATCCCTTTTTTCGGTTGAGTATCTCGCTGATAAGACTGAATGAAAATATGTTTACCCAATAATGCAGCCCGCTGCTCCATCAGCTGTTTGTCACCCAGAACTACAATGCGTACCGGCAAATCAGCGCCAGCCAGATCCAAACAGATATCCGGACCAATTCCTGAAGGCTCGCCACTGGTAATGGCAATCACAGGCTGCTGATGAGAAAAATTCACCCCTCTCACCATTTTCAGTCCTGAGGTCGAACATTGATATATGCCTGATCCTCCAATTGCTTCAGGAAATTCTGTAATAATAGTTCTCGTTTTTCCTGCACCAGCACTGCACGCATGCCATTACGCTGACGTTCTGGTGGAGTGTCATTGCTTCTGACATCAATCAATCGAATTACATGCCATCCGAATTGAGTACGAACTGGCATCGATATCTGTCCCGGCTGTAAAGATTTAACAGCCGCCTCAAACGGCGGGACAGTTTCACCATCTATAATCCATCCCAAATCACCACCATTTTGAGCACTGCCATCTTGAGAATACTGGCGAGCTAACTGTTCAAACGATGCACCAGAACGTGCCTGCTGGGCAATCTGCTCAATCAGTTTGCGAGTAATATCATTATCATTTTTCAAAAGAATATGTTGCACATGATAAGAATATGCTGTGATAGGAGGTGGTAAAGGACGACCCTCCTGCTGAGCACGGGCAATGGCATCATCAATTTCAGCATCACTTACCTGACTTTTACCCATCACTTCACTCTGCTCTATTTTTTGAGCTAAAAGATTTTCAGTCATGGTGCGTCGCAGTTGATTTTCACTGATACCTTCTTTGGCAATACGCTGAATTAGCTCTTTAGCCGTCATATGGCGCTGAGCGGCAAATTGTTCAATTGCTTCATTTACATCGGCATTACTCAAACGAATATTGGCACGTTTGGCCGCTTGTACCAATAAATCTTTGCGTATCAATTGTGCCAGTGCCTGCTGCTCTAAATCAGCTGCACTAACTGATTTGCCTTTAGGCAGTTGTGAACGCATCTGATTAGTCACCAAATCCAGCTCTTGCTTAGTTATTACATCATCATTGACGACGGCAACAATGTTATCAACCGGTTTGATATCTAGTGCCAGTGCAGAAGGTATGGCCACGGCCATTATGCTTGTTGCCAACCATTTATGTATGCGCTTCATTAATGTTTTACCTCGTAAGTATTGCTGTAACCGGGAATTTGTGAGCCAAGCTGGCTAAGAGGACCGTTACCCACTCCGGTCAGGTCTCGCAACTGTAATTGAAATAATACGGCGGTTTTACGTTTTTTATAGTCATCTGTATAGCGAGTACCAACTAGGCCCGCACTCCAGCAATGGCAAGGACTCTGATATTCCAGACCAATGGTCTGATTAAGAGTGACACTGTGAGCAAAATCATAATTCTGACGTGCAACAAGATAATAATTGCGGCTTACCGGCCACTGCACTCCTACATCAATAGAACGCATTTTGCCATAAACATCATCATAGAGATTTTCATCACGACCATATTTGTAACGAACACTAACGGTTTTACCAGGCTTTGGCGTATAACGGATGCCAAAATTATAACTTTCAGATGTTTTCAGATCCTGATTGTAATGCCATTTAGATTCAGCTGTAATGTGATTACTCAGAGCCGCACGACCAAAAGCCACCATGTCTGAGCGTTTGCGTTCTTTGTTTTTCGGAGTGTTTTCATTCAGTTTAACATTATCATCCTGAAAATAAAAACGCTGACCAATACCAGCCGCAAATCGTTCAATGCCAGTAGTACTATCATATACACGTGATTGCAAAGCAGTAGTCAGAAAATTAGCCGCATTGATTCTATCCTGACCGGAATACCGGTTTTCACGGAACAATTGATCATAAGTAAAACTGTTTTCAGCTGTATCAAATAAGGGCATATCTTCTTGATTGCGTCGTGGTATATATGTATAGAACAAGCGTGGTTCCAGTGTCTGAATAAACCCTTTATGCATGTTTTTAGTTTTCCACAACCGCTCAAACGTCATACCTGAATCTACGCTGAGCAAAGGAACTGCACGATCCATGCTGCGTTTATCCTGATTATTCTGTTTGCTCATATCGTAATGTGTGGCATGGAAACTCAGCTTAGGCCGTACATATCCCCATGTGGTAGAGTAATCAGCAGTCAAAGATGGAAATAATACCAGCCGCGTACCATTCGGATATTTATTCAGCCAATCTTTATGACCCGTTTCTTTGCCTTCAAATCGGGTAGCTTCTGCATATACATTTACGGCGTAATGGTTGCCAAAGTAACGGTTCCATGTGGCAGATAGGCGTGGCAGGCGTGAATAAGGTTGATCTTTATAGCCACTGGTAGAAGCCAATGTCTGATATTTTTGCACCATCAGGTTACCGTCAAATGTACCACCCCATATATCTTGATGATAATTTAGCCAAGCCTGTCGGTTCAGATTTACACTACCACTATCACCGCTCCAGAAATCTCGGCGATAATCATCATCTGAAACCTGATGATAATCAATGCCACCGCTTAAGCCTTTTGCTAGCTGTTGTGTGTGGGTGAAATCTACTTCAGCACGATTTTTGTGGCTACTCTTCTGGTCACTGGGTACCCAGTCAGCACTAAGCTGTCCCTGATATTTCGGTTGTAGATAGCGAAAATCACCTCCGAGTTGGATACCACGGCTACTGATTAAATGGGGTCGGATGGTAGCATCATAATTTGGAGCCAGATTCAGATAATAGGGGGTCATCAGCTCAAAACCATCAGAACCGCCCTTAATGGTTGGAGCAAGAAAACCGCTCTTACGGCTGCCATTTAGTGGAAAATCAATCCATGGTGTATAGAATAGAGGCACTCCGCCAAACACCAGTGTTGCATTACGAGCCACACCAACGTTTTTATCGTAATCCAAATCAATACTACCGGAACGAATATACCAGCTGTCATCACCTGGATTACAGGTATTGAACTTGGCACTTTGCAAACGATAGCGATTTTTACCGCCCATCTGTATTTCGTCACCAACGCCTTGTAGACGACGGTTGTCCTTTTCCATTTCAAAGCGGCCGGCATCACCCACTCCGGTACTTTTAGCCATGTCATAAGTTACATGCTCGCCGCTGACGCGGCTTTCACCATTATCAAGTGTAAAGTGGTCTCCAGCTTTGATAATCTGGCTTTGCTGATCATAATCAGCCCAGTCTGAGTTCAGGGTGACATCATTACGTTCTATAATCACATTGCCTTTGGCATGCACTTGCACTTGTGATTGTCCATTGACGTCATCAGCCACAACCCGCGTTACGTCTGTACCCGGATCGGCTTCACCACTGCTTTGCACAGGTTTGACAAAGTGTTTCGGACGCTGAGGTGCGGTACAGACATTACCCTCACCCATAGAAAGAGGAGAAGCAGCCAAAGCTAGTGCTGGAAAGGCACAAAACACAGTCGTTAAGGCCAAGGCCAATGGTTTGGGGGAAAATATGTAGGACAAAGTATCACCTAAACGGCTTTGCCAGTTAAAATAGCGTTTATTTTAACCTGAAAAATGCCATGCAACGAGAATCCGAACTAAAAAAATGGTTACATACATGTTATCCGCAACAGGATTTTGTTCTTAGCTTTGCTGCTGCTGATGCTGATTTCCGCCGTTATTTCCGAGCTGTTTTCAAGGATAACCACAGTGTAATCTGTATGGATGCGCCACCTGATAAAATGAGCATTCAGCCTTATATCAAGGTCCAGCACCTTTTTCAGGCCATAAATGTACCCAAAATCTATCATGCAGACGCGCAAAAAGGATTTATGGCACTGGAGGATTTCGGACATACGCCCTATCTGGCAGCACTATTGCAAGATAAACGTCCAGAAGTGCATAAAATACTATTACTGGAAGCAGTTGATGAGTTAATTACCCTGCAAAAGGCTAGTCTACCAGATCAACTACCAATATATGATGAAACGGTCATGACACGAGAAATGCAACTGTTTCCAGAATGGTATGTACAAAAAGAACTTGGCTTATCTCTGACTGAAAAACAGAAACATCTGTGGCAACAGGCTGTATCTGCCGTTTTACCGGTCATTCTGGCTCAACCACAGGTTTATGTACACCGTGACTACATTGTACGTAATATTATGCTTACTCGTGGCCGCCCCGGTATTCTGGATTTTCAGGATGCATTATACGGTCCAATTACTTATGATTTAGTCTCGTTGCTTCGCGATGCTTTTATTGAATGGGATGAAGAATTTGTACTGGACATCGTTATTCGGTACTGGGAGAAGGCTCGGGCTGCCGGACTACCGGTTCATAATGATTTTGACCATTTCTACCGTGATTTTGAATTGATGGGCGTGCAGCGTCATCTGAAAGTAGCCGGTATTTTTGCCCGATTGTATTATCGTGATGGTAAAGACAAATACCGTAGTGAAATTCATCGCTTCCTAAAATATTTACGTAATACTAGCCGACGTTATCATGAATTGCGCCCATTATTGCAATTAATCACTGAATTGATCGGAGCTGAAGAAATTCAGACTGGCTATACTTTCTGAAAATATTTTGCAATAATCAAGCAAGCTGCTAAATGATTAGCAGCTTTTATTAATTATTCAATGGGTATTTGTAACAAAAACTTTAGTCTCTGCCAAAACCCCATATTCAAATAATGATTTAAACGGGTATTCAAACTCCATTCTCTTTGCTGCATATTACTCATCATTTGATGCAGATTGGACACATTGGCTTGCAATTTTTCATATTCCTGATTCAGCTGTACATATTGATCAAATAGCTGAATATTATTCAGATGTTTTAACTGTTCTAGTTCAAGTAAAGTCTGTTCATATAAAATTTCAAGATTGTTTATTTCATTTTGATGATATTTTTTTGATACAGGATCCGAACGGATTTTGCCATACACTTTTTTTGCAAATATTTGTTTCAGCGCATGGTAATATTTTTTAACTTCATCAACTGTAAAATTTATTTCTCCACAAAATTCTGTATCAAGTTTTAGTTTTTTTGAGATGCTGACTTCGATAATGGGAATATGATTTTTCTCAAATGATTTTATTTTTTTCTGATAACAGGGATTAGTAAAAACTACTTCAATCGCCAGACATCCATTCCATTTATCGTATAATTCACAGTCTTCACTAAAATAACCGACTAAATCCGGATAATATTTTTCTTCATTTTTATCAAAATGTTGAAATTTCAGGCATGGTTCAACTAGGAATTTTGAAAAACTAAAATGATAATTATCATTATCAATTGTGAAGTTTATTTCAGACATTTCCTGCAAAACCAGCATTGCTGTTGAATGATATATTGATTCTTGCCTGTTCTTATCAACTTCATCCGATTGATATCTGAAAAATCCATATTCTGTTGGTATTAATTCCTGCCGGTTGATTTCATCAAATTCGGTTGAATAAAACTTGAATCCTGAATAAGCTTCAGGGTGTTGCTGTTTTAATTTCAGCACATCCCAGATATAAAAGATTTCAAGCTTTTCCAATTGCTTGTTGTAAACAAATTTCTCATGTTCATCTTTGGCGTAGGCCCATATTTTTCTGGCCATTTAATATTCTCCCCTATGCTACAAAATTGCTATATTAGTGACTCTTTTCTAAAAAATGCTGCCTAAATAAATTATAATGGAATATACCCATCAAAACGCGTGGTTTTGCCTAAATACTGAAAAGCTGGCTGTTTTTCTGCCAAAAATCTACCATTAGCTGGCCGTTTCACAATCACTCGTTTACAAGCAAGTTGTTGTGCTGCCAGTAATAAATCCATATCGTTATTCTCATCAGCAGTTCCCAGCAGCTCATGGAAATAAGCCATTTCCTTTTTTACCGCCGCTGATTTCTGCTTCTGGGGGTACATTGGATCCAGATATATCACATCTGGCAAGGAATCCGTTTTTTTCATTGCCGCTTTACTAGTAATACTGCCATATTTCAGATCAATCCGCTGTGCTATCTGAGCTGTATGATGATCTGCTAGTGCTCTTTGCAAACCGTCTGCCAACAAAGCATAGACATAAGGATTGCGTTCAAATACCACCACCTTTAATCCCATAGAAGCTATTACAAACGCATCCCGACCCAGCCCACCAGTAGCATCCCAGACCAGCGGCTGAGTTTTAGCCTGTACGGCACGAGCCAGCAGCTCACCACCACCAAACAGGCGCCGGTGCCTAGCTGTTCCCTGCACAAAATCCACACGTACAACACCCTTATTTCCGGCTTTAGCCAGAGCAAGGCCGTAATCATCATAATATAAGTACAAACCATGCTCAGGTGGCTGCGGCTGATAGTGCAGTTTTTCTGTCTCTAATAGATTTTGCAGAGGCATGCACAACTTAGTCAGGTTTACAATCTGCCCAGTTAAAACCATTGCTTGTATCATTAGGCAATACCCAATCGTTCCATCCGATAACGCATTGATCTAAAGCTGATTCCCAGTAGTTTTGCCGCTTGTGTACGGTTATAACGGGTTTGTGCCAGCGCCTGCTGCAGAATATGACGTTCTACATCGTCAAGATAGTCCTGAATCTGGGTGTGACCAAACTGAAAATCTGTCCTTGCGGGATTTTCCCCGGCAGAATTACGGACACTATCTACTGATAAATTACGCTGATTATCAAATGAGAGACTTTGAATCTGTAAATCATCAACTTCGATAATATGATTTTTTGATAAAGCAATTGCTCGTTCTAATATATTTTCCAGCTCGCGGAAATTGCCGGGATAGCTATATTGCAATAAAGCTTGCTCAGCTGCCGGGCTCAGGGTCATGGTTTCATCACGTAGAATACGTTGCAACAAAACCTGAATCAGTTCTGGTAAATCATCACGTAATTCACGTAAGGGGGGCATGGTTATAGAAACCACATTTAGACGGTAAAACAAATCCTGCCGAAATTGTCCCGATTCTACCAAAGCATTCAGGTCTTTATGAGTAGCACAGATAAGACGGACATCAACCTGCTTTTCTTCCATTTCACCAATCCGGCGAACAGCTCGTTCCTGAATGGCACGCAAAAGCTTTACCTGCATGGATAATGGCAAATCAGCCACTTCATCCAAAAATAATGTTCCACCGTCTGCATGCTGAAAAAATCCTGCTCTGTCACTGTCTGCGCCGGTAAAACTCCCTTTTTTATAACCAAAAAACTCACTTTCCATCAATGCTTCAGGAATCGCCCCGCAATTGACTGCAACAAATGCTTTATCTTTACGAGCTGATTGTTCATGAATACTGCGTGCTGCTTGCTCTTTTCCACTACCGGATTCCCCAGCAATATAGACGGGTACATTGGATTTAGCCAGTTTGCTTATTAATTGTCGCACTTCAGCAATTAAAGGGGAGTGACCAAGCAGTCGCTCTTGAGCAGCACTTTGGTTCCCTCTACCGGGCTCAGAAACATTCTGGGATTTCACTTCAGTTTGTTTAGTGGTTGTAGCTGCTTTAGTGATGGTGTCGGTATCAGAGCTATGGTTGATTGTCAGCACAGATTTAACTAATGTGCGCAGTTGTGCCAGAGTAATGGGTTTTTGCAGATAATCAAAAGCACCATTTTTTAGTGCCTGCACTGCTTGCACTGCATTACCGTAAGCAGTAATCACAGCAATCGGAATATCCAGATTGTGTTCGGTTATATAATCTACAATTTCCAGACCAGATCCGTCTGGCATGCGCATATCAGTAAGTACCAAAGAGAAAGCATGATTACGTAATGCTTTTTTGGCTTCAGCCACTCCGGCAGCGGTCTGGACAGATAAACCCATTTTTATCAGGGTTAATTCCATTAAATCACGAATATCAGCTTCATCATCTATTACCAGCACTGGCTTTTTTAATTCTACCTGACTATTCATCAACCATCCTTGGCAAAGTCAATTCAAATCCATTTAATTGCGGACTGTAATTTAACTGTCCGTGATTGGCTAAAGCCAGTTCACGCGCCACATACAGCCCCAGCCCCGTACCACTGGGCTCAGTAGTAAAAAATGGCTCAAATAGATGTAACTGATTCTCTGCACTCACACCCGCACCATTATCTATCACTATAATTGAAATTTTCTGCTGCAATTCTTTGCGCATGACAACCCGAATAGCCTCTTTATTCTGCCGGCTGTGTCGCCAAGCATTATTCATTAGATTCCACATTATCTGTTGCAAATGTATTGAGTCACAGCTGACTACCAAAGGTTCACTGTCGGCTTCAAGCTGAATACAATGCAAAGCCTGAGGTTTAATCAGTATGAATTCCTGTACAAACGCAGACCAGAAAACACGCAAATCAATAACCTGCCTGTTTTTCTTATCACGTTTATTTAAGACGCCGATGTCTTCAAGCATTTTATCAATCCGACTGATATTATTGTCTACAATATGAAACAGTTTCAGCCGTGCCGGATCGTTTTCTTCCTCCTGCAATAGTTCATTGGCCTGACGTACAGCTGACATCGGATTGCGTATTTCATGCGCCAGATTAGCGGTTAATTGCCCTAGAGATGCCAGTTTGAGAGCCATAGCCTCCTGATCTATTTCAGTACGGGCACGCATAGACAACATCAATAAAGGCGTATTGGCCTCCTGTAGCAGTCGCGCATGTACCCGCATCGGCAAACCATTGAGAGTACAGTTGATTTCAAATATATTTTTCTGCTCTGTGTGCCAGTAATGCATAATCTGACGAAAAATAACTGTGCGAGTATCCACTACCAGCGTAGGAAAATATTTCTGTGCTTTACGGTTAATTAACCATATCATGCCACTTTCATCTAATACCACTACCCCTTCCTGCACATAATTAAAAGCACGATCCAGCAGGTGGCGATAACTGTCGAGCATCTTTGATTGCTGATATTGTAGATTTTGCGAGCGGGCTAGTGAAGTGGCCACATAAGCGGTCAGCCCAGCCACAAGGTAAACAGCTGCAATCAGCATGAACGCGATGGTACAAATCCGCATACTGATATTTTCAAAACCATTACGGCTAATTTGCAACCAAGTAATGATTACAATCAGTAAGGTGACATATCCTGCATATATTAGCGGATAACGACCACGGCTAAACAAGCAAGCGGCAGCCACAAATGGCAACAACAAAATACCAAAGCCGCTGTCCACACCACCAGCCATACTCATCAGCCATGCAATCATGGTGATGTCTACAGCCGCATTAACATTAGGTAGAGCGTCCGGCTGATTTTGCCAACGCGGTACCAGCATCGAAAACAAAATAAGAAAACCGTAAAGTGCCGCCCAGCTGTAGAGCTCAGGTTTATTGAATATTGGTACGCTTAGTCCCGGTTCATCCATGTTTCGAGTCAGGACGTAAAAAGTCATGATAGAAAACAACAGGCTCATGCGGGCAATATTAAGTAAGGCAGAAAGCCTGTCCAGATATTGCGGCCAGCCATGAATACGGGTTTTCATACTGGCTTAATTTCCATTATTCAAAGTAGCGTATATAGCCAGAATTGCGCCCGAAACGTTTAATTCTTTACCTTTGTGTCCTCTTCTGTTACTGATATCCTGTACACGCAGTGTTTCCTGATGACGGCCACCTCGTTTACCTTGAGTTTCCAACGTAAATTCTGGTGAGTCTGACAGCACAATGAAATTTAATGTCTCATCAGACGGCAAACTCATGATTTGCAGACCGCGCCCTTTAGCCATCACCTTGAGTTCAAGTAAAGGAAAAGCAAGCAGACGGTTAGCACTGGAAACAGCAATCAGCTCGGTTTGGCTACCGGCAGACAAGGATTTGGCCGGCACCGGCAGAGGTGGCAATAATGTTTCATTATCATTAACCGTCATCACCACTTTGCCGTTTTTAGTACGGCTAACCAAATCTTTGAAGGCAATCAAAAAACCATAGCCACCACTGTTGGCCAAAAGGTAATGCTGCTGAGGTAAGGCAGTGAGCATTGCAACGATTGTGGCCCCTTGATCAAGCTCAACTAGCGAACCGGCCGGCACGCCATCACCGCGACCACCAGGAATGCTGGCTGCATCAACGCTGTAGGCACGTCCGTGCGAGTCCAGCAGGATAACCGGCCATACCGTACGACCTTCCACGGCCTGCATTAGTCCATCGCCCTCTTTAAATGTGGTCTGGCTCAAATCCAAATTATGCCCAACCCGCGTTTTCAGCCAGCCTTTCTTTGATAATACCAGCGTAACCGGCTCATCAGCTGTCATCTGAGTAAGTGTAGCGCGCTCTGCCGGCTGAATCAGAGTGCGGCGGTTATCGCCATAAAGTTTGGTATCAACCTCAATTTCCTTAATTACCAAATTTTTCTTGGCAATTTCATTTTCCAGTAACGAAACTAATTGCTCACGCTCCTGCTGCAGTTTATTCAATTCTGTTTCTAGTTTAATCCATTCCAATCTGGCCAACTGACGCAAACGAATTTCCAGAATATCATCCGCCTGTATCTCACTTAAGCCGAATGCCGATATCAATTCTTGTTTTGGTTCATCTGATTCACGGATAACGCGAATAACTTCATCTATATGCAGGAATACAGTCTGCCTGCCTTGCAAAATATGAATACGTTTCTCTACCTGCTCTAACCGATACTGTAAACGTCGTGTAACAGTCAGAATACGAAAATCAAGCCACTCACGCAGAATCTGAACAAGGTTCTTTTGCGCAGGTTTATTATCCTGCCCCATCATTACCAGATTAATCGCTACATTTCCCTCAAGACTGGTTTGAGCCAGTAATGTATTCATGAATTCATCCGGCTGAATGCGACTGGATTTCGGTTCGAATACCAGCCGCACCGGAGCCTGTCCATCTGATTCATCTCGCACCCTTTCCAGCAGCGAAAGCATCAGTGTGCGCGTATTCATTTGCTCCTGAGTCAGATTTTTTTTACCGGTTTTAGGTTTAGGATTAGTCTGTTCTTCTATCTCTGCCAAAATTTTTTGCGCAGACGTACCCGGAGGTAGCTCGGTTACTATTGCCCGCCAGTGTCCCCGCGCCATCTTTTCTATTTCGTACCGTGCCCGTACTCGAATACTGCCTTTACCCTGAGCATAAATAACCTGAATATCCTCCGGTGAAGTAATAATCTGCCCGCCGCCAGCGAAATCAGGGCCAGGTAGATGCTGCATTAAAGCTGCAGTATCTAAAGTAGGTTGTTTTAATAATGCTATAGCTGCCGCGCTAACTTCACGTAGATTATGTGAAGGAATTTCTGTGGCCAGACCAACTGCAATACCAGAAGCGCCATTCAACAAAATCATCGGCAGTCGAGCTGGCAAAACCGTAGGTTCAACAAAGGCACCATCATAATTGGGAATGAAATCCACCGTGCCCATGTCGATTTCGGACAGCAGCAATTCAGCAATCGGAGTTAAACGTGCTTCTGTATAACGCATGGCAGCAGCACTATCACCATCGCGTGATCCGAAATTACCAATACCGTCAATCAATGGATAGCGTAAAGTAAAATCCTGAGCCATGCGTACCATCGCATCATAAGCAGATGCATCACCATGCGGATGATATTTACCCAGAATTTCACCTACCACGCGCGCCGATTTCACTGGCTTGGAGCCATGTACCAAGCCCATATCTTTCATGGCATACAGAATGCGCCGCTGTACCGGTTTTTGACCGTCTGCCACATCCGGCAATGCCCGACCTTTCACCACACTCATAGCATAGGCTAGATAAGCACGCTCAGCATACTGCCCTAAAAGGAGATAATCTTCACCGTGGTCTGATTGTTGGATTACGTCACTCATATTATTCTGACTTTACTAATTTTTTATCTGAAACAGATTAATTTAGCTATCTATTGTAAGGGATTTCAGGTTTCCAGCCCAACCTACATATTTCTGACTATATAATTTAAAACTCTTGAATTTCCTTACAAATAAATTATTGCTTTGTTTCGTAGTTTTAGATCACACCCTACAAATTATGTCTGCGATCAAAAACATTTTTGCAATAAATTTTTTCGGTTTATTTAGCTAGAATCAAAAATAGCGTTTCTTTGAATTCAAGAAAACAAAAAGCCGTCCAGAATTTCATTCTGGACAGCTTTAATATTTTTATAAATATTAATCTGCCTGTCGACGAATCACAGCCGGAATTTCAAAATCATCCAGAACGGACTGATTAGAAAAATCAGCAGCAGCCAGATTCATACTTCGTGCACTGCGGCCAGAGCGTACAACGCTACCAATATCCGGATAGGCATCTTCGGTACCAGTAGCCTGTACCGTTTGCAAAACACGCAGATTGCTTTGCTGCTGATGATGCAAAACTTTCTGTTCTTGTAATCCAGTAGCAATAATGGTAACGCGTATTTCACCTTCTTCCATGCTGGCATCTTCAGAAGTGCCATATTTCAACGCAGCTTCGTCATGAGCATATTCATCAATCATGCTCATGATTTCTTTGTATTCTGACATTTTCAGACAACCTGGAGCAGTAGTAATGTTTACCAGCACACCCTGCGCACCATCCAGTGTCACGTCATCAAGCAGCGGGCTGGCAATAGCCTGCTCAGTAGCAATACGGGCACGATCAACGCCATGAGCACTGCCTGAACCCATCATTGCCATACCCATGATGCTCATCACATTTTTCACATCAGCAAAGTCAAGATTGATGATACCCGGATTGGTAATAACCTCAGCAATACCAGCCACCGCATTGCGTAATACATTATCTGCGGCACGGAACGCTTCACGCATGCTGACATCTTCGCCCAATGCTGACATCAGTTTATCATTCGGAATCACAATCAGAGAATCAACGGTATTTTTCAGAATTTCTATGCCATTGTTCGCCACCTGAATACGCTTACCTTCATATTCAAACGGGCGGGTCACCACTGCAACGGTCAGAATACCCATTTCCTTGGCCAGCTCAGCCACAACAGGTGCTGCGCCTGTACCAGTACCACCACCCATACCAGTAGTGATAAACAACATGTTGGCACCGCGGATAGCATCTGACAATGCTTCACGGTCTTCCATGGCTGCATTGCGACCAATTTCTGGATCAGCGCCAGCTCCGAGACCCCGGGTTAGATTGTTACCCAGTTGAATGCGTTTTGAGGCTTTACTGTTTTGTAAAGACTGTGCGTCAGTATTAGCACTGATAAACTCAATACCGGCAACCGCATTTTCAACCATATTGTTAATAGCATTACAGCCACCACCGCCAATACCAATGACTTTGATAACGGCAGCACCGACTACTGTCTCCACAACATCATATACCAATTGCATTTATGTCTCCTGACAAAACATGCGCATAATCATTTTAAACCCTTGTATAACTATCATTATATCGACAGTTATACACAATGCGCAAAAGTTCTGTCATTTATTGTGTTAGATAAGTTAAAAATTGTTTTTAAACCAAGCTTGTAATTTGGAAAGCCATGACTCTTTCGGTTCGGCAGCAGTGGCAACAGGCAGGTCATTTTTACTGTCATCTTCACATGCTGCCTGCAATAGGCCAATTGCGGTGGCATAACGCGGGTTGCGAATCCGCTCGGATACACCGCCCATTTCCTGTGGAACGCCAATACGCGCCGGCAGATTGAATACATCTTCAGCCAGCTCTACCATGCCGGGTAATAATGACGCACCACCAGTTAATACCACACCGGACGTGAGCACATCTTCCGGAAAGCCAGAACGACGTAATTCATTTAATGTCAGCTCCAGAATTTCTTCCACACGCGGACCAATAACACTGGCCAATGTCCGGCGTGAAATCTGACGTGGATTGCGATCTCCAACACTGGGCACTTCAATCATGTCATCCAGTCCATCCATTGTAGCCAGCGCTACGCCATGGTTGATTTTGATGTATTCAGCAGCACTGTGCGGTGTGCGTAATGCCTGAGCCAAATCCTTGGTAATCAAGTCTCCCGCAACAGGAATGACAGCTGTATGCCGGATAGCTCCGTTGGTGTAAACAGCAATATCAGTGGTACCTCCGCCGATATCAATTACACAGACGCCAAGATCCTTTTCATCTTCAGTCAACACCGCTTGTCCGCTCGCCAACGGCTGAAGAATCATTTTGCTGATTTGCAAACCGCAACGATTGACGCATTTCTGAATATTCTGCATGGCAGTGACTGCACCGGTGATAATGTGAATGCGTGTATCCAGACGCACGCCACTCATACCGATCGGTTCGCGTACACCGGGCTGATTATCAATAATAAATTCCTGTACAACAGTATGCAGAATATCGTGGTCAGGCGGAATATTCACTGCTTTAGCGGTTTCAATCGCACGGTCGATATCGGCCTGACTAACTTCACCATCCTTGATTTTTACCACACCCTGCGAATTGAAACTACGGATATGATTGCCCGCAATGCCGGTGGTAACGCTTTCTACCGGTACATCAGCCATCATCTGTGCTTCTTCCATGGCCTGCTTGATAGCCTGTGCTGTGGTTTCGATATTGGTCACCATCCCTGCCTTCAAACCGCGAGACGGCGCTTGTCCCAGACCAACAATGTGGATTTCGTTGTCTTCCTGTACTTCACCAATCAGGGCGATTACTTTTGACGTGCCGATATCCAACGCACTGATGTATTTTTTACCTTTAACCATGGTCATCACTTTAAATTCAAATTATCAATCGGTCTGTCCGGATCAATCCAACTGTGCTTCCTGCTGATCCATTGTTGCAGCATCTTCTGAAAGATTAACGTCAGCAGAAGCTGATACAGCTTTGTTTTTATAACGTATTGCAAAACCATCTGGATAGCGCAAATCCACATAGTCAATAGCAGCGGCCTGATTGTGCAATACCTGAGGCCATGCCCAGACAAAATGCGACAGACGCTGCTCTACTTTTTCCCGCCCCAGTCGCAGTGTCATACCATTAGTCAGTTTCAACTGCCAGGCAGAACGGTCACTCAGCTGTAATTGCTGAATATGCAAGCCGGTTGGTTGTAGCAAACTTTCGAATGTTAGCAAATGTACAGTCATGTAGCGAGCGGAACTGTTGGTTCCAGTAAATAATGGCAACTGTTGCTGACTGGTTGCAGTAAATATTTGTCCATCGTTGTCCACCAGTTGCTGAGCATTCCAACGTGCCACAGGTACCCGCTCTTTAATCTCCAGCTGTACAGTATCAGGCCATATCCGCTTTACCTGAACTTTGGCGACCCATGGCAGTTTAGCTAAAGCCGCCTGTGCAGCACTAACATTCACGGTAAAAATATTACCACGCAAATACTGCTTACTGATTTCTTCAATTTCGGAAGACTGCAAATTTTTCAACGGCTGTAACACTTTTATTTGCCGTACCGGAAAGTAAGGTGAGTGAACCAGCCACGTTCCGCCTGCACCAAGCAGACAGAACAATACACAAACATATAACCAGCGATAAAGCCGTTTTAAGGCCTGCGCATTATCCCAAAGTCGCATGACTTAAAATTTCAACACACAAATCTTCAAAACTCAAGCCAATTTCACGTGCCGCTTTAGGCACCAGACTGTGACCTGTCATGCCTGGCACAGTATTGACTTCCAGAATATAAATCGTTCCGTCTGCATCACGGAGAAAATCTACTCTTCCCCAGCCGCGCCCCCCCAGAGCTTTAAATGCTCGGGCTGTCAGATCCCGCATGTGCTGCTCATCTGGGGGTGTCAGATCTGCGGGACACAAATAAACGGTATCATCACGGTGGTATTTGGCCTCATAATCATAAAAGTCAGTTGCCGGAAGAATACGTATACTGGGCAACACCTTCTCACCCAAAATAGCACAGGTATATTCTCCACCCTCAATAGCACGTTCTGCCAGAATTTCACCGTGATATTGTTTAAGCTCCTGATAAGCCTTAGCCAGTTCACCCGTCTGTCTGATTTTCATCACACCTACACTACTGCCTTCGGCTGCCGGTTTAACAAACAGAGGCAAACCCAGTTTTGCTTCTACATCAGCAAAATCACTATCGTCATGTAATACAATAAAGGGTACACAGGGTAAACCAACACCCTGCCAGATAAGACGGCTGCGAAATTTGTCCATACCTATAGCACTAGCAGCTACGCCGCAACCCGTATAAGGTATACCCAAGGCTTCTAGTGCGCCTTGCACCACACCGTCTTCCCCAAAGGAACCATGCAAGATATTGAAAGCATGTTTAAACTTTTCACTGACCAAGTCAGACAAGGGTCGCTCAGCTGGGTCAAAAGCATGTGCATCCACACCTCGGCTTTTGAGCGCTGTTAAAATTGCCGCGCCACTGGCCAGTGACACCTCACGTTCACTGGAGAAGCCACCCATCAGTACGGCGACTTTACCAAAATTATTCATTACTTTATTTTTTCCTGTATTTCTTTCAATTATTACTATTTTTGCACACGATATAGATTGCCATACCTAAATAGCTGCGGCCATTTCTGTAATCATGGCTGGTACTTTATTGATACTACCAGCACCCATATTGAGCAAAACATCACCATCTTGCAACACATTTAATAAAGTGGGTGCCATTTCATCCACGTTTGCTACATAAATCGGTTCAACTTTGCCTAAAACCCGAATAGCTCGCATTAATGCTTTACTGTCTGCGGCCACAATTGGATCCTCACCTGCTGCGTATACTTCCGTTAACACTACGCCATCAGCTTTAGTCAGTACCTGTACAAAATCTTCAAAAAGGTCACGGGTTCGGGTATAGCGATGCGGCTGAAAAGCCACTACCAGCCGGCGGTCTGGATAGGCACCACGCGCCGCAGCAATAGTAGCAGACATTTCCACAGGATGATGTCCATAATCATCAATAAGTAATGCTTTACCGCCATCCGGCAAAGAAATATCACCGTATTGCTGAAAACGGCGACCAACACCGGCAAAGCTTTCTAGCCCAATCTGTATTGCGGAAACAGAAACACCGATTTCCAGTGCTACACCGATTACAGCAAGTGCATTTAAAACATTATGCTGTCCCGGCATATTGACCGTTACACTGAATGGATTAATACCTTTTTTGCGCGTATGAACATCAAAACGCATCTGTGCACCGCAGGCTTCTATATTGCTAGCATATAAATCGGCACTGTCATCCAGTCCGTAAGTAACAAAGGGTTTCTGAATCAGCGGCAATATCTGACGCACATGTTCACTGTCAATACATAAGAAGGCTTTGCCGTAAAATGGCATTCGATGCACAAAGTCAACAAAAGCCTGATGCAGTTTTTCAACATCATGATCATAAGTATCCATGTGATCAGTATCTATATTGGTCACAACTGTGAATAGAGGAGTGAGATATAGAAAAGATGCGTCGGATTCATCAGCTTCAGCAACAATATATTCCCCTTTACCCAGCTTGGCATTGCTGCCGGCAGCAGTTAAGCGTCCGCCGATAACGAAAGTCGGATCCAGTCCGGCAGCGGCGAGCACAGAAGCAGTTAGGCTGGTAGTTGTCGTTTTTCCATGTGTACCGGCAATCGCAATACCCCGTCCAAAACGCATGATTTCAGCTAGCATCATGGCACGAGGAATAACCGGAATTTTTTGTTCCAGTGCAGCCACCACTTCGGGATTGTCTTTCTTTACCGCGGTTGAGGTCACAACCACATCAGCACCACAAATATTATCTGCACTGTGACCACAGCTAATCTGCACGCCGATAGCACGCAAATGTTGAGTAGCAGCATTATCAGCTAAATCAGAACCACTAATCTGATAGCCTTCATTATGTAAAACTTCAGCAATACCGCACATACCCGTACCACCAATACCCACAAAATGTATGTGACGGATACGGTCTTTCATATTTTCTTTCATACTATATTTACTTTTCCGGCCGGCTCAGGCTATACAACATCTTCCGGCCATTCTTTAATCATTGTTCAAAGCACACTAGCCACTGCCGCTGCTGCAACTTTAGCCGCACTATCCGGCTGAGCCAATGCCCGAGCTTTCTCTGCCATCTGCAAACATTGTTCGCGTGACAAATCAGCCAGTACCGTTTGCAGGGACTGGGCATTTAGGCTAGTTTGAGGCATTAGCACGGCCGCGCCATCCTTAACCATATACTGTGCATTAGCAGTCTGATGGTCGTCAACGGCATGCGGATAAGGCACCAAAATCGCGCCTAAGCCAGCAGCGGTTAGTTCAGCTATAGTCAGAGCACCAGCACGGCATATCACTAGATCAGCTTCACGGTATGCAGAAACCATATCGGTGATAAATTCCACACATTCTGCTTTAACACCATATTCAGCATATTGATGCTGTAACTGTGTTAATTTATTGCGTCCAGACTGATGCAGCAGATTCGGACGTTGCGATTCCGGCAATAAAGCCATAGCCTGTGGCACAACTTTATTTAATATATCGGCTCCCAGACTACCGCCCACCACCAAAATATTCAACACGCCCTGCCTACCAGCAAAGCGTTGTGCTGGAGGGGTTAATGCTGCAATATCTGCTCGAACAGGATTACCCACCAGCCCGTTTTGGTTGGTAAAAACATGCGGGAATGCATACATCACCTGACTGGCAAAATGAGACAGTACTTTATTAGATAAACCGGCAATAGCATTTTGCTCATGTACAATCAACGGCAAGCCGCATAATCTGGCAGCGATGCCGCCGGGAAAAGTAACAAATCCCCCAAAACCGATAACTGCATCAACATTGTACCGACGGATAATTCTCCGTGCGGCAGCAATGGTTTTTACTAAAGTAAACGGCAACAGTAATTTTCTCTTAATTCCGTTACCGCGAATGCCTTTTATAGACAGAGTTTCTAACGGAATGTTGTATTGCGGTACCAGACGCGTTTCCATTGCACCTTCACTACCTAGCCAGACAATACGGTGTCCCTGCGCCAGCAACTCCTGAGCAACAGCAAGTGCAGGAAATATATGCCCGCCTGTACCGCCTGCCATAACCATAAAGGTTTTTACATTCATTGAATATCCGCTTTACTCATTATGTTTGAGGATAAATTAAACTTTAAAACCACGCATGACCCGTCGGTTTTCATAATCAACTCGTAATAGCAAGCCCACGCAAATAAGAATAATCATCACCGCAGAACCGCCATAGGAAAGCAAAGGCAAAGTTAAGCCTTTAGTTGGTAGAAGTCCAATATTGACACCAATATTAAAAAAGCTCTGGATACCCAACCAAATACCAATACCTTTGGCAACAAATGAACCATAAAACAACTCTAGATCACGTGCCTGCTTGCCAATTGAAAAAGCTCTGATCACCAACCAAATATAACAAAACATTAGTACCAGAATACCAACAAAACCGAATTCTTCTCCAATTACCGCGAGGATAAAATCGGTATGAGCTTCTGGTAAATAAAAACGTTTTTCCAAACTGGCTCCAAGCCCGACACCAAACCAGCCACCACGACCGATGGCCATTAATGAATGGGTCAACTGATAGCCTTTACCAAGCGGATCAGCCCACGGGTCAAGAAAACCGGCCACGCGCGCCATACGGTAAGGTTCAAACAGCACCAGCAAAATCATGGCCAGCAAACCGAAACCAACAACCGCCATAAACCAACGAAAAGGTAAACCAGCCAGAAACAGCAGGCCGACAGCAATAACGGATACTACAACAAATGATCCAAAATCCGGTTCCAGCATAATCAGCCCAAGACCAAGACCGACAGGAATACCAGCAAACCAAACCTTTTTGAATTCTTTTAATATTTCCGCTCGACGGGTAAAGAAACTAGACAGATACAGAATAATAGCCAGCTTGAACACTTCTGTAGGCTGAATATTGACCATACCTACATTAATCCAGCGGCGGGCACCGTTAATTTCACGCCCCATCACCAGTACCAGTATCAACAACAGAATACTGAGCAGTAATACTAGTGGTGTAAGTTTTTTCCATGTACGTAGAGGAATACGCGCGGCAATACAACCAAGCAGCCCACCGCACAGCAGAAAAACTGCCTGACGTACTAGATAAAAATAAGTACTGCCGCCATCATGTCTTGCATAAGCAATAGAAGCCGAATACACCATAATCAGGCTAAAACTGGCCATCAGCACTACCATCCATAGCAGTGACTGGTCGAATGTATCGCCGCGGCGTAATAATTTACGGTCGAGTAAACGTGATTCGGTAATCATGCTTGGCTACCCTGCAGCTGTCGCACACTGGCAATAAATACTTCACTTCGGTGGGCATATCCTTTAAACATATCATAACTGGCACAAGCTGGACTCAGTAGCACAATATCACCCGCTTTAGCCAGTGCAAAGGCACGCTGAGTAGCCTGCGGTAAATCATCACAGTATTCAACCGGATAATTTTCTCCGTCCAGAACAGATCCTAGCTGATGTGCATCTACTCCAATAAGCAACACTGCCCGAGCCTTATCACGTAAAGCTGTTTGCAACGGCGAAAAATCCTGTCCCTTCCCTTGTCCACCCGCTATCAACACGATTGGTTTATCCAGACCAAACAATGCTGCACAAGTTGCACCGACATTGGTTCCCTTTGAATCATCAATAAATGTGACACCATTGACTTCAGCTACTTTTTCAACCCGATGCGGCAAACCCTTGAAAGCACCAACATTGTGCAGCAGTTGAGCTCGCGATAAACCTATGGCCTCACATAAAGCAAACGCAGCCAGCACATTGGCAGCGTTATGTTTACCTTGCAGAGGTAATGCATCAAAGGATAGTAGAGCTTCATTACCAGCAGAGAGCACACCTTGATTCAGCCAGTAGTCGGTATTTTTTTGTAAAGAAAACCATTTCACATTATGTTCGTGGCGCAGCATGGCACAACAGAATGTGTCATCAGCATTCAATACCTGCATGGCGTGACCACGAAAAATCCGGTCTTTACTGTGTGCATAATCAAGTAAATCATCATAGCGATTCAAATGATCTTCAGACACATTCAGCACTGTAGCCACAGTGGCATTGAGACATGGAGTGGTTTCCAGCTGAAAACTGGAAAGTTCCAGCACCCACACATCGGCGGTTTTGCCGTCGCGTGCTAGATAAGCTTCAAGAACCGGTGTGCCTATATTGCCTGCAACGACGGTATCCAGACCACACTTTTCACATAAAAATCCTACCAGACTGGTAGTGGTGGTTTTGCCATTTGATCCGGTAATTGCAATTACTTTGCTACCGCTACCAGCCAGTAGTTCAGCTAAAATAGCTACATCGCCAACTACTTGCCCACCGGCACGTTTAAAAGCAACAATTGCTGTATCACGTTGGCTTATACCTGGGCTTAATGCCAGCACATCAAAATGATGCTGATTCAACACTGCCGCCAATTCACCTGTATGAATGTCAACCTGATAATGATTGAGAACTGACTGACGTGTTGCCTCATCCGGCTGCATATCATATGCGGACACGTTAGCGCCAGCTTGAGTCAAAAATGCCAGCATTGAAACACCGGTACGTCCCAACCCTGCAACCAAAACTTTTTTATTACGCCAGTCAGTCATGGCTTAGTCCTACATTTATTTTTCAGTTACACATTCAAGGCCTGAAACTAATATTTTAAGGCCATTATCGTATTTTCAGAGAAGAAAGTCCCACCAGCACCAAAATCATGGTGATAATCCAGAAACGTACCACTACCTGCGTCTCTTTCCAGCCTTTCTGCTCAAAATGATGGTGAATCGGTGCCATCAGAAAAATACGTTTACGCCGTAATTTATATGAACCTACCTGTAGCATCACTGACAAAGCTTCTACAACAAATAAGCCGCCCATAATCACCAGCACAATTTCCTGACGCACTATCACCGCTATCGTACCCAAGGCGGCACCCAGAGCCAATGCACCGACATCTCCCATAAATACCTGTGCTGGATAAGCATTAAACCATAGGAAACCCAGACACGAACCACAAATGGCTGCACCAAATATCATGACTTCATTGGCGCCGGGCACATGAGGCAACTGCAAATAATGTGCAAATTCTGCATGTCCACTCACATAGGCAAAAATAGACAAGCCCGCAGCCACCAGCACTACTGGAAAAGCCGCCAACCCATCCAAACCATCCGTCAAATTAACCGCATTGGATGTGCCAACAATCACAAAGTAAGTCAGCACCACAAAGCCTATACCACCTAAAGGATAAGCAATTTCCTTGAAAAACGGCACAATAAACGTAGTTGTTGAACTTAAATGCGCAGCATAAAACAGCACCACTCCAGCAATTAGCGCTACGGTAGATTGCCATATCATCTTGAATTTGGCCGATACACCATGCGGGTCTTTGTAAACGACCTTTTTCCAGTCATCATAAAAGCCCAGCGCTCCGGTACTGAGCATTACTAGCAACAGCACCCAAATATAAGGATTAGCCAGATTGGCCCATAATAATGTTGTAACCGTAATTGCCAATAAAATCAGCGTTCCGCCCATTGTGGGAGTACCGCTTTTAATTAGATGGGTTTTGGGTCCATCATCTCGAACGGCCTGTCCGACCTTGAGTTGAGTTAATTTGCGGATCATCCATGGCCCAAATGCAAGACTTAGTCCCATAGACGTAAGCGCAGCCATTACAGCACGGAAAGTAGTGTATTGAAATAAATGAAAACCACTTATCCAATAATGAAAAAGTTCAGCTAACCACAAAAGCATGGTTGTTTTTCCTTGCCACAGCTCAGGCCATGACGGTTAATCAAATAATCACTGCTGACGGAAATAATTGTTCCGACAACCTAAACCGGTAACGAAAGCATCAAACAATCAAACCGGCAATCAATGGTTACCGCATTTTATTCTTGCGTTAAAGCCGCAACCACATCTTCCATGTGCATAAAACGTGAACCTTTCACCAGAATAGTCGCCGTTTGCTGATCCCAGGCGCGTAAATCCTCAATAAGCCGGTTTCTGTCCTGATAAAACGCTTCTTTAGCGCCATAAGCTTCGGCAGCATATTGACTGTTATCACCGATAAAAAACGCAGCCTCAATACCTCGTTCACGCATGTAGGCACCAACTTCAGCATGCAAAGCAGGAGCATTATTGCCAAGCTCACCGATGGCACCCATAACAATGACCCGTGGTGCCGGAAAAGCTGCCAGTACATCAATCGCAGCCTTGAATGCATCAGGATTGGCATTATAAGTGTCATCAATAACCAGCGCACCATTCAAACTGTGCTTCTGCTGCAAGCGGCCTTTGGCGTTTTGAAATGCATTCAGTCCATGCAAAGCTGACAAAGGTAAACCTGCTGCCAGCGCCATCGCGCAGGCTGCTACCGCATTGTGTACCATATGCAATCCGGGCACCGGTATATTTATATGTGTCTCACCTTGCGGGCTATGCAGGTCAAAAGCAATGCCTAATGGCTGCAAAACAATATTTTCAGCATGCACATCACCCAGCTTTGTACCAAAGCGAACACATCTTTTACCATGCAAAGCTTTGATATAAAGCTCAGACTGTCCGTCATCAGTCGGAACAAAGCCAATCCCATTAGCATTTAAACCTTGGTAGATTTCACTTTTAGCACATGCAATATCGGCCACATCTGCAAAACCGCAGCCAATGTGAGCACGCAAAGCATTATTAACCAGAGCAAAATCTGGACGCGCCAAACCAGTTAAATAACTCAATTCGCCGGCATGATTCATGCCCATCTCAATTACGGCGTAGCGATGCTGCAGCTTTAATTGCAGCAATGTTAATGGCAATCCTATGTGGTTATTAAAATTACCAGCAGTTGCCAAAATCGCATCTTTACCCGCGTGGCAACGCAGAATAGTAGCCAGCATTTCCTTTACAGTAGTTTTGCCAGCCGAACCAGTCACACCGAAAACCTGTAATTGAGGATTAACAACCATACGCCATGCATGAGCCAGCTGGCCTAAAGCCTGTTGTGTATCAGCCACCACTAAACAACGTGCATTAGTTTTCCAGTCAGAGCAGCTGACAATGCACAACGCTGCTCCTTTTGCCAGCACTTCATCAATAAAATCATGGCCATCAAAGTGTTCTCCCTGAATGGCCACAAACACATCTCCCTGCTGAATCAGGCGACTATCGATAATCACCCTATTTACCGGCTGGTTATGGCTCGGTAATACCTGTCCAAAAGTTTGATAAATAAAATTTAGATCTAAATTCGACATGTTATTTCAATATATGCATTTCAGCAGCCACGCTGCTGTAAAGCTGCCTGCGCTACTTCAAAATCAGAAAAATGATGCTTGTGGCCACCGATATCCTGATAGGTTTCATGCCCCTTACCAGCAATTAGTACAATATCGCCTATGGCAGCATGCTTTACCGCATAATCAATTGCCTTGCTGCGGTCGGCTTCCACCAATGCCGGTTCAGCCACTGCCGGTAAAATATCATTGATAATCGCCTCTGGATTTTCTGTACGCGGATTATCACTGGTTACCACCACATAATCTGCTCCTACTGCTGCAGCCGCGCCCATTAGTGGTCTTTTACCTGCGTCACGATCACCGCCACAGCCGAATACACACCATAAATGTGAACCTGCCGGTTTAATTTCTTGTAAGGTAGCCAATGCCTTTTCCAACGCATCTGGCGTATGTGCATAATCCACCACTACTAATGGCTGTTTATCGCCCATCAAGCAATCCATTCGTCCGGTAGCTGGCCGAATATGCGGCCAGACCGCAAGTACATCTGCGAAAGCAAAACCGTTGGCACATAATACCCCGACACAGGCTGCCAGATTCTGTGCATTGAAACGCCCGAGTAAATGGGTATGCACAAGACCTTCTCCCCAGGGGGTGCTTAATTGTACTTGCATACCATTAGCTGAGGCCTGAAAGTGAGCAATGTGAATATCTGCTTGTGCATGAAAACCATAAGCCAGTACAGTTAACTGCGAACAATCACGATGCAATTGCTGCCATAACTGAAAGCCGAATTCATCATCAATATTAATAATGGCGTGTTTTAGACCCTGCCAGTAGAAAAGTGAAGTTTTACAAGCACCGTAATTCTGCATGCTATGATGATAATCAAGATGATCACGGGTTAGATTAGTAAAGACAGCGCTGGTAAAAGGCACACCCACTACACGATCTTGATCCAAGCCATGACTGGATACTTCCATGGCCACTGCAGAGGCATTTTCTTGTACAAAGCGGCGCAACCAAGTCTGATTGGTTACCGCGTCCATGGTAGTATTGACAGTATCATGTAGCTGCTGCCAATACCCATTGCCTACCGTACCCATAATGGCACATTTCTTACCCAGAATATCTGATGCCTGCGCCAGCCATTGGGATACCGAGGTTTTACCATTGGTACCGGTCACCCCCCAGATAGCTAGTTTGCTGCCCGGATTATCATAGCAGGCAGCTGCTACCAGACCGGCACGCTGGTCTAAATTTGCTACCGGCTCATTTTTTACTTTCCAGCTTTCCTGCCACTGAAAATGGCCATCATCGTCCCAGAAAACAAATTCTGCCCCATTATCGATAGCAGACTGAATAAAATTGCGACCATCGGAATACTCTCCCTGACAAGCCACAAACACATCGCCTGGCTGAACCTGTCGACTGTCCGCACGCAAGTTTCTTCCTGCAACTATCGCGTGTGTTTCAGCCGATAAATGATACTCAGGCAAAGGCTTTTTCAGGGAAAACATAATACTGCCGTTTCAAATATTTTTATTTATAAATAGAAAACAATCTGTGATGACACAGATTGTCTAAAGATTAATGTTTTTCAGTGTGCGCACTTGTCTTAACTGGTCTTGTGGGTGAAACTCCAAGCACATTCAATGTGCCGACCATCACATCATGGAATACCGGACCGGAAACCGGACCACCATAATAGCCATTGGCAGTAGGATTCTGGATATTTACTGCTACAATTACTCGCGGATTGTCTGCCGGTGCAAAACCAATGAATGTAGCCATGTGCTTGGAATCTGAGTAATGACCATCAACAAGCATACGTGCAGTACCAGTTTTAGCTGCAACATCATAGCCATCAATCGCACCTTGCAGACCGGTACCACCTGGTTGGGTAACGGCAATCATCATATGCCGTACTTCCTGCGCCGTTTTCGGCTGGATGATGCGCTCACCCTGCGGTGCTTTGTCCAGTTTCAGAAAACTTACCGGCAATAGTACCCCATCATTAGTAAATATGGTGTATGCACGTGCCAACTGGAGCAAACTCATCTGAATGCCGTATCCAAAAGACATGGTTGCCTGCTCAATAGGGCGCCAGCTATGCCAGTCGCGCACGACCCCTGGTGTTTCACCGGGAAAACCAGAATGCATGCGATGGCCAAAACCGATAGAAGTATACATGTTGTACATTTCTTCCGGCGTAAACATAGCAGAAATTTTACTTGTACCTACATTAGACGACTTCTGAATAATGCCGCGGACATCTAGGTAAGGGTAATTATGTGTATCCCGCACTGTGGCCGGACCAATTTTATACGGTAGAGTATTGAAACCGCTGCTAGGTCTGATTTTACCGCTGTCCAGCCCTTTAGCAATGGTAAACGGTTTCATCGCACTGCCCGGCTCAATCATATCGGTTACCGCACGGTTACGGCGGGCATCACTCTCTGTGGCTCCAGGATTGTTAGGGTCATATCCCGGTGAATTTACCAGTGCAAGAATTTCCCCTGTTTTACCATCCAGTACCACTACCGAACCCGCTGAAGCTTGATGGAATTGCATTGCTTTATTTAAAGACTCATAAGCAATAGACTGAATACGCTGATCAACGGACAGTACCATATTGGTACCATTTCTGGGCGGCTGGTTACGTGGTGAATCCAGACTGTCAACTATGTTGCCTTTGTTATCGCGTAATACCACTTTAGCACCGTCTACACCGTGCAGAACACTTTCGCGGGACAGCTCCAAGCCTTCCTGTCCTTTGCCGTCAATATTAGTGAAACCAATAATATGGGAAAAAATCGGCCCCATAGGATAATGACGCTTACTTTCATGTTGAAATGCCAGGCCTTTTATATTAAGCGCAGCAACTTTTTCGGCAACTTCTGGTGGCAGCTGACGTTTCAGATAGATAAAGTCTTTATTACGGCTGAGACGGCTTTTAATCGTTGCCAATGGCACATCTATCAAAGCTGACAATTGCTGTAGTTGCGCATCGGTCGGCATTTGCTCCATGGCTGAAGGCACTGCATACAAAGAATCAGCCGGCGCACTGATAGCCAGTGCCGCGCCATTACGGTCAGTAATTGTGCCGCGTGTGGCCACCAATGGCAGAGTACGCACAAATCTCTGGTCGCCTTGTTCTTTTAAAAATTCGTGTTTTTCAGTCTGTAAATACACACCGCGTCCGATTAGCATGGCGAAGGCCACAGCCAGAGCACCCAGCACCAATACTATTCTTCCGTTCGTGGTCACAGGTTTTACCTGCTGCACTTCGCGGGTCAGCATGCGTGGCTTATAATCGTTTTTAATTAACATAGTAGTTTGTTCCACTGCTGGATAGTGCTGCCAGTTAGCAGCGTTTCCATTAATCTGTGACCTTTTATTTCATCATTTAACAGGCCGCGGAGCAGCCAGCATCCGTGTCTCGGCCAATGATGGTGAATGCAGATTCTGGCGTGCTGAAGCGTCCTGAATCAGCTGATGATTGGATAGCCGCGCCTGTGCCAATTTCAGCCGGCTGAAATCTTCATTTAAAAGATTCTCCCCTTTTTGAGCCTTATCCAACGCTATAAAAAACTGGCGCGAACGATCTTGTACTGTTACAACAGCAAAAGCTGAAGCCAGTACTAATATCAGCAAAATAATGTTGATTTTATTCATAGCCAATCAACCATAAATCTTTTCCATCAACTACGTTCTGCTACACGCAATACTGCCGAACGGGCGCGTGGATTAGCTGCAATTTCAGCAGCAGCAGGCTTCTGCGCTTTACCAATTAGACGTAGCGGAGGCTGTTCACGCTCCGCTTCCTTAAGCACAGCCCAGCGTGGCAGAGGCGCTGGCCGACTATTTTGTTGCATAAAATGTTTTACAATTCTATCTTCAAGTGAATGGAATGAAATCACTGCCAGCCGGCCGCCAGTATTCAGGCTTTCCAGTGCCTGTGGCAGCACCCCGCTTATTTCTTCCAGTTCACGGTTAATAAAGATGCGAATGGCCTGGAAGGTACGTGTGGCCGGATCCTGTCCGCGCTCACGAGTACGGACGACTTGTGCAACGAGACGCGCCAGCTGGCCGGTTGTGGTAATTGACTTCTCTTCTCTCTGTGCCACAATTGCCCGTGCAATCTGGCGACTAAACCGTTCTTCACCATAATTTTTAATTACCTCGTGTATCGCCTGCTCCCCAGCCACCTCCAGCCATTCTGCAGCCGATTGCCCGCGTGTGGTATCCATGCGCATATCCAACGGTGCATCGAAGCGAAAGCTAAAACCTCTCTCTGCTTCATCAATTTGCGGGGATGAAATTCCCAAATCAAACAGCGCTCCGTTGATCTTGTCGATACCCAACTGCTTCAGTGAGCTGTTTAACGCTGAAAAGCCTTCATGTACTACCTGTACCCGATTATCCAGCTGTGCCAGCTGCCTCGCCACAACTATTGCCTGTGGATCCTTGTCAAACACCACCAGCCTACCATCATTTCCCAGCTGCGACAGTATCTGGCGCGAATGGCCGCCACGGCCAAAAGTTCCGTCAACATAGACACCGTTAGGTTTCACATGTAAAGCAGCAACTGCTTCATTCAGCAGCACTGTTATGTGGCCGCCATTACTCATTGATTTATTCATAATTGCAGCTGGGTCTTGCCCAGCTCTGCTGCCAGCATGTCTTCATCCATATCCAATGCGGCATTATTTTGTTCTTCCCACAGTGCCCTACCCCATACTTCGATGCGATTAGCACGACCTACTACATATACTTCACGCTCAAAATTCACCAACCGACGCAGATGCGCCGGCAACAATACTCTGCCTGCACTATCCAGCTCCATAGTATCTGCATTATGCAAGAGCAAATTCTGATAAGCCTGCAATACCCTGTTACCCGCCACTGGTAGCTGCAAGAGCTGCGCCTCTACACTTCGCCATGATGATTCAGGATAAAGTAATAAATGTGTGCGCTTTTCAAGCGTAGCCACCAGTACTGGAGTGAAATGACGCGCCAGCAAGTCGCGAAACTTAGCTGGTATTGCCAGTCGCCCTTTGCTGTCTATACTTAATTCATACGCGCCGCCAAACATTATTAGCTCCAGTTGAGTGATTCGGGATTATCCCCCACTTTGCCACACCTTTACACACTTATTCACACTATAAGTCAATTTTGCTTGCAGGGTCAATGCAATCAAGTCAAATTTTAGCCACTCAGAAAAACCACTATTTAATGAAAAAATCATCTAATTCAATACATTAATTAACTATTCTTCTAAGCCATAACCATTGTGCCGTTTAGGCATATTGATGCAAGACAGCACAGGCTGAAGGGAGCGTTTATAATGCTCTTCTGTTTACATATTCACCATATAACCTATGGATAATTTACCTATCCCGGATAAACTTGCTGCGGCTAACTCAGCAACACTCACTTCGTTAATTCAGCAAAAAATCAACCAGCAGGGTGGTTGGCTTTCTTTTGCTGATTACATGCAGATGGCACTGTACACACCGGCTTATGGTTATTACACCGGTGGTGCACAGAAATTTGGACAAGATGGCGATTTTATTACTGCTCCTATACTGACTCCGCTTTTTGGTCATACACTAGCACAGCAATTAAATGCATTATTGCCACAAACGGCTGGCAATATTTACGAATTTGGAGCTGGTACTGGCCAGCTAGCTACATCTGTACTGACTGCATTAGATAGTGGACAACTTAAGCATTACTACATCATCGAACTATCCGCCGAGCTGGCCGAGCGTCAGCGCACATATATTCGGACCCATATCCCTGATTTGGCCGATAAAGTTGTTCATTTAAGCTGTTTACCGGCACAGTTTGACGGCATTTTGCTCGGTAATGAGGTATTAGATGCCATGCCGGTACCGATATATCAGCGTGTGGGAAATCAAATAGAAGAAATGGGCGTGAGCTGGCAGGATAACCGTTTGTGCTGGTCTCTTCAGCCCGTCAAAAATCAGCAGATAAAGCAACAGGTAATGGAAACTTTTCCTGTCACTAGCGAAATGTATCAGTCTGAACTGCATCCGCAACAACATGCTTTTGTGACCACTCTGGCGCAGAAACTGCACCGTGGCGCCATGATTTGGATAGATTATGGTTTCGATGCGGCGCAGTATTACCATCCGCAGCGACGGCAAGGCACTTTAATCGGCCATTATCGCCATCACACCATCCATGATCCTTTTTATTATCCCGGCCTAACTGATCTAACCGCGCATGTTAATTTCACCCGCATAGCCGATGCTGGGGTAGAAAATAAGCTCGATTTAATTGGCTATACCACTCAGACAACTTTTCTGCTGAATCTAGGTATTACCGAACTTTTAGCACAAACAGGCCTGCCGGATGAAACAGCGTATATAAAGGCAGCAGCGGCCTGTCATACCCTTCTTGATACACAGGAAATGGGCGAATTATTTAAAGTGATTGCTTTTGGAAAAAATATTGATGTTGACTGGCTGGGTTTTAGATATGGCGATCTGTGCCATAAATTATAGCAATAAATAATTTAAGCATTCTTAGCCAGCACGAATTGGAAAGATACTGTATTAGGAAAAATTTTCAAATTATATCAATCATTTAAATTATAACTCCGATAAAAAAGATACATTAATTAATAAGCTGTGATTTTTATAACTATTTATAAACTGGATTTTAACCTTATCTAAATATGGCTACAGACAAACAGTTCCAGAAAATCACGCTCATGTAGGAACTTAAAAAAAGGAAAACATAATGTCAATCTTGTTATCCCCTATTACCATTGGACAATTGTCACTGAAAAACCGCGTTGTTATGGCACCAATGTGCATGTATGAAGTTAAAAAAGAAGATGGCATTGTCACGCCGTTTCATTTTGCTCATTATGGGGCACGAGCCATTTCTAATGTAGGCCTGATTATGATTGAGGCCACTGCTGTACAGCCTGAAGGACGTATCACCAAACATGATTTAGGTTTGTGGGATGATAAGCAGACTGAAAAATTCACTTATTTGGTGGATTCGTTACATTATCTGGGCAGTAAAGTTGGTGTACAGTTGGCTCATGCCGGACGCAAAGCCGAAGACGCACTCCAGCCACTTGCACCCAGTGCCATTGCCTTTAATTCTAGCTCCAAAATCCCAAAAGCGATTACTCAGGACGAAATCAAACAAATCCGTTCTGACTTTATTGCATCAGCTCGGCGAGCACAGCAAGCAGGCGTAGATGTGATTGAAATTCATGCCGCACATGGTTATCTAATCAGTGAATTTCTATCACCATTGAGTAATCATCGCAGCGATGACTATGGTGGTTCTTTAGCCAATAGATATCGTTTATTGCATGAAATTGTTACCGATATCCGTGCGCATTTTTCTGGTTCACTATGGGTACGTCTGTCTTTATCAGACTACGACCAAAGTGGTCAGCAAAACACAATTGCCGACTGGCAGCAAATAGGCCAGTGGTTAGAACGTGACGGCATTGATGTAATTGATGTATCTACCGGTGGCGTAATGGATTACGCTCCTGATTTACCTTTACACGGCGGCTATCAAACACCGTTTACTACCGCTATGAAGCAAGTTGTTGGAATTCCAGTGGCAACAGTGGGCTTACTGGATAGTCCGGATTTAGCAGAATATATATTGCAAACCAAACAGGCCGACTTGATTATGGAGGGAAGGGTATTGCTCCGCAATACAAACTGGTTGGCTGATGCTGCTCAGAAACTTCACGACCACAACTTCAAGCCTTTTAATGATTCTTATCAGCGTGGACAACTGAAATAAATGTTCACTTGTAGCAGAACGCACAGGCCAGACCATTATTCGGTTTGGCCCGTATACTAATTAATATTTATTCTGTTTCTGTAGCCACGTGCACCGATTGTGGTTGCAGACAAGCCAAATACTGTGGCTGTATTTTTACAAGAAATCCGCGTTTGCCGCCATTTATATAAATCAGTGGCAAAGCATAGATACTCTCTTCAACATATATCGGTAAACCCGCCTTATTACCAAAAGGACTGGTACCACCTACCAGATATCCAGTCCATTTACTGGCCTGCTGGGGACTGGCCGGTTCGATATGTTTCATGCCGAGCTCTCGTGCCAGCTGACGTGTAGAAATATGCCGGTCACCATGCATCAGTACAATCAGTCCCTGTTTCTGCTCATTTTGCAGAACAATGGTTTTAATTACTGCATGCTCATCTACACTAAGCGCCAAAGCAGATTGTGCTGTCCCTCCATGCTCAACGTAAGCATACTCCATTGGTTCATATGGTATCTGATGGTCGCGCAGAAAACGAATTGCAGGCGTGACTGGAAATTTACTTTTACTCATCCGTACACCTCATCCTTTCAGACCAAAATAACTGTGCTAACATCATTTATTTACCTTCATCAGGAACCTGTATATGAGTATCAAATTTTACCAGAGCGGTGACCGCCTTGCTGAAGCCACCATTGCCAATGGTCTGATATTTCTGGCCGGACAAGTACCCACGAATGAAGAAGCAGACATCACCGCCCAGACTGCCAACGTACTGGCACAGATTGACAGTATCCTTGCCGCCTGTGGCAGCGACAAACAACATATATGTGAAGCCGTAATCTACTTGAGTGATTTACAGGATTATGCAGGTATGAATCAAGCGTGGGATAAATGGGTGACTCCTGGCCACACGCCGGCACGAGCCTGTGTGCAGGCTGCACTGGCCAATCCGCAATGGAAAGTAGAAATCAAAATTACTGCCGTACAAAAATAAATAAACAGCCATCAAGCTGATGTTATATCGGCTTGATGGCTAGAATATTACATACATTATATTTAACTGCGGTAATCCGCATTAATGGCCACATACTCTTTAGATAAATCACAAGTATAAATCTTCGCTTGAGCTTCACCACGAGCCAAATCAATTGTTACCGTTATTTCGTCCTGTGCCATAACTTGTTGTCCGGCTTCTTCAGTGTAGCTTGAGGCGCGCCCACCTTTTTCGGCTACCAATACATCACCTAAATACACTTTAATAGCGCTAACATCAAGGTCAGTAATACCGGCATAACCAATGGCACACAAGATACGACCAAGATTAGGATCACTGGCGTAAAAGGCTGTTTTTACCAGCGGTGAACGGGCTACTGCATAACCCACCTGACGGGCTTCAGCCTCCGTTAACGCATTACGCACATCAATAGTAATAAATTTGGATGCACCCTCACCATCACGTACGATAGCCTGCGCCAGCTCCAGTGCCACATCAGCCAGTACCGTTTTAATTGCAGCATAATCCTTGCTGGCTTCAGAGTCGATCCGACCAAGTTCAGTTTTTCCGGTAGCTACCACCACAAAACTATCATTAGTAGAAGTATCTCCATCTACCGTTATGGCATTAAAAGAAGTATTTGCTACTTCAGCCACCATCTGCTGCAACAATGGCTGAGCGATATCAGCATCGGTAAACACAAATCCCAGCATTGTAGCCATGTTCGGATGAATCATGCCCGAACCTTTGGCAATACCGGTGAAATGTACCTTATGTCCATCTATAGAGACTGTACGGCTGGCCATTTTGGGAACGGTATCGGTGGTCATAATCGCCGCTGCTGCCTGCGGCCAGTGTACTACTTTCACTTTAGGTAGTGCCGCCACGATCCTGTCTACCGGCAATGGTTCTAAAATCACGCCAGTTGAAAACGGCAGCACTTGTGCTGCTGCACAGCCAATTTGTTGAGCCACTTTTTCACAGATAAATTCAGCATCGGCCAAACCTTGCCGGCCAGTGCCTGCATTGGCATTACCCGTATTAATCACCAGCGCACGCACACCTGTATCCGTAGCCAGATGCTGCTTAGCAATTTGTACCGGTGCGGCACAGAAACGGTTTTGAGTGAAAACAGCGCCGATGCTGTTGACGCCATTCAGTACTATCAGAGTTAAATCATCATGCTCGGGCTTTTTAACACCCGCTTGTCCCACAAAGACCTGTACACCATCAATGGCTAGAACCTGCCTATCATTTGGCACGGCCAGATTAACAGCCATAGCTATCCTCCTTTATTTCGAATATACCAGCTTATTGTTGTTCCCTTAGTAAATTATTTTTTATTACGATTCGGGCTGAATCTTGCGTTTCGTCAATAAGCGCCAGATAAACATCACATATCCAGACAAACTATAAAGCAAGAAAAAGGCAAACAGCACCACTGATGGTTCCCACGTCACTACCAGCAATGCAATCACCGCCAGAATCATTACAAAAAAGGGTACCTTACGATAGGCATTAATTTCTTTAAACGACCAAAAAGGTATCTGCACCACCATGGATAAACCGCCAAACAAAGTAATAATCAGACATAACCAGTCCAGATGAGGCAGTCCTTGAAAAGTATGACTTACCCAAATCAGGCCAATTACTAGTGCAGCAGCCGTCGGACTAGGAATTCCGATAAACCACTTCTTGCTTACTTTACCTATCAATGTATTAAATAAAGCCAAACGCAAAGCAGCACAGGCACAATAGATAAATGCTACCGAATAGCCAATTTTACCAAAATGGAATAATTGCCATTTATAAGCAATAAGTGCTGGAGCCACACCAAAACTCACCATATCGGCCAGACTGTCTAGTTGTTCGCCAAATGCACTCTGGCTATTGGTGAGACGCGCTACCCGTCCATCCATACCGTCCAGCAGCATAGAAATAAAAACAGCAATCGCCGCAATTTCATAATGCCCATGCATAGACTGAGTAATCGCGTAAAAAGCGGCAAACAGTGCGGCTAAAGTAAACGCATTGGGCAATAGATAAATACTATTATCACGCAGGCGGCGTCGGTACGGCCGATTTGGACGGTTAGATTTCATTACATCAGCTTGTTGTGTCATATTTAGTTTTATCCTCGACAGGCTTCACCAACCCGTCCTGTTCATGATGTGGTGTATGCTTCAGACTGGCCAGTTCTATCATAGCCATACGTAAATCAGTTAGTCCGCTACCATCCTGTACCGAAATATATACAGCCTGAGGGCGCCCGCGAATGTCACGTACTATTCCCTTCGGCCGCTGCTCTGCAGCCAGTCTGTCAATTTTATTATAAATAATCAATTGTGGTATGTTTGCTGCATCAATTTCCGTCAATACAGTATTTACATCATCGATTTGGCGTTCGAACTCAGGATGCGTCACATCCACCACATGCAGCAGCACATCAGCCAGAGCTGTTTCCTCAAGCGTTGCCGCAAATGCAGCCACCAGACCATGCGGCAAATCGCGAACAAAACCAACAGTATCCGATAAAAGCACACTGATCTGCTCATTCAGATACAAGCGACGCACCGTATTATCCAGCGTCGCAAACAACTGATCCTCTGCCACCACTTGCGCTTTAGTTAGACGGTTAAATAAGCTGGACTTGCCCACATTTGTATAACCGACCAACGCAAAAAGCGGTAATTTTCCTTGATTCCGGCTTTTACGTTGCGTAGCCCGCTGCTGTCGAACTCGCTGCAACTCATGGCGCAAGCGCGTGATTTTCTGCCTAATCAGGCGTCGGTCTGTTTCCAGACGAGTTTCCCCCGGCCCGCGCAGTCCTATACCACCACGCTGACTCTGCAAATGTCCGTAACCACGTACCAGCCTGCTGGATAAATGCACCAGCTGCGCCAGCTCAACCTGCAGGCGCCCTTCTTGACTTTGTGCCCGTCGAGCAAAAATAGCCAGAATCAGACCAACGCGATCTAACACTCGACATTGCAGCAATCTTTCCAGATTACGTTCCTGTGTCGGTGTCAGAGCGTGATTAAAGACAACCAGATTAGCTTCCGTCTCAACTACCTGCTGAGCCAGTTCTTCTGCCTTGCCTTTACCTACAAACAATGCAGCATTTGCATGCTGACGTCTGCATGGCACCACAGCCACTAGTTCTGCTCCGGTAGCTCGTACCAACTCCTGCGCCTCATCTAGCGCTGCTTCAAAGAGACTGGTTCGGCGCTCAGCCGTAACCGGAAAATCTTTGTCCAGCAACACACCCACCAGCAGCACTCGTTCAGGTTCTAGTCGAGCAGATAAACTGGCTTTAGATAATTCTTTCATAGACTAGCGTTTGTACAACAACAGGCTGCCTGAACCCGTAAAGAACAGACAGCCTGTATAACCATTAATAACATCATTCCTGAGACAAAACATGCTGTGCTGCCGCAGCAGCCTTAGTGGTCGCATCTTTCACCATATCAGCCTGCTCTCCCGTATTTTGTTCAGCACCCTGTCTTTCTGCCACATCCGAACCTTTTTCAGGTGCCGCTAACGGCAACTTAGCCAATACTGTACTGCTGGCACGAACCTTATCCCCGATGGCCACCAGCGGTGTAGCATCTTCGGGCAGATACACATCCACACGCGAACCAAAACGGATAAAACCATAACGGTCGCCACGGTGCAATAAATCATGGGCATGCACATAACACAGAATACGCCGTGCTACCAGCCCAGCCACCTGCACAAAAGTTACCGGCCGGCCTGTCTTTGTGACCGCCAGTACCGCATTACGCTCATTCTGCACACTGGCTTTATCCACTGCCGCATTCAGAAAACTACCTTTGAAATAATCAACCCGTTCTACCTTGCCATCAATCGGACTGCGATTGGAGTGAACATTAAATACATTCATAAACACACTGATTTTCAGCGCATTCACCCCTCGATAAGGATCAGAGGTTTTTTCTACCACAACAATACGTCCATCCGCCGGACTCAGCACATCCTCAGGATCTGCAGGAATATCACGTGCAGGATCTCGAAAAAACTGCACCACAAATACTGTGATTACCCATAATGGCAGCGACCACCAGCCGCACCAGACAACAGTTAATATGCTCAGCACGAGACTGCCGATAATAAACGGCCAGCCTTCCTTTGCAATCAAAGGATAAGGATACATACGCGACACAAGGCTACTCCTTTACAGATAATCTACTGCGGACAGGTCGCAGCGAAAAACAAACAGAATACTTTGCTGAAATCCACACCATCAAGTCCTATAACTATAAGCAGATTTCACAATCTCAACAATATAAAAACTGCACCAACAATTAATTGAGGCGCACACAAATCACTTAAACACAAACACAGCCAGCAGAACCAACGCAATCACTGCAAGCCAGAAGTTCTGCTGCCGCTGCGTGCGCAGCAGATGAACATAAGCATCACGCCATTCCAACTGGCGCTTTTCATCCACCAACGCATTCAGCTTGCGCGGTAGCGCCGGCAGCATCTGTGCCCAATCCGGGGCTTCCTGTCGCAGCGTTTTCCACAAAGCCTTTATACCAATCTGATTATGCATCCAACGTGTCAGAAAAGGTTTAGCAGTTGCCCATAAATCTAACTCTGGATCAAGCTGCCGTCCCAAGCCCTCAATATTCAGTAAAGTCTTTTGTAGTAACACCAGTTGCGGCTGAATCTCCACATTAAAGCGGCGGCTGGTCTCAAATAGGCGCATCAGCACCATCCCAAAAGAAATCTCAGCCAGCGGCTTATTGAAAATCGGTTCACATACCGCACGTACCGCTGCTTCCAGCTCTTCCACTCTGGTGTCAGGCGGTACCCAACCGGATTCCACATGCGCTGTTGCCACACGATGATAATCCCGATTAAAAAAAGCAAGAAAATTAATCGCCAGATAGCGTTTATCGTAATCAGTCAGCGTACCGACAATACCAAAGTCCAAAGCGATGTAACGACCATCATCCGCCACCATAATATTACCCGGATGCATATCTGCATGAAAAAAGCCGTTATCAAAAACTTGAGTAAAGAAAATTTCCACACCATAACGGGCAAGCTGATGTAAATCAATATTTTTTTCACGCAACCTGTCTAAACACGCTACCGGAATACCATCCATCCACTCAATAGTTAGGACACGGCGGGCACAATAATCATAATAAACTGCAGGGATAATCAGCATCGAACTGTCAGTAAACTGGCGCCCGAGCAGACTGGCATTAGCAGCCTCGCGCATCAGATCCAACTCATCATGCAGATAATTTTGAAATTCTGCCACCACCTCCCGAGGTTTCAATCGCTTGCCATCAGCAAAGAGCCACTCTACCCAGCGTGCGCCCACTGCCATTAGGGCTAAATCCTGATCAATTACTGGCGCTATGTTCGGACGTAATACTTTAACTGCCACTTTCTGGCCTACCCCGCCATCAGCAGCAAACAAATTAGCCTCATGCACCTGCGCAATAGAAGCACTGGCAACTGGCTGCGGATTAAAGTGAGCATAAATAGCATCCAGTGGCTTACCCAGTTCTGCTTCAATCACCTTAATGGCCACATCACTGTCAAAAGGCGGCACTCGATCCTGCAATAATGACAGCTCACGCGCGTAATCAGCAGGTAGCAAATCCGGACGAGTTGATAAAACCTGCCCAAACTTTACAAATATTGGCCCCAGACTCTCCAGCGCCAAACGCAATCTTACCGCAGGCAACTCTTGCCGGTACTGGCGTCCGCGCGGAAACCAGCGTGCCAGTTTTTGCAACCATAACGGTCGAATATGTGGCTGCACCAAATCCAGCAAACCAAATACGTATACCGTATGAATAATTACCCATATTCGTTTAGGCCAACACCACATGCACGCAGCTCCGGTATATCCGCAGAAAACGGCTATTGTACGGGATTTTATCTTTCTTTACCGGCCAATAGCCACGTACAAAAGTATCACACTGTTTTCGCATTCTTTTCCGTTAACTGCACGGCACCAGCCACATCACCTGGCGTAAACACAAAAGCACGTCCAAAACCAGTTACCAGCCGTGCCTTTTCCAGCCGCAACCGGAACAGCATAAAATCTGGCAGTCCACTGAGCACATCAACAGTATTGCCCAGCTTGGTCTTCATTGCCTCCAAAGCGGCAATACCCTCAGTAGTATCTTTTTCAACAGTCGTCACAGCGGCAGCATAATTCATACGTGCACGTGCAAAAATATTGCGCGCAGAAGCTTCATCTTCTATTAGCAGAACATTTGCCTGCTGTTGCTGTTGCAAATTCTGTGTATGCAAAGCCAGACCGGACAACAGAACATACAGATAGCCATCATGCTCGGCAAAAGGTGCATAACTTGCATGCGGTTCACCATCCTGCCCTACCGTAGCCAGCACCAGAGAATCCAGTTGCTGTAACCGCGTGACTGCTGCCTGAAGTTCAGCTACATCGTATTGTTCACTCATATATTGCCCTAAAAAAATTATCCAAAATTAATGATAATAATTTTCATGTTAAAACTCAAATACCATTTATACTCATTACTACAAAAGCAGCAAGCTACCATTACCCCAAAAAGTACCGTACCATAAAAAAAATAAATTCAATTCGAGCATAAAAAACACAAAAACCTACAGTCAGTACTGTCCGCTCCAGACTATAGGTTTTCACCAAACCACAAATAAAATTCAGCTTCAGCACAGTCAGAAATTAGGTAAAATCACCATCCGGATCACAGTCAAGCTTACGGCCAGCTCCAAATAAACCACAGTGGTACAGCACATCATGAATAATCAGCCTCATTCCGCAACCCATTCTTCCACAACCCAGAAACGTCCGCGCCAGTTGAAACAGCGCATACTTAAATTAATATTATTCTGTGGTTTCTGTATTCTGTATATCTTTATCCTAGCCACAATAGATAGCCGCACTGCCAGCAACCACAAACCGTGGCATTCTGATTTAACCATTGCTGCATTTAATCCAGATGGTTCATTTCTAGCCTTACCCTATTCCTATATTCAGCAGCACCCATTGGCCGGCACATCTTTTTTGGCCAAAAACACAGAAGGCAGCAAACAGAAAAATGACAACGATACCTTCAAATACACAATCATCGAGCAAACAGCCCAACATCAGCAGATACGCACTAGCCTGCGTACCAACCGCAGCATGACCATTGCAATCTATCAAGCAACAGCACATACCGTTACACCCATCAAATCCATCAGCTACAATATAGAACAGATATCCATGGCAGCCGTAATGGCTCTTATCAGCGTTTTAATTCTTCAATTTGCATACCGCTTGCTAGGCCGCCGTACTGCTAAAAAGCAGACAAGATAAACATACATTTTCTTCATACAAAACAAATTCCATAAAAAAGCCACCTGCAACAGGTGGCTTTTTGCAATTATGGCGAAGTCATTCCGGCTGGATTAAACTATTAGATGGCATAATCTCAGTTACAGCCTCATCTGAATCCTGTAACTCTGCTTGTAATTTATGCCGCGTATCCTGATACCGCTGAATAGTCTGCACTAACTCCTGAGTGCCCTGATGTGCCAAAGCACTGATTTCAAATACCCGCGGCACAGACAGGTCAAATTCATACTCATCATCCGGCTGCGGATAATCCCAGCCAATATCAGCAAGAAATTGCGCCACCCGTGCTGACCGTTCATCTTCAGCCAGCATATCGATTTTATTCAACACCAGCCAGCGCGGCTTATCATGCAATGTTTCATCAAAACGGCGCAGCTCTTCTACAATCGCCAGCGCCTCGGCTGCTGGATTCACTCCATCATCAAATGGAGCCAGATCCACCACGTGCAGCAGCAAACCAGTACGCGAAAGATGTTTCAAAAAACGGTGTCCCAGACCAGCCCCCTCAGCCGCGCCTTCAATCAAACCTGGAATATCAGCCATCACAAAACTATGATTATCATCACTACGCACCACGCCCAGATTCGGATGTAATGTAGTAAATGGATAATCCGCCACCTTTGGTCGCGCTGCTGAAACTGCACTGATTAAAGTGGATTTACCCGCATTGGGCATACCCAGCAAACCCACATCAGCCAGCACTTTCAATTCCAGCAGCAAACTGCGTGCTTCACCCTCTTCTCCCGGCGTCGCCTGCTTTGGCGCACGGTTAACTGAAGATTTGAAATGAATATTTCCTAAGCCACCCTTACCACCTTTAGCTAAGCATACCCTTTGGCCATGATGAGTTAAATCAGCCACCACCTGCTCCGTATCCGCATCACGAATCAGCGTTCCCACCGGCATTTTTAGCTCAATATCATCGGCACCACGCCCATAACGGTCAGATCCATGGCCTTTTTCACCATTTTTAGCCTGATAGCGTTTAACAAAACGATATTCAACCAGCGTATTGATATTCTCATCTGCCACTGCCCAAACACTGCCACCTTTACCGCCATCACCACCATCTGGGCCGCCTTTAGGCACAAATTTTTCGCGCCGGAAGCTGGCTGCACCATTGCCGCCACGGCCGGCAACTACCTCAATTTTTGCTTCATCAATAAACTTCATAACGTTCTCAGTCTGCAATATTTATGCTCAGGCCAAAACCACATGTCTCAGGGCTAGCGTCGTCATACGATTATAACCAAACTCCAGCAGAATAGCGCTAGCTGTAAATTCCCTGCTGCGTCCCAACAAAAAAGCCCTGCCAGACAGGCAGGGCTTGATAGCTGTAAAAACTTACTCGTCTGCGCCAGTATACGGACGCACACTTACGGTTTTACGGTTCAACGCGCCTTTGACAGCAAATTCCACATAACCATCCACTTTCGCGAATAGAGTGTGATCTTTGCCCATACCTACGTTTTCACCGGCGTGAAAACGAGTACCACGCTGACGAACAATAATAGAACCAGCCGGAATCAGCTCATTACCAAAGGCTTTAACGCCCAAGCGTTTGGCTTCTGAATCACGACCGTTACGGGAGCTACCGCCTGCTTTTTTGTGTGCCATTCTGTTATTCCTTCACTCAATTAGGCAATCGCCACGATTTCAATCTGGGTAAAATTCTGGCGGTGGCCCTGACGTTTCTGATAGTGTTTACGACGACGCATCTTGAAAATGCGTACTTTATCGTGACGGCCATGTGCAACCACTTTAGCGGTTACTTTAGCGCCTTCAATAAAAGGCGTACCCACCTTCACCGCTTCACCGTCAGCAATCATCAAAACTTCATTCAGTTCGATCTGGCTGTCGAGTTCTGCTGGTATCTGTTCTACTTTTAATTTTTCGCCAACGGCAACTTTATACTGTTTACCGCCGGTTTTTACGACCGCGTACATACTCAACTCCAATAGGAATTCAATTAAAAAACAAAAACTAAATTTCCGCACAAAACGGAATTGGCGATTATAACAACCACGGAATTAACTGTCAAAACAATAACAACGTTGTATAAGCGCAGAAGATGGCTACCGCAGCAGGTTTCAGTAAACCATAATACATAGTATTACCAATCATAAAGCAGTGACAAAAACCAGCAACCGTTATTAACTTAAATTTTAAAAGAAATAAACACAAACTGAATAAACAAGCACCTAAAGCAACCGCAAAAAGATTGCTTTTAAAATGAATTATAAGCAATTGAGTAAAACTAAATTCTTTTATTCTTAAAGCCTTGATTAATCACCGCACAGCAAACTATGTTAGCTCAGAATTTCATAGCAAAATGGTCAAAAGAAACGTCAGTTGGCCCTCGTTAAACCTATCGATACCTACAGAAAAACTGCTGTAAGCACAGAAGAAACAAAAAATACATCTTTCCAATCAAAAAGAAAGATGTATTTAAGATTTCTATTTCTAAAAATTTATGCCACCGACAAAATTAATAGGCCACAGGCGGCTGAGGTTCCAGAGGGTCGATAACTTTTGTCGGACCATTTTTGAAAGCACACCAATTAACTCTCAATAAATCACATGGCAGCCACTTTGAAGGCGGTAATTTAACAATCGGATTAGCGATAGATGGTGATTTAAACAAGCTGATATGCACGCCACCCTTATCAGGTGGATTACCTGCATAACAAGAAAAAGAAGCAACACTCAAACTTAAAATACCCAAAACAGTTAACACAGATTTTTTCACAATGATACTCCTTTGGCTAAAGTAAAGAGTTTAAATAAACTCATTGATTACAATACATTTTTTAATATATGTTGTAAACTTTTTATTTAAAGAAACAAAAAAATTGTCTGATTAACACAACCATAAAAAATTCAACCAGCCAGCCCGTAATTTAAAAAAATTTATATATTCCACGTAGCCAACCAATACCAAAAACATAAAATCAATAAAAAGCTTTCCTTTCCTTCACACCAGCATAAAACAAAACCTAAGACAAATACGTTCAAACTACATATACATAAAGATATACAGTCCTATAGCAAGATTGATTTATCTAATCTCACTCACAACCAAAGCCAACAAAAAATATTCAGCGTTGAAATAAATTAATTTTAATCACAACTCACAAATCCTATTACTTTCTTAGGAATACAGATAGATAAATGAAAACTCTACTCAGAAAATAATGAATAAACATACCCTGATTGATCTAGACAGCATTAGCTGGCTTCAGTTCCAGCCCAATTTATCCGAATTCTCCCTAAGCAAGAAATCATCAGAATTTACCCAATCTAACTTTTCTATCCCCTAAATTAATTTCAAGTATAATATTGAGCAATAGTGCTCAGTAGCAAACAGCACATTTTGATTAAAACACACCACCAAAATACGTTGCAGAAACACATACACATGCTTGAAAACCTGCCCTATTTCCAAAAACACCTGCCCGAAGACCTAAGCCGCGTTAATGCTGTCATCAACCGTGCTATCGAATCCGAAGTCGTTCTTATCTCCCAAATTGGCCAGTATATAATTAGCGCCGGCGGCAAACGCTTGCGTCCAATCATCACCATTCTGGCCGGCAAGGCACTGGGCTATGATAAAGACCCACTATTTTCCCTTGCTGCCATGGTGGAATTTATTCACACTTCTACCCTGCTGCACGACGATGTAGTAGATGAAAGCGATCTGCGCCGCGGCCGTGAAACTGCCAACAATCTATTTGGCAATGCCGCCGCCGTACTGGTAGGCGACTTTCTCTATACCCGCGCCTTTCAGCTGATGGTAGGTTCCGGTAGCCTGCGTATACTGGAAGTCATGGCTGAAGCCACCAACATCATCGCCGAAGGTGAAGTGATGCAGCTGATGAATATCGGCAATATTGACGTCACCGAAGAGCAGTATATTCAAGTAATTGAATACAAAACCGCCAAATTGTTTCAGGCGGCAGCACAAGTGGGCGCCATATTAGCCGGCGCCAGCGACAAACAGGAATTGGCACTAAAAAACTACGGTACCTATCTGGGCACTGCCTTCCAGATTATTGATGATGTACTGGATTACACCGGTGATGTAGACACCATCGGCAAAAATGTCGGCGATGATCTGGCCGAAGGTAAACCTACCCTACCCCTGATTTACCTGCTCAACCAAGGCAGCCCTGCTGCCGCGGCCGATGTGCGCCACGCACTGGAACATGCAGACCGCAGCTACTTCGACAAAATCCACGACCACGTACTGAATTCAGATGCGCTGGCTTATTGCACTACGCAAGCCAAAAAAGCGATAGATACAGCCGTAAGCTGCCTAAATGATTTACCGGCTAATGAAACCACACAAGCTATGCGCGATTTAGCATTGGCATCTTTAGCCCGAATCTCATAAAATAGCGGGCTATAGCCGCTTTTGACTATAGCCCTTCATTGTACAAGTCTCGCCGTAGTTCAACGGATAGAACACATGCCTCCTAAGCGTGCGATACAGGTTCGATTCCTGTCGGCGGGACCAAATTTATTCAAATTTTATAAATTTATTAAATACTTAGCAAGTAGAATCATATCTTTTACCGTTTTCTGTACTGCTTAAAACATTATAAGAAACCCAGCAAAGCAGCGACGACACTAAGTTTTTTAAGCATCAGTTTTCTTCCTGATAATAAATTTTGTAAAATTTACGTCCATCTTCATCTCGCCCTTTTTCAATCATATCCTTACCACCGTGTATATAGATATGAAAGTTTTTATCCAGCTTCACTACACTTTTAAAATATTTCTCCTGCTTTTTTACAGCTTTCGGAGAAATATCAAAATTTCTGACGGGTTCCAACTGATTTTCCTGCGCATAATTCTGACTAAAATCCTGATATTTTTGAATCAAATCATCTTGCGCAAATACCTCCTGTTCAAATTGCTGCAAATCGAACTGTTGATTATTTTTAAAATAATCAACAGACCTATTCAGCAATCCGATTTTTTCTGATTTACTGGCCTCATCATCAGCATCTATGGTCTGAGCAATAAATTGCTTAGCTGATTCCATAATATGGGTTGTCTGATGATAGTCGTTGTTAATGGGTCTAATACTTAGAAAATCATCAGTCCAGTATTTAGCTTCCGCACGCCGGTTTGTATTATCCACAATAGCTACCAGATAGCCTTGCTTTGAATGCACATTGAAAATCAGACAACCCTTATCTAGCTTATGAATACTTAACCCCTCAATATCCGCCAAATCATAACCAGTCTGTTTGTCCTCAACCTTCAGAATTTTCTGTTTGTTTTCTGATTTAAAGATACCGATACAATCGACTATTTCATCATCAACCGTACAATCAGCGAGATTAAATACACTCAACTCTCCGGCCTTAATTTGCGGGTGGTTACTTTTTTCATACAAATAACGCCCCATATTTTTAGACTGATTAATAAAATCATCAATATCAGTGTACTCAAACATGGCTTTGATAATGGTATAAACCGGATTGAGCGCCAAATCGGGGAAAAAATGAAACTGATACAATTCATCAAATTTAAAATTGGAAGTGATTAACTTATTAAGTGTTTCTTCCACATTTTCATAATTACTTAACTCATCACACAGCCGCACACCGTCTGCAGTACTTTTATTGCCTATACTGTGTATTATTAATCTGCTGATATTTCCAAGAACAAATTTCGGCATAGATTTAACCATTTTTATAAGAGCTCATTTGGTATAAGAGCATTTCCATCAATAAATTCAGCAATTAATTTAAAATTCGGTAATTTATCCCAATCACTTGGTAATGCATGATCAGTTAAAATGATTTGAAACGAATTTTCATTTTTTATAACCATTTTATCAATAAAAGAATTTAAAACCTCAAAAATTGTATTCAACATTTCTTGGTCTTTTTTATAACTTAAAAATGGAGTACTAGGCTGATCAATGAAAATAATTTGTGGAACATAATCAAGATTCATTTTAGCCATATGCATATGCAATCCCAAAAACATGCATAAATGCAAAAAAACATAATTAGCCTGACTGCCAGTTTCGCTAATGGGCAAAATTGCCGGCATATTTGGTGGGAAAATATCTAACATCAAGTTTTCTTCATTTAATGCTATACAGTATCCTTTATACTCAGTACCTTTATTAAGCCAATCATACACTTCCTGTGCAGCTTTATTAAATGATTTTATATTTTCCAATTTTATACTTTCAAATTGAACAGTATCAGATTGTGAAAATAATGTTTTTTCCTGTTCATTTAATATTTTTAATCGATTTGAACTATCAATTAATTCACTTTCAATTTTTTTAATTTCTTCAGCAGTTAAAATAGATTTTAATTTAGCTTCTATATTACCAATATTGATATAATTTGTATGATTAAACTGAAATTTATCTGATGATTCATTTTTTTCTTTAATTATTTTGTTTATATTGCTTAATTGCTCCTCAAATTTTTTCAAATCCTCAGAAACATCTAAGGGTGAAATTTGTTGTTTTATATTATTTTTGATTGTGTAAAAAGAATCTCGTAAAGTTTGTAAAAATATTTGAGTTTCATAAGATTGGACTAGTTGATTAGATAAATTATTATATAAAAATTCAATTGGCTGTAGACTATCTGCTGATTTTGTTAAATTTTTTTGATACTGATTATATTCACGCTCGTATCTATTCAGCTTGTCTATTTCTAGTTCAATATCATTTTTTTGTTGATTAAGTATTTCATTTTCTTCATTAAATATACACTTACCTTCTGCCATATTTTTGGCGGTACTAATAACTTGCTCAATAAATAATATTGCTTTATCTTCATTTTCAAAAGATTGTGACAAATCAATAAAATTATAATTTTTCGATTCTTCTATTAAAAATTTAACTTTATCTTTAAAGTCTTTAATTTTATTCTCCCCTTCTTGAATGTTGGCTTTAATTTTCTTAATTTCTCTTTCTATTCTTTTTCTAGCTTTTTTTGTGTCTTGTATTTCAGGCTTATCAGCACCTATAATTAATTCAAATATTTGATTTAACATTTTACCTGTAGTATTGTTTTTATAATCATCTTTAAAAAAATGTAGATCAAAATATCTATCTGGTTGAGCAATAACTTTTTCTGTTAAAGAGCAGAAAATTAAAAAATGCCTATAACATAATAAATTGTTATAAGCTTGTTTTAATTCACCAGAAAAATTAAATAATTTATTCAAGCTTGATTTAACTTGTGAAATAGTCTGATTACTCGACGGCATTTCAGGCAAAGGGCCTAACCCAAAATATACATCTTGAGAAACTATACTTTTTTCAGGAGAACTTCGAGCTATTGAAATTTCTTGCTCATTGATGATAAAAGTAATACCAAACCATGAGACAGCATTAGCAATTTTATCTGCAATTTGTGTAATACCAGATAGTAAACAATAATCAACAATGCGCCAGATAGTTGATTTACCGGTGCTTGAAGCTCCTGTTATAACATTAACTTTATTTTTTTCAAAAAAATAGCTTTTCGGTGCTGAAGAGTCATTTTTAAACCAAAGTTTAATTTCGAGCAGTATAAAGTTCATAATTGTATTTTAAATATAAAATATAAATCAGAAAGGGAATAATTTTTAATCAATGCAACAAATTTAGGTATAACATGTTCAATTTTTGTGAATCTTAATCCTAATTCATTAACATCAAATTCAAATTCTTTATTGATTGTTATTGAATCTGTTATATTAATGACATTACTTTTTTGAAGAATCATTAACGAATTAACAGTAACAGGCAACAATGAGAGAAATCTGTTATTAAACGAAGTAAAATATAAACGTTTAGATTGGATAAATTGTTCTATATTTTCATAGTTAGCTTCATCTTTTAATAAATGATTAACTATGCGATTATCTAACAAAAATGGTAAAACTAAAGGGGCTGAAGCAATATCCATGCGTTTTAACTTGGTAATAACAGACATTAAAACCGTGGTAGCAATAGCTTCATTATTATAAATGTAATATAATATTTTCATAAATTTCTATACCTATTTTTCCAGTCATAATGCCAACCTATTTTTAATTCATCTGAAAGTAAATATAAATAACCATTACTTGTATAAATACTAAGAGGAAAAGTATTACCCGGTACAGTCATTTGTTTTTTTCTTAATTCATCAAGAATACCAATCGCTAAAGACTTAATATCTTCTTCTAAATCTTTTATTAAACATCCTTCATTAATCTTTTTTTTAATTTCCCTATATTTTTCTTTAGAGACGTTTCTCCAAGTACCCATAATATTTTCTTCAAACATATCCAAATCAAATTGGTATATTTCATTATTTTCAATCCAATCTGATAATATATTTAATGTATGAAGTTTTTGGAATGTAAAGTCTCTTATTTCGTCAGAATCATCTTGATAAATATCTCCTATATCCAGTAATTGTTGAATAAATATCTGGCTTTCTAAATTGTCTAGAAGATCCATTTCCAATCTTCTTTCAGGTAATGGACAGTTTTTATACATTATTCTCATACACTGACCAAAATCTTTTAAAAAATCATTAAAACTTATTTCATATTTTCCTTCAGAACAAATTTGAATATATTTTTTCTCTTGAAGTTGAGAACAAAAGGAATTAAAAATAGTTTCAGTATATTTATCATTCATGCATTTTTTTAAGATTTCATCTTTTATTTTTTTTATTACATCATTATTTCCAGTTTCAATATTCAAATTATTAAGAAATAGTCTTAAATTGCTTGATGATAATTTTTTAAATTCCGTAATACAATTTGCTATTTCTGGGTTATTTGTAGAAATAGAACTAATCTTGTTTAAAAATATTTGTGTATCGTTATCTTCTTTTGATTTAAAAGCCCTTAAGGCATCTTGAAATTTATTTTCTTTTTCTTCCTTATTTGTTATCAAAATAAATTTACACTTTTCAAGATTTTCAAAATTTGGTAATTGGATTAGCTTTAACCAATTTAATAATGTTTTCCATAAGTCCTTATCAAGGGTAGTAAGATTAACTGAATTTCCTTGTGCCGCTTTTTGTATTGTATGTTTGATTTGAATAAATTCAGTAGTACCATCTGCTTTTTGAATATGTATATCTTCTTTAACTTCGAATCCAATTTTTTCCCCAACTTCCATTCTCAGTAAAAGCAATAAAAAATAGTAAGAATGATAACTCTGGGCTGCATCTTGAGCACCAGCCCCATGATTTTTATAGAACTCTTCAATTTCATTCATGCTGATATACTCTAAATATTATACGGTTAAATCATTATTTCCCAAAGAAAGTTAAAAAAAACAAAATATTTTCTTTTATTTTAAAATATTTTATTTTTTTCATTGAAAAAAATTATTGTATATAAATACAATTATATATTAAATATTTATGTAAAATTTCTATACTATACGCAAATTTCCAGTGGCATTTAAACCACATTTTTTTGATTCAATCACCTCTATAGGCTTTATTCAATTTAACTGAAATAAAACCTGACTGAGATATTAATTTAATAAACTTTATTATCTGCTTCACAATTGTATACTTACTGTATATTTACCTAGATAGTCTATTCTTACTTCGATAAACATTAATGAAAATTATTTTCAAATTTTTAGGAATATAAGCATGTCTGTATCTTTACTTCCCATCACCGAAGTCGCCCGCAACTGCGGCATCCCCGAACAATACCTGATTCCTTACGGCCGTGAAGTGGCCAAGGTAGATTTGAGGGTAATCCAGTCGGAAGCCAAGCAGGGCAAGCTGGTACTAGTGTCGGCAATTACACCAACGCCTTTGGGAGAAGGTAAAACGGTGACAACCATTGGGCTTAGTCAGGGGCTAAATTTTATTGGGCAGAAAGCTATAGCCTGTATCCGTCAACCTAGTTTGGGACCGGTATTCGGGGTAAAAGGCGGTGCGGCTGGCGGTGGTAAGGCACAGGTGTTGCCGATGGAAAAGTTGAATCTGCATTTAACCGGTGACATTCATGCGATTACAGCTGCACATGATCTGGCTTCGGCAGCTTTGGACGCGCGTTTATATCATGAAGAACATCTGGGCGAAAATTTTACGGCACAAACTAAGCTGCCACGGTTGAATATTGATAAAAACCGTATTGTCTGGAAACGGGTGATTGACCATAACGACCGTGCTTTGAGGCGGATTAAGGTTGGCCTAGGTGGCGGCGCCAATGGGGTGGAACGCGAAGACGGATTTGAAATTTCAGCCGCTTCGGAGCTGATGGCGATTCTGGCACTGGCGACAGATTTACAGGATATGCGCCAACGTATCGGCCGCATTATTCTGGCTTATGATACCCAAGGCAAGCCAATTACGGCGGAGCAACTCGAGGTAGCCGGTGCAATGACGGTGCTGCTGAAAGATGCTATTAATCCGAATCTGATGCAGACGGCAGAGCAGACACCGGTGCTGATTCATGCTGGCCCGTTTGCCAATATTGCCCATGGTAATTCTTCGGTACTGGCAGATAAGGTGGGCTTACAGCTAGCTGATTATGTGGTTACCGAGGCAGGGTTTGGTTCGGATATGGGTATGGAGAAATTCTTCAATATCAAATATCGTCAGACGGGTGTAGCCCCATCCTGTTTGGTGCTGGTAGCCACAGTACGCAGTCTGAAATCCAATAGTGGGCGCTTTAATATTAAGCCGGGTCAGCCTTTGCCGGATGAAGTTAGCCAATGCAATGTGGCGCTCTTGGCAGAAGGCAGTGCCAATCTGGGCTGGCATATCCGCAATGCGAAAAGCTATGGTCTGCCGGTAATTGTGGCAATTAATCGTTTCCCTTATGACCATGAAGAAGAGCTGGAATATGTGCGCCAGTATGCACTGGAACAAGGTGCCAGTGCCTGTGAAATCAGTGAAGCATTTACTCAGGGTGGAGCGGGTACGCAAGCTTTAGCCCGCCACGTGGTGGCGGCATGCGCACAGAATAATACAGTTACCCTGCCCTACGCGGACAGTATGCCGCTGGAAGAAAAAATTCAAACTATGGCGAAGAAATATGGAGCACGGCAAGCAAATCTGTCGGAGCGGGCTCAACAGAATATGGCGGAAATCCGTCAACTCGGACTGGATCATTTGCCTTTGTGCATGGTGAAAACGCCGTTGTCTATCAGTGCTGACCCAAATCTAAAAAATGTGCCTATTGATTTTGATATTGATATTGCGCGCTTGCAGGTATCAGCCGGTGCAGGTTTTATTCGTGTATATGCGGGTAATGTGATGACGATGCCGGGTCTGGGTACTTTACCGGCTTACCGTCAGATTGATATTGATGCTGAGGGTAATATAGTTGGTTTGCATTAATGTTGTCTTAGTCGAATAATATTCAGTTGTTTGATTAATGTTATCAAAGCCATAATGGTTACTATGCTGTTGTGGCTTTTTAATTTGCAACTAATAAACAATAGGATGGTATTGTGCAGATAAATCTGAGTGAGGATTTCATCTTTTGTATCAAATAAGTATAAATTTTTAGATGTATTTATATTTAAAGATGGAATAAACATAACAGATACAGTTTGGCCAATGACAAATCTGTCCTGTTATGTTTTCAAATCAATGCTTAAGCCAGTGGTTGTAATAAAGCGTCAAAGGCATCAACAAATTGCTGCAAGCCTTCCTGTTGCAATCTGCTGGCAAGTGATTCGAGGTTGATACCTAGTTGTTCGATTTCAATCAGTACGCTTTTGGCCTGTTGTACTTCCTGAGTAAGGGTAGCTGCTGCGCGGCCGTGGTCAATAAATGCTTTCAGGGTATTGGCTGGTACTGTATTGATGGTATCTGCTCCGATAATGTTCTCTATATAGCAGACATCTGAATAAGCCGGATTTTTGGTGCCAGTAGAGGCCCAGAGCAATCGCAATGGCGCAGCCTGCTGTGCCGCCAGATCGGTAAATTCACGGCTTTGAATAAATTCCTGCCATTCGGCATAAGCGGTTTTAGCCAGTGCAATAGCGGTTTTTCCCTGTAAGGAAGCTGGCAAAGTGATATCCAGTGCACTATCAATGCGTGATAGGAAGAAGCTGGCCACTACTTGAATGCGGTTAACAGGCAAATTCTGTGCCAGTCGCTGGCGCAGGCCTGCTGCGTGTGCCTGCCATGCTTTCTGTAGCTGATCTTTGGAGAAAAGCAGGGTCAGGTTGACATTGATACCTTGTGCCACAAGTGTGGGTAAGGCTTGTATGCCACTATCTGTAGCAGGTACTTTTATCATGACATTGGGGCGTTCAAGCTGCTGCCAGAGGCGTACGGCTTCAGTAATGGTGGCCTGTGCATCATCGGCCAGATCGGGCGCCACTTCCAGACTGACCAATCCAGCTTTGCTATCACTACGTTCATACAGTGGCAGGCAAACATCACAGGCAGCCTGCACATCAGCCACTGCCAGCTGCTCGTAGCGCTGTTTTGGGGTGAGCGCTTGTTGTTTGAGGTGGTCGATGTCGCTCTGATACAGGCGGTCACCCGCGAAAGCTTTCTGAAAAATGGCCGGATTGGAAGTCACGCCACTGATACCGCTTTCCAGCATTTGTGCTAGCTCTCCCGACTGAATCAGACTCCTGGAAAGATTGTCCAGCCAAATCTGCTGTCCCAGTGTGTTGACTTGTGCTAATACGGCCATATTTATTCCTTGTGGTAAATATCTGTTAGATATGTTTTGTTAAGGTTAATCAATTGATTGAACCAGTTACGTTTACGTTGAGGTTTACTCTAACGAGGCTTGGCTATTTTGACAAGTTCCTGATGCAAACAAAATGACCGTTATCAGGTTATAATCAGGTTAAATTTGTTGTGTCTTTGTTTGCGTTTTTCTGCTGCAGATGGTGTTATGAACATTCAGGATAAATATTTGGACTGGGGCAAAGAAGTATTTGCTATTGAAGAACAGGCTGTACGCGAAGTTGCAGCCAGTCTGGATGAGCATTTTACTGCGGCTGTGGCCACGATACTTGATTGTCGTGGCCGTGTGATTGTCACCGGTATGGGTAAAAGTGGCCATATTGGGCGCAAAATTGCTGCTTCGATGGCATCTACGGGTACGCCTGCTTATTTTGTTCATCCGGCCGAGGCGGGACATGGCGATCTGGGTATGATTGTAGATGGCGATGTGTTGATTGCACTGTCTAATTCTGGTGAAAGTGAAGAAATCCTAGCTTTGATACCGGCAATCAAACGCAAACATGTACAGCTCATTTGCATCACCGGCAGAAATGATTCGAGTATGGCCAGACATGCTGATATACATGTGTGCGCTCATGTCTCACAGGAGGCTTGTCCATTGGGGCTGGCTCCAACGTCTAGCACAACAGCGGTAATGGTATTAGGAGACGCTTTGACGGTAGCTCTGCTACGGGCGCGCCAGTTTACGCCGGAAGATTTTGCACTGAGTCATCCGGCCGGTAGTCTGGGTAAACGGCTATTGTTGACAGTGGCAGACGTGATGCATGCTGGTCCGGAAATGCCGCTCGTTCAGGAAAATACTCTGTTGCGACAGGCAATCGTAACCATGAGCGAAAAAGGCTTGGGTATGCTGATTGTGGTAGATGGTAACGGGCAACTTAGTGGTTTGTTTACAGATGGCGATTTACGCCGTCTGTTTCAAAGCAATCAGCAATTGCAAGACTGGGTGATGGCCGATGTGATGGGCCACGCACCAAAAACCATTACGGCGGATCGGCTAGCGACGGAAGCTTTAAAAACCATGCAGACAAACAAAGTTAATGGTTTGGTGGTGATTGATAAACTGAATCATCCTGTAGGCGCGCTGAATATGCATGATTTATTGCAGGCGCGTATTGTTTAGGCGCGTTGAGGAGTGATATTAAGGGTATGTTGATGAATGCAATGATGTCGGCTACTGCACGATTACAGGCTGCAAAGCAGATCAGGCTGTTTATTATGGATGTAGACGGTGTACTCACTGATGGCCGTATCTTTATCAGAGATAACGGAGAAGAAATCAAAGCATTCCATACTCTAGACGGGCATGGGCTGAAAATGCTGCACCGGCACGGAATTCAGACCGCTATTATAACCGGACGCGATGCCCCCTCGGTTGGCATTCGTGTCCAGCAACTGGGTATTAAACATTACTTTAAAGGAATTTCTGATAAACGCAGTTGTTATCAGCAACTGCTCGAACAACTGCAACTTTCAGAACAGCAATGTGCCTACATTGGAGATGATGTGGTGGATTTACCGGTGATGAAGCACTGTGGTTTGGCTGTGGCTGTGCCAAATGCACATGCACTGGTATTACAGCATGCTGACTATGTCACTGAGGCTGCCGGCGGTGCTGGGGCAGTACGTGAAGTATGTGATTTACTGCTGGATGCACAAGGGTTTATGGCAGCGGAAATGGCGGGGTATCTGGCATGAGCGTGCTTCGCAGCCGCGGTAACTGGGCGTTTCCACTGATTCTGGCAGTGGCGCTTGGCGGTGTAAGTTTCTGGCTTGACCGCATTACTGAAGTTAAGACAGTGGAAATCCCGCTCAATCCGAAAGAACCGAAATACGTTATCAATACTATTCACGGTGAAAGATTTGATGATAACGGCCAGCTGAGTGAATCCATCCAAGCCTCTGCTGCACGGCAGTTTCCTCAGCAGACGGTGATTTATATCGATAATCCCGATATGAGTCTGTACAAAAATGGTACTGAGTTGTACCGGATTCAAGCCAAGAGCGGCCAATATTACACCGACAGCCGTAAAGTAGATTTGCTTGGTCAAGTAAACTGGCTCAAACACCAAGTGGGTGATGAACCGGAAGGACATCTGCAAACGAGTATTTTACATGTAGATACTCAGACTCAGGTAATTAAAACTGATGCGCCGGTTGCGTACCGGTATGGTATGTCGAGTGGGACATCACAAGGTTTTGAATATGACAAACAGCGTGGTTTTTTAAATCTTCCCGCGCGTGTAAGGGCTATTATTTATGATCCGCATTCACATTAGTGGTAAAGTTCTAGCAGCCATGATGCTGCTGACTGGCAGCATGCCCCTCTGGGCTCTGGACAGTGACCGGCAACAACCAATACAGATTGAGGCTGATCAGGGCTCTCTGGACAAACAGAATCAGACAACGGTATTCACTGGTAATGTTAAGATGCGTCAGGGCACGATGTATATGAATGCTGCCCGTGTTACCGCCCACAAAGATAATGCCGGCAACCAAACCATCATTGCAGACGGCAAACCGGCAACTTTTGGTCAGCAGCTGGAAAAAGATGGCATGGTATTTGGTCACGGCGATAATGTCCATTACGAAAGCCAGAGTGGCATTGTTACTATTACAGGCAACGCTCAGGTAAACCGCGGGGGAGATATGGCTCGTGGTGCTGTGATTGTTTATAACACCAATACCGAGGTTTATACGGTGAAAAGCGCGCCTAAAGGGCGGGTACACGTGATTATCCAACCGCAACAGAAAAAGAAATAAGCCAATCCCATGAATGAAACTCCTACTGCGCCGCAAAGCCAGCTATGTGTCAGCGGCCTGAAAAAAAGTTTTAAACAGCGACAAGTAGTCAACGATGTTGCTTTGGAAGTAAACAGTGGTGAGGTAATCGGCTTACTGGGACCAAATGGTGCCGGTAAAACCACTAGCTTCTATATGATTGTGGGACTGATTGCAGCTGATGGTGGCTGCATCACGCTGGATGGTCAGGATATAACACATCGGCCGATTTACGAGCGCGCCCGTTTGGGTCTGGGTTATCTGCCGCAGGAAGCTTCGATTTTCCGTAAAATGACGGTAGCACAGAATATCAATGCAATTCTGGAAATCAGCTATCCGCCGGAAAAACGTGCAGAACAGCTGGAATTACTACTGGCAGACCTGCACATAGAACATTTACGTAATAATACTGCTCTTTCGCTGTCTGGTGGTGAACGCCGCCGTGCAGAGATTGCACGGGTGTTGGCGATGAATCCGCGCTTTATTCTGCTGGATGAACCATTCGCCGGAGTAGACCCAATTGCACTGATAGATATTCAGAATCTGATTTCTTTCCTGAAACAACGCGGTATCGGCACCCTGATTACCGACCACAATGTACGTGAAACACTACGTATCTGTGACCGAGCTTATATTATCAATCAGGGTAGCGTTCTGGCTTCCGGCGTACCGGAGGAGCTGGTTAATAATGAGCAGGTACGCGCTGTTTATTTAGGTGAGCATTTCGAGTATTAGGTGCGTATGCAAAAGCCTGCCGCTCAACTCAAACTCAATCTTACCAATCGTCTTAGCCCTAGACTGCAACAATCTTTACAGGTGTTGCAATTATCTGCACTGGAATTACAGGAACTGGTATCAGGCTGGTTGGCTGATAACCCTTTTCTGGAAGAAATTGAAAATTCAGCTGAAGATATTAGCCCTCAGACTCAATATGTACAGCCACCTCAACATGGCTTTATACAAAATGAAAGCGATATCTGGGAAACGCTGGCAGATGAACCCGATATGTATACGCTGCTGCGCCGGCAGGTATGCGAGTTTGATTTAGATGTAGACACAGCAGCACAAGTTTATTTTTTGATTGATAATTTAAATGAACAGGGATATCTGGATTGCAGTCTAACTGACCTTGTAGAAAATTCACCACTGGAATGGCGGCTGGATGAAACCGAGCTTGCTCATGCTCTTTCTATTCTGCAACAGTTTGAACCAGCCGGTGTGGGCGCACGTAATTTGCAGGAATCACTACTATTGCAGGTGGATAACCTGCCAGACTCCCACGATGCAAATAAAAAAAACATTCAAAACTGTGCACGGTTACTAATCCGCGACTATTTCGGACAATGGCTAAGTACCCATCAATTCAAACAACTATGCCGGCAACTACCACAGTTTTCTACCGCCACACTCGAAGCAGCCTGCAAACTGATTAGCTGCCTCAACCCTTTCCCCTGTTATGGTTTACCAGATGGCCACGGTATTCTCGCAATACGCCCAGATATGGAAGTATTTGCTGATAACAATGGCTGCTGGCAGATTCGTATTCTGCGTAATGCGTTTCCTCAATTGCGGATTGAGCCAGCTGCGGAAGATTTGTTACAACAGCCGCATCCGGAAATTGATACCATGTGTAAAAACAAGTGGCAGGAAGCTCAAACTTGTCTACATAGTCTGCAGATGCGCAAAAACACCCTGCAACGTCTGGGAGAATGGATTGTGCAGCAACAGCAGGATTTTTTCAGTTTCGGTTCGCTGGCTTTGGTTCCGTTAACCATTAAGGAAACGGCACAGACACTTGAGCTTGCAGAAAGTACCATTTCCCGCGCCATTAATCAGAAATACCTTACTTGCTCTCAGGGTGTTTTTCCTCTGCGGTATTTTTTCAGCCAATCAGTAGCCGCTACGGATGATGGTGCAGGCAACAGCCAAACAGCAATTAAGTCTTTGCTGCAAAGCATGATAAACGAAGAAGATGCAAAGCATCCCTATTCTGACGCCTATCTGGTCAGCCAGCTAGCCAAGCAAGGAATTAAACTGGCGCGGCGTACAGTGGCAAAATATCGTGAGGCCTTGAAAATTCCGCCGGCGCACCAACGTAAAGTAAAGTTTAAGAATTACTAATTAACTGTTTACCTTCTTTAAAGTTTGTTTGGTCTTCACTAAAACCTTTTATTAAAAGGAGTCAGGCTATGAATCTTAAATTTGTTGGACAGAATCTGGATGTAACCCCTGCTTTAAAGGATTACACACTAAACAAGCTAGAACGCATTAGCCGCCATGCGGATCAGGTAATCAGTGCCACCGTTACATTTTCAGTATTAAAAGTTCAGAAAAAAGCAGAAATCAATTTACATCTTTCTGGCAAGGACATTCATATTGATTGTGTAGACAATGATATGTATGCAGCTATTGACTGTCTTATGGATAAACTAGATCGCGCCGTGATTAAATATAAGGAGAAAAAGCAGCCTTCCCGTGAGACACCAGAAATCGTGGCTGACACTATTAAAAAAACAGACTAGCTGGCCGCCACTCTTTCTCTATCAGAAAACTGCATTATTGTTAATAATGCAGTTTTTCCACCAGACTGTCTTCTCACTGATATAATTAATACAGTAATAATATATTGTTGACTTTCTATACATTCGCCAGCAATATAGCAATATAATGAAGAGTTAATACACACGATAAATCTATTTTCTTACAAAGAGGCATATATATGAAATCTAAAATGAAAACATTAGCTGTAATAGCCGCAGTAGCAGCATCTCTTTCTGCCTGTGCAGATATGACTCCGGCTCAGCGTCACACTGCCGAAGGTGCAGTAGTAGGTGGTATAGCTGGTAACCTGATGGGCAAAGACACAGGTGCCACCTTAGGTGGTGCTGCATTGGGCGGCGTAATTGGCAGCCAGATTAAATAAGCAAGTACGAAATGAAAAAAGCCTGCTGTACTAGCAGGCTTTTTTTATATTCTGATAAATTCAGATTATTCTGATTCAGGAGGTTCAATTTTGCTGATGCGTACTCTTTCCAGCCGATGTCCGTCCTTACTTAAAACCTCAAAACGATAACCGGCATAATCAATGGTATCCCCCACATCCGGAATATCCTGCATTTCTTCCATTATCAGTCCGGCTACTGTGTGATATTCGGCATCTTCCGGCAAAGTTGGCAAATGCAGATGCTGAGCCAATATTGCATATTCAAGGCTGCCATCTACCGTGACACTTTTGTCAGCATTTTGCTGAATACTTGGCGCATCAGCACGCTCATACTCTTCTGGAAAATCACCGGCAATGGTTTCCATCAAATCCTTCATGCTCACAAGTCCGAGTACGGCACCAAACTCATCCACCACGAGCGCAATATCGGCACTGCGTGAGCGGAACAATTCCATGGCATCCAGCACAGTACTGCTGTCTGGTAAAACCAGTGGTTGACGCAGTGCGGCCTGTATATTCAGTGCTTCACCTTTGAGTAGCTGATTCAGAAGATCTTTTTTATTAACAAAACCCAGCGGTTCATCAATACCGGCTTTGCCAACCACCACCAGTCTTGAAAAAGGTGTGTCTTGTAACTGCTGATGCTGCTGCTCACGCGTTTGCGATAAATCCAGCCGCTCGATATCACTGCGCGGCGTCATCACACCCATGATGGGGCGCTCGGCCAGCGTCAGCACACTCCGAATCATGGATTTCTCATTTTCTTCGAAATGCTCATCATCTTCGGTTGGGGTACCATTCTTGGCCAGCTCCTTTTCACGCAGCCCCATCATACCCAGCACACTGTCTGCGGTACGGTAGCGCCACGAACGGCCGATCATATCGTTACGACGGGTATTTCGCGTAGAAATCTGGTTGAAAATCTCAATTAGTATGGAGAAAGCAATGGCCGCATACAAATAGCCTTTGGGAATTTCAAAATGTAGACCTTCTGCAATCAGACTGAAGCCAATCATCAGCAAAAAACCAAGACATAACATCACCACAGTAGGATGGCGGTTTACAAACTCGGTAAGCGGACCACTAGCCCATATCATCATCCCCATCGCGATTATCACAGCCATCATAGCCACAGTGATATGTTGTACCATCGCGACAGCAGTAATCACAGAATCAAGTGAAAAGACTGCATCCAGTACCACTATTTGTAAAACCACACTCCAGAAACTGGCATAGACAGCCACATTGGTAATCGAAGCCATAGCGGTATGGCCTTCAAGGCGTTCATGTAATTCAGTGGTGGCCTTGTACAGCAAAAACAATCCACCGCCGAACATAATCAAGTCCTTAACCGATATACCAAAACCTCCGATATGCACAAACGGCTTCGTCAGGGTGATGATAAATGACATCAGTGCCAGCATCACAATCCGTATCAGTACGGCTAGAGTAAGGCCGGCGATACGAGCATGGTCGCGCTGTTTCGGACTGGCTTTATTCGCCAAAATAGCCACAAATACCAGATTGTCGACACCTAAAACAATTTCCAGAATTACCAGGGTAATTAGTCCCACCCACGTGGCCGGTTCTCCCAACCAGCTAAAATCCATTTTCTTTTCCTATACGTTAAACGGAAACAGGCAGCCTGCTGCACGAGCAAAGCTGCCTGAAAATCAGAGAAAACCAGTCTACACGCACACTCTTGCGGCCCGAGACCCCGTCTTTCATCTGAACATTTCCTAAAAATAAACTTCTTATCAGTTTAGCAGTATGCAACAAAAAATCAAGTACCACACCATTAATCTGGCGTTAACATCTGTTTTCGAAGCCGAATCAGACTTAAAAACATGGTATGCTACAGCCTTATTTTCATATTTTGTTGCTCATGAATCTGTTTCGTCACGCCCGTTTCTATACTACTGTTAATCATTTAAAAGACCTGCCAGACACTCGTGCAGAAATTGCTTTTGTTGGCCGAAGTAATGCAGGCAAATCCAGCGCCATTAATACCCTCACTAACCACACGCGTCTGGCCTACGTTTCCAAAACGCCAGGACGTACCCAACACATAAACTTTTTCGAACTGACAAACGGCGGGTATATGGTAGATTTACCCGGCTACGGTTATGCTCAGGTGCCAGAAGCAATACGCAGACACTGGGTCAGTTTACTGGGAGATTATCTACAGACACGGACTCAGCTTATTGGGCTAATTCTAATTATGGATGCACGTCATCCTCTGAAAGAGCTAGACAAACAGATGCTGGATTTTTTCGCTGTAACCAATCGTCCCGTGCATATTCTTTTATCCAAGGCTGATAAATTATCCAAAAATGAGCAAATTAAAACTTTAGCCTGTGTCAGAAAAGCGTTACAACCATACATTGCTCGCCAGCAGGTTTCGGTACAACTATTTTCCAGCTTAAAAAAGCAAGGTATGGAGGAAGTTAATCAGATTGCTGCAAGCTGGTTTGCTCAGAATGCTACCCTGCCAGCGATTGAAACCGAAACACCTGCCTCCAAGGCAGACGAGTAATTGATGTGCTTCAAGACAAATTTACACTAAAGCTAGAGAATGCTTCAGCTCAACCAGAAATGTTGAGCAATTAGACAGAAAACCGGATAAAGACTATTACTTTATCCGGCTTGATTCTTCAGTAATTTATTAATCAATTCTTATTTTTCTGCCGATTCCGGTTTCTACTTGGCGTAAATTTAGGCAGCAAAAAATGCATACTCAGGCCTTTTGGCTGTTGATTATCTGCGTATATCTTACCATGATGGCGATCAATAATATGTTTGGTTAGAGCCAGACCAAGCCCCGTTCCTGGCTTATTGGCACTGCTGTCCGCCCGATAAAAAGCAGTAAAAATATGCGGCAGCTGGTTTTCAGCAACCCCCGGACCATTATCACTAATATCCACCTGCCATTGCTGCTTACCGCCCTCATGCAGATGAATTTTGATTTCACTACCATCAGGGCTGTAATTTATTGCATTACGAACAACATTATCAAAGGCGCGGTACAAATAGCTTTCGTTCGCCTTCACCATTGCCGTATCCGGAATATCACACTGCCAAGATAAAGTCTGCTGATGCTGCATAGCTACCGCCTGATTGTCTTCAACAATCTGCTTGATAACTGGCACCAAGGCTAGCGGTTCCAGCGTTATAGGTAAATCAGACGTTTCCAGTCGAGACAGAGTGAGTAATTCACCAACCAGCAAATCCATACGTCCAAGTTCACTTTCCAGCCGCTGTAAATGCTGTTCTTGCTTCTGTGGCTGCACCTGTATCAAGCCAATAATTGCCTGCATGCGAGCCAGTGGCGAACGCATTTCATGCGAAACGTGATGCAGCAAATGGCGTTCTTTTTCCACCAGCTTCTGCAATTTATCCGCCATATTGTCAAATTGCACTGCCAATGAATAAAGTTCATCACGTCGTTCTGATAGCTGATGTGACACACGTGTCTGTAGATTGCCATGAGCCAGCCGATCCATACCCCGCCACAACACACGAATTGGCTGGGTAATATTATTGGCCAAAATATATGCCGTAAGCAGACCAACAATAATAATAAAGCTGAGAATTATAAATTCGTGCCAGACCGGTGCAATCGGCAAACCGGGAATAAAAAACGGGCTAGGCGGACGTGGTGTACGCTCATGATTCCAGCCGCGAATCATAAACAGATATTCCTCGCCAAGAGAATTATAGGATATCTGCACCAGTTTCGAATTAGGATGCGACAAGGCAAACTCATGAGCCTTATCAATGTCCTCAGGGTCTATAGGACGTCCAAGAATATCATTTTTGTTATCACCGGTAATAACATAAAGATTTTCACCGCCCGGACTGTTTCCCCATTCCAACAATTGCTCACGAATACCGGCATCACCACGTGCTTGAAAGGCATTCATGGTACTGCTGAGCAAATTTTCTTCAAAATTTCGCTGTTGCTTGAAGCGGGTCTCAGCAAGCGTATTCTGCACCAGCCAAAAAGAAGAGCTGGCCACAAAAATCGCACAAACAATCACTGCGCAGAATGTAGCAAATATACGGGGAAACAGTTTCATAATTTAAAACAGGCTGTTTAACAACAGCCTGTATTCTGGTTCAGTTTTTAACAAACAGATAACCCAGACCACGTACAGTCTGAATCAGACTAGCATTGCCCAGCTTATGCCGGATACTAGAAATATGTACATCAATACTGCGGTCAAATTTGGCCAGTTTGCGATCCAGCGCTTCCAAAGACAAAGTTTCCTTACTTACCACTTGTCCTGCGTGGCGCATTAGTACTTCAAGCAGATTGAATTCTGTGCTGGTCAGCTCTAGTGGTTCTTCATCAATGGTAACCTGACGTTTGGCCGGATACAGCACCACCCCACTGGCTGAAATACTGTTAGGAATTCCATTCTGATCATTGTCTTGACTCTGGTGTGTACGACGTAAAATGGCATTGATTCGAGCCAATAATTCGCGAGGCTGGCAGGGTTTTGGTACATAATCGTCTGCACCCATTTCCAGACCTATAATTCGATCAATATCGTCGCCTTTAGCAGTCAACATAATAATTGGAATCTTACTTTGTACACGTACCGTTTTCAGCACATCCAAACCGTTCATTTTCGGCATCATGGAATCCAATACCACCACATCGTACTGACCGGTTAAAATTTCTTTCACACCTGCTTCGCCATCGGCAACACGACTCACTTCCAGCCCTTCAGCTGTCAAATATTCAGTGAGTAACTCTGTCAACAAATTATCGTCATCTATTAATAACACACGATTCATATCATCCTCCTAAATGGAAGTGCACATTCTGTATTGACTACAGACGTATTTACTATATTTACACTTGATATCTTAACATGTAGGTTGGAATTATCTTTACAATAGCAAGGCTTTTGCTCACTTTTTCATTAAAAACCACAATGTTAAATATCTGTCTGAACACTACATACAATTCATTTTCAGCGCACTTTGCTGCTGATATTTCAGGCAATCCTGCTGCATTTGTTGTATTGCTGCGACGGAATATGGTTGATTTCTGATTCTGCTTATAAAACTAGGAATCATTCCGGGATAGTAATGACTTACCTCTGTAAACCAGTCATTAGCAGCCGTTTTTTGCTGTGCCTGCTCAAGGTAAAGTCCACGTATAAATGTGTTGCTGTAAGGTCGATATCTTCCCGCCAACAATGCCGCTTGTTTACCCCATAATGGTAAAAAAGAATCAGTAACATTCAGTTTTTCGATAACAGCCATGTCAACATAATAACGCATAAAGTACATATGCTTACGCAAATTATGCAATCTGCTCATTTGCTCAGCCTGCGCTATCTGACCATTAGCACGAACTTTTAAAAATTGTTGATACAGCAGCATTTGCCAGATCATCATCAACATGGCGATTAAAGCCAGAATCGCTCCAGCTTGATTGGAGAACTTAGAAACAGGCCGACAGGATTTTGTTAATTGAGCGCTCGTAATCGGTGTCAATGCCATAAATAGAACAAATATAGCAAGAAAATAGCTATACCAAAGCGGATATTCCAACATACTGTGGCATAAAGAAACCAATATCATACTTACTAAAACAATTGAAGCCGGATTAAATCCCTTGCGTAGATGTGGCCAGATCACCAAAGCAAAACAAGCCAACACAATTAACAGACCAGTAACACCGGTTTCTGCCAATAGCTGTAACACCAGATTGTGGCAGTGTGTAAATAGCACCGTGTTTTCATATTGGCGGAAACCATTCGGATACACATCTGCAATTGCAAATCCCTGATAGGCATAGCTACCCCAGCCATAACCAAACCATGGGGCACTTTTAAAAATTAACCATGCCTTATGCCACTCCATATGGCGCCCTGACTGAGCAAACCCACCCTGCTCCAGCCGAGCAGTACCAGACTGAAAACTAATATGAAGAAAAAAATCAAACAGTGGGCTCAATACCAGTTGAAACAGCAATACCAAGCCAATGGCAATAGCCAGTTTCATTAAAAAACGATTAGCAGCAGAACCCGCACGCCAACGCCAGAAAAACAGTGATAACCCGATAACCAGCACATACAGAATAATCGTACGAGAACCAATCAGCCCCATTACACCGGTAAACCAAAATAGCAATGGCCACACCACCCATTTCGGCAGGCGTCGCTGCTGCCACAAAAAACACAAAGCCAGCACGCCCCACATCAGGTAATGTCCTAGATGATTGCGCTGAGCTAGCTGACCATAAATATAATGATTTCCTGGTCCACGCAATATTCCCGGAATCCAGCTATTTACACCCACAAACTGCATTAAACATACTAGAGACTGTAATAGCACCCCCAGTACCAACGCCATAGCCAAAATCGTAACAGCCTGAGTCTGGCCGATGCGAATAACCCATCCACGCGCCGCCCAAGCAAGTATAGCCATTACCACAAAAACTAATGCGGTCAGGTCGGACTGACTAGCATATGTAAGATTCATTACTCGTGCCTGAATCACAAGCAATAGTGCCAACACCAACAGTACAATACTACTGTTGGGCAATGAAAATCTGGTTTTGCGAGTCAGTACCGTCAGCCCAGCAAGACATAGCACAAAAAATAATGTTCCTGTTTCCAGATAAAAACTAGACAGGGTACCCACGCGCCAGCTCGACATAAACGGCACAATGCACAGCGACAACATTCCCAACCACCAGACCCATGTAGCAGAGCGGTAAATATTCGAACACGAATCAATTGGCGACTGATCCATACAATTCTCCATCGAACAACGTCGTTAACTGTCTTGAATTTATTTATAAACAGGCTGCCTGAAAATGTTCAGGCAGCCTGTTTATTTCAGTATAAAAATTAATTTATTGTCTTTGTACCGGATATGATAAAGAGGACTTTTTCTTATCACTGCCAACACAACGACAAAACAAAATCCCGATTTCATAAAGAAAAATTAAAGGGATCGCAAGTAGCGTTTGTGACAGAATATCTGGCGGTGTAACCACTGCCGCCACGACAAATGCACCAACCACAACATAAGGGCGAGCTTTTTTCAACTGAAGCACAGATACTACCCCTATTCTGTTTAACAGAATTACCAGTACCGGAACTTCAAATGTTACTCCAAATGCCACAAACATACCTAATATAAAAGACAGATATTTGTCGATATCGGTAGCCATGCTTACCCCAACAGGTGTAATACCAGTCAGAAAACGGAAAATAACTGGGAAAACCAGATAATAGGCAAATGCCATTCCCAGAGTAAACAAAAAGACACTGGCAATTAATAGAGGCAGTATCAAACGTTTTTCATGACGATAAAGGCCAGGAGCTATAAAGGCCCAGACTTGATATAACGTATGTGGCAATGTTAGTAAAAAAGCAGCCATCATTGTCACCTTCAAAGGTACAAAAAATGGCGCAATCACTTCGGTTGCTATCATATGCTGTCCAGCTGGCAGATTCACCATCAAGGGTTCAGCAACAAAAGTATATATTTTCTGTGCAAAAGGCACCATAATCGCAAAGCATAACAATAGAATAGCCAGAATCCACATCACACGGCGACGTAATTCCAACAGGTGATCTATCAGTGTCAATTCAGTATTTTCATCTACCGGCATTACTATTACTCTGCTCATTTATCCGTGCCGGCGTATACGCAATTTAGGCGTAATACGATGTCGGGGACGCATATCGCGCCGGCGTTGTATCGCCTGCCGATGCAGCGAAACCCGATGCACCAGCGGAGCATCAGACAAATTGGTACCACTGTAGTGCAGTGGCTCGGAAAGGTTCATCTTGGTTTCGGTCTCTGCTGCTTCATCAGTAGCGATCTGACGTTTTAATGCATCTACCTCACCACGTATACTACGTACATTATTATTAACATCAAGCTCAAATGACCGCGCAGCGGCCTCAATACTGTCACGTGCTTGTCTAAATTCTGCTACCCCAGTCTGCTCGCTTAGTTCGGTTTTAACATTATTGATGAAATTCTGAATACGCCCCACCCAGAGACCAGCACTGCGTGCCACCTTAGGTAGACGTTCCGGCCCCAGAACCACCAGAGCCACTACCGCAATCAGCAGAATCTCTCCAAAACCCAAACCAAACATAAATACCTTCTAAACTTTACTATCGTCTTTATTATGTTCGATTACATCATCTTTTTTCTGTGCTTCACGATCACTTTCATTCAGACCCTGTTTAAAATCATGTACAGCACCGCCCAGATCTTTACCAATATTACGTAACTTTTTGGTACCGAAAATCAGTACTACAATCAGCAATACCACTGCCCAGTGCCAAATTGAAAAACTACCCATGATGCTTTTCCTTTACCTCAACTACTTAAAAAACATGCGCCCGCCGTATGAAGACAGCAGCGCATATTAAGAAATTTGGTTGCAATTACTGCGGCTGACGACTGGCTTTTTCAGCCAATCCAGACACATGCTGTCGCTGTTGTAACTCCTGTAAAACTTCTTCTACGCGAATCTGATGATAGGTCAGCAATACCATAGTATGAAACCAGACATCAGCTACTTCCTTAATCAAATGATGCTTGTCACCGTCCTTGGAAGCCATCAGCACCTCGCCTGCTTCCTCGATAACTTTCTTCAAAATTTTATCTTCACCACTTTGTAATAACTGAGCTACATAAGAAGTCTGTGGCGAAGCCCCGCGTCTGGAATCCAGCACATCAGCTAATTCAGTTAAAATCATGGCTACATCTGCTGCAACCGGCTTAGTTGTCATCATGTTCTCTTTATTTTATTTATGTTTCTGAGCGCACTCAGACTGGGTATATATTTCATTTTCTGATTTAATAACAGGATCGGTACTTATCCAGTCATTATTCCGATAAATGCGGTAAAAACAGCTAGCATGTCCGGTGTGGCAGGCAATACCACCCTGCTGTTCAACCAGCAAAACTAGCGCGTCACCGTCACAATCCAAACGCAGCTCATATACCTTTTGCGTATGCCCAGACTCTTCACCTTTCATCCACTGCCTCTGTCGTGAGCGGCTGTAATAATGTGCAAAACCAGTAGCAACAGTCTGTCTCAACGCTTCGGCATTCATCCATGCCACCATCAGCACGCGCAAAGTGCGCCTGTCCTGAACCACAGCGCAGACCAATCCTTTATCATTCCACTTTACCGCATCCAAAAGCGTATTGATCACAACTATTGTCCTTATTTTCTAACAGACATTCAACCTATATATAGACAAATTAAATACGCATTTCAATACCAGCCTGCTGCATGGCTAATTTAGCGTCATGAATCCGTACTTCACCAAAATGAAAAATGCTTGCTGCAAGTACCGCATCAGCATACCCCATCTGTACACCTTCAATCAGATGCTCAATATTGCCAACACCGCCCGAAGCGATTACTGGCACACTGACAGCATTACTTACCGATTGGGTAAGTGGTATATTGAAACCAGCTTTAGTCCCATCTCTATCCATGCTGGTTAGCAAAATTTCCCCTGCTCCACGCATGGCCATATTTTTCGCCCATTCCACTGCATCAAGTCCCGTTTGACGCCTGCCACCATGGGTAAAAACTTCCCAGCGTGAATTTTCAGCATCCACTGCTTTAGCATCCACGGCCACAACAATTGCCTGATTGCCAAAAAAAGCACTGGCCTCATTAACAAGGTCTGGATTGCTGACAGCGGCTGTGTTAATTGAAACCTTATCTGCACCGGCATTCAGAAGGCGGCGGATATCTTCAACACTGCGCACACCACCTCCTACAGTCAGCGGAATAAATACCTTACTAGCTACAGCTTCGATAACATGCAAAATCGTATCGCGATTATCTGAGCTAGCAGTGATATCAAGAAAAGTAAGTTCATCCGCCCCCTCATCATTATAGCGCTGGGCAATTTCCACTGGATTACCGGCATCGCGCAGAGAGATAAAATTAATCCCTTTCACAACACGCCCATTGTCCACATCCAGACACGGAATAATGCGTTTGGCTAAAGCCATAATGCCATCTTTCTCAGCTAAACTATATGGTAATTATTTTATCCAGTGCTCAACCAGAGCAGGAATATTTAATTGTAAATAGTAATAGATAACGCCGACTACAATCGAATAAATAAGCGCACTGATAGTACCCAGTGCAACAATATCAAACAGCCAAATTGCGATAAAGACAAAAAACCATTGCACAATCCAGCCTAAAAGCCATGCACTATTCACATCCGGCCATGCATGCTGCATAATACAGTTAATCCCTATCATCGCAATGATATAAATGCTGGTTTCAAAAAAAATCTGCCTTGACCGATTCATGCTAAGAACCAACCACAATGCCAAAATCAGGGAACTTAATATATTAATCATTACTCGGTCTCCATAAGTACTGTAAGGTTATTGTTAAATAAAATATTCAGCTTATCTATCACCTAGCAACTCTGATCAAAATATACAGATACTTTACAGCTACAGCATAAAACTGAATGCAGATATTTTGATACACATAAAATGAGAACTAGTGTTCGTACTGATCCGCTATTTTCTGTGCTGTTGCCAAATCGAGCGTACCTTCATAAATAGCACGTCCAACAATGGCTCCGGCAATGCCATCCTTTGCGACAGCACACAGGGCTTCCACATCGGACAAATCAGTTACCCCGCCAGAAGCAATAATGGGTATAGATGTCTGTTGAGCCAATTTGACTGTGGCATCAATATTGACCCCGCTCATCATGCCATCACGTCCGATATCCGTATAAATAATACTATTTACACCATCATCAGCAAAACGTTTGGCCAGCTCTGTTACCTGAAAATCTGTTATCTTCGCCCAGCCGTCTGTTGCCACCATCCCATTTTTTGCATCGATTCCAACAATAATTTGCCCAGGAAAGGCAGCACATGCCTGACGCACAAATTGCGGGTTGTTTACCGCAGCAGTACCAATAATGACGTAGCTCAAACCCAGCTGCAAATAGCGTTCTATTGTCTGCAAATCACGAATTCCACCGCCAAGCTGCACCGGCACATTATCTGCCACCTGTTTCAGTATATCTTTGATTGCGGTCATGTTTTCTGGTTTTCCGGCAAACGCCCCATCCAAATCCACCAGATGCAAGCGGCGAGCTCCTTGGGCACACCAGCTCAAAGCCATCTGTGCAGGATCATCAGAAAATACGGTGGCCCGCTCCATCAGGCCTTGTTGTAAGCGCACACACTGTCCGCCCTTTAAATCAATTGCAGGAATCAATAACATATTAAATTCACATAATCTAGACGAGTTGAAAACAGATACTTGAAGGACACTACTGCGTACCCTCCCACTTTAAAAAATTACCTAGCAACTGCAAACCCGCCACATGGCTTTTCTCTGTATGAAACTGTGTGGCAAATACATTATCTCTGCCCACGATACAGGCAAAATCTTCACCATAATCTGACATACCCAATACAAGAGATGATTCCTGCGGCGCCAAATAATAGCTATGTACAAAATAAAACCATTCATTCTGCGATATACCGGCAAATAGAGGGTGCTGCTGAGTCTGATGAACACGGTTCCAGCCCATATGCGGTATTTTCAGCGGCCGATTATTCACAGCTACAATGGATTGAAACCGCTTAACACAACCAGGAAACCAGCCCAAGCCGGATGTATTACCTTCTTCGCTGTGTTCAAACAGTAGCTGCGCACCAACACAGATACCGAAAAACGGTTTACGCTGCAATCCATCCATTAATGCTTCTGCCAAACCGCTTTTCAGCAAAGCTGCCATACAATCTGGCATGGCACCTTGTCCGGGAAAAATTATTTTGTCTGCTGCATAAACCTCATCCGGTTCAGACGTCAGCATAATTTCAGCCTTAATCTGCTGTAACTGACCAGCCGCCTGAACTGATTTCAGCACCGAATGCAGATTACCCATACCATAATTGACAATAGCTACTTTCATTTTCACATCTTTATCAAAATTTACTGTATTAACTTTAAGCAAGGTAATCCGGAATTTGGTTAAAAATAACGGGCTGTATGCAAATAAACAGCCCGTTATCATACCTTAAACCAAGTTAACTGAAAATCTGAAACCAAACCATTCTCATTATACGTAGCTAAAATTCCAAAGTGGAAAGAAACCACTTTCTTCCTTTAGCATCTCCATAGGTTCGGCTTCCACATTACTTTCTACATTATTATCTTGTCGACAAGCCAATTCTTTCACATCCAGCTCACTGGCTAAAACCAGTCCATCCATCAGCAATACTTTCATTACTGTCTGCAAATCAACATCTCTGTCTGCTTCAGCATGCTGCTGCATCGCTTTATTCAACAAAATGACTTGTGGCCGCACACATAAACTGCGCGCCACCGCTACTAGAAACTGTTCACCAGCGGATAAATCTGCCGGAAATTTCAATGCCTGACGATATAAACCCATCTGAGACAGATAATTTAATGCTTTACTATGCGCTTCTAAACGATCCAGATGCAATACCTTCATTTGCATCAATGTCAGATTATCGACCACATTCAAATGCGGAAACAGATCAGCATGTTGCCACACTCTCACTATCTTAGTTGTAGCATCTTGAGACTGTTCAGTTTGCAAATCGACCTGCATTAATTTGTCTAAATAATATTCAGATTCAAAATCAGGCAGAAAACTAACCTGAGTTTCATAATTCATATTCTCAGCATCGTTGTGCTGCCAATATTGGATAGGCCTTACATCAATTACCATTACATCATCATTCATTTGTCTACCTTGCTCTAAATCAAGGTCGTTACATATTCCAATCAGCTTATCCATATCCGAACCTGTCAGACTGGCAATAAAAAAATTACTAAAACAACCATCAGACCCGACAGATACACACTATCACAAAAAAACAAAAAAATACACAAATAAAAGAATATTCATAAATGTTAATTATAAAAAATTTTATTTGCACAACAAATTGAATAAAAACATTATTATACTTATAACGATGTTTACAATAACACCTTATCTGTTCTTTCAAAGCAGTAAATCACATAAGCAAGATTAAAAAATAATCCGCTAATGTACACTCATTAACGGATTATTGAAATCAACCTAATATTTATGCAGTCAAAGTACCCTTAGTAGAAGGCATTACTCCAGCCATACGCTCATCCGCAGCTACAGCCATACGCAGAGCACGACCAAACGCCTTGAAAATTGTTTCAGCCTGATGATGCGCATTCACACCACGCAAATTATCAATATGCAGCGTGATCATTGCATGATTGACCAGCCCGTGAAAAAACTCACTAAACAAATCAACATCAAAGCGTCCTATTAACGCACGACTATATTCAACGTTATACACCAGTCCCGGTCGTCCCGATAAATCAATCACGACACGGCTTAGCGATTCATCCAGCGGCACATAACTGTATCCATAGCGGGCAATCCCACATTTATCGCCTAACGCCTGCTTCAGCGCCTGCCCCAGAGCAATCCCAATATCTTCAACAGTATGATGGTCATCAATATGTACATCGCCGCGACAGCGGATATCCAAATCAATTAAACCATGACGGGCAATCTGATCAAGCATATGCTCCAAAAAGGGCACTCCCGTATCAAACCTGCCTACACCAGTACCATCAAGATTTAAACTTATCTGAATTTTCGTTTCACTGGTATTTCGTGTGATCTTCGCAGTTCGCATGCAATTTTCCATCCGCAGAATCATTGATAAGCTTGCGGGCGTCTATTGCCAGCAGCATCCCTCTATTTACCGCCACAATCTATACCAAGTACTGTCCGCAGGCAAGGCCAATCAGCCATTTTTAAATAGCCAATCAACAATTCAGCCCCTGTAACAGCAAATATTATTATCATCAAGTTACCCTTGCTTTCGCCCAGCTTGACTACATATTAAAAATTGTTCAATTGTATTAAGTCTAACCATGAGTCAAACCAGCCATTACCAGCTCGAACCCATAGATAACACTGCCTTGCAACGCCTGTGTGGCGTTCTGGATCAACATATTGCCAGTCTGGGCAAAGCACTGAATCTGGAAATTACCCGCCGCTTTGACCATTTCACTTTAACCGGCACTCAAATCACACAAGGAATCAACGCATTGGAGAGTCTAGCCACGATTGCACGCCAACGCGACCTAAATGACAGCGATATCCAGCTGGCTGCTGTAGAGGCCAAAACCACCACCCAGCCTGAAACCAATCATCAAGAACCCAAAACTTGGACCCTGCGTACTCGCCGCGGTAACATTGGCGGCCGTACCCCGCGGCAGAACGGCTACATACAGGCCTTATTAAAACACGATGTAGTATTCGGATTAGGTCCTGCAGGTACCGGTAAAACCTATCTGGCAGTAGCAGCAGCTGTCGATGCCATCGAAAAACATCAAGTAGAACGAATTGTACTGGTACGGCCTGCTGTAGAAGCAGGTGAAAAGCTCGGTTTTCTGCCCGGTGATCTGACACAGAAAGTCGATCCCTATCTGCGCCCCTTATATGATGCTCTTTACGACCTGATGGGCTTTGACCGCGTCACTAAACTACTTGAAAAAGGCTTGATTGAAATTGCTCCTCTCGCTTATATGCGCGGGCGTACACTAAACGGAGCTTACATCATTCTGGACGAAGCACAAAATACCACACCGGAACAGATGAAAATGTTTCTTACCCGTATTGGATTTGGTGCCAAGGCTGCTATAACCGGTGATACCAGCCAAATTGATTTACCTAAAAATATCAAAAGCGGCCTGAAAGATGCCCGTGAAAAGCTCAGCAATATTGACGGCATCTATTTTCATGTATTCACCAGTGAAGATGTTGTACGCCATCCATTGGTACAGAAAATTGTCGATGCCTACGAAGCCGCTGCGGAAAACGAACTCCGATAAGGTCATCACATGCAAAAAAACATTCTGATTACCGGCTGCTCCAGCGGCATTGGCTACGCCACCGCCAAATTATTACGCCAAGACAACTGGCGAGTTTATACCAGTTGCCGCAGCGCTGAAGATGTTGCACGTTTACGTGCAGAAGGTTTTCACTGCCTCCAGCTGGATATTACCAGCGATGAACAAATACAAACCGCTTTTGATACAGTACTGAGTGAATTCGGACATCTGGATGCGCTATTCTGCAATGCCGGCTACGGACAAACTGGTGCCGCTGAGGACATCAGCCGCACAGCTTTGCATGAACAGTTTAATACCAATGTATTCGGTACATGGCAATGCATCAATGTTGCCATGAAAATATTTCGGCGTCAGCAATACGGCCGTATACTGGTTAATTCCAGCATACTTGGATATGCAGCTATGCCGTGGCGTAGTGCCTACAACAGCTCAAAATTTGCACTGGAAGGACTATGCGATACTCTACGCTTGGAAACCCATGCGAGCGGTATTTATATCAGTCTTCTCGAACCCGGACCTATAGCCACACGTTTTCGACCCAATGCGCTGGTTAAATTCAAACAGTACATTGATGTAAAGAACAGCGTTCATCGTGCTGCCTATCAGGCTCAACTCAACCGCTTGCAAGCTACAAGCAGCGTCGCTCCCTTTACATTAACGGCGGAGCAATGTGCCAGCGTTTGTGCGCGCGCCCTGAATGCCCACAAACCTAAAGCTCGCTATCCGGTTACCGTACCGGCACATCTTTTCTGGTATTTAAAAAAAATTTTTCCTATCACGTGGCTGGACTGGCTTTGTCGTAAAGCCGTCAGCAAACAGGGGAAGTAACAGCTCTTCAATCTGCCTGAAACAGGCCATACCAAAAATTCAGAACAACACAATAGTACGATGACAGAACCAGCTACAACGCCAACATTATCCCGTAAAGGCCGTAATACCAAAATTGCGCTTATCCGCAGCGGCGTAGAAGCCATGACCACATACGGCTACATCAGTGCGAATATTGAAAGCATACTTAAAAATGTAGGCGTCCCCAAAGGCTCTTTTTATTATTATTTCAAAAGCAAAGAAGAATTTGGCTATGCCATACTTGATTACTACAACAGTTTTTTCACAAAAAAACTACAGCAGCATTTACTCAACGAAAACATTTCTTCTGCACTTACCAGAATCAAGGCATTCTGTACAGATGCCAGAAACAGCATGTCTGAATACCATTTCAACCGCGGCTGCCTAGTTGGTGAGCTAATGCATGACGAATGCTTGCTTCCGCCAGATTACCCCGCTTTACTCAGCAATATTTTACACAACTGGCAGCACCTCATCGCCAGCTGCTTACGGTTGGCCCAGCAGCAACATGAAATAAACCAGCAAACAGACTGCAACCAACTGGCATGTTTCTTTTGGCTGGGTTGGGAAGGAGCAGTCAGCCGAGCCAAACTGCTGAAAAATGCCACACCACTAGACACATTTACCCAACAGTTTTTCAATTTAATCAAATCCGCCTAACACACCCCAGCTGCTAGCCACATTAGCTACTTCAACACGTCTTTTTCGCTTTAACCAAACCAACCGCATTGACCAATTAACCAATTGCTCATTACTGACAACCAGCCTATAATCAAAATTAGACCATCCGTCTAGTTACCCCCTAAAAGGCATAATGTCATGTTATCCAAGGCCATATTCTTAGAAAAAACTGAAAACGATTTTTCCTGTAGCATCCAACAAATCAGAGAAGAAAATCTGCTACAACAAACAGGCGATACCCTGATACAAATTCAGTTTTCTAGTCTGAACTATAAAGATGCTCTGGCCATCACTAATAGCGGCCCCATAGTAAGGCAATGGCCGATGGTACCCGGCATAGACGGTGCCGGTACCATTATTCGCAGCGGCAGCGAGCTCTTTAAAGCTGGAGATCGCGTCATCTTAAACGGCTGGGGCTGTGGCGAAACCCATTGGGGCTGTCTGAGTCAGTATGCCTATCTTAAATCAGACTGGCTTATCCCCTTACCAGCCGGCTTAAGCACCCAGCAAGCCATGATGATCGGTACGGCCGGATATACAGCCGCCCTTTGTGTTCAACGCATCATCAAACATGGCATTACTCCAGAACATGGCAACATTCTTATTACTGGCGCCACAGGAGGTGTCGGTTCCGTTGCCATTATGTTACTGGCTCAATTAGGCTATACCCTCACCGCTGCTACCAGCAAAATCAGTAACACCGATTATTTGCAACAACTAGGCGTACACCACTTCATTGACAGTAAAACACTGGCCAATGCAGAAAAACCATTACAAAAACAACAATGGGCAGCTGCTATAGATGTACTCGGTTCACACAGCTTGGCTAACATCTGTGCCCAGACCAAATATGGCGGTATCGTCACCGCATGCGGTCTGGCTCAGGGCATGGATTTACCGGCCACAGTGGCACCTTTCATACTTAGAGGCATTACTCTAGCCGGTATCGACAGCGTTATGGCACCTTACTCTCAACGCATAGCAGCATGGGATTTTCTGGCCAAACATCTGAATACACAGCAACTGCAGCACATTGCCCACACTATCAGCCTGAATGAGTGCCCTGAAACCGCTCAAGACATCATTAAAGGCAAAATCAGAGGTAGGTTTATCGTTGATGTAAACCTCTAACCAGACAAAACCAGCCCGCTGCTCGTAACTGGATCTAGACCAAAATCCAGCCGCACCGATATCCAGAGAAAAAAACCATTTTGCGTAAGGCAATGCTAAAATAACCACAATCAACCGATAACATACACACCCAACACACTATTCCTTATCAATGAACCCGCCTACCGTCTACCTTGCTTCCGGCAGCCCCCGTCGGTATGAAATCCTCACCAATCTTGGCTACCATGTATTGCGGTTGCCCGCAGAGATTGATGAAACGCCCTACCCAGACGAAAACGCCACTAAATATGTGCAGCGCATGGCACGTATGAAAAACAGCGCAGCACTCAGTACATGGCACCAGACACAGCAACAGCCACCGGAATTTCCGCTGATCAGCGCCGACACCACCGTTAGCCTGAATAACCTCATTCTGGGCAAACCAGTCAACACCGACGATGCGGCACGCATGCTCAAACTACTTTCAGGCTGCCAGCATCAGGTACATACCGCTGTTTCCATCTACTGGCACAACCAAACCCTACACAGCCTGCAAACCAGCACTGTACACTTTGCACCCTTACAGGATGAACAGATTACTGCTTACATTGCCAGCGGTGAACCACTGGACAAAGCCGGAGCCTATGGCATCCAGGGGCTGGGCGGAATGCTGGTTCAACACATCAGCGGTAGCTTTACCGGTATCATGGGCTTACCCGTTTATGAAACCACCCAGCTACTCAACCAATGCGGCTGCACTCCACTTACCAATCCAGATTAATCCACACAATATCTATATTCATCATGAAAATACTGCCTTTACTACCTATTTTCGCCATTACCAGTCTGGCTGCCTGCTCACACCATGAAAATTATCGCAGCGCCAGTGAAGCTGCAGCCATCACCGCCTCCGATGTCCAAAACGCTCACCTTGAAGCTACCACTACTCTCGACCGGATTGCTGATGAAACTGCCTCAGATAGCATTATCCCATCAACCTCTGTCAATTCTTCCCGACCAGCCTCTATACCTCAGCAACCAAACTAGACAACTCCCAGCTATACTTACCCACCTAAAATTATCCAAACGCATATTGACTGCGCAACGATCTCACCCATTCACCTGCAATTAATAACAATGATTCAGAATAATCAAAAAATCACAAAACCGGTTAGCTTACATCAACAGAAGTAATATCCAACAGCATAACCCACATAAAAACAAATCATTATCAGCAAGCTACAGCTAGATACAATTGACGCAGAAAAATCACAACCCTACCATTCTTGATTAAATAACTTAATCAAGATGAGCATATTAGTGGTTGATACAACAGCAAAATCCAACACACACGGTGGTAGCAGAACCGGCGCTGGACGCAAAGCCAGAATTGCCGGACCAAAAATAGTTAAACGCATCCCCGTCAGCCTAATACCAACAGTAGAGCACCTGATTGATCAGCTGGCTGACAGTCCATTACAACCAGCACAACATCTACCACTCGACTGCTGGAAAATAGCCAGCGACCTCAGCCAGCTAAGCATTCCACTGGCCACAGAAACTATTCCTGCCGGCTTCCCCAGCCCGGCAGAACCATACATCAGCGACTATCTGGATTTCAACCAGTACCTGATCAAAAATCAGGCCGCTACCATTGCCGTACGCTGCGGCGGAGACTCCATGCACGATGCCGGCATCAGTCGTGACGACCTACTAATCATCGACCGCTCCCTCACCCCTAAACACCGCGACATTGTCATGGCCGATTTAGGTAACGAATTCACCATCAAACGCCTGCACAGACTCGACAACGGCAACGTCGAACTGCATTCCGAAAACAGCAGCCAATCCTATCCCAACTTCAGCTTTAGCGAAGGCGACACCCTCGCCATCGTCGGCGTCGTCACCTATGTCATCAAACACGTCCGCTAACCCATAAACCATGTACTCAGATCAGCAACTCGCCTTTGTCGACATCGAAACCACCGGCGGCCGCACCACCAGCGACCGCATAACCGAAATCGCTGTCGTCTATACTGAAGCCGGCCAACAGCAGCTCTTCCATACCCTGCTTAACCCCGGCACCAGCATTCCACCTTTTATTCAAGCGCTCACCGGCATCAGCAACCAAATGGTAGAACAGGCACCATACTTTAATAACGAAATTGCCAGCCAGCTTGCCACCATCTTCAAAGATCGCATCTTCGTTGCCCACAACGTACGCTTTGATTACGGCTTCATTAAAGCCGCCTTCAAACGACTCGGCCACACCTTTAATCCGCAGCAACTGTGTACCGTCAAACTGTCACGCCTGCTCTATCCCGAACACAAACATCACGGCCTAGACAAAATCATCGCCCGCCACAAAATCGACATGCACAACCGTCACCGTGCCTTTGCCGATGCCCGTGCCATCTACGACTTCTGGCAGCAACTCAAACACAACTTTTCAGCCGACACCCTGCAACAGGCCTGCAAAACCATCATGCAGCGCCCCAGTCTGCCCGCCCACCTCCACAGCGACATCCTGAAAAACATCCGCGACGATTACGGCGTATACCTCATATACGGCGACAACGACCTGCCCCTGTATATCGGCAAAAGCAAACAAGTCAAAACCCGCCTGCTGAGCCACTTCAACCAGGATGTGCACAACAGCAAAGAAATGAGCCTGTCACAACAGGCCAGAAAAATAGACATCATCCCCTGTAGCGGCGAACTGGATGCCTTGCTAACCGAATCAGCACAAATCAAACAGCGTCAACCCATCCTTAACCGCCGCCTGCGCCGCCAGAAAGACCTGTTTAGCTTCAGGGTCGACACCAATGCGCACGGCTACGACACCTTGAGTATCGTCCCCATGCGCCATGTTCTACTTAACCAGCAGCAGCGCTACTACGGCCTGTTTCACAGTAAAAGCGATGCCCAGAAAACCATCAACAGCACCATCAGCAGCACCGACCTGTGCCTGCAAACCCTCGGTATCGAAAAAGGCAGCAGCAACCGCCCCTGTTTCCGCCACCAGCTACACCAGTGCAGCGGCGCCTGTGTCCACAAAATCAGCGCCGACATGCACAACCTCAAACTGGCATTGGCCTTACAAAAAATCAAACTGGCCGCTTGGCCATTTAATCACTACGCCTACGTCAAAGAAAAACAGAAATACCACATCTTCCATCACTGGATTTATCTGGGTAGCGCCAGCAATAGCGACGAACTGCACACCATCCTCAGCCAACCACAAGGCCAGCTGGATCGCGACGTCTACCAGATCATCCAGCAACACAAACACCGCCTGCAAACCCTGAACCCCTCCCATGTTTGCCCTGATTGACGGCAATAACTTCTATTGCTCCTGCGAAAGAGTTTACCGCCCCGAGCTCAGACAACAGCCCATCATCGTACTCAGTAACAACGACGGCTGCGTCATCTCACGTTCCAACGAAGCCAAAGACATAGGCATCAAAATGGGCGTACCCTACTTTCAGATTCAGCATCTCATACAACAAGGCAAACTAACCGTTTTTTCATCCAACTACGAACTGTATGCCGACCTATCACGGCGCATGATGAGCACCATCGCTTCCCTTGTGCCCGCCATCGAAATCTACTCCATCGACGAATGCTTTGCCGACCTGCAAGGACTAAGCAACCTGCACCAGATTGGACACAACATCCGCAACCGCATCCAGCAATGGGTTGGCATACCCACCTGCGTCGGCATTGCCCCCACCCGAACACTGGCCAAATTCTGTAACCACCTAGCCAAACGCCACCGCCACCATTTCAACGGCGTTGTCGTCTGGACAGACTGGAGTCACAACATCCAGAAACGTGCCCTTGCCAGCGAACCCGTCACCGAAATCTGGGGTATTGGCCGCCGAATCGGCCACAAACTAGCCGCACAGGGTATCCACACCGCCCTTGACTTCATCAACGCCCACACTCCCACCCTGCGCAAACAGTTTGGCGTTGTACTCGAACGTACCCAGCGCGAAATGCAGGGTATCCCCTGTAGTGAACTTATCATTGAAGAAGCCAACCGCCAGAACATCGTACGCAGCCGCAGCTTCGGCAGAATGGTCACCAGCCTCGAAGGTCTGCAAGCAGCCATCAGCCACCACATCACCGCTGGCGCCGCCAAACTGCGCGAACAGCATAGTCAGGCACATATCATCGGCGTATTTATCTACACCAACCGCTTCCGCCACGACCTGCCCCAATACAATGGCTACCAATTCATCAAACTGCCACATGCCAGCGCCGACAGCATCACCCTAAATCGCATCGCCCAAAATTTACTGCGCCGCATCTACCGCCCCGGCTACGAATACAAAAAATGCGGCATCGAACTAGGCGGCATCGAACCAACACATCACTTCCAACAACTGGATTTACTCTGCCCCAGCCAACACAACCACCGCCCCGAACTGATGGCCGCATGGGACAACATCACCAACCACTACGGCCGCAGTAGCATCCAGCTGGGTAGCGAACTGCAATCCAACCACTGGCTCATGACCCGTGCCCAGCTCAGCCCCTGCTACACCACTCAATGGCAAGGTTTATTAAAAATTTACATCTAATTGAAAATAAATATTTTTTTAAAAAAATAATCTAATACCTATAATTTATATTTAATTACCTTTAAAATGTATTAGTATACTAATAAAGGATTCAGGATTTGTGACTTTAGAATTTTATGGAGAAAAAATGATTTATAAAGCAAATTTCATTAGTGCAATAAAAATGTAAGAGTTAAAGCTATTTAGGTTCCATTAGTTTTATTTAGACTTAAACATTAATGCTATAAATTAATTCAAACTATTGAGTTATTCTATTTAGCATATACGATAAATTTTGCCAAATTACAGAAATATGTTTACATCAATCGAAGTCTTTCAATAAACTAAAAATTCAATGTCATTTCAATTCAAAAATATAATTAAAATATATAGTTAATTAAGGCGTCTAAAATGGCTTCTAAAAGCAAAATCGAATGGACAGAAAAAACTTGGAATCCTGTAGTAGGCTGTACAAAAGTATCCCCAGGTTGCAAACATTGCTACGCAGAAGCAATGGCCAAAAGATTAAAAGCCATGAAAACCCCAGGATATGAAAATGGATTTAAGTTAACTATCTTACCTCAAAGATTATTTGAACCCTTAAAACGTAAAATACCTACGGTCTATTTCGTAAATTCAATGTCAGATTTATTTCATGAAAATGTACCTTTCGCCTATATAGAACAAGTTTTTGATATAATTGAAAAGTCTGAATGGCATACATTTCAGATTTTAACCAAACGAGCAGAACGAATGGCAGAATTTTTTGCAAAACGTTCCATACCCAAAAACGCTTGGTTAGGTGTAACTGTTGAAGATAAAAAATATGGGCTACCAAGAATAGATTATCTTCGTGATATTGAAGCTTCAATTCGTTTTTTATCGGTTGAACCATTATTAGAGGATTTAGGTGAAATTAATTTATCCAACATTCACTGGGTAATAGTCGGAGGGGAATCAGGACCTAAAGCACGACCAATGAATAGAGAATGGGTAGAAAACGTCCGTGTCCAGTGCGAAAAATATGGCGTAGCATTTTTCTTTAAACAATGGGGAGGATGGGGTGTAGATGGGATAAAAAGAGCCAAAAAAGAAAATGGAAGAGTTTTGAATGGTCGTACATGGGATCAAATGCCGGCCCTACCAGAATAAAAATTATTCAATTACAAAGAGATAATTTAAATGCGAACGCAAAATAAATTTAATTGGGGTGAACGCATTCCTGAATTAGATGAACACAGCAAAGCCAAATTAAAAATTTTGGAATCTTACTTAATATTATATTTTAAAACATTATCAATAAATCCTAGAATGGATAATATTAAAGTTACTATTGTGGATGGGTTTGCAGGCGGAGGGCTTTATCAAGATGCAAAAACAAAAGAGGAAATAAAAGGTTCACCGTTAGTATGCTTAGATTCAGTAAAATTAGCCGACTATGAAATTAATCATGAACGAACTAAAAGGATTAATTTAGATGTTGATTTTATTTTTAATGATAAAGAAAAAACACATATAGATTCACTAAAAAATATTTTAAAAATAAAAAATTATTTACCAAATAAAAAAATACATTTCTTAGAATCAGAATTTGCAAGTCGACTAGATAACATAATTGATTTTATAAAAAATAAAAATCCAAAAAATGGACGTTCTATATTTATTTTAGATCAATGTGGATATGCAAATGTTTCTTTTCAAGCAATAAATAAAATATTTAACAAATTACCCACAGCGGAAATTATTTTAACTTTTGCAGTAGATGCAATTCTTAATTATGCAAGCGCAAATGGAACTACTGCACAAATATTAAATAATATTGGAATAAACAATAGTAGTGACTTATTGGCGGAGGGTTTACAAAAACGTAGATTATCAAAAAAAAATTGGCGATTTGAAACACAATTTGGATTATATAAAAACATGCGTGAGTCATGTGTCGCCAAATATTTTACTCCTTTTTTTATACGCAATAAAACAGGACACGGATATTATTGGCTAATTCATATGTCTCAACATCCTAAGGCTAGAGACGTAATGATGAATGTTCATTGGGAAAATCATAATTATTTCATTCATTATGGAGGAGCAGGGCTAAATATGTTTGATATGCTAGGATACGATCCAGATATAGATGTAGAAGCTACAAATCAACTTGGATTTGAATTTGATAATAAAGCAGAAGAAAAAAGTATAAACGAACTGGTAGAAGACTTACCTAACCTTATCTATCAAAATAAAAATGGTATAACTTTTGAACAACTCTTCACAAACACATGCAATACCACACCCGCAACCTCACAAATATATCGTAGATCATTAAACTTAAATCTACAAAATAAAGAAATTTTGATTGTTAGTAAAGATGGAAAAACGTATAGAAGATCTGCTAATTCAATTTCTGACTCAGATATAATTTTGCCAGCTAAGCAAATGATACTTTTATAAATAGCTAATAGTTAATATTAATTTTTTTACAAAGTGACTATTAAGTTTAATACAATGACGAATCTGTTTTTATAAAATAGAAATATAAACTGTAAAATTGATGAGTGAGCAAAAATTAAATCTGTTTTAAAATTTCACATTTGCCGAGCTTTACCAAGAATCATATGAAAGCACTAATTTCAATAGATTACACCAATGACTTTATCGCTAATGATGGCGCACTGACAACCGGCTCAGCTGGACAATCAATTGAAAGTGCCATAGTAAATCTGGCCAGCAGCTTTATTGAGCAGGGAGAATATGTAGTATTTGCTATAGATGCACATCAGGTAGATGATAACTATCATCCTGAAAACCGACTGTTTCCGCCGCATAACCTCATTGGCACCACAGGGCAGCAGTTATTTGGTGCATTGAGACAATTGTACACACAACATCAGACTAATCCACAGGTATATTGGCTGAATAAACGCCACTATTCCGCTTTCAGCGGCACCGATCTGGATATACGCTTGCGCGAAAGAAATATTACCGAAATACATTTAACCGGTGTCTGCACCGATATCTGCGTGCTACATACCGCCGTAGATGCCTATAATCTGAACTATAAAATAGTCATTCATCAGAGTGCCGTTGCCAGCTTCGACCCTATCGGTCATGAGTGGGCATTAAAACATTTTCAAAACACTTTAGGTGCAACTATAGAATGATTTACAGTAAAAACTGGTTCAACCACAAAAGAAAAACGTCTGCCTTTTATAAAAAAATGAGCAATGTTCAATTAAGACCATGTTATTAAAATCTAAAGCAAATACGGCGCATTCAAACTACCTTTCTAAAGTGGTGATATCTTTAATTACTACCTCATCTAATTTACTGTTCAGCAACTAAACAAACATACAGTATTTTTTAAATATCTGATTAACTTTAGTCATAAAGGTAACATTGAGCAGGAAAACTGGATAGGTATCTAACTAAAGATAAAAGTTACCTAAATTTTTCATTGAGATATAAAATCAACAAACTAAATATCAAAAAATAAAAACCAGATTTTTTAAAAATCATATATTTAGAAATGAGAAAAATATTATGATTAAAAATAATATTTTTCACATTACTTTCTAAACTTTATCTGGCTACACCACCGTGTCTTGAACAAGCACCTCTTCCTGCTTTAGAAGAAGTACCATCTATACATCTGACCCTATTAGGGAAATTTTTAGGTTGTTCAGTATTCGGTTGTTTGATTTTTGGTGTTTTATTTGATTTTCTTTTTGCAGGAGCATCATCATAAACCACCCCACCATGATGGGAACAAGTTCCTCTTCCTACTGATGTGGAATATGTACCATCTGCACATTTAGACTTTACATCTGGATCATTTGCATTAGTCGTTATTCTTGCAAAACCAAATTGTGGAAGATAAAAACATAAAAAAAGCAGAGTAATATTAGTTGTGATTTTCATGAAAACTCCTTTCAACTATGTAGTAAGAATTACAAGATTTTTACCACATTTTTTTCACTAAAATCAATATGTTAAATAATTTACTTAAAATTTTTAGATTTATTTTCGAAAAGTCATTCATGGAAAGTTTATTAGTTTCTTCAAAAATATAAATATTATTTTTGAAAAAATTTATTTTACGCAACCATATAAGTTAATGAAATACAGTCTTTCCATCACAAAATTATTTAATTGTTTTTTTTAAACCTTAGAAGCAGAGTTTACCAATAACAAAAAACCATCTAATTTTATATAAAAAAACCTTTAAATTATTAAAATAAAAGTTTAATATTTTTTCAATAAAATAAGTTAATTAATTTATAATAATGTAATATACTGTGTAGTGAAAATTAATATTGATCACACTACCCTTGAGACCAAACATTTGTTGTATTTTTGACAAAATACATTATCGAAATGATGAAATAGCATATTAAACAAACTTATCAAATGAACAATCAGAAAAAACATTTAAACAGTTTTTCAGTCGTGTCCAACCTATCCCAATCAAAGTTAGATACGGTCTTGAGAAACTGAAAGCAAACGAAATTTTATTTAGCATTACCTAATAGAATATTTTCAAATTAAAAATAGCAATAAATGAAATATTTTCTTTATGTATAGAAATTTCAAAAGTATTAACCACCTAAAAAAATAAAAAAATCACCGTTAATAAACAACATTTTTTAGATAGTTAATTTAATATGATTATATCTATTACTGGATAAGTTCGAATAGAAAAATAATACTGGTAATTAAGTTATATATAGCTTTTTTAATTTTACAAAAAGAAATTAAATCTTATCTGCCATAGGAAACAAAGCTATCAATGAAATAAATAGAAAGTTGAACATGATAAATTATTAAAAAAACATATAACTAGTTATCAGAAATGATAAACAAGGTATAAAATTAGGCATAAAAATAATTATCAGTAATTTGTTTTACATTGCTTAGAGCAATTGTCTATTAAAAAAAGCTCTCAATCAACATAAACTTAATTATTGCATTTTTTTAAAGCTATTTTAAATTCTTGATATTAAACCGCTAACAAATATTATTAAAAGTCATATAGGAAAAAACAAAATGGTACTGTTATCAGAACATAAAACATCCAATTAAAATACTAACGAAATTTCTTGATCAGACTAAAAATAGCAAAGGCAACAAGTAAAGGCATACCAAATATAACCCATAATCCAGCTGGATCAAATTCACCATCAGCAAGTGCAATGCCCGAATAATTAAGAAAATCATCAATAAGATATGAAAATTTTTCAATTAATCGCCAAACGGGACGAACTAAAAATACAATAGCCTGACATATAATATAAATTAAAATGAATAAACCAAAAGACCGTAAGCGTCTATTTGATTTTGCAGTTTTCATAATCTGTTCTTCCTTTAACTATTACACGCCCATAAGCTTTAACGCCAGCTTTAACTGTAGTCATATTTGTAGAAAGAAGTACTTTTCGAAGTATCTGAAATTGGGAAATATGGCGAAACGTGATACATCCCCATGACTCTCCAGAACCATCAGAACGCAATGGATGTAATCTAAATCCTCCTCTATTAACTCCATTGACAAAAAGATGGTCACTCATGGTCGACTCGCTATATAACCCAAACCATTCGCTATGATTAGTGCCATTTATAATATCATTTATAGAACTCAAGACACGATTAGCAAAACTGCCCATAGGACGAGGCACAATCCAGTAATTGCCAGGTGGTAAAGCTGCCTTTTCTTTAAAAGCACATTCTGCTATATTTGTTGTTGGTTTAATACCGGAAAAAACTTCAAATGTTCCGACCCCATAGCATATTAACTTAACTGTCTGCCCATCTGTACTGGTTTTGCTATAATCCATTTCGCAATAAATCATTTATAACTCTTGCACTAAGATATGTAATATTATGTAATTTTAGATTAAAATATCTTTTTCATCAAGTTAATAAAATAATATTACTAGAAGATTTAAATAAGCTCTCAATTTTATATAGCAATATCAATATTTTTAATGGAAAGTTACTTTGAACTCTCCATAAGAGGGAAAATAGGGAAGCTTTTGAAATATCAAAAAAATTTTTAATTGATCGAGTCAAATTCATCACTTGCAAGAGCAATACACGTATAATTTAGAAAATTATGAATTATTTATAATTTTTCAATCATGTATTAAACTAAAAATAATAAAGAATTTCTACGAAGTCATGAGTAATGAAAATCTCAAATAGATTGAAATATATTTTCATAATTCATAATTCATAATTCATATTTACTCTATAATTATATCAGAAATATTCAAAATAAGCGTTTATATATGCATATAGGTTAAAATTTTTGGTAACATTACTGTTTTACCTTTAATTTCTAAATAAGTATTCAAATGGCTCATCAAAAGCTGCCGTATAATTTATCATTACTTTGTTTAACAATAAAGTAGATAAAGCTTTAATATATGAATATGGAAATTATAGCTTGCATAAATGTTTAGTTAATTAAAACTTTTATAGAATTAATTCACCTAATATTCAACCATGCAGACCGGCATTAATTATATTGGCAGGAAATACTCTAAGGGAAATTAAAAGGCCAAGAATTTTGTTTTTAAACAAATTTATAATTTAAATATAAAGCTTTAGAATAGAAATTTGATAAAATATAAAACTGGACATCAAGAATGAATGGTGGGTCGTGAGCGATTCGAACGCTCGACCAACGGATTAAAAGTCCTAATACTGCGATACAACCCATTGATTTAATTAAATAGTGATGCTTGCAAACTTAGTCATAATTAGCCACATTACATGACTTTTCGTCACAATTTGGGCACATCAAGAACGATTATCTAAACACTTTACAGAGCGTTTAGATAATCGTTTTTTTATGGAGATTTGAAGAAGCTTGACATCATGGCGATTAATGCACGAGTTGCTCAAAATTAATGCAAAACATACGAATCACGTCTAAATAAACATATTCACTTAAGAGGGTTTCATTCATATGACTACTATTAACAAAGTTATCTTAATTGGAAGATTAGGTCGAAAACCTGAAATACGTTATAGCTCTACGAATGACGCTATGGCCACTTTTACATTGGCCACAGAGGAAAAATGGAAAGACCGCACTGGAAATAAACAATCTCAAACAGAATGGCACAATATTACAATGTTTGGAAAATTGGCTGAGATAGCTAACCAGTACCTTGAAAAAGGTAGTTTAGTATTTATTGAGGGCCGCATTCAAAGTAAGAGATATATAGATACAAATCAAATCGAACGTTTGGCTTATAACATTATTGCAAATGAAATGCGAATGTTAACTTATAAAAATAACAATTCAACACCAATACAAAATTCAGCAGCAAATGCTAATAACTTATCACAGAAAACAGAATTATCTTCGAATCCCTCGCCGAATCAAAATGTTTCCCAATTCGCAGATGATGATATTCCGTTTTAATCCTAATAAATAATAATTTGTAATCTTAAAAATAAAGCTGGTCTCAAAAATTTATAACTATAAACAAGGGAGATTTATTTTTATCTTTTGCTACTGTCATTTGGTCACTAACGATCTGGCTTTTATTAATAGGAAGTTATCTTATGAATCAAGTAATAACTAATCTAGAATTGAATTCGACTTGGTATCAACTCCTTATGGATAAAGTGGATGCTTTGCCATGGTATTCAACACTTTTGTATAGTATTCCAGCTTTGAGTATTTACACTCTGTATTTTATTATTATTGTAGTTATATCTCTCATCAATCCCAAATGGATACTGAGACCAACTATTAACAGTTTAAGTATCTTTAGTTTAATAATTTTGCTTGTCAGTTTAATCTATGCGTACTCATTATCCAGATTTAATGTATTGAGAACATATGATGAAAATAGCTTTTACTCTGATATGAACGAAATTGAAAATTCCCTAAATGCTAAATTAACAAATGAACAAATCCTTGAGAGTAAAAAACTGTTTATAGAGTGTCAGTTGAATAAAAACCTACAAAATTGTTACGTTGACAGATTAAGATTAGATGTCCTCAAAAAGCTTCAACATAGCTAAAAATTAAAGGGGCCAATTATGAGCCACATTTGTCTTTGACAGTAAAAGCCTTGGTACTTAATTCCAAATATTTCCTTTAATTATCTTTTAATTAATCTAGATGGCCCGCTAAAAGCAGGCTTTTATTTTATCTAAGAAAACATTATGACTAATACTAATATACAATATCCCAGTATGACTTTGTCTTATAATGAAAAAGGTGTATTGCAATTATATTATGGTGCTTATGCTGGAGCTTTCCCCAGCGCCATCATTGATAACATGAATCAAAAAGAGTTTCTTGCATTAAAAGCATTAATTGATATTGAAATAAACGAAAAACGAAGTTGTGAAACACTTAATGTTGCATACAAAGAGAGCAGACTACTTGTAGAAAAACAATCTATAAGCTCTGTTCTTAATGCCTTTATCACGAGTCTTAATATTGATGAGGAACGAATTATTGAACATAATTTACTGCCAGTAATTAGCCGAGCTTATGTCTCAATAGACAGCTCAGGCAAGGCGATTGTTGCCGTTGGCCAATCCCTACAATACGGGGCAGGAGTTAGTTATGATAGAAAGTATTTTGTTCATATTATCTCATTCGTAAAATTCTTTTATGCGAAATGGGGAATAATACACATTAATAATAATAAAAAATTACACGAAGTACTTGAGTTATTTTTCAATCAACTTGCACAGCATATTGGGCATAAAGGACGAATTTATACAAACAAACCACCGTCTGAATACCATTGAAAAGATAAATTATTATGAATCTATCAAAGGTATGGTTGAAAAAAATTTGCGATACGTCCTGATAAAAACATATGTTTTTAAGGTTGAAGCCAGATATGAAACTTTTAATAATCTTATTACTCTTTTTTCCATTCTTAGTTACAGCATCGACAAAACTCCAGAATATCGAAAATCAACAACCCGCTGCTACATCTGTACAGCGGGTTAATTTTAATCAGCTAGCCCAGCAATGCGCTAATAATGTTCATCATGACACATTACAGGCCATTGCCCGCGTTGAAAGCGGCTTTAATCCCTTTGCTATAGGTGTAGTCAGGGGTTCCCTTAAACGGCAGCCTCAGTCCTATACCGAGGCTGTAGCAGCAGCCAAGGCATTGCACAGTGCTGGTAAGAACTTCAGTATGGGACTGGTTCAAGTAAATAAAAATAATCTGGCTCGCTATGGCCTGACCTATGAAACGGTATTTGACCCCTGTAAAAATCTTGCTGCTGGAGCCAAAATCCTTACCGATTGTTATACGCGGGCCAGCCTTAATGATGGTGGCAAACTGAGCCAAACAACTCTACAGAAAGCTTTCAGTTGTTATTACTCTGGAAATTTTAATTTCGGCTTTAAAAGTGATTTTCCAGGGCAGCCATCCTATGTTCAAAAAGTGGTTAATAGTGCTGCTCTTAATTCATCAAATACAACTTTACGTGTGCCAGCCATTATCCCTGCAGTGCAAACTGTTAAAACAATTCAACGCAGTATTCCCGTTATACCTTTCTCAAAAGTTCAACAGCAAAATGCTACTCAAGAGAACTCACCGGTGCCTCTTCAACGTACCAGCGCAAGCTGGGATGTTTTTAAAGAATTCTAGGTACTACCCCTATTAATCCAGGCTTTATGCCGTTTTTTAAAGCTCGCCTTGTGCGGGCTTTTTTTGTCGTTTCTGAAAGGAAGTTCATATGAGTTAAATATTCAATCTATATAGCATATTTCAATCGTTATACCGGCTTAAAGCCGGTTTTTTTTCGTCTGCAAAAACATATTTATTTAAGGAAATAATATATGCCTAGTAAATTAAAGCCCAAATTATCATGGCTGATGATTTTATTCTTCGCCGGATTTGCACAATGTGCTATGGCGACCGGTGGAATGGCTGCACAGGGTGTAAGCATGGCAACCGAAGTACGGACAGCTATTTATACTGTAGTGGGCGTAATAGCTGGTTTATGCCTGTTATGGCAGTTTGTGCAAGGATGGGGTGGCCGCAAAACCTGGACTGATGTATTGGAAACAGGCCTATGGATATTCTGTGCCGGCGGTGCGTTTGCAATTGCTGGCTGGTTCTTTACTGGCGGCTCGAAGATGGTTTTCGGCTGATAAAGGAATTTTATGGCTTATGAACCCTCACATGAAACCATTGATACCGAACAATTAACGTTTAATGGTCTTGCACGTCAGGCAATGGTTATAGGCATACCTATAACTGCATTGGCTATATGTGGATTTGTAGGGGTAATAGCTGTAATGATTGCAATGCCTTTTCTTCAAGGAAAGGCATTTTTATTCATTCTGTTACCTACACCCATAATCGCATTTATGCACACTGCCTGTAAAAACGATGATCAGGCCCTAAGGATAATTCTATATGAATGTAAGTGGTTTTTACGTAGACGTAATGCGAAGTTGTTTAACAATACAACAACAATCCTGTCAACAAAATTTGGGAGACAGATAGATGATTATCAGCGATTTTTTGAGCAATATACTGCGAAATCAACCATCCGGAGTAGACTTTCTACCAAAGATATGCCAACACGTAACCAATAATATTGTCTGGTATAAATCTGGTCATTTATGCTTTGTGATACGTATGGAGGGCTTACCTTTTGATGGTGTAGACGATAAAGTTTTGTACCAACACTTTATTGGTTTGCGTACCATATTGGCTGCATGTGGCAAATCGTTTGGTGACAGGCTTGCGCTATGGTGTACATTACAACGCAAGAAAATCAACTTTAATCGTGACTACGACTTTCATACACCATTCACTAAAGATTTTGCAGCTAAATATTTAAAACGTTTTGAAACTGATGATTACTTTGAAAATGTGTTCCATCTTGCTGTTGTGATTAAGAATAGTGATATGGACGCGGGTATTAGAGAAGCAGAAGAACAAATAACCAGTCTGATGCATTCTCTTCAGCCATATGAACCAACGCTACTGACTGTATATAAAAACAGAGAAAACATAATTTTTTCTGAAGTATATGAATTTTTCAGTAGTTTGATTAATGGTAATAAACAGCAAATACCTTTATCTGACGTTGATGCCTGCCAAACCATACCAGGTGCAGATATACATTTTGGTACAGATGTGTTTGAAATCCGCCCCCAGTGTGGCAAACCTAAATTTGCGCAGGCTTTTGATTTAAAGGATTATGGTCTATCTAAACCGAAGATACTTAATGATATTCTTACATTACCGTTTGAGTTCAACTTAATACAAAGTCTGATATACATTAATCCATATACCATGCTGTCTAATGTTCGCAAGCAACTGAACAATATGAAATCAGCTAATGATCAGGCTAGCGAACAACAAAATGAATTATATGTTGCTCAGGGTAAGCTGGTTTCAGGTGAATTGATGTTTGGCGATTATCATGCAGCATTGATTGTCTTCGGGAATAGTGCTAAACAGGCTTCTACTAATGGCTCGCGCGCTTACAGTACATTTCTGAACGCAGGCGGATTTCGATTTACTAAAGCAGGCCTATCCGCTCCATCCACATATTTCAGTCAGATTCCCGGAAGCAATGAACGTCCGCGGTCGTACCCAAAAACCACGACTAATCTAGCCACGACATTTGGTATCCATAATTATTCGCATGGGAAAAAGTATGGCAATCCATTAGGTGATGGTTCTGCAATTATGCCTTTAGCAACTGTATCTAATACTATCTTTGATTTTAACTTTCATTTCTCCAGAGATGGTGAAGATAATATTGGTGAAAAGGTAGCTGGCCATACTCTTATTCTGGGTGCAACTGGTACGGGTAAAACGACGACTCAGTGCGCACTTATGGCTTTTACTGAACGTTTTAATCCTGCTATGTTTATTATGGATTTGGACAGAGGCATGGAAATATTCGTACGTGCTGTAGGTGGAACATATTTCAGTCTGGAAGCTGGTCAGCCAACAGGACTAAATCCATTTCAATTACCAGATACTCCTGCAAACAGAGAATTCCTGTACTCACTGGTTGGCATTTGTGGTGCAGATGAAAACGGCAAGCTTACTGCAACTGAGGAAAAAGAAATTCAGTTCGCTGTTGATACTGTACTAGGCCTTGATTTTGATAACCGCAATTTCAGTCATTTGCTACAAAGTATTCCAATGCACCCAGATGAAAATTCGTTGCGTGTGCGTCTGAGTAAATGGTGTAGAAGCGAAGGTGGCAGGTTTGCCTGGTGTCTGGACAATCCGAGCAACCTATTCAACCCTGAAGATTTTTTCAGAATTGGCATTGACCTGACAGATATACTCAAAGTGGATTATCCGCCAACTGCTCCGGTATTGGCCTATCTGTTTCATCTACGTGAAATAATGATGAAAATGATTGCTGAACAAAATGGTATTCTGGCTACCATTATTGAAGAGTTCTGGTACGCAGCTCGCTATGAAGTACTACAGGAAAAAATGCTGAAAATGCTCAAGGCAGACCGAAAACTTGGTGGCTGGCTGATTCTGGTTTCACAATCCCCAGAAGACGCTATTAATTGCCCAATTTTTGCAGCCATTATTCAGCAGACTCCTACCAAAATATTCTTGCCAAATCCAGATGCAGAATATGACGGTAGTTATCAGCGATGTGGTATCACTCGTAAAGAATACGATGAACTCATGGCATTGGGTAAGGAAAGCAGAACTTTTTTGATTAAACAATCAAAACAGTCTGCTTTTGCCAAACTGGATTTATATGGTTTTGAAACTTTAATGCCATTTCTGTCCGGTAGTTCAGATACAGTCGAATTACTGCATAAAATCATGGCCACATACGGTGATGAAACTGAACATTGGTATCAACCATTCTGTAATGCGGTACGTGAACGAAACTCTGAACGCAAACGCAAACAGGCAGAACTGTTAACTGCATAAGAAAGCTTAACCCAACTCACCGCCCATTCGGGCGGTTTTTTTATATCAGGAGATATTATGAAACTTTTAAATAAATGGCATGCCTCAGTTTTGACGCTTATGCTTGCCGTAAGTGCGGTGAATGTTAATGCTACAGGTATTCCTGTCTTTGATGGAGCCGCCGCGGCCAACATGTTGCAGCAAATTGTCCAAAGTAAAACGCAGATTGATAATCAAATTCAACAAATAGTTGAATTGAAAAATCAAGTTTCAGCTCTTAGTGGAACACGTAATATGGGGCAAATACTAAACAATGTTAAGGAACAGCTGCCGAATGAATGGAAAGCAATTTATGGCAATGCTACAGCAACCAATTACAAAGACCTGTTGAAAGGTAAAAAATACACCCAAGAACAGGCAGCTAAAGCTTTATTTGCCAATTTTGACTCAACCCTGAAATCCTTTCAGGATACAAAAAAGCGGCTAGATAATATTCAAAGTTTGATGACCAAAATTAATTCGACTCAGGATATTAAAGCAGCAGCTGACCTGCAAAGTCGTATTACCGCAGAACAGGCCATCATTCAGAACAATCAGACAAAGCTGGACATGATGTCAAAAATGTTCGAACTGGAAGACAAAATGGCTCGCATGCAACGTAGCCAGCGTGATGCGTGCCTAGCACGTCACCTTGTAGATCGCAATTACAGTAGCTGCAACTAATCAACCAACCGGATACCTTTAGGGTATCTGGTTGTATAGGAGATAAATATGGATAGCGGCTATTTTTCAGCTATAGCAGAAACGTTATTGAATGGCATGGGCACTAATCTATTTAGTAAGACAGGTTCATTAATCGCTGCCATTAGTCCTTTTTTTTCTGTGTGTTTTGGTATTTATATCCTACTGGTAATAATAGATGGGTATAACAGAGGGTTTGATGAAAATTTTTTAGATTTGGCTAAACGGGCTTTTGGCTGGCTGATTATTATCAGCTGTGCGTTTAACGCAGGGCAGTACATGAAACTTGCTAATATGGCTTATACCCTACCTGATGAATTAAGCAGCCTGTTTGGTAACGGTACATATACTGTAAGTGCCATTGATACAGGGCTGAATAATGTTATGGAAATGTCTGGCAAGGCTTTTGCCATAGGCAATGAATACAGTATGACGGATTTTGCGGAAAAATTGACAGCTTGGGGTATTGCTTTGGGCATCGTTATTTTCGGAGGGCTTTTTTTTGTAGTAACCGCAGCTTTCTACCTTGTCGCTAAATTATCTTTAGCAATGGTGATTATGGTTGGCCCTCTGTTTATAGGCTGCTTGTTGTTTCCCAGCACAAGACAATGGGGTATGAACTGGATTGGTCAGATTCTAAACTATACAATCACAATTTGTTTTTATACAATATTAGGCGTATTACAACTTGATTATTTTAATAATAATCTGAATAATTTAATTGGAGGTGGTGAAACTTCTCTTGTTTTGCTGTTACCAGTTTTATGCATGTTTTTTATATCAACAGTAATATTTATTATTGTTGCATGGAATGTGCCTAGTATTGCTTCAGCGCTTACAGGTGGTGCAAGTGTGAATGGGTTTTCACGTACCATTATGTCTATAGCAAGATTTTCAAAAACTGTTAGATTACCTGGGGGAAGTGGCAGTGGTGGCAGCATTTCAAAATAATACTTATATGGAGAAGAGATATGGTGGATATGGTTGTAAGAATATTTAATAAACTATGGAAATATTCCTTTTGGGGTTGTGTTTTATGTCCTTTTATATTTGCGCTGCTCCCAATCATACCTATGAAAATTAGCTACACTGTAACAATTTCTTTTGCAGTTGCATTTCTATTTTTGACTATTGTCCGTTTATTATTTGCGATGGCTGCTCCTCCAGTTGTTACCGTTAGAATTGAAAGAGATGACTAAAAATTATATTCAGCCATTTACACAAGCTACCTGATTAGGTGGCTTTTTTATTGCCACGTACAACTTCTTTGCAGCCACTATCTATTGAGATCAGTGGCTTTTAATTTGTCCGCAATTCAAGGAACTATTATGAAAAATGTATTGTTATGCCTGATTACTGCTCTTGTATTAGTGGGCTGTAATTCTTCAAAAGTCCCTGTACCGCATGGTTCAGAATTTCCTATCAACAATGAAGCAAAGGGAATTAAATGAGTAATTTTAATAACAGTAAGGCGACCTTGAATAAACAAGCTCATGAATTTATACAGTCAGCCGCAGCATTTAACAAATCTGAAATTGATATGGTCAGACGCAACAGTAAAATTGCCTGGCGCATTGCAATAGGCTGTCTGGTCATTACCGGCATGGCAATCGGAGCTGTTGCCGCCCTCACCCCTCTAAAAACGGTTCAGCCTTACGTTATCAGAGTTGATAACAATACAGGTGCTACTGATATCGTTACCACTCTGAAGCAGTCCGAAAAAACCTATGGGGAAGTGATAGATAAATACTGGCTCGCACAATACGTGAAGTACCGCGAAAGCTATGACTGGCAAACCATTCAAAGTACCTATGATGCAACCATGCTATTAAGTGCTGTGCCGATACAAAAAGAATTTGCCAATATCTACAGCGACAATAATCCAAACGCGCCTCACAAAATGCTAAAAGATAACTTCAAGGTTATTGTTACAGTTAAGGCAATATCTTTTGTTGGTCAAATGGCTCAAATACGTTTTGATAAACAACTTATTCCAATATCTGGTGACACAAGTAAGACCACACCACCACAGCAATTGATAGCCACTGTCGCATATGAATACACCAATCAACCTACGCAGGAGAAAGACCGCTTAATAAACCCGCTAGGTTTCCAAATTACCAGCTATCGTGTAGATCCAGAGACTACGCCTTAACAGAAAGACTCTCCATGAAGATACAATTTAAATTTTGCCTTGCAGCCGTTATGGCTGCTTTTATTTTGCCCGTATTTGCTGAAGCCATACCGGCAGGTTCATCACGTGATAGTCGGATTCAGACTGCGGTATATCACAATAATCAGGTGTACCACATTCGTGGTCAGGTCGGCCGAGCTGTACTGGTACAGCTTGAAGACGGAGAAACGCTTTCAGGTGAAAGCTCAGCTTTAGGTATGGGAGATTCGGACGCATGGAAAGTCGCCGTAAAAGGCAACAACATCATCTTTAAACCTACCGTATTAAAACCAGCTACCAATATGCTGATAGTCACCAACAAAAGGACCTATGCATTCACTTTGTCACTGACCAGCGACCATAAAAAACAGGCTCCGACGTACATTCTTAGATTCACTTATCCAGATACCATCGCATCTAAACAGATTGAAGAGATGGCCAGAAATAGAAAAGTAGCCAGCCTTTTTAATCAAACTTCAGACACTGCACTGCTCCAAAATAAAAACTACTGGGGCTATGGAGATAAAGGATTGGCTCCTACGGCCATGTGGGACAACGGCCTATTTACCTATTTACGCTTTAACAATAACAAAGATCTCCCGACGATATATCGGGTAACTGCCGATGGTACCGAAGCGTTGGTCAATTCTCATATCGAGAAAGACACGATTGTTGTACATGAGACTGCTCCGCGTTTTGTTTTAAGACTAGGACGTTCCGTCCTTGGTATCAATAACCGTGGATACGATGCTGTTGGGAAATTTAATCGTACAGGCACATCCAGCACAGATAGTGTACGAATAGTGAAATAAGGAGTTATAAATGTTTATTAAGAAGCTAATTAAACGGTTCAAGCCGAACAAATTTGATGGAGACAATCAGATTGAACCAACGGAGCAAGCAACTGAAGAGAGCCTAGCGGAAATCATCCAAGATGATGAGGTGGAACGCGGGGTGCCGTTGAATGAAAAAACCAACAGTAAAAGCAATGTTACTAAAGTGGCCATCGCTGGTATGGGATTGATTGCAGTAGGTGCTATAGTTGCCGGAATCATCTCTTTTTCTTCTTCAAATCAAGAAGAAAATGTCGCCAATACCGCAAGTGCAGCAAGCGATCCAGTAAGCAACCTTAATCCAAAAGATTTTAATAAAGATAAGCAGGATATTGTTTTGTCTCAGGTAATAGCAGCATCCGAAGCATCTGAAACTAGCTCTTTAGCTGATTCAGAAGCCTCTACAGCTTCAGGGACAAACATAGAAGCAGTTGATAGCAATGCTTCTGTAGCCACAACAAATAATACCAATTCTGGCTCTCCGGATTTTCAGCAACCAGGTAACAGTCCGACTATGACCAATCGCAGTCGCCGTTTAGGTGGTGAAGTGGTTTTAGGACTGGATGGGAATAACTTTAAAGGTTCATTACAGCCCGTATCGGGTGAAAGTAGTAGTGATTCAGGTTCAACTGTTTCCGGCTCCGATAGTGGCAGCGGATTGGCCAGTAAGCTAAATCCGACTGTAACAGCAAAAACAAGGGCTATACAGCGAGGCAATCAAGCACTAGTCCTGACTAAAGGTACTGGTATCCGTTGTGCACTGGAAACCCGCATTGTGACTACGCAGCCTGGCTTTACGCGATGTCAGGTAACCCGAGATGTTTACTCAGCTGATGGCAAAGTTTTGCTGTTAGAGCGTGGCAGTCGAATTATAGGAGAACAAACAGCTGCACTTTTGCAAGGTCAGGCTCGGGTATTTGTACTATGGAATGAAGTGGAGACACCAAATGGTGTAAAAGTTTCATTAGCCAGCCCTGGAGCCGGACCACTGGGAGAGAGTGGACATGGAGCTAAAGTGAATTACCACTTTTGGCAACGTTTTGGCGGAGCCATCATGATAAGCATGATTAGCGATCTGGGCGATAGCCTGAGTAATAAATCTTCCAGTGGTGATAACAACAATATCACCTATGAAAATACAAGCCAGGCAGCACAGGAAATGGCCACAGAGGCATTAAAGAATAGTATCAACATACCTCCTACGGGCATCGTTAATCAAGGCAGCATTATTAACGTTTTTGTGGCTCGTGATGTTGATTTCAGCAATGTATACGACGTAGTGAAGCGGCCGTTCATTTTTTAAACCCTGCCTGCAAGGGCAGGCGGGTAATTTTAGGACAAATTTATGAACACTATCAGAAATGATACTTCTGCCCGCAATATGCTGGATAAGCTCAAAATAACTGAATATTTGAATATGGACGGGATTACGGAAGTAATGATTAACCGGCCTTATGAAGTGTTCACAGATGGGGCCAATGGTATTAGCCGCTATGAAAATCCACTGCTGGATTATTCTTCACTACTGCAATTGGCCAACATTCTTGCTATCTTAAACAAAAAGCATATCTCGTTTGAAGAGCCCATTCACTCAGTCACTCTACCAGATGGTGAACGCGGACACATCATGATACCGCCATCATGTGAAGACGATACATTAGTATTGTGTCTGCGCAAACCATCTTCCACACGTTTTTCTTTGAATGACTACATTAATACGAGCCGTATTACGGCTTTTAAAGATGTTAGTAAATATGGTAGTTCTTGTCCTGAACGAGCAGAACATTTCATTGACGGTCAGAAATTCCGTGATGTAAGCGATAAGATGAAACTACCAGCCGATGTGCATCTTGCTGATTGGCAATATGAGATGTTGGATGCCAAAGCTAACCGTGACATGAATAGGTTTTTCCAGCTGGCGATTGAACATAAGCTAAATATCTGTATGGTAGGAGGAACCGGTTCAGGTAAAACCACTTTCACTAAAGCCATTGCAGATCTTGTGCCGACTCAGACCCGCCTTATCACACTTGAAGATACGCATGAACTGGATTTACCCAATCATCCCAATCATATCCATCTGTTCTATAAAGCTCATATTACTGCCAAGATGCTTATTGCAGCCTGTATGCGTCTGAAGCCGGACAGAGTATTTCTGACCGAGCTTAGAGGCGATGAAGCGTGGGATTACCTATCATTGCTCAATACCGGCCATCCAGGCGGACTGACTTCAGTTCATGCCAACGATGCCCGTTCGGTACATTACCGTATTGCTCAGCTGGCGAAAGAATCAGCGACCGGTCAGACCATGGAGTACGACTACATTCTGGGCACAGTCAAATCAACAATTGATGTGATTGCTTTTTTCTCGCATACGCATATGACAGAACTTTATTACGACCCTGTAGAGAAATTCCTTGCCATGCAGGGTAAAAACTAGCACGCCATGCGTGCTTTTTTATTGTACAAAGCCAGGAGACACATTATGAATAACTAAAAGTTAATTCAATACCTTAATCTTATCTTTCACCGGTTACTTACTCAGTAACCGGTTTTTTTTATCAAATATATTTACAGGTTTCACATGCAAAAATTCAGAAAACTAATGATTTCTACTTCTTTATCAATTATATTCATCAATTTTTCCTATGCTGAAGGTGGAAGCGATTCAAATGTGCCTTGCGTAAGTACTGGACAGGGACTTACAAATGAAATAGTAAAACCCGCTGTTGGAAATCCCTATTGCATGGTTTCAATTACTGACAAGGTTATGGATAAAATTAACCAAGCTAAAGTAGGTTCAGATACAGCACAAAATACTGCTGATTCAGCTATCAATATCGCTAATGACGCGCTAAGCAAGGCTTCTAAGAACAAAACTACGAATAGTGCCGGTAATAATATTAAAGTTAACAGCACCACCAATGCGGATGGAAGTACAAACTATGAAATTACCACAGCTGACGATGTGAACTTTAATGGTGTGAACAGTAACCATCTCCAGTCAGGATCAGTCACCATTGACAAACAAAGTACGGATATTGATGGCCACACCATTATTCACGGCTTAGGAAATGGAAAAGTTGAAGCGGAATCAAACGATGCCATTAATGGTGGCCAACTGTGGCAGGTACAACAAGCTGCTCAAGAGGCCGCAACCAAAGCCAAAACCACTGTCAGCTCAGGCAATAATATCAAAATCAACAGTAGCACTAATGCGGATGGAAGTACTAATTATGAAGTTAGTACAGCTGACGATATCAATCTGAACAGCATAACAAGCAACAATATTCAGGTTGGTTCCGTCTTAGTGGACCGACAGAAAGCTGATACTAATGGCCACACAATTATTCAGGGTGTGGGCAATGGTTTGGTAAGTAACGGATCTACAGAAGTAGTTAATGGTGGCCAGCTGTGGCAGATACAACAAGCTGCTCAAGAGGCGGCAACCAAAGCCAAAACCACAATCAGCTCAGGCAATAATATTAAAATCAACAGCAGTACCAATGCGGATGGCAGCACCAATTATGAAGTTAGTACAGCTGACGATATCAGCCTGAACAGTATAACAAGCAACAATATTCAGGTTGGTTCCATCTTAGTGGACCGACAGAACGCTGATACTAATGGCCGCACAATTATTCAGGGTGTTGGCAATGGTTTGGTAAGTAACGGGTCAACAGAAGTCGTTAATGGGGGTCAGCTGTGGCAGGTACAACAGGATACTAATAATGAAATCAACAGAATTAAAACTGGCCAAGCCGGACTTGTTTTAACAGATGGTAAAACTACCACAATTGATAAATCAGGTACTTCAACTGTAATCAATATCAGTGGTGCAAATGGTGACCGAGTTCTTACAGGTGTAGCCAATGGGGTAAATCCCAATGATGCTGTTAATGTGTCACAGTTACGTGAATATCAAAATCAAAACAGTACTCACCTAAACGCCCTTAACAACAAAATTGAACGAAACCGTAAAGTTTCATCTCAGGGTATTGCCAGCGTGGCCGCCATGAGCATTGAGTACCCGGAACAGGAACCGGGACATGTGGCCACAGGTTTCGGATTCGGTACTTATGATGGTGAAAATGCAATCGGCTGGGGCATTAATTATCTAGCCACCACAGGCAAAACAAAACTGTATGGCGGCGTTGCACAGGCCTTTGGCTCCAGTACCCGAGCGGTAGGAAAAATCGGCTTCAGCTTCGTATTTTAAATATCAGTTCACAACCTGCCCTTTGGTAACAAAGGGCTTTCTATTATACACATGAGAATATGATGAACAGATTTACAATTCCATTGCTTTTACTAATCTGTACCACACCCTCTTTTGCCTCCACGCTCACTTGTAACGTCATCAAAATTAGTGATGGAGACACTGTACGGTGCCTAGATAAAAACAATACGCAACACCGTATCCGATTTGCCGGTATTGATGCTCCTGAAAGTAAACAGGCATTCGGTCAAAAGTCCAAGCAAGCATTAGCAGGTATGATTTTTCGCCAGTCGGTACAAATTGATATCAAAGGTACAGATCGTTACGGCCGCGAAATCGGCACCGTTTATTTGAATGGTCAGGATATCAATCGTCAAATGGTAGAAACTGGCTATGCCTGGTCTTATCGGCGTTATCCACAGAAAGACTATAACGAAGTTGAAAAGGTAGCCCGTAAGCAAAAACTGGGGCTATGGAAAGATGCCCACCCTATTTATCCAGAGGATTATCGCCATCTGTTCAAAGGTAGATATTAAAATGAATACTTCAAAGAAAAATTCTCAACAATCTAGTATTTCAAAAAATACGGCACTTCAGGACAGCTGCAAGCACCGCACTTTAGAGAAACTAGGCAATAACTTTAATTCTGACAGCAAAAATGTGGAAATGATTAAACGCAATCTGCGAAGCAAATTCAAAGACGGTTGCGACAAAGATTATCAAGCCTAAGCCAGAAATTATCATCATCAAACAATTCACTCAGCTCACTAGCTTCACCCAGTAGATTATCTAAAGACCGTTTTTGTTCTTTTGAAATAGGCTGATCTGGTGAGCTGGACATAACTGCCAGTAATAATTCTTGCAGTCCCCTTTTCAAATTTTCTTGTTCCTGTCGTAGTTGAGTTATCTGTAATTCCAATTCTTTAATTTTTTCATCAGGTAGAATCATATGAATCCATATTACAATTGCATTGAGATTATAGGCAATCTGGGTAAAAAGCCGATAGTAGCTTACACTAATGACTCCGTTGCAGTCACCCGAATACAAATTGCTGTCAATGAAAAATACACCAATCGTGAGGGAACTGTACAAGAAAATATTTATTGGTTTACAGCCCTCCTTTATGGTGAATTGGCTGAACGAGCCAATCAATATCTTGATAAGGGTGATGCAGTATTTGTCCGAGGTCCATTACGCATGCGATCCTACGAAGTCAATGGAGAAAAACGTTCTGTGTGGGAAATCCACGTTGACAAAATGGTTATGTTGTCTTCAAGCAAGGAGAAGCCATGAAGAAGCTACTCGGATTGCTGATATTTTCTGTCATTTGCAGCCTGATATTTGCTTTAGGTGGCCAATACCTTGCCAGCATGATATTTGTTTTATGGACGCATATTAAGGCTGAACCCTCTATCAGCATGATGTATCACCTCTTTCAACACAGAAGTGAAATAAGTCCCCATTACATTATGCCATTCAGGGTAACAGGCGGTGTTTCCCTTGTACTGCCACTGATACCATTCATTATGATGGTTGCTGTTTTGTTATATAAACCCAAACGAGAGCTGCACGGTTCTGCACGTTTTGCAACAAAAGTAGAAATCAATAAAGCCGGTTTACTAAAAGATAGGTTTGACAAACAAGATCCACCCGACATACTTCTTGCCAAATTAGGCAAGAATTTTTTACGTTGGTCGAGCACCGCTTTTGCATTTGTTACCGCAGAAACCCGCGGGGGTAAAGGTATAGCTGTTGTTATCCCAAATCTATTACATTATTCCCATAGCCTAGTAAATACAGACCCAAAGCTGGAAAATTTTGTCATTACTTCTGGCTTTCGCGAAAAAATACTAAAACAGAAAGTTTACTTGTTTAATCCTGGTGGCAGAACGCCAGAACACGCAATCAAACCACAAGCTCCCCTGGTTTCGCACCGCTATAACCCTTGTACTTATATCCGTCGTGATCCTCGCTATATGTACAAAGATATTCTCATTATGGCAGAAGTACTGATTCCAAAGCCGGTAAAAGACTCCAGTGGCACATCTGGCTTTTTTGCTGATTCAGCCCAAAAGCTATTTACTGGGCTAATGCTATATATGATTGAAACTGAGAACGAACGAGACCTGTCGGACATCACGCAAAAAACAACTTTATCCAACCTTTTCCGCCTGACTGCTCCGAGTAATGGGAAAACATTGGGCGAATGGATTAAGGAAGAAGTTATGCTACGTGAACAACAAGAAACAACCAAACTAAGCAATAACTGTAAAACCCTATTGCTTGGATTTGCCAATGGTAATGTTAAAACTGGCGCAGACATTTTGGCCACATTAACGGCACCACTGGGTATTTTTCTGGATCCAGTGGTTGAAGCAACTACCTGTGAAGATGATTTCTATCTGACTGATTTGAGAAAACAGCGCATGACAATTTATTTAGCTGTTTCTCCGGAAGATGTATCACCGCTTTCACGCTTAATAAATCTTTTTTACAGCCAGCTAATAGCCGTCAACCTCCAACAAGGATTACCTGAAAACAATCCGACACTGAAATATCAGTGTTTACTGTTGATGGATGAATTTCCATCTATGGGTTATATGAAAGCTGTTATTAACGGTGTTGCTTATCTAGCTGGTTATGGTCTGCGATTACTAATCATTATGCAATCACCAGCACAGATTGCCGAACTGTATGGAAAAGAAGCAGCAAGGACATTTTTTACTAATTTCAATACACAAATTGCATTTACGTGTTCTGATGAAAGTGATGCAGAAGCACTAAGTAAAATGATAGGTTATGAAACATTTAAGTCCAAATCAAAGTCACACTCTTCTGGACGAGGCAGCAGTAATAGTCAAAGTATATCCGACCAGCGTCGTGCACTCATGATGCCTCAGGAACTTAGAACAATGCCTTATGAAAAATGTGTTATTAAACAATCCGGTCAGCTTCCTATTCTTGCAGATAAAATTATGTACTATAAAGATGATGTGTTCATAAGGAGAGCTAATCTGCATGCACCACATATACCAGTATTAAATGTTACGACCAAAACACCTTTACAGACACACAAAACACCCGTAGCGCAATATATTCCTACGGAAGAACTCTCACAGACAGACTGGCGAGACACAACAAACGCAGAAGATATCGGCAAGACACTGTTAGGTAATCTGATTACGCCGGACAGTACACCTGAATTCATTAACGAACTTAGTAAATATATTGATGCTAATCTTGGCATTGACTCAATGCCGATTTTCAAAGCAGTGCTGAATAATTCGTAGTGATAATCTAACAAATAAAATCCATCCGCCAGCTGGCGGTTTTTTTTTGCTTATAAGGAGTTCCTGATGAGTGATATTGATGAAATCAGAATTGCACTCAATCACCTTGATGCACATTCACGCGAAATGTGGGTAAAAATGGGTGCAGCCATCAAAGACGAACTGGGCGAACAGGGTTTTGACATTTGGGACAAATGGTCACAGAACAGTGACAATTATAGTGCCCGAGCAGCAAAAGACGTATGGAAAAGCCTCAAACGCGGCAATATACATATTAATACCCTGTTCTATGAAGCCCGTAACGCTGGATATAAGCCAAATAAACCTTATATTCCACCCTCAGCTGAAGAAGTGGCCATACGCAAGGCTGAAGCCGAACAACGTAGACTGGCCGAAGCAGAGGCAACCCGAAAGGCTCACTCAAAGGCAGAAAAGTCCGCACAGCAGATTTGGGCGAAAAACAAACCGGCCTCTGCCAGTCATCCTTACCTGGTAAAAAAAGGCATTACCGATCCTGCAATCATTGGCCAGTTACGTCAGGGTAAATACAAAGGTAATGATAACCTGCTGATACCGGTACTACAGGATAAAAAAATTGTTTCCATGCAGTTTATCAATCAGGATGGTGCAAAACGGTTTCTGGCTGGCGGGCGGATGCAAGGCAGTTATACATTTATCGGTGATACCAGGCGCATGAATCAGGGCGTGGTAATGGCTGAGGGAGTGGCCACAGCAGCCAGCATCTATCAGGCAACAGGTATTCCTGTGATAGTGGCTTTTAATGCAGGCAATCTGCAGCCAGTTGCCAAAAAACTAGTGCAGTCACTACCCCCAGAAACGCCGGTAATCATTGCAGCTGATAACGATGCCAGTAAAACCGGTATCACGCATGCCATGCAGGCTGCTAGCATCTTCGGACCACGGGCCAAAGTTATCTTGCCTGAGTTCAGTAACGAACAAATAGCAACGTACCAGGCACAAAATGGTAAAGACTCCTACCCATCTGACTTTAACGATTTACATGCTCTTGCCGGTCTGGATAGCGTAAAACAGGTATTATTACCTGGTCAGAAAATAGAATCTGAATCTCTATGGCCAAAACCCGCACGTACTGCCTGGAATGATTTTCCCCCAGTAATCCGGAACGGCAATATGGGCGAACTTAAAAACGAGACTGAATACACCGCTGCCAAGAGCGGCGATGAGCAGGCCGCAATGCAGCTGGTGGCCAAACTGATTACCGCTGATACCCTAGCACAGGTTAATGAAATGATAGATGGCCATGAGGTCACTATTGTACCGGTAAGTGCCATTGAAGCCTCCGGCGAAAACCAAATACCGCGCGCAATGGCCACGGTATTGGCCAAAGAACTTGATTTACCTGTGGACCACAATATCTTACAGGCCAATAAAGTAAATCGCACCGGTTCAGGTATCGATCATCGGCTGGCATTTCAACCCCTGTTTACTGGTGAAGTTACCGCAGGCAAGGAATACTTGCTAATCGACGATACTTTATCAGTGGGTAGTACGTTGGCTAACCTAAGAGGTTATATTGAAATCAATGGCGGTAAAGTAGTCGGTGCAGCTGTCATGACCGCTCATGAGGGCGCATTGAATATTGCGATTAAACAAGATATGATTAATGCTATTTCCCGTAAACACGGGAACAGCATGGACAACTTTTGGAAAAAGGAGTTCGGATTTGGAATTGACAAACTTACACAAGGCGAAGCTGGACACATCAGAAAAGCCCAGAATGTTGAGCAAATCAGAGATAGAATCATTGCAGCAAAGCACGAAGCTAAGCCTGGAATGGATGAGCAACAATTACACAAAGCAATTCAGGTTCAGCAGGAACAGCAAATAAACCCAGAAGCCAGCTCACAGGAGCTGGCTTCAGTTCTTTCTGAACCACCTACTCCACCAGACACAGCAATTAAAACCACCGCCCAACAGGCGGTTTTTTTTCGTCCAGAGGAAGAAGCAACCATGGCCACAACAGCAGAACAAACCATTAACAGTATTGAACTGGATAACCGCCAACAACCTGATATAGAGGTGACAGCAAGCCAGCCTGAACTGATTCCTGAACAACGCAATCCTCAGCCCAAAATAAAGCAAGCTGCATCCGAACCAGAACAGGAAACTGCCACAGAACCAAACAGAGAAAGCCCAAAGGCAAAACAGACAGAAAAGAATCAGACGCAAACCAGTTCAGCTTCAGAGAAAAAACAGCCGATTACTGACCTGAAATACAAAGCTCCTCCTGATCATCTTGCTGACCGCTATATTGTGGCCAATGGCCAGTACCTTTCCATGAAAAACGGTACTACCGTGCTGTTCGAAGACAAAGGCAAAAAAATCAGTACTGCGCGTACAGATGCGCAAACTGTTAAAGATATGCTTGAAGTGGCCAAAGTAAAGGGCTGGGACAGCATCAAGCTATCTGGCACGCCTGAATTTAAATCTTTGATGTTCGTAACAGCAGAAAGTCAAGGCATTAAAACACGTGGATATAAACCAACACCTGCTGATCTAGCTATGGTTCAAAAGCTTCGCGGTGAATATTCTCTAAACAGTATTGAACCAGATATGCCTAAGCATGAATTGGCAAAAGAACCGCAGCAACAAACCACAATCAAAGCAGATAACACACCAGGTGAACGTTTAATTGCCCATGGCTCTGCTCCCTACATGCACGTTAGTACCAATCAAGATAGTTATTACGTTACCGTGGAAAAAAATGGCAAAGAACAAACATTTTGGGGTATTGGTCTGGCTGAAGCAATTAAAGAATCTGGCGCAAAAATCGGGGATTTAATCAGACTAGAAAAACAAAAGAAAGAAGCAGTCACAATCCAGGTTCCTGAACGTGACCAGAACGGACAAATAATTGGACAGATTCAAAAAGAAGTTAACCGCAACATATTTTCAATAGAGGTATTGCAACAAGCCAACTTACAACATGGACAAGCTAATGAACCAGCAGCTGTACCACAGCCGGAAATTTCTCCACATATGCAAGATAAACCCGAATTTCCTAATCATACTTCTGAAAACGAGGTGATGAATTCAAACAATGAAAGGGCCAGTTATCAAGGAAACCAAAGTACAGCTGAACAGGAATCGATTCATTACGAACCAATCCAATCCGAAATAGAACCAGAAAGAAATATTGATTTTCAAACAGCCAAACAAGAGTATCTTCAAAAAGCTGCCAATCTCAGCCGTGATGCAAAAGCACAGTTAGAATTTTATGAGCGCGCCACCTTGGATGCTTTACGCGGGGTAAAAGAACCAGAATTAAACCAGGCACTGAAAAATTTTTATGTAAACACAACGAAAGCTATGGCGGGGAATAAGCTAACGTTACCCAAACCTATTCAGATCCCATCGCCAGACTTGTTGCAAAAATCACAACCTGAGCAAACAGCCACACCATCTACTGAACCAGAAATTGAGAGGTAAATTATGGCCAGCACATCAACAACAGAACTGATTGACGATGGAAGCGGAGAAAGCACATTAAATCAATTTTTAACACCACTGGAGCAGCAGCTGATGGTTATTTTAAGTGAAGAGGAATTTGATAGATATTTGCAAGCATCTGCTAGCAGAGAAACCCTACAGCAATATCTATTAGATCCAAGGGTCCCAGATCATGCAAAAGCACTGTTCAATTCAATGAATCAAACTCGATAAACTACCCATGCCCCGCCAGAACAACTGTGCGGGGCTTTTTTTACGTATCTGGAATCTATCTTTATTGCAGATAGTTTTATATTCATTCTGATTTTATTTCCCGTAACCATATAGCCCGCCAGCATACAACTGAGCGGGCTTTGCTTTTCTCTACACATTGACAGAAAACACATCATGAACGAAAAAAAAACGCCACAGCAAAAGCAACTAGATTACGCTAAAACCATAGCTAATGAACTTATTGAAATGATAAAAGCCGGTACGGCTCCATTTCAGCAACCATGGGAACCAGCATTTGGAACCGATGTGCCTTACAACTATGTGACTGGTAAGCCCTATTCTGGTAGTAATGAAATTTATCTAATGATGCAAAACCGCAGTGATCCCCGCTGGTTGACCTATTGGCAAGCACAATCAATAAATGCCCAGGTTAGAAAAGGAGAACGAGGCATTGGCCTGATTAGATTAATAACCCATTCTGAAAAGATTGAACGCGACGAAAACGGAAAACCAGTCTTAAATGATCATGGTGAACCAGTAATCATCCGTGGCCTATTAGAAAAACCTTATATTAAGAATTTTACCGTTTTCAATGCTGAACAGATTGATGGCCTGCCACCTTTGATAAAAAAACCGCTACCAGAGTTAACCTGGTCAAGTGACAATGCGGCAGAACGCATTCTAATCGCATCAAAAGCAGAAATTGAACATCAACACGGTAATAATGCATATTACAGCCCGATAAAGGACAAGATTGTATTACCTGAAAAGACACAGTTTGCCGACGCCGGTTCTTACTATGCTGTCGCCTTGCATGAGCTTGGGCACTGGACAGGACATGAATCAAGACTGAACCGACAGCTGATGAATCAATTCGGCTCTGATGACTACGCTCGCGAAGAGTTACGCGCAGAAATCGCATCAATGATGATTAACCGAGAACTAGGGATGCCACACGCCCCAGAACGTCATGCAACTTACGTGAATAACTGGGTAAGTGTTCTGGAAAAAGACCCTACAGAGATTCTGCATGCATGCCGCGATGCCCAGAAAATACAGGAATATGTCCTCAGCTTTCAGCAACAGCAGCTGATCACTCCTGAAACGGTACAAAATAAACTAACGCCGGAAGAAGAACTACTAAACCGAGCCAAAGAAATCTATCTGAGCCAAAACTCCCTACTGTCCAAAACTGAGCATCACCACCGCCAGATACGGTTGTATGCGGTCGAAAAAGTGCTGGAAAAAGTACCAGACAACCTGAAAGCAGAAGCCTTAACTAATTTCTATAAACAGGAAATCAAAGCAGCAGGCATCAATGTCGAATACCCACAGGACAAAGGTATTTTGGAAGAATATGAACGCTAGGAGAACTGACCATGAGCCAGCCTAAAATCTGGGGCTTAACCGAAAATGTAAAGAAAAAACTGAAGGACGTTGCACTGGCCAAACTGGGTAAGCCCAGTATATCCGGACTGGCCAAGCACCTTTTACTGAAAGAACTGAATACCCCGACACCAAATATTCAAAACGGAGGGAATATCAGCCAGACGTGCAAAAAACACCGGCTAGAATTACAGCTTACTCCAATACAGTATAATTATCTTCGCACCTCTGCTGAGCAGCATTCAATGACAGCAAACGCTTATGCCGTCGATATTCTAAACTATCACATCACACATCACCCTACTCTATCCAACAGCGAAGCAGAGGCCCTATATCAATCAAATTACCAGCTGCTAAGGATTGGCCGCAATCTAAATCAGATTGCCCGTCAACTTAATATTGGTGAATCGTCTAGTATAACTGCTGAAGAGATTCGTCAACTGCTAAGTTTCATAGAAAAGCATACAGAAAAAGTGAATGATGTAATGCTTGCAAGCCAAAAGAGGTTTGAATGAATAATTCAATCGACAAGTGGCTTTTAGGCCACAAAACTAGAGCCGTCAGAACCAAAGATTCTGGCGGTTTTTTTGTTGGTAAAAAAAAATCCGCGCCGCCACTCAAACCAGGATACGGATTAGCCAACTTACGCGCAGCAGCAATGAAACAACCAGAAGTCATGGTTAAAATTACTAGGCGTTTAAGTAAAGGCAACAATGGATTAAAAGGAATTCGTAATCATCTTGATTACATTAGCCGTAACGGTGAAGTTGAAGTCGAAAATCAGGATGGCGAAAAATTCCAGAGCAAAAAAGCATTGCGTAATCAGATAAACGACTGGAGGAAACTTGGCATACCAGAACAAAGCAAAAGGCGCGAAGCAATCAATATAGTGCTTTCAATGCCCCCAGGAACGCCCCCACAGGCCGTAAAAAATGCGGCAAGGGAATTTGCCACGGAACAATTTCAAGGCCACCAGTATGCCTTTGCGTTGCATACTGACAGTGATCGTCCCGATGAGCCAGCACACCCACATGTTCATCTCTGTGTACTAATACGTGATGAGTTTGGTCAACGGCTCAATCCACGAAAAAACGATCTGTATGAATGGAGGTTAAGATTTGCGGAAAAAATGCGCGAGCAAGGCGTGCCTTGCGCAGCCACACGCCGACAGCTTCGAGGCGTCACGATTAAAGAAAATAGTACACTTAAAGCCATGGAGAAACGCGGTTACGTGGGAATAGTACATAAACGTCAGGCACAAGAACTTATAAAAGCTATTCGGAAAAACAAAAGGCCTGCCCACCTGTACCTAAAAGAAGCCGTACAAACTCGTCATGAAATCGTACAAGCATATGCTGAAATATCGAAAGAGCTGTATAAAGCTGGCCATAAAACAGAAGCTAGGTTATTAAGTAAATTTGCCAAAGAAATCATAGACGCTGGTTTTAATACTCAAGCACAAAATGTGTTTGATAAAACTGTTAAGGATATCAAGCACAATATTAATCAAAACACCCATCAAGAACGATAATAATAACCTAGCAGTAGGGGGCAAAGGCATCAGACGGTCCGTTTAAGCAGCTCTGTTGCAAACGGGTTGTTTGATGCCTTTGGGGGCGTGGGGACGTTGTACGCATGTGCAACGGGGCTACTGCGGCAGATTTTCTGTAACGTAATTCATTCTTTCTTTTGATACTGGAGAGGTATAAACACCCTCTCCTATTCTTCCTTATATCCACCACTCCGAAGAAAACAGTATCACATATCCTTCATTTATCTTCTCTCTTGCCAGCTGAACAAACTTCAGCATATCTAATACCATGTGCTTTTCGTTATCTGGATAGCCATGGAAAAAATATTCCCATACAAACTCATATGGTGACAATCTATCATCATAGATAATACTAAATTCCAGCTTATCCAAATCTTTCAAATTGACAATTACATTCGTATCGTGAAATTGCCCTTGTCCGCCTTTCTTATGGTATAAATCAACAAAGAAACCATGCAATGGATTGTATTCGTTCCAATTGGCGATTTTCTTTGCATTTGTTGGTAAAGGTATATCTAGTTTCAAATTCCCAACATATTCTTTCTCTACCGCGTATACAAACATTTCAAGCTGCATTATGATTGCTTTCTAACACTAATAACTATCGAACAAGCGGAAGAAAACTTCCAGTTTGCTATTGTTATGTTTATCAGGAGAGGTTCACCCCTCCTCTCCTGACTTTTTTATCTAGTTACCACCACGAATAATATAAAATTACATAACCTTGAGCTAAAAATTGCCTTGCTTTCTCTATAAATCGGTACGTTTCTTCTACATCTTGAATCTCTAATTTGTCATCACCCCAAAAAAAGCCTTTCCTTGGTTCAAGCTGATTATTTTTCAACTTTTCTTCCAAGCAATCCAAATCAGCTAATTCCACTTGAACAGTTTTACAGTTAAATTCTTGAAATCCCCCTTTTTCGTAATATAAATCTTCAAAGAATCCATGCAGGTGGTTAAATTTCCACCAAGAAGCGATTTTTTTGGCATCCTCTGGTATAGGTATATCAACTTTCAGTTCACCTGTTCCTTGGTGTTTAAGCGCGTATGCATACATATCAAGTCCCATAACAATATCCTTTCAATGTTAATTATTATCAGAACATCGGAAGCCAGAGCCGCCGTGTTGTGATGTCGTAAGAAATTGACCGCTAGCCAAAGTCCAGACTGGCTTTGTGCGGATTTCATCTTTGTTCGGTGCTTTAGCAATGAAAAAGGGGAAATACGTGCAAAGACACTTGCTTGGTCTGGACTTTGGCTAGCGGTCAATTTAGACATCAACAAACAACACGGCGGCTCTGGCTTCCGATGTTTAGTAATGCTAGCCGCAGGCGTTTCAGCGTAGCTGAATATGGCTAACCGCCCCGCTTTACCGGTGGTTGCCTATCCCGCGTTTAGTTTAAAAACCGTATCCCTTATTGCAAATCCATTGCTTTACAGGAAAGGCTCACGCGGAATCAACTGCAATACGGCATATATATAGGAATAAATCGGAAAATAATAGGAATAATATAGGAATATTTTAGAATTATAGGAATATATAGGAATTATTGATATAATATTGGAAATTTTTAATAAATAAATGGTATTTATTGAGAAATTTATAATAAAATATTGGATACTTTAAGCAAGGAAACTACTGGTAATGGCTATCTCAGCTGAAGAATTTTTAAAAATTGCCAAGAGAACTTCCAAACTGGATGCATTTAAGGAAGACATCATTAAATTGAGACAAGCCAAGGTATCCTACAAGGAAATCGTTCGTTTTCTGGAAATGAACGACGTAAAGACAAGCGTTTCTAACCTTGGCCACTTCATCAATAAATTAGAAAGTGAGCAGGCTCAGATCACACCTAAATCTAAAAAGACAGATGCAGTAATGGATACGCTCAAAACAAGTTCGTCAGCTGAGGGCCATCCTAATGCACAAACTAAACCTCCAGCTGCGGGGCATTCTAATGAGCCTGAAAATAGACCCAACTGGGCCACTCAAAGAAGTTTAAAGGATATATGTGGTGGATAAAATTTTGATTCCTTTATATGACTCTAATCATGGCAATCAGCTGATCAATATTCAGCAATATCTGATTGAAAACCAACCTGCGACAATCGCTGTAAAGTGTGGCAACCAATCCATGTACGATGCAGGTATCAGCACAGGAGATATCCTAATAGTTGATAGATCTATTGATGCAGGAAACAATCATATTGTAATGGCTGATATAGGCAATGCTTTTGCCATCAGAAGGCTAGTTACGATTGATGGTACCAGCTGGCTAAATTCTGAAAATTCATCTGCCAGTTTTGATAATTACATCTTTCAACCCGACAAAAACATGGAAATTGTCGGAGTTGTAACATTTGTCATTAAATCACTTAAATAGATTTTATTCCAAATAAATAAAAAAAGATTAACCGCATTGCGTATAACTATATGAAGAGTTCTATGTAGAACTATATGTATATAGCTTGTACCTTGTGTACATTCTTTTTTGCTCCTTTAGTACATTCTTTTTTGCTCCTTTAGTACATTCTTTTTTGTACTAAATGTACAAACATATGATTTATATAGTTTTTATAGATTTACTTTATTGATTAAATTTTGAGCAAAAAAGAGAATTTATGCTGTGATTTGTTGATAGCAAAATGCGTTTGGTTTATTAAAAGCTTTTATGGCCAGATTTTGGCATTTATGTAAGAAAAAATTTAACCCATAAAGCATATTTTTAATTTAAGACAAAAAAAGGCCTGACTAAGTAATTAGTCTGAGCCTTTTATATTTAATTTTGACCTTATTTCTTTCCTGATACTTTCAATGTCTTCAGGTGAAATGGTTGAATTGTCAGGTGGTTTGGATTCTGACTTATGTTGGGCCTGTATAGATCTTCTGAAGACAGCTGACTGCGAATTAATTACATCATCCCACTTAACTGATGGATGCACGATAAAGTTAGCCCATCCATGATTAGCTACATAAGTTATAAATTCAGGTATTTCAGCGTATTCTTTGATTAGTTTTTCCAGCTGATTGACCCATTTACGTTTCATTTGAACAGACTGATGCAGGCGGCCTGTTTTTTTGGTACGAGAATCCAGAAACAAGTGCCACTGTTCCAACGGTATTGATTTAGGCAACCAGAACCCATCTCTGTCTTTATGAAAATTAGATTCAATAGGAACAATACATCTTCCACGTAATCGGCTCAGCTGAGCCTGTAATTTCTCAGCATTGACGCGCCAATGCATGCGCCCAAAAAAACCAGCTCGTCGGTATTCAATAACGCCGAGCTGCTCAACTAAAATTTTCCGTGCTTTTTCATAGCCTCTACGCCTTAATGTGAATTGTTCTAAAAAATCCTTATGAGTTTGATAAAACCATCCATTCCTCTCAGGATGTTTTCTTTCACATACCTGTGCCCACCAAATGAATTTGGCTAAAACAACAGCGACTTTAGGACAATTACAAAGCCTTAGAATATCATTGTGAACAATGAAATCAGGACTTAAAGTTTTAGCAAGATCCGCAATTAACATAATCAATTAATAGAAGAACGTTTTTTTTTGTAGGCATCTGCAATTGATTTAACGGAAACCACATAACCAGTCAATTCCGAAATACGAACAGCTGTTTCTAAAGGTGCTTTTCGATAGCCATTAGCAATTTGGCTAATCCATGAATAGTGTGTATTAAGCTGTCGAGCAATATATTTAACTCGTCCTTTTTCCATACTCAACCATTCTTTTAATGTACATCCCTCGGACATCTTTTACTCCTTTATCGAATTTATTAGAGAAAAATTTTTGCAATGTTACCTATAGCTAACACTTGGAGTCAATATTTTCTATAAATTTTATTTCCCATAGGAAATATAAAGTTTTAGATAATAACAAGATGAAAACACTTTCAGAACGCATTAAATTCCGCTTAAAGGCTCTTAACAAATCGCAAGCTGGGCTTGGTAAATATTGCAAAGTAAAAGCGCCGTCTGTATCAAAATGGACTAGTGGCATGACAAAGACTCTAAAGGGAGAAAATCTTTTGCGTGCAGCTGAGTATTTAGAATGTGATCCTGATTGGTTGGCAACTGGTAAAGGATTTTGGCATACTGATGTTTCCATGACTTCAGAATGTACTTCTGAACACGAAGATATAGAACATCAAGCACTACCGGAATTTGAATTGTTAGCTATCAGCCCTTTATTTCTGAATGATTTTATTATAAGTACATCCGACATTGAATCTTCAATAGCATCGATTCACTATACTGAAGAACAATATAGAAGAATGTTTGGCGCTAAGGAACCACACAATATCAGAATTACAAATATAAAAGTCGACAACATGTCTGGTACACTCGAACCAGGCGATTTAGTTTTTGTGGATACATCTACCACTAAATATGATGGTGACGGTATATACCTTTTTGTATTTTCAAACCACTTACATTTAAAAAGAGTGCAAATGGTTGGCCATACCCTTAGGATTATTTCAGACAACTCAAGATACCAAACATGGTCCATTTCTCAAAAAGATAAAACCAATATGACCGTTTTGGGAAAAGTTTTGATATCACAATCACAGATTTTTCAACGATTCTAATATCAAATTATTTAAATATTTGCCAAAAAGATACAGAATTATTTACAAAGTTAGCTATGGCTAACAAAAATGCTTGCGTTAATAGTTAGCCATAGCTAATATACGTATATAACTTCTGTTCTTTAACAACTTAAACCGAATAAATCCGTATTTTCAACAGTCTATTTCTTTCCAATTGATTTTGAGCTTAGCTGTATGCAACTTTTGAATTCCACTTAAAAATATGTGGGAATTAAAGAAATAGTGTTGATCGGTAATAAGGTAAATAGTCACTACCTTTATACGAGGGTGGTGTGGCGCGACATTCTGCACGTTGCGCAATCAGGGAAAAGCCCGACCAGTAGAGACAAAAATCTCCGACGGGGAAGCAGAATCGCCTAACTGCGAAATGCTTGTAACTGATGTTGAGAATATCCACTGTTACAAGAGACGTGGCGACAATAACGGCAGTCAAGATTTAAAACTAAGCAGCTTGTTTATCAGGCTGCTTGCATTTTAGATTTTATATAACAAGGAGAGTTTTATGGTAATTAATATAATTAATCTGTTTAACCATGTTTCCTGGCTAATCAAGACAAAGAATATGCAAGTTGAGCTCAGACTATTTAAAGCGCTTCAAAACGATTACGGATTTAATTTAACCGTAAAAGTAGATGGCCAAGAGTATACACGCTATTTCTCCATGATTGATAATGAATTTTTTAAATCTGAATCCATAAAAGAGGCTGAAGATGCAATAAAGTGGATTAACCAGTTTTGCGATCCATTGGATTGCGAAATACCTAAAAACAAAGATTTTGATTTGCTTATTTATCTTGTTGATGTAATGAATTTTCCCTATGGGCATACTGTTAGTTTAGAACTAAACACCATTGATAATAATAGTGAATTATTTATCAGTGTTAGTAATACTCAAATTAAATGTAACTCTCCTACATATATTTGTCTTCCGTACTCATCAGAAGGAATTGACCAGGGTTACAGCTTTCTTATGGAAAAACATTTCGCTTATGCTACCAACAGTTAAGGTCTACTTTAAATCAAAAGTGAATAGAAAGATATTTGATAATACTTTCAGCACCTGAAAGTGGTGTGGCGCGACATTCTGCACGTTGCGCAATCAGGGAAAAGCCCGACCAGTAGAGACAAAAATCTCCGACGGGGAAGCAGAATCGCCTAACTGCAAAATGCTTGTAACTGATGTTGAGAATATCCATTGTTACAAGAGGCGTGGCGACAATAACGGCAGTCAAGATTTAAAACTAAGCAGTTTAGTAAATTGAAATATGTTCATGTAACCATTTTTTTAGAAAAATAACTTTTAACAATAAATTATGATTGGGAGTCTAAAATATGAGTAATCAAAAGCAACCTAATCTTAGCAATGAAGAATTTTATATGTTATGTTGCAAAGCTATTTTGCAAAGAATAAAACTTCCATTTATAGCTAAAGTAAAGTTTTACTTTTCGGGTGTATTGTTAATGCATACGCAAGTTCTACTTGGCATTATAGTTTACTCAATTGGTAATAAGGAACTAACAATTAACATTTTTTCTGCAAAAGAATGGCTTATTGTAGAATCAATGTATTTAGTTTTACCGTTTATTGCGTATTATTGTCTTTCTAGAGCTTATGGAAATATGAATTATACATCTGATAATATTAAAATAAGTATGGATTATATTTACAATTATGCTCGAAAAAAAAATCTATCAATCAATTCAAATCAGATAGAACAATTCAAAGAAATAGTACGTAATTGTATGATTAAGCATACATCGAGTTGTACTTATCAGGATATTGCTGATGCCTTGTGCGATGAAAGGAATCCCCTACAAAAGGCAATAAAAAAAGATAAGGAAGACGAGATTAATCGTGAATTTAATAATGCATAAAATTTAAGAAATAAACTATTTTTTTACGTAAAAATTCCAGATTTATTCTAAGCATTATTTTTGAATATAAACATGAACTTCCTAACCAAAAAGGAGAACAACATGTAAACAAAATCTCGGCATTCTCATTTGCAATGCCCCTGAAAAAGTTATCAGCATCATTGCACACTCTTATTGCTTATTAAACGCTTAGAGAAAAGCAGAGCAGCTTTGATTGTAAGTGAGTGGACTAAAAATCAATCCGGGAAGCATTGATGATGTCAGGATGTAAAAGATATCATCTGCGATCGTTAGGCACATAAATTATTTCTCCAATCTGACACGCCCAAAGCCGAGGGCACCTTTTAAAAGAAATCGTCAAACGTAAGACGTTGACAAAGCGGAAAAGAGTGTAATTAGAGACGCTTGGCAGCCTGGACAGACAGGCAAATTCATCAAGTTATGTCCATTAAATCCTCAAGATAGTAAATAATCCGATTTGAATATATTAAATAATTAAGTTCATTTACTTGGTTGAACTCGTTTAAACAGTTCAATCTATTGCTTTACAGTATTCAATCAAAAATATACTAGAGGTCAAAATATGAATAATTCAAACAAAAAAAAGCCTTCTAAAGAAAAGCTCACCCTGCTCATTAAATATATTAAAATTTTTTTCTTTCTTTTTTTCATTTTCAGCATTCCGTTTATATTCGGTCTCGTAGTCGTCAATATTATGATGTTGATTTGTTTGCCATTTGATGTATGTACTTCTGATTTATTGACAAACCCAGGCCATACAAACAAATTGTTATTTCTAACCTGTAGACCGATGATATTGTTAAATATAAATATTGCATTTATTTTTACTTTATTTGTATCGGTATCTGAATGTGAGTAGACATGAATAAAATCTATATAGTACTAGCTGGATGTTTATTTTCAACTTCTTTAATGGCTAAAACCGAAAGCCAAGATATTTTAACCGGTGATAAACGTCTTTCGTGCGAGGCCATACTTTGTCTATCGTCTGGAGATAGACCCAACGAGTGTAATCCATCCCTTAAAAAATATTTCTCTATTAGCGCGGAGAAAATGAGTGAGACTATTAGAAAACGTAAGGATTTTTTGAGTATTTGCCCCTCCAGTAAAGAAAAAGGCATGCCAGAACTCGTAAATGCAATTGCTAATGGTGCTGGCCGCTGTGATGCGAAAGAATTAAATAGGGTAATGCAAAGAACCAAAACAATCAGAAAATGTGAAAAAACGGGTTTATGGAAAAAAGAAACCACGTGTACAGATATAAAAATAATTTATATCGAGCCAAAGAAACCAAAATACTGTACAGCATATGAACAGCAAGGCTGGACCTACAGAGTTGATCAAGTGAAATATGTTGGAAATCCTGATCAGGGTGGCCGCTGGGTAGACACTAAATAGTTGCTTTTTTACCTCTCTCGAGTTTTCCCCTGCTATCTTTTTTACTCCCCCTTGTGGATAGCAGGGGCTTTTTACAAACAAAAAGTCATTTCTAGAATTGCGCGCAAAGTGGCTTTTTCTTTGTAAACAAGATAATTAGGACGAAATCATGAAAACAGTTCATTTTTTGCTGCAAGGCAAAGGCGGTGTTGGTAAAAGCTTAGTGGCCAGCTGGCTGGCTCAATATTTACGCAAAAATATTGGTAAAAATAAAGTTAGCTGTTTTGATACAGATCCAGTTAACCAGACTTTTTCCCGTTATATGGCACTTAAACCAGAAATCGTTAATATTCTTGATGAACGAAAGAATATCAATTCTCGTGTTTTCGATGGACTTATCGAAAAAATTATTGCCAGTTCAGCAGAAGCAACCGTAATCGATAATGGTGCGGCAACCTTTGTTCCACTGCTCAACTATATGAAAGAAAATAAAATTGCCGAACTTTTAGAAGAATATAAGATTAAAGTTTATTTTCATGTAGTTGTTACAGGTGGGCAGGCAATGAACGATACACTCATCGGATTAACAACAATTCTTGAAGATCTCAATGGCCTAGTTCAAATCTGGAGTAATAAATTTTTTGGGGAAGTTAATTTTGAGGGAAAACAACTTGAAAATTTCTCTATCATAAATGAATTTCAAGATAGAATTGTAGGTATCATCAAGATGGAAAATTATAATCCCGATACGTTTGGTAGGGATATTCAAATGATGACTAAAGCGCATCTGACATTTGATGAGGTACAGAACTCTGAATTATTCTCTTTGATGCCACGTCAGCGGCTGCTTCAAGTTGAGCGCAATATATTTGACCAACTGGACCAGCAAACATTCTCCGGTAATGTTTTACCACAGGAGAAATAGTATATGGATGCGGAAATCAAACACATCATTAACAAGGTGTTTGAGATTACAGGCGTAAAGCTAGAATCAACAGATCCTTTGCTAGCTGTACTGCTGATGCAGTACAGCTATTTTGATGATGCTGTATCCAAACTTAAAACAGAACGGCAGCAATCTTATGAAGATTATCTAAAACAGTTTATTGCCAAAGCCGATGAGTTAATAAATGCTGTTAATCGTCTTGAAACTAACCGTAAGGCCTTGCTATTGGAATTACTACAACAGAATGAGGAACAGGCCAGTCAAAACGAAGAACACATTTATGCAAGGCTAAAAGCAAATCTAAACAACATATCAACAAATAGCAAAGAAATTACTTTTGTTCTGCGTCTCTCTATTTTTGTGGCGATATGTTGTACGGCTAGTATGATTTTTTCAATCATAAGATTGTTTCTATAAAAATATTGGTTCAGAGTCTATAAGGCAAAAACATGGATAGTAATATTCAAAGTGTAATAGAAGATATTTATACTGTCACTAAACAAAGATTTAATGCTAATGATCCACTGGTTAGAGTTATATACAGTAGTTTATCTTTAGCTGAGAAAAATCAAAATAATTTTGCGGATATTCTAAAAGAAAATGTAAAGCGTTGTCCTGAATATAAACAATTGGACAATGAACGTCTAAGTATGCTGCCAGATATTCTTTATATGTTGATAGAAAGATTTAACAAAGAGTTAGTAAAGTTTATAGATAACAAAGAAATTAATAACTATAACCTAGAAAATCTTGAATTTATTTCCGACGAAACCATAGATTTATGTGAGTTTTTGTTTATGATTTCTGGGTTAGTTACAGTATTACTGATTATTAATATTCCATTTATCATATTTTTTAATTATATCCATTAATTTGATACTCCAATTTTTTCTACTTTGTTTATGCAATTTTAGGCTTTAGGTGATTGAATGTTGATTAATGAAATAAGGACTGTGGAAACAGATAAGATATCAAGTTCATATAGTCCAAAAAAATTCCCATGTTACAAACTAATACCAACCATAACAGATACAGGCAAAAAATACTGCCTGTTTTTTTATGTGGATAAGAACAATTACTTAATACTTGCTACTGGTATACCTCGACATAAGGCCATACAGAATCTAAAACGCTTATTAGAAACGGCTAAATATCAAGTATATGAAGTTCGTTATTGAAGATAAAAATCTGGAAGATGTACATATGCAAACCTATACGGTAGCTGAGGTTGCGGAAATTTGCCAATGTCACAGCCAAACCATCCGAGAATATATCAAAAATGGGCAATTGCGTGCCAGTAAACCTGGTCGTGCCTATTGCATTAAACAAAGTGATCTTGACGACTTTTTGCATCGCCTTGAAAATGCACAGTTGCAAGCATCACTCGAACGAGAGAGTGAAAAAAGATGTCATTATATAAACGAGAAAGCGGTATTTGGTACTACGATATTATCCTCCCAAACGGTCAAAGATCTCGAGGCAGTACTCGCACCAAAGACAAAACACAAGCCGAAGAATTGCACGATAAGTTGAAGTATGCATCATGGCGTCAGTTTAGTTTTAGTGAAAAACCAAAAGTTCTTTGGGATGAAGCTGCACTCAAATGGATTAAATCAAACGAACATAGAAAAAAGAGTATAGATGACGATATAAGCCGTCTTCGTCAATTACCAGAACTAAGAGGAGTTTATTTACATGAAATAAATAAAAAAATGATTATGTCCATAGTTGATGCAAAAAATTGTTCTGATAGTACCAAAAACAGATATTTAGCATTAATCCGTTCAATATTAAACGTCTGTGTAGATAAATGGGAAATACTGGATAAAAAAATTACACTCAAATCATACGCAGAATCTCCGCCACGAGTTAAGTGGATTCGTCCAGAAGAAGCAAACGCGCTGATAACTTACCTTGAGCGATATCCGTATATGGCTGCGATAACTAAGTTTGATCTGGCAACAGGTCTAAGACAAGCGAATGTTTTTGGCTTAAAGTGGCCACAAATAGATTTCAAAAGGCGGATATGTGAATATTATCCTGAAGATATGAAAGCCAATAAACCATTAGTTATTCCTTTGAATGATACTGCTATGAAAGTTCTAACAAGGCAAATGGGTATGCATGAAAAATTTGTTTTTGTGCATTCTCGCCATAAACAAATAAAAAGATTGAATTATAAGTGGTGGGATGAGGCTAAATGTGAAACTAATATTGATGAGGATTTTAACTGGCATGATTTACGCCATACATGGGCAAGTTGGCTAGTCCAGAATGGCGTGTCACTTTACGCATTAAAAGAACTCGGTGGTTGGCAAACTTTGGAGATGGTTCAAAGATATGCACATTTAGCGCCAGAGCATTTAATCAAAGATGCATTAAAGATTGATAATATAATGACAACTTCATGTCACAATCTAGACACACCCTACGATACTGGAAAGGAGGTTGTAACAGTTGAAATGATGCGTAAAATATTGAAAGATTTAGAAGAAAAATGGTGGGTCGTGAGCGATTCGAACGCTCGACCAACGGATTAAAAGTCCGCTGCTCTACCGACTGAGCTAACGACCCTTTGGCTCCCCGACCAGGGCTCGAACCTGGGACCTGCGGATTAACAGTCCGTCGCTCTACCGACTGAGCTATCAGGGAAAGGAAGAGCGAATTATAGGTGGCGTTGCGCACTTCGTCAACCCTTTCGTTCTAAATAGACATTATCTTTAATGCAAACCACTGGAAATAATATACATTTAATTTTTGCATTCATAAAACATGGGAAGTATTCATGTGTAAAAGCTGATGGATTAACTGAATGATTATTAAGTATGGTTTTAAAAATGTTCAGAAAGAAATTCAGCCAGTTTATGATGGCAGATTCCAAATTTATACAGTATTGTTGTTTAAATATATTGAATTGATTTGGTTCAGAATAAAAGATTTTTGCCAAGCTGAAATTTTGGACAAATATAAAACCGGCTGTAACAATACGTTCTCAAAATCAGCAAAAATTAACTTTGGAATTCTAATACTCTATTGTGTAATAATTTTGCTATTTTTTTGAAATTAATATGAATAGTCAGCAAAGCCGGTTCAGTAAAGGCAGAATACAATTTCTATATGTGGGTTAATGTTCCAATTATTGAGACATTAGATAACGATGCACTGAGACCAAACCAATTTTCTTTTTCCAGCCACATACATTTTACTCTACAAATAACTAAACTTTTCGCATTCTATTATGCTAATACTATGGATAGGCGTAATCCACAATCAGAGGAGCATGATCAGAAAACTTAACATCTTTGTAGATGCTTGCTTGCTGCGCACAGGCTGCCAGATTTGGGGTGGTCAAATGATAGTCTATACGCCAGCCTACATCTTTTGCATAAGCCTGCCCTCTATTGCTCCACCATGTGTAACCGGGTATTTCCGGATACAAGGTGCGCCAGATATCGACCCAGCCCAGTTCATTGATTACTTGACTTAGCCACTGGCGCTCTTCCGGCAAAAAACCTGAATTTTTCAGATTACCCCGCCAGTTTTTTATATCAATATTTTGATGAGCTATATTCCAGTCACCGCAAATCAGAATATCTCGTTGTGATGTCTGCAAGTCTCGCAGTATTGGCAGAAATTTATCCATAAAACAAAACTTAGCCTGCTGCCGCTCTTCTGAACTACTGCCAGAAGGCATATATAATGAAATAACTGTCAATTGACCAAAATCTGCACGCACGTATCGGCCTTCTTGGTCAAAATCCTCCCAACCTAATCCAATTTGAATAGCATCCGGCTGCTGTTTACTATATATAGCCACACCACTGTAACCTCGTTTAAGAGCAGTATGCCACGCCCCATGCATGCCCAGTGGATGCTTCATCTCTTCTGTCATATCAGCTTCCTGCGCTTTTAGTTCCTGTACACACACGATATCTGCCTGAGCCAGAGCAAGATAGTCAATAAAACCTTTACTGGTGGCAGAACGTATTCCATTAACGTTGGCAGAGATGATGCGCATCCGCATGTCCTTTCGTTTGATGATAAAATTTAATGCTTAAGTTTTTGTACTCCATTTTATCATTAAGGATAGTCATGTCTGATTTTCGTCAGGATTTTCTGCATTTTGCCTTGCAACAGAAAGTTTTAAAATTTGGCCAGTTTACTACTAAAGCGGGCAGACAAACGCCCTATTTTTTCAATGCCGGTCTCTTTAATGATGGCTATAGTATTTTGCATCTGGCACGGTTTTATGCTCGTTCTATTCTGGAAAGCAAAATTGAATTTGATATGTTGTTCGGACCAGCTTATAAAGGCATTATTCTGGCTGCGGCAACGGCGATGATGCTGGCAGAACAAGGACGTAATGTACCTTACGCATATAACCGTAAAGAGGCCAAAGATCATGGTGAAGGTGGTGTATTAGTCGGTGCACCCTTGCAGGGGCGCGTACTGATTATTGATGATGTCATTTCAGCTGGTACTTCGGTTCGTGAGTCGGTAACAATTATTCAGCGTGATGGGGCAACTGCTGCCGGAGTAGCCATTGCACTAGACCGAATGGAAAAAGGCCAAGGTATGCAATCTGCTGTTCAGGAAGTACAGCAGCAATATCAGATTCCAGTGTTGGCTATCGCTACTCTGGATGATTTGCTGCGTCTACTCGAAAATGATTCAGCTTTGGCTAGTTTTCATCAACCGGTGACTGAATACAGACAGCAATATGGTGTGTAAAATTTGTCTGGTTCTAGCAAAAAGGATTGCGTGAATGATTTATACAATCTTATGTTTACAAATTGATTATCTTTAGCTGGTATTGACCAGATGAATGTTGAACAATTACTTAGTCATTATGGCTATATGGCCATCTTTATTGGCAGTATTCTTGAAGGTGAAACCATTTTGACCTTGGCTGGCTTTTTTGTGCATAAGGGTTATCTGCTATTTTTACCTTCTATATTATGTGCTGCCGGTGGTGGTATGCTGGGAGACCAGTTGTGTTTTTTTCTTGGTCGCTATTATGGTACGCGTCTAATACAACATTTTCCTAAATTGGATCCAATGGTACGGAAAACTGACCGACTTCTTTGTAAACATAGTTCATTGATTATTGTTGGGGTACGTTTTATGTATGGACTGCGGATCGCTGGTCCCATAGCCATTGGTATGAGCAAAGTACCTTTCCGCCGCTTTATTCTGTTTAATTTACTGGGCGCATTGATCTGGGCAACTATAATTGTGAGTTTCGGCTATGTATTCGGACAATCTGCACAGTGGTTGTTTACACAGTTTGAGCAATATACTGAAATTGCTTTAGTTGTTGCTCTGTTGATAGCTGCAGTCGTTCTGGCTGTTTATCTTTATATTAAACATCGGCACAGTAAACAAGACTGATTTACTTTTCGTTAAGCAGGTGTATGCAACCTATATAAAATGTTTAACTTGAATAATTGATTGATTCAAATTTTGTTTTTTTCAATATAAGTAAGTAAGAAAAAAACCCGCTGATGCGGGTTTTTTTCTTCTAAATTCAGATTCTAAACCTGGATTAGAATGTGTGTTTTAAGCCAATACCAAAGGCGGTAGTTTTGTCTTTACCATTACTTTCGCCGTTACCTTCGCGCAACCAGCCTGCTTGTACGTTAGCGGTTGTACTTTTAGAGAATGCATAGTCAGCACCAAGTACAACCTGATCGTATTTGGTATTTTTCTCTTTGGTACCGTTGATTTTTACATCCCAGCCATGGACATAGGAAATTTTCGGGAAAATATTACCAAAGTAGTAGCCTACTGTCAGAGCAGCTTCCTGACCCTGATTGTCCATAGTCAAGCGATGGTCACCAACATCAACTTTTTCTTTTGTAGCCGGATCTACGATACTCAGATTGTTCAGGCCACGGAAGTAAGAGCTGGTATTTTTGGTGTATTGATAGCCCACACCAACAAATAAGTTGTTAGCATCGTAACCGCCTTCAATACGGTGTACCTGTCCATCTTTCATATCTTTTTTTAGACCATCTACTTTAACAGCAGAGTTTTTCAGGTAATCAAAACCATATTTGGCAAAATAACCAGCATTCTGATAATTCACTCCAACACTATATTTATCGCCGGAGCCGATACCATGATCGTATTCCGCATTGCGATCGCCGCCATTAACGTTATCGCGTGGAGAATATAAAGCGCTTAATTTGAAGCCAGCAAACTCTGGAGAATTGTAAGCAATACCTACATAACGTGCTCCAGTACGGGTAAATTTACCCAAACCTAAAACCTGGTTGTTGTATTCCCACGGATCTACAGCATCCATATTGGCCTTCATGGCATTACTGATGCGACCAGCTCGGACCGTACCGAAATCCCCTTGCAATCCTATGAAAGAATCACGGTTAGCCCAGCCATCAGCTTTACCATCATTGTTACCCAAATGAATAGCAGATTCTACCTGCCAAATAGCTTTCAGACCGTTACCTAAATCATCAGAGCCTTTAAAGCCAATTCTTGAACCATAGTCAGCAATACCATTCTGGTATGGACCACGGCTTTCTCCACTGGTTTTAGTGGAAGAAGTTTCATAGCCTGCTTTCATTTGGCCGTACAAAATAACCTCTGCCATAGCAGCAACCGGTAATGTAGTTAAAGCTAAAGCAATCAGGGTTTTTTTCATTACTGTATTCCTAGTTTCAACGTCAATAATACAAACCTCAAAAACCAAATGAAGCACTTTTGAAGTTTTAGATCAATCGTCAAAATGACGAGTGTGCGGAATATAAAGGTCGGATATTAAAAAAGCAAACCTTCAGATTTGATTTCGAGCATGAGAAAATTTTACTTGTAACTGATTAAGTAAAATACGTATAAATAAATATCAGAAATGTTTTTAAAAGGTCGTAATAACCTTTGAATTGATATTTAGATGCACTGATTCATGCATTATGTTCACACTAATCACCATCTGAAGTATATTTTTAGATATTTGAAAATTTTTATTTAGAAAAGTCAGTTACAACACTTTTATTACGGTTTTGGATAAGCAATATTGAATCTTTAGCTGATACTTAGGCATATATTAAAACTACAAAGTGCTTATCAGAAAATTCTTATATATAAATCGTTGCTGATGATTAACTATTCAACATAAATTTGTAGATTGCAATTTTTATTATATATTAGTAAGTAAAATCGATTGAGGAAGAAATATATTCTCTTTAATTGACAATATAAAAATTAAATATCCCAGTACAAAAGATAATGACCATTCAGATGAAAGATTTACAAGAAAAATCATTAAATATATAGATACTTTCTTATTGTACTAATGATTTTATATTGATGTTACAGTACAGCCTTTAAGTGTGGATAAGCTTTTCTATTTTCTAAAATTCTAATCAATATTTGTTCTTATATAACTTGTTGAATATAACAACTACTAATGAATAATTAAACCATTCGATCTACTATGCTATTCAATAGATATTCTGACTAATAAATTTTAGATAAATTAATCCCCGACTAAGAACAGTTTTTAAGTGTTCTACTGTCGGGGATTAATTTTAAATACTAATCAGTATGTATTAACAACCAATTAGAAAGTGTGTTTCAAGCCAACACCAAAGGCAGTAGTTTTGTCTTTACCAAAGCCTTCGCCGTTACCTTCACGCAACCAACCAGCCTGTACATTAGCAGTAGTGCGTTTAGAAAAGTCATAGTCAGCACCTAACACAACCTGATCGTATTTAGTGTTTTTCTCTTTAGTACCACTAATTTTTACATCCCAGCCATGAGCATAAGAGATTTTCGGGAAAATGTTACCAAAGTGGTAACCAACAGTCAGAGCAGCTTCCTGACCCTGATTATCTTCAGTCAGTTTGTGATCACCAACATCAAGTTTTTCTTTAGTAGTAGAGTTGATGATGCTCACATCATTCAAACCACGGAAGTAAGAGCTGGTATTTTTGGTGTATTGATAGCCAACACCAACAAACAAGTTGTTAGCATCGTAGCCACCTTCAACACGGTGAACCTGACCATCTTTCAGGTCTGATTTCGCACCATCAAATTTAACAGCAGAATTTTTCAGGTAGTCAAAACCGTATTTAGCATAGAAACCAGAGTTGTGGTAGTTCAAACCAGCACTATATTTGTCACCAGAACCAATACCACGTGCGTATTCGGCATTACGATCACCACCATTCACGTTGTCACGTGGAGAGTACAAAACGTTGAAGCTGAAGCCAGCCCATTCTGGAGAGTCATAGGCGATACCAACATAACGGGCATCGGTACGAGTGAATTTACCCAAACCTAATGCTTCATTGTTGTATTCCCATGCATCTACAACGTCCATATTTGCGTTAATGGCATTGCTGATACGACCAGCACGAATAGTACCGTAATCAGTTTGCAGACCCAAGAAAGAGTCACGGTTAGCCCAGCCATCAGAACCGCCATCACTATTACCCAAATGAATACGGGATTCTACCTGCCAGATAGCTTTCAAACCATGGCCAAGGTCTTCAGAACCTTTGAAACCAATACGTGAACCATAGTCACCAATACCATTCTGGTATGGGCCACGTGATTCGCCACTAGTTTTAGTAGAAGAAACTTCATAGCCTGCTTTCATTTGGCCATACAAAACAACCTCAGCCATAGCGGCAACCGGCAAAGTGGTCAAAGCCAAAGCAATCAGGGTTTTTTTCATTGCTGTATTCCTTTTCTATGTCGAAAAAACAAACTTCAAAAACCTAATGAAGAGCTTTTAAAGTTTTGCATTAATCGCCGCGTTAGCGATTTCATGGCTGTCAATATAATGCTTTAGTTGCAAAAAAACAAATTCATTTGCAAACACACAACACTTTTAGCAACCTGCACCGCGACAAATAACAGTTAACCCACTATATAATTCAATAAAATCATATATTTATTTTAATAATAATACATTAAAATAATTTATTATTCTTTTTTAAAGTGTTGTAGTTTTTCAACACATTAATTGAAATAAATAATTATATTGGGCAGTTGGCATGTTATGAATCAGACAAATCTTATGTATTTTGCTACTGATTTTATCACTAGGTAGTTTTTACCATACTTTTAACTACCAAAATCGTCAACCCATAAAGACATGCCGAAATTCTGCCCGCTTCGCTAAGTCTTATTAAACGAGCAGAATTAAGATTATCAAGTTCAAGATAAACAAATCTATATTCTAGTTTCAATCTGTTCTAGTTTGACAGGTGTACCTTGCACTGCATCTGGTTGACTCTGTAATCTATCTTTGCGTCGTAATTTAGATTGAGTAGAAATTTCACTATTATCGGAGACAATAATATTTGTACTGGTTTCAACCAGTATCAGCCCACCCAATTCGGCAATTTGAGACAATTCTATTTCTGCTGTTTCAGGGATGCTGACAATCAACTGATCGGCTTCTGGCTGTTTAGTTTGTACGGTAGATACTGTGCCTAACTTTACCGGTTTATCAGTGGTCGCAGAATACTGAACTGACTCCATCTGAGCTAGAACATGAGTAATCACATTCTTTGCTTGTGCTACTGCCTGCTGTACCAAGATATTGTCATCTATATACGGATGAGCTGGCTGAACTGAGCAATCAGCAGCTTGATTTCCAATATTTTCAGGATGAAGTACGTGCTCAGTAGTCTGCTGCACTTGCGCTGCAATGGCATGGATATCAATATTGCGGCTGATTTTACGTGCTGAAATGATGTAGCTGCGTTTTTTCTTACCATTCTGTCGCCGGCTGTTTTTATCATGCCGCGATTTATGGCGTTCATTTTTTGCCTCTCCGCCCGACAAGGTAATAATCAAGGGATCAGTTGCCTGATTTTCATCAATTAATTCAATATTATTTACTTGCTGGGCTGGAACTTCATTTTTGCCAGAAGTACGCTGACGGCGGCGGCGAGAATTATTATGCTCCTGCCTGATACTACTGCTTTCCTGACTGACTTCAGTTGCTGTTTCCGTCTGAGATGCATCATATTTGTCAGAACGTTTTTCTTCACGACGATTACGCTGCTCATTTGTAGTACGAACTGCTGCTATGTGAGTTGCTTGTATTTTATTTTCAGAATGATGCTCGCCTTTTTTAGCTGTTTCGGCATTTTTAGATAGACGGCCACTAGTGCGCGACTGTCGGCGTTCGTGTGGCTGATTTTTCTGCTGTCTGGATTTAATAGTTCTTTCAGCAGAAGAAGCGTTTGGCGAAACTGGATCGGCTGATTTTGCACTGAAAAGATTACCCAGCCATCCTGAAAGTTTTTTCCACATACCCGGTGCAGTATCTTTTTCTACAACTACCTTCTCAATAACCGGAGCCGGCTGGGTATGATGTATCCCTTTCACTGCTGCTTCAGGCCTAACAGGTTTGTTCCGACCAATTGAAAATGGTAGTTCACCAATGTTTTCTGGTTCTTGTACTTGATGGTAACTGGGAACTGTATTTTCTTCTATGTTATCAGTACGTACACGTATAACACTGTAATGCGGATTTTCCAAATGAATATTCGGAATCAGTAACACGCATACATCCAGCCGCTCTTCCAATCCGAATAACTCAGCACGCTTTTCATTTAAGAGAAAAGTAGCCACATCCACCGGTACCTGTACGCGTACTTCGGCAGTGTTATCTTTCATTGATTCTTCCTGAATGATGCGGAGAATATGCAATGCTGTTGATTCAATACTACGAATGGAACCAGTACCGGCACAGCGCGGGCAAATGGTATGGCTACTTTCACCAAGAGAGGGCTTCAGACGTTGTCGCGATAATTCCATTAAACCAAAACGCGACAACTTAGCCATCTGTACCCGTGCACGATCTTTTTTCAAGGCTTCGCGCAAGGTGGTTTCAACGTCACGCTGGTTTTTACTATTTTCCATGTCTATGAAGTCAATCACAACTAATCCGCCAAGATCACGTACACGCATCTGACGGGCAACTTCTTCAGCTGCCTCCATATTAGTTTTGAATGCTGTGTCTTCTATATCCGCTCCACGGGTGGCTCGAGCAGAGTTTACATCAATGGAGACTAACGCTTCAGTATGATCAATGACGATGGCACCACCGGACGGGAGGGCAACTTCACGGGAAAAAGCAGACTCAATCTGCTGTTCTATCTGAAAACGAGAAAAAAGCGGAGTATGGTCAGTATAATGACGTAAGCGACTGATATATGCCGGCATCACATAGGACATGAACTCACGGATCTGATCATATACTTCCTGCGAATCAATCAGTATCTCTCCAATATCAGGCTGGAAGTAATCGCGTATGGCACGAATAAGTAGTGAGCTTTCCATAAACAGCAGATAAGGTTTGTTGTGCTGTTGTGCGGCCTGCTCAATGGCTCGCCATAGCTGTACCAGATAATTTAAATCCCATTGCAGTTCTTCTGTACTGCGACCAATACCGGCAGTACGTGCAATCAGACTCATACCACGCGGGGTATCCAGCTCACTCATAGCCTGCTTGAGTTCCTGCCGATCTTCACCTTCAATACGGCGTGACACACCGCCACCACGAGGATTATTGGGCATCAATACCAGATAGCGTCCGGCCAGACTAATAAAAGTGGTTAGCGCTGCACCTTTGTTCCCTCGCTCATCCTTTTCAACCTGTACGATGACTTCTACGCCTTCAGACAATACATCCTGTATACGCGCCCGTCCACCTTCATAATTCTGAAAATAGCTGCGCGATATTTCCTTGAAAGGTAAAAAACCATGGCGATCTGTGCCATAGTCAACGAAACAAGCTTCCAGTGAAGGTTCAATGCGAGTAATGATACCTTTGTAGATATTGCCTTTGCGCTGTTCCTTACCCAGTGTTTCGATGTCAAGATCAAGTAGACTTTGTCCATCTACAATGGCCACGCGCAATTCTTCTGCCTGCGTGGCATTGAATAACATTCGTTTCATGAATACCTCGTTATGTGCACTGACGAGGCGTTGTAATTAGTATTTGACACCCGTAGCCTTGCCGATTGTTTTATACACGGCAAATTAAGCAGGCTTTCATCATAAAGAAGGTATAAAGAGCGTTTTGACTATTCAGTATCATTATGCTTTCTGAACAGCATGTACCGGATAATTTTACAAACAATCCAAGCACTTAATCAGGGTAGCCAGTCTTCTGTTATTCAGTCAGGTGCTTGGGCTCAGTAGCGGCTGCGTTATCCGGTTTTGTCATGCCCGATGACGTCTGAAGCCGTGGCTTGCCACCTGATGGAGTCAAACTTAATCACTAACCCTTGCTGCCGAGGGCTGGTCAGCAACATGGGGAAATACGCCTGCAACAGTGCGTTTTTCCAGTAAATACGTTAACATTTCATTGTTTGCAGCCAAAAAACGATTACATGCGTTTTTCAGCTCCGGGCCAAATGCGCCTTTTTTATGGTTCAGTTTTGTTTGCCGTCAATACTTACGGCGAAAACAACTGATGACTTTTATTTATTTATAAAAGCTTACGGATTATAAGCAATATGACGGTTTTAAGCAAAGATTCAGTGCAGTTTTTATCTGTCGGTGCCGAAAGTGCTGGACAGCGACTGGATAATTATTTGATACGGGAATTAAAAGGTGTGCCAAAAAGTCATATCCAGCGCATCATCCGCAGTGGTGAGGTTCGTTTGAACAAAAAACGCTGCAAAGGAACTGACCGAATTGCTGTTAACGATGAAATCCGTTTACCACCCATTCGTGTTGCTGACAGAATGGCTTGTCCTGATTATTTAGCAATTCCTGCAAATGAGTTTGAAATCATTTATGAAGACGATGTTTTGCTGGTTATAAACAAACCATCCGGCGTAGCGGTTCATGGCGGTAGCGGCGTTAGTTTTGGTGTTATTGAGCAGCTGCGCCGTGCTCGTCCTGATGCACGTTATCTGGAACTGGTACACCGGCTGGATAAAGACACTAGCGGATTGCTTATGATTGCGAAAAAACGCAGTGCTTTGGTTAAGTTGCACGAATCAATCAGACAAAACCATCCACACAAGGTCTATCAGGCACTTTCGGTTGGATTTTGGCCAGAAAAAGTACAACATGTAAAACTCCCTCTTATAAAATACACTGGGGCTCAGGGTGAAAAAATGGTACGTGTTACCGGCAATAATCAGGAAGGTCAGCGTGCACTTACTCTGTTTCGTGTATTGCAAAGGTTTGCAGGACAGCAGCTATACACTACAGGAATTAAATCTCTTACATTGATGGAAGCTACGTTGAAAACAGGCCGCACTCATCAAATACGTGTACATATGCAATCGCAACAGTGTCCGATTGCTGGTGATGAGCGCTATGGAGATTATCAAATAAACAAACGCCTGCAAAAAGCAGGGTTGAAAAGAATGTTTTTACATGCATCTGAATTAACACTGCCTCATCCGGTCAGTGGCGATATATTACACCTTATCGCCCCTTTACCAGATGAGTTACAACAGTTTTTGCTTAGCTTACCATCTGCTCCAGATTAGAATTATCCGCCCACATTTAAACCGACTTCGGTTTTTAAAATGTTTGCTGTTGTAACCAATTTTTAAGCTGAGCACCGCATTTGTCATGTCGCAGGCTATATTCTATAAATGTTTTCATATAACCAAGCTTATCGCCGCAGTCATGTGAATAACCCTGTATAACAAATGCATCTACTGCTTCCTGCTGCATTAATGCAGCTATAGCATCAGTCAGCTGAATTTCACCACCAGCCCCAGGCAATGTTTTTTCCAGTAGCGGCCAGATACTGGCAGAAAGCACGTAGCGGCCCACGACAGCCATATCAGATGGAGCCTCTTCCAGCGCAGGTTTTTCAATAATGGCTGTCATAGCTATACTACATCCCTCCTCGGCCTGTTGCTGATGACAATCCACTATACCGTACTTATTTACTTCACTCATCGGCACGCGCTCAACCATAATCTGGCTACGTTGTGTGTCTCTGAAATGCTTTACCATCGCTGCCAGATTATCTGTTGCCAGATTGCAGGCACTTTCATCTATGAGCACATCCGGCAGTAAGACGGCAAACGGTTCGTTACCAATCACAGAACGCGCACACAGCATAGCATGACCCAGTCCTTTTGCTTCACTTTGTCGTACCTGAATAATTTGAACATCAGGAGGCAGCACGGCACGGGTTTCTGCCAGCAACGCAGTTTTACCCTTGTTCTGTAACTGCGTTTCCAACTCAAACGCAGTATCGAAATGATTTTCAATTGCGGTTTTAGAAGCATGGTTAACCAGCACAATTTGCTTAATTCCTGCTTGTGCACACTCCTTTACGATATACTGAATTAACGGTTTGTCTGCCACCGTTAGCATTTCTTTAGGGATGGCTTTTGTAGCCGGCAACATTCGAGTTCCTAAACCAGCAACTGGGATAACTGCTTTCATCTCTTTTTCCATTCTTGCAAATCAATCACATATATGACGTTCACGAGGATAACGATTTGTATTAAACTTACAATATAAATACTGTTATATATTATCTGAATAATAAGTAATTTTTATTGGTTGAAAATTTTTCGCGGTTAAATATATATAGTTCGACTATTTATTATCCAATTCAGTCAATACAGTAAACACCTCAGCCACAGCCACTGCACCCGGATCAGGTACACTGACTAGATTCTGTTTGTTAACATAAGATGAACGCCCAGCTCCGGCTTTATGCATATCTGCGGTTTTATCAGCACCCTCTCTAGCAGCCTGTACCGAAGCCTTAATACCATGTTGTTGCCAGCTTTGCAAAGCCGGCTGTAAAGCATCAATCAAAGTACGGTCACCTAAATCGGCACCGCCATAATGTTTCATCTGTGTCAGCCCGTTTAACAATGCTTCTATCAGCGTATTTCCCTTTTGTAAATGCTGTCCGGCAGCAGTGAAGAAAATCGACATCAGCACCCCACTTGACCCCCCCATGACTATTGCAAGTCGCTCACCGATACACAGTAATAACTGGGACAAATCGTTAAGTGGCAACTGCTGCTGTGTCAGCTGCTGTGCTATAGCATGAGCACCATGCGCAAAAGTGGTACCTGTATCACCATCACCTACTTTAGCATCCAATGCATTAAGTCGACTTTCCAGTCCAATCAGTTTATCTGTTATGGCTGTAATACAAGCAGCAGCCAACGCATTTTCAGATGGCTTGTATTCAGACTGCCTTAATACGGGCTGGCAGGCAAGCTTTTTTAAAGGTTTTAAAGCAACCGGCTTCTGCCATCCTTGTGTTTCTACCGGAGCATTCAGAGCCTGAACAAAATAATCATTTAATCTGAGTATAGAAAGGGAGAAACCTTTCATATCCAGCGATGTAACCATCGGAGCAGGACCAATCAGCCAATCAGTCTGCTCACTGATTGAGGAATGTGCTACTTCACGCGTTAGCAAAGCCATTTCCAGAGATGACACTCCACCGAGATTATTGATCAAAACGGCAAAACGCCCCTTACCAGCCGAATGCTGTAAAGACTTCACCAAATTATCGATAAGAATTTTGCTGTTTTGAGTATTAACCACCGACGCACCGGGTTCACCATGTATACCTAATCCAAGCTCTACCTGACCGTCTTTGATCCGTGTTTCTTCCATATAGTCTGGCAGATGACAGGTTTGCATGGCCAGACCAAGACTCCAAAGATTATCACAAGCCTGTTGAGCCAATGCGCGAACCTGTGCTAGTGACTTTCCTTCCTCAGCAGCATAGCCTGCAATTTTGTGAACGAGCACCGTGCCTGCCACACCGCGTGGCTGGCGATTTTCCGGCAGGGAAATATCGTCAGCCACAATGACCATTTCCACTTTCAAGCCATGGCTTTTGGCTTTTTCTGCTGCCAGTCCAAAATTTAATCTGTCCCCAGTATAATTTTTCACAATCAGCAAACAACCCTGTTCACCAGTGACAGCTACAATGGCGTTAAACACAGCATCAACACTCGGGGAAGCAAACAAATCACCGCATACAGCCGCCGTTAACATACCTTTGCCCACAAACCCAGCATGAGCCGGTTCATGTCCCGAACCACCGCCGGAAATTACAGCTACACGGCTTTTATCCCAGTCATTGCGAGCCACTATTCTGATAGCCGGATCAGTATCCAGCTTGACAAGATTGCCATGTGGTGCAGAAATCACCAAACCTTCAATGGCTTCATCAATTAATTGTTTACGATTGTTAAAAAAGAATCTGGACATGATTTTCCAAAATGATTATGAGTATAGACAACAGGCAATATTCGAATCAAAAAATTCATAAGGTCGAAAAAAAATAATTACTGCTTTCCTTATATCAAACTTCATCGGCATTTAAAGCAAGATTCTTATCAAAGATTAGATATATAAATTTAATATACTGAATCCATTATTTTCTGCCACAGTAGTATCTTGCTTTAATTTATATTGCCTTTTTTAAGCGGCGGTTCCAAATTTAACTGTGCTGACACGCTGTTTGCAAGACTATTATAATGTACGGCGATAGCAGGATAAAGTTTAGCCTGCAATCCAAACACGACAAAAGCATACTAAAAAAATAAAATTCGGCTATAATTTTACTTATAACTGATTTAAATGATTGGATAATAGTGAATGAAACGGCTTAGCCTAATCATTTAACTACACATACATCAGCACCAAAACCTGAGAATAAGCAGATGAAAATCAATATTAAAGGATCAGAACCAGCTGGTTCAACGCCCGAGGGCAGCAGCTGGGAACGCAATTTACTAGAAAAACTATTGCTTGAAGTATATCGTGAGCAGCGGCGTAATCGAATCTGGCGCTGGTTCTGGCGTCTTCTATGGCTTCTGATTTTTATCTTGATAATTATTGCTTCTTCTGGCAGCAGCAAACCAACCGGTGCCCATACAGCGGTTATTAATTTGGAAGGCACCATCAGCAGTGACAATAATCAGGCCGATTTATTACGTAAAAGCCTGAAAGAAGTGTATAAAAACAAAAATGTCAAAGGAATTATTATTCGTGCCAATAGCCCCGGCGGCTCCCCGGTTATTTCCAGCATCGCATATGAAGAAATTCGATATTTTAAAGCCAAACATGCCAGCATACCTTTATATGTTGTAACTGAAGATATGTGTGCTTCCGGTTGTTACTACATTGCCAGTGCCGCAGATAAAATCTATGCAGACCCGTCTAGTTTGGTCGGCAGTATTGGAGTAATTGGCAGCAGTTTTGATTTTACGGGATTGATTGACAAACTGGGCATTAAACGCCGAGTTAAAATTGCCGGCAGTAATAAAGATATGGGTGACCCTTTTGTTCCCGAAACACCGGAACAGGCACAAATCTGGCAACAGATGTTGAGTAGCATTCATGAACAATTTATTCAGGCTGTACAACAGGGAAGAGGCAAGCGTTTGAAAATTGCTGAAAACCCAGATATCTTCAGTGGCCGTGCGTATACTGGAGAAGAAGCCAAAAAAGTGGGACTGATAGACGATTTTGGCAATGTTTATACTGTCGCACGTGATGTAATCGGTGCACCTGATTTAGTAGATTACACTGCTGAAACCAGCTGGGAAAAACGTTTTAGCAAAAGTATTGGCAGCACTATGCTGCAAAACATCCGCGGCATGACTGATCAGCCTTGGTAAATGCCATTAGATATAATTGCAATTCTTTTGTAAAAAATTATACCCGTTTATGTTCGCCACAACTATTGAGAAACATAAACGGGCAATTTTTTAAGCGTATCCTGATTAATACAACAGGCAATTTCTTTTTCAAACATGCGCTTTGTATCACCAGCCAGCTAACTTGAAATATACCTAATTAAATGATTTATTTCACCAACACATACTGAATTTTATTGTTTTCCACTCGAATTGATAGAGTTGTTGGTTATAATATTTCTCCACCTTATCCAGCATCAATATCATGTATTCGCTTATAAAATCTTTGTTATTCCGACTGGATCCGGAAAAGACCCATTATCTGTCATTGAAATGTTTACAGCTGCTACATCGTTATCACTGCGGTTTTTTGCTGAGAGACGGACAAGCTTCAGCAAATAACAATCAAAGCACCGGAACAGACAGCAATTTAATAGACTTAATGGGTTTGACTTTACCCAATCCGGTGGGATTAGCGGCTGGTCTGGATAAAAATGGTGAGTATATTGATGCACTGTCAATGTTGGGTTTTGGCTTTATCGAAGTTGGCACCGTTACACCGCTACCACAGGCAGGCAACCCCAAACCCCGTTTATTCCGGTTACCAGAACATCAGGCTATCATTAATCGCATGGGCTTCAATAACTATGGTATCGATACCCTGATTGATAACATTGTAAACAGCCAATATCGTGGCATACTAGGAATTAACATTGGAAAAAATGCCGCCACGCCCATAGACAAAGCCACTGATGATTATCTAATCTGTCTAGAAAAAGCCTATCCTTATGCTAGTTATATAACTGTAAATATTTCATCCCCCAATACACGCAATTTACGCAGTCTGCAAAGTGCCAGCGAATTGGACAGACTCCTGAATCATTTAAAAAACCGGCAGGCGCAGCTAGCAACGCGTCACAGTCGTTATGTCCCCATTGCTGTTAAAATTGCACCAGACCTGATTGAAGACCAAATTACTGCATTAGCAGATGTAGCATTAGCCACCCAGATTGACGGCATTATTGCCACAAATACCACTATAGATAAAACGATGCTGGGTAAGCATCGATATGCACAAGAAACTGGAGGATTATCCGGTCGTCCAGTGCAACCACAAAGTAATCAGGTATTACGCCACCTATCTGCGCTGCTTGAAGGGAAGATTCCTCTTATCGGTGTAGGCGGAATTAACACTGGCGCCGATGCAGCTGAAAAAATCAGCCTTGGTGCCACTGCAATACAGCTATATTCCGGCCTGATATTTCGTGGCCCCAAGCTCATCAATGAATGTATTCGTGCGTGCAGTAAGCTAAATTAGAGACCCAACAGATTAATATTATTTATTTCGCTTCAATATGTATTCTTGTTTTACATGTTGGTAAAGCACGATCACGAAAACCTGCTCTGCCCCATTACAGAATTATGTCGTTTTCGTGCATTGAATTTGCTGATAGCTATCTTTATGCAGCTGCGTTTGGCATGACGCTTGTGCTGCGCTATGATATTAGTCATAAGCAAGTATTCGCCCAGATTACTTTGCACAGTCCTGTAGACAATTATCAGGACTGTACAAAGTGATTTGATTAAATTGAAAGCCCTATCATGCATAACAGCGACATATCGCTGCCGAAGGATATCCAGCGGCCGGCTGAAGCGGTATTGGTAAATATTACTCCGAAAGAAACCCGTGTAGCCGTTATGGAAGAAAGCAGCTTGTGTGAAATTCACATTGAGCGCAACTGTGGTCATGGCCTGGTTGGTAATATTTATAAAGGAATTGTGCGCCGCGTATTACCTGGCATGCAAAGTGCTTTTATTGACATTGGCCTTGAGCGAGCAGCTTTTCTGCATATTGTCGATGTACTGGAACAGCGCCAGAAACCTGAACAACCTTTACGCATCGAACATATGTTGCATGAAGGTCAGAATATAGTGGTACAGGTTATTAAAGACCCTATCAACACCAAAGGAGCACGCCTGTCCACACAGATATCATTAGCTGGACGCTTTCTTGTACACCTACCTCAGGATCAGCATATCGGTATTTCACAGCGCATTGAGGATGAAGAAGAACGTAATCAATTAAGAGAACGTTTGGAAAATTTGTTACCGGATGATGCCGGTCATGGCTACATTATCCGTACTAGTGCAGAAAACGCTACTGATGCAGAATTGCAGTCTGATATCAATTATTTAACCAAACGCTGGCAAAATATTCAGCAACTGGCTAAAACCAGTGCGCCCGAAACATTGTTATATCAGGATCTGCCTTTGTCACTGCGTGTACTACGAGACATGTACAGCGAAAATATTGATAAAATAATTGTTGACTCGAGAGTCAATTATGAGTTGATGTGTGAATTTGCTACCAATTATTCTCAAGGTGCACTGGATAAACTGCAATTATTCCAGAATGATAGCCCCTTGTTTGAAGCTTACAATATTGAAGCAAGAATCACACAGGCTTTGCAGCCACGCGTTAACCTTAACTTTGGTGGTTATATCATTATTGAGCCTACCGAAGCCATGACCACTATTGACGTAAATACCGGCGGATTTGTCGGTGCACGCAATTTTGAAGAAACTATCTTCAAAACCAATCTTGAAGCCTGCCATGTTATCGCACGCGAACTGAGATTGCGCAATCTAGGTGGCATCATTATCATAGACTTCATTGACATGGCTGATGAAGCACATCAGCAGGAAATTCTCACTGAGCTGGCACAAGCACTGGCGTACGACCGCACCCGTGTCACTCTGAATGGTTTTACCAGTCTGGGACTGGTAGAACTTACACGTAAGCGCACGCGTGAAAATCTGGCACAAATCCTGTGTGAACCTTGTCCTACCTGTCAAGGGCGCGGCCGCCTGAAAACTGCACAAACTATTTGCTATGAAATTCAGAGGGAAATTATACGGGAATCCCGACGCGTGAATGCACAGGAGATACGTATACTGGCCGCTCCGAGTGTAATTGATTTGTTTCTAGATGAAGAAGCACAGTCACTGCAATGCTTAAGTAAATTTATCGGCCAACCGATTACGCTAGCTGTAGAGACCACATACAATCAGGAACAATATGATATTGTTCTGCAATAGAATTAATCTGCAAACGAGAAATGAGAAGTATGAACTTACCTGACGCTGAACAGGCAGAAACCCTGTGGCAAACCATTCGTCGAGAAACTGAACATGCAGTACGCAACGAACCAATTTTAGCCAGCTTTCTGCATCTGAGCGTATTGCGACATAAAAACTTTGCCCGCATGCTCGCTTTTCATCTGTCCACCAAAATGTCCAGTGCGGTGATGGATGCGCGTGCATTGTTCGAAATATATTTGGAAGCCTTACAGCAGGATTCGGCCATTATTCATGCAGCATTGGCGGATATCGTAGCCTATTATGAGCGCGATCCGGCCTGTGACACCTATTCCTTACCCTTACTATATTACAAAGGTTTTCATGCCATTCAAACACATCGGATAAATCATTGGCTCTGGCAGCAAAACCGCCACACCCTTGCCTATTTCCTGCAAAACCGAGCTTCGGAAGTACTAGGAGTGGATATCCATCCCGCAGCATCAATGGGCTATGGCATTATGATTGACCATGGAACCGGAGTGGTAATTGGTGAAACGGCTGTGCTCGGGAATAACATTTCCTTGCTACATGGCGTCACACTAGGTGGTTCCGGTAAAGAAAGCGGTGACCGGCATCCGAAAATCAGTGATGGGGTAATGATAGGTGCCAATGCATCAGTATTAGGCAATATTCGCGTACATACCTGTGCCAAAGTCGGAGCTGGCAGCGTGGTGGTCAACGATGTACCTGAATACTCTACCGTTGTTGGCGTACCTGCACGGGTTATCAGCAAAACCGATAATCATGAGAGTCCAGCACAGGAAATGGATCAGCGGATTTAATATTCAGTTTACTAGTTCTTGTTCTGCTTAGACGATAATAATTATCCGAAAAATATGGGTTTAATTTAGTTTTTGCCTTGACGATAGTTGAATTTCATATAAAAAAATTTATAGGATCTTCGATAAATCACTTTAGTAAACTTGAATAGTCAATATTAAATATATTGAGAGGAGATGTCAGTTAGTCCAGATCAAATCAGCTTTTTTCATTTTATGAATGTATATGATAAAAGCTGGTTTATTTAGATAAATTTAAGCCTTAAGTATTTATTTAGTATAATAAAAGCAAGACATAAAAAAACGCAAACACTGTATAGAGTTTGCGATTAATATGGTGGCGAATCAGGGATTCGAACCCCGGACACAAGGATTATGATTCCTCTGCTCTAACCGACTGAGCTAATTCGCCGTATCTCGTTTTAAGAGAGACGCAATTATACGATATTTTTTTGCGCACGCAAGCATCATTTAAGCAAAAACTATCAAATTATTGTTTTAAAAAATAATTTTATTAAGCTTAAAGGCTTAAATTTTCTTATACCTGAAAAATTCTTGCATTGTTTGTTTCAGCAGACTTTGCCATTCTGGTCAGTGCCGCATAGGTGCAGCAAAGCTTTATGTTACAATTCAGCCATTTTTATATTCTGCTATTTCAAGGAATATCATGAGTTTGAAATGTGGCATTGTGGGTCTGCCCAATGTAGGCAAATCCACCCTGTTTAACGCCCTTACCCAGTCTGGCATTGAAGCTGCTAACTATCCTTTCTGTACCATCGAACCGAATGTCGGCATCGTTGAAGTTCCGGACGATCGTATGGCTGAACTGTCCAAAATTGTGAATCCGAAACGGACTCAGCCGGCTATTGTAGAATTTGTTGATATTGCCGGACTGGTAGCTGGAGCCAGCAAAGGTGAAGGGCTGGGTAATCAGTTTCTGGCCAATATTCGCGAAACCGACGCCATTGTGAACGTAGTGCGCTGCTTTGACGACGACAATATTGTGCATGTTGCCGGTAAGGTTGACCCGATTTCTGACATAGAAGTGATTGGTACGGAACTGGCACTGGCAGACCTGGCCAGTGTGGAAAAAACTATTGTTCGCGAAAGCAAACGTGCTAAATCCGGTGATAAAGAAGCACAGAAACTGGTAGCCGTCCTTGAACGTTTGCAGCAACACTTGCTAGAAGGCAAACCAGTACGCGCAGCCGGTCTGGATCAAGATGAATTAGCTCTGATTAAACCTCTGTGCCTGCTCACGGTTAAGCCAGCCATGTATGTGGCCAATGTGGCAGAAGATGGTTTTGAAAACAATCCCCATCTACAGCGCCTGCAACAACTGGCCACTGAAGAAAATGCACCTGTCGTAGTTTTATGTGCGGCCATGGAAAGCGAAATAGCAGATTTGGATGAGGCAGACAAAGCAGAATTTTTAGCCGAAATGGGCTTGAAAGAACCAGGATTAAACCGCCTGATCCGCGCCGGCTATGAATTACTTGGCCTGCAAACTTATTTCACCGCCGGCGTTCAGGAAGTTAGAGCGTGGACAATCCATAAAGGCGATACAGCACCGCAGGCAGCCGGTGTAATCCATACAGATTTTGAACGCGGATTTATTCGTGCACAGGTCATTGCCTATGATGATTTTATTGCCTGTGGCGGCGAAGCTAAAGCCAAAGAAGCCGGTAAAATGCGTGCCGAAGGTAAAGAATATATTGTCAATGACGGCGATGTTATCCATTTCTTGTTCAACGTCTGACATAAATTCATAACCATTCACGAACAGCCCGTCAGGGCTGTTTTTTCGACCAGCTAAAACGCGGTCCATCAGATAGACATTAGCTGTTTTAACATGTCTCGCTAGCAACAATAATGAAATATACTTTTATCAATCATACTCAACTGAAGAATAATCAATTTATTGTAGGCACAAATGCACTGGCAAACAAATCGTGTAAAATAATGCATCATTATTAATCAGCTAATCAGAAAACAGGCTGTCTGGCCAAACTGGGCATATTCGATTAAAGATATTTGCCATTTCGAAATTCAGATAACCAACATTTTTCTGTTTCGGACAACTTTTATTTGAAAGTATAAATTTTTACCATGACCAGTGTTGTATACGATTTACAGCAACGTGGCCTGATTGCTCAGACCACTGACGCAGAAGCGCTTGATAACTTATTAAACCAGCAAAAAATCACCTTATATTGCGGTTTCGATCCCACTGCAGACAGTCTGCATATCGGCCATCTATTACCTATCTTGGTTCTGCGCCGTTTTCAACTTGCCGGACATACCCCTATCGCCCTTGTAGGCGGAGCTACAGGCATGATTGGCGACCCCAGCTTCAAAGCACAAGAACGTTCACTTAATACACTGGAAACGGTACAGGAATGGGTAGCCAAAATCCGTGCCCAGTTAGAACCATTTCTCAGTTTCGATGGCAATAATGCGGCAATCATGGCCAATAATTTTGACTGGTTTGGCAGCATGAACTGTCTGGATTTTCTGCGCGACATCGGTAAGCACTTTTCTGTGAATGCTATGCTGAATAAAGAATCAGTGAAACAGCGTTTAAGCCGTGATGATGTCGGTATTTCATTTACGGAATTTGCCTACGCCCTGCTTCAAGGCTATGATTTTGCTGAATTGCATCGCCGTCATGGTGCCGTATTACAAATTGGCGGTTCAGACCAGTGGGGTAATATAACAGGCGGTATCGATCTGTCACGTCGTCTGCATCAAGCTACCGTTTACGGATTAACCCTACCTCTCGTAACCAAAGCCGACGGTACCAAATTCGGTAAAACCGAAGGTGGCGCAGTATGGCTCAGCGCTGAAAAAACCTCTCCTTATCAGTTCTACCAGTTTTGGCTGAAAGTTGCAGATGCCGATGTCTACAAATTCCTCAAATACTTTACTTTCCTCAGTGTGGCCGAAATAGAATCCATTGAAGCTCAAGATAAGGCCAGCGGTACCAAACCGGAAGCTCAGCGTATTCTGGCTGAAGAAATGACAAGACTGATTCACGGGGAAGAAGCGCTGGCAGCGGCGGAGCGAATTTCTACAAGCTTATTTGCAGAAGACCAAAGTGCGCTTACAGAAAGCGATTTTCAGCAATTATCTCTGGACGGTTTACCCACTTATACAATCAGTGAATCCATCAATATCGTACAGGCATTAACCACAACAGCACTGGCCAAATCCAACAATGAAGCACGCGGCTTCATCAGCCAAGGAGCGGTCATGGTAAACGGACAAAAAATCAACACTGCTGACTATATTTTCAGTGACAGCGACAAACGTTTCGGCCGCTATACCATTGTACGCCGCGGCAAACGCAACCACGCCTTGCTGATATGGCAATAATTCTACAGCTTCAGTAAGCACATCACTCAAGGGAGTCAATATGAGTAATCACAGCACCATTTTGCAACACCTGCCCGTTGGCGAGAAAGTCGGTATCGCTTTTTCCGGTGGGCTGGATACTTCTACAGCTTTGCTGTGGATGAAACTGAAAGGCGCATTACCTTACGCCTATACAGCCAATCTAGGACAGCCGGACGAAGATGATTATGATGCCATTCCTAAAAAGGCACTAGAATATGGTGCAGAAAAGGCTCGCCTGATTGATTGCCGCACACAGCTGGCACATGAAGGAATCGCCGCTATTCAAAGCGGTGCCTTTCATGTTCACACCGGCGGTATGCCGTATTTCAACACCACACCATTAGGGCGTGCAGTGACCGGTACCATGCTGGTAGCGGCCATGAAAGAAGATGACGTGCATATCTGGGGAGATGGTTCAACCTACAAAGGCAATGATATAGAACGTTTCTATCGCTACGGACTGTTAACCAATCCCGCTTTACGCATTTATAAACCGTGGCTAGATCAACAGTTTATAGACGAGCTGGGCGGACGACATGAAATGTCTGAATTTCTCATTGCTCAGGGCTACAACTATAAAATGTCTGTAGAAAAAGCCTACTCCACTGATTCCAACATGCTGGGCGCAACCCATGAAGCCAAAGATTTAGAAATGCTCAACAGCAGCATGAAAATTGTGCAGCCCATTATGGGCGTAGCATTCTGGGATGAACAGATAACAATTAAACCTGAAGAAGTAAGTGTTCGTTTCGCAGAAGGCGTACCAGTGGCATTGAACGGAATTGAGTTCAATGATCCTGTAGCACTGATTATGGAGGCCAATCGTATAGGTGGGCGCCATGGTCTCGGTATGACCGACCAGATTGAAAACCGCATCATAGAAGCCAAATCACGCGGCATCTACGAGGCACCGGCAATGGCTTTGCTGCACATTGCCTATGAACGCCTGCTGACTGGTATTCACAACGAAGACACCATCGAACAATATCGTATTAATGGTTTGCGTTTAGGCAGATTACTGTATCAAGGGCGCTGGTTTGATTCACAAGCACTCATGCTGCGCGAAACAGCTCAGCGTTGGGTAGCCAAAGCCATTACTGGTGAAGTGACATTGGAACTGCGTCGCGGCAACGATTATTCCATACTCAATACTGAATCTCCGAACCTTACCTACCAGCCGGAACGGCTTAGCATGGAAAAAGTTGATAGTGCCGCTTTTTCTCCTGCTGACCGTATCGGCCAGCTCACTATGCGCAATCTGGATATTATTGATACACGCAATAAACTCGGTATTTATACACAAAGTGGGCTGTTATCAGTTAATCAAGATGCATTGCTACCGCAATTAACCGATAAAAAAGACACGTTGTAATATTTATTAAGCTTTAAACCGGATAGTGTTGATTCACTATCCGATATTTATTTTTTACCTGCAATCATTTGCACCAGAATAGAACCTAGTATCTTAACCAACATAATTTGAAGATATAAAATTTTTGTTTTTAATACATTAAGACATTCAATTTCTGTGAGTAAATGTTTAAAATCAAGCTTGCAGCACTTCATAAGCTTATAGACTTACATTTGAGAGATAAAGGGAAAATTACGCTTCAGAACGAAGCATTATCAATAATGATAGATATGTATCATTACCGTATGAATCGTTATATTATTTGTATAAATACATAATGATGAGTTGATTAGTGGATAAAACAGATAATTTTAGTCGCCATGGCTTTACCATCATCGAAGGGCTGATAACAGAAGACCAGCTAGCTAAAATCGAACAGCAACTAATACAAATTAAATTAACTAATGCTGGAAGCCGGGAATTACTCACCCAGCCGTGGTGCCAGCAGCTAGCTGAAACATTAAAAATGAATGCTCAGCTTGCGCCTTTGCTGCCAATAAATACTGTAGCCATACAATGTACATATTTTAAAAAAACGGCTGAAAAAAACTGGTTGGTGGCTTTACATCAGGATTTAAGCATTCCTGTCAGACACCACTTATCCGCAAAAGGGTTTAGCGGCTGGTCTCACAAACAAAATATGCTGTTTGTACAACCGCCCATACAATATATGGAACAATTGGTCGCAGTGAGAGTACATATTGACGATTGCTTACATGAGCATGGGCCACTGAAAGTGGTTGCAGGTACACACCGTGATGGAAAAATAGCAGAAGCAGATTTGCCTCGGATTCGCGACCAAATAGGTGAGCAGGAATGTACAGTAGTGAAAGGAGATGCAGTAATAATGCGTCCACTTATCGTACATTCATCCTCTAAAGCAATCCAGACCAATGGAAGAAGGGTGTTACATTTTTTATTTGCGCCCGCCACACTGGCTGAAACCATTCCGTTTCAATTCTGTGTCTGAGCATTGATTAATCACAAAATAAAGCAACCAAATTAATGCAATAAAATTTGATTTTTGTGCAGTAAATACCAGACCCATTCTTTTATTTATTTTCTACTCTTCATAATCAGCCTTGATTAAGCAAAAATATTGTATTTATTTCAAAAATACAATTTGAGTATGCTAATCAACAAAGATACACCATTGCTGATAAATTATTTACAGCCGCAGTATCTTTCATCTGTAGGTGGGTTCAGAACAGCCCATAGTTTTCTGGATTAACCATAACAGCATAAATTTTCAGATATCCGCTAGGGTACAAGTGCGTTGCCATAAAGATGTTTTACAGCGTAAATGGCCAACATAATGCAAAGGATAAATTGGTACGACAGAAGGTATATCACCACTACGCATATGAAGTAAATCTGCAGGCGCTACCCATTCAGCAGGCGTATTGGTTAGCGGCAGCCCAGCATAACGATACGCTGCTACCACAAATTGGGAGCAGAAATAGCGGTCAGAAGAAAAAGGGGTGACCTGCACCACTGCCATAGTATTCAAGCATAAATGGCGAAAGGCACGAGGTATAACGGGCAGCTCACATACTTTGCGAGTAATAGTATATGGGGTCTGTTTGGCAATACCTAGATAATTGTATTTACTACCCGCTTCAGCCTGAGCAAAAGCACGAATTTTTTCTGCCTGCAACCCAGTTAATTGCGGATGGCGATAAACCACCAGTAAGGGGCTTTCATCCACACTTTCCGCAAGTGACATAATATGCACACCACTGCCAACAGCTTCGGCAATTTCACCCTCTCCCAAGTATAGAAAGGCATGACTAATCGATGTATTACCAAACAGACGTAATACGCGCGAATTAAAACTGGAATCGGCAGAAAATAAAATATCACCCACTTGCAAATCCATTGGCTGCACTAGAACTACGCCAGTTTGCGGAGCCGTATTCTGGCGCTGAAACTTTACTGCTACATATTTTTTATCTCCTGTTGCATCAGGAACTCGCTGAAACTGTGCCGCACACGCCGCCAGCACACAACAGCAAATACATAAAAACAGCAATTTTGATTGTTTGAGTCCAGAACAGATTAAATATAGTTTTTGTTTTAAATTTGCCATTATGATGCGCAGAATTGTTCCTGAAGCATTACTTATCAATGCTACTTCCCCAATATTTATGCTTGATCAAAGCCAATCTGAATAATACTTTTAAACAATACAATTAAAATCTATCAATTCTTAGTAAATACTGATTATTTCCCTTTTCATAATAACATATATTTACATAAATATTTTGATTCACTGCAAGCATTAGTTCCAATAAGATTTTCCTTAAAGGATGGTTACACGGATCATTTTTTTATCGTTAAAACTTCATTGCTTAATTCAAACTCAAACAAAAAAACCCTGCTCATAGCAGGGTTTTTAATTACCAAAGAAGCTAAAATTATTTAACTTTTTTAGCTACCATGGTGCGGATTTTAACGTCTACACGACGGTCAGGTGCGATACATTCGATCAAAGCAGCACGTTTCTTAGCAGCTGAAACTTTTTTACCCAGTTTAGCTACTTCAGCCTGACAAGATTCGGTCATACGAGCTTCGGATTTACCCAAGCCAACAGCAGAGATTTTCTCAGCAGGAACACCCTTAGAAACCAGATATTCAGCAACAGCATGAGCACGACGATCAGACAGAGTTTTGTTGTAAGCTTCAGAACCTTTAAAGTCTGTGTGACCTTCAACACGTACAACCTGTACGCTGCTGTCAGCCAGACGGGTAGCCAATTGATTCAGAGTATCAATAGCTTCTGGACGAAGAGTAAATTTATCAAAGCCAAACAAGAAGTTAGCTGATAAAGAAACAGTTTCATCAACAAATTTCGGTGCTTCTGGAGCAGCCTGAACTACAGGGTGACCACAGTTGTTACCCAGAGTAGGATCTTTATCGTCGTTGAAACGGTTTTTCACGCACTCAGGGGTACCATCAGCACCATTTTCACGAGTGACAAGAATTTCGCCAGTACCTTTTTCAGGAGCAGAACTGGTAGTATAGCCATTGTAAGCACCAGCAGGTTCACCGGTCCAGTCGGCACCCGGTACAACACCATTGGCAAAAGCGGCAGTTGAAGCAGCCATAGCAACAATCAATGCGCTCAATTTTAGCTGTTTGGTCATGTTATTCCCTCATCAAAAAATTTGTTATGTGTTGATTCAGCCAGAAATAAGCCTGATCAATACACAAATACCATTTACAGGCCGCTCAAACCGGGCGGGTAGCTTGGTAAATCAGGTCTATACTATAAAAAACCGCAGCATAAACTGTCAATATGCAAACTACCAAGGCTAAGCTGCTAGACGACCCGCTTCCTAACTGTGCATCATGCCTAAAAAACAACTTTGTGTCACTTATTTACAACTAAATTCACACCATTACGCTAATTAAGTTGCATTAAAACAACAAGGAAGCCATAGCCTGCCTGATAGGCCGCAGCAAACGGATTAAGCTGAGAAATTGTTAAGACAACAATAAAAGTGTCTCATGTCAGAATGGGTAAATTGAGTTATGATGCAGATAAAGAAGCTTTTTTGTTGTATTTGAGCGACAGTAGATAATGCCAAACTTAAAGGGGCAGAAACAATATGAAGCTGCAACAGTTGCGCTATGCGGTAGAAGTATATCGTCAGAATCTGAATGTATCGGAAGCAGCAGAAGTACTGTTTACTTCCCAGCCAGGGATTTCAAAACAGATTCGCATGCTGGAAGAAGAACTGGGCGTGCCACTGTTTATCCGCCATGGTAAACGCATGGTGGCGGTAACAGCTCCGGGCAAAATTGTACTGGAAACCGCCGAGCGTGTATTGCGTGAAGTACAAAATATCAAACGCATCGGTACTGAATTTGCTGACCAAAATATTGGTTTTCTTACGATTGCCACCACTCATACTTTGGCACGTTATGCATTACCAAAAGTTGTAGCGGCGTTTGTTGAACGCTATCCTCAGGTACAGCTGAGTATTCATACTGCTAGTCCGAAAGCTATTAGCCATATGGTATTGGATGGCGAAGTGGATTTTGCAATCGGTATGGAAATGGAAGTTGAACACCCTGAACTTCGTAAACTAAGTTGTGAAGCATGGAATCGCAGTGTAATTGTTCCAGATAATCATGCGCTGCTGAGTCTCAACCGACCATTACGGCTGGAAGACATTGCTGCATATCCTTTGATTACCTATGATATTGCGTTTAGTGAACAATCTAAAATTGCCCGCGCTTTTACTCAGGAAGGCTGTAATATACCTAAAGTAGCACTGGCTTCGGCTGATACCGACGTAATCAAAACCTATGTTAAACAAGGATTGGGGATTGGACTGATCGCCAGTATGGCTTTTGACAGCTTACAGGACCAAGGTCTACAGATACTGAGTGCCGAACATCTATTTGAGCCTTCATTTTCACAAATTATTCTCAGACATGATGTTTATCTTCGAGGCTTTGGCTACGAGTTTCTGACTCTGTATGCACCGCGGCTTACTCGCTCGCTGATTGAGTCTGCGCTGTATTCACCTTTTGAAGAAGATTTTTCAATTTAAGCAATATTTTAAGTCAAAAGCCATTTTATACAGAATGTATAAAATGGCTTTTTAATCACTATAATCAGCGATTATGGCATCAGCATGCCTCCGTTGACATGTATAGTTTGTCCAGTGATGTAGCGTGCTTCTTCGCTAGCGAGAAACAATACCGCTGCAGCAACATCTTCAACAGTACCGAAATGATGTAATGCAGTTTGTGCGACAAAGGAATCTCGTTGTTCCTGTGGCAGTGCCTGTGTCATATCGGTTTCAATAAAGCCCGGAGCCACACAGTTTACGGTAATACCACGCGAACCGACTTCCCGTGCCAATGATTTGCTAAATCCGACCAAACCAGCTTTGGCCGCCGCATAGTTTGTCTGACCGGCATTGCCGGTGAACCCGATTACCGAAGTCACATTGATAATACGTCCCCAGCGGGCTTTCATCATGCTGCGAGTGACAGCTTTACTGGCACGAAAAGCAGATTTGAGATTGATCTGCATGATCTCATCCCATTCGGTTTCTTTCATGCGCATCAGAAGGTTGTCACGAGTTATACCGGCATTATTTACCAGTATGGCAATATTGCCGATATTACTTTCGATATCTGCTATCAGATTTTCAATACTGTTTTCTTCAGCGATGCGTAATTCACGCCCTTCTCCACCAAATTTAGACAGTGCTTGATTAATACTGGCTACTCCTGAAGCAGATGTGGCAGTACCAATGACTTTTGCACCTTTTTCTGCCAAAAAGCGGGCAATTGCCGCTCCAATGCCACGAGTAGCTCCAGTTACCAGTGCGACTTTTCCTTTTAAATCCTGATTCATTATTTTTCTTTCAGCTAGCTGCATGTGCAGTAATAAAATTTTCTATGGTCTCAACAGTCGTAAATGCAGTACAGCTGGCAGTTTTATCTATACGCTTAGCCAGACCGGCCAGTACTTTACCCGGACCACATTCTGCAAATTCGGTAATACCCTCTGTGACCAGTTTGCTCACGGTTTCTGTCCAGCGTACCGGTGAATACAACTGCTGCACCAATGCCTGCCTGATTGCTTCCGGCTCACTATGCACAGCCACATCCACATTATGTAAAACTCGAATTTTTGGCGTTTTGATTTCTGTTTGTGCCAACGCGGTAGCAAGTTTAGCCGCAGCAGGCTTCATAAGGCTGCAATGTGATGGTACAGAAACCGGTAATGGCAAAGCACGTTTAGCGCCAGCTGCTTTAGCCAGTTCACAAGCGCGGTTAATTGCTTCAGTGCTACCGGCAATCACTACCTGTCCGGGCGAGTTAAAGTTCACTGCTTCGACAACAGATCCGGACAGTTCGGTCTGTGCCTGCAGACATACTTGACGTACTCCATCATCATCCAGTCCTAGTATAGCGGCCATTGCACCTTCACCGGTCGGTACAGCTTCCTGCATCAGCACGGCACGCAAACGCACCAGTTTCACAGCATCTTCAAAGGCCAGACTACTGGCTGCAACCAAAGCTGTATACTCACCCAGACTATGGCCAGCTAGCATAACAGGATTTTGGCCATGCAGCTGCTGATAAACACGCCATGTAGCGATACCTGCTGTCAGCATTAGTGGCTGGGTATTGATGGTTTCATTCAGAGCAGCAGTATCTTCGCCATTAATCAGCGTCCATAAATCCTGCTCAAGCACTGCTGAGGCTTGGTCAAATGTTTCTTTAACCACAGGCATGTCATTGAAACCGGCCATCATATTGAGACTTTGAGACCCCTGACCGGGAAAGAAAAAAGCAATACTCATTGTTTTCCTTGATATGAATAAAACTGACTTCTGATTAATTATAAATGTGGCGGTAGGTTGGCTTGCAGAGGCTGATTATGATGCAGATACATTTTAGCTCCAGCCGGTGCACCTATTGCATAAGCCAGATTGGCTTCTAGAGTCTGGGTAAACGGCCCTTTATAGATTTTGTTGCCCATATGAGTGAGATTAGATTGCGCATCTATGTAGACTTTGCCGCCTAGCTGATTCCATAAACGGCAAAAACTGAAATCCTCAGATAAGTAACGTTTGGTCTGCGGATCAACCAAACAATCGTAAAAACGGTAGTGATAGCCCTGATTGGCAACACCAAGCGAATCAGGCTGATATTGCAGCTCGGGATAAGCTTCCATCAGACGAGTAAAAACCTGACGTTTTATCACCATAAAACCTGTCGGTGCTTCTGGTAATTCAATAAACCCTTCGTCATCAACCTCTACATGCACTTCACGATTCTCATCTTCGCGAGTGATATTAATGGTATAGCGTGTATAAGCAGCATTAAACTGCTGCTGGGTCATATGCGCATCAATACCATCAGGCGGCCAAGATTCTCGCTTGAGCGGATACACGCCGGCAACAATATCACGATCAGACAGAAGCAGGCGCTGAAATGCTTCGGTTGAAAATCCGATGTCCGTATCTATCCAGCACAGATGCGTCCATTCGGAATGAGCCATAAACTCAGCAACACAGTTATTACGGGCTCGTGTAATCAGGCTTTCACCCTGATGCATGAATACCTGAAGGGGAAAACCGGCACGACTATGTGTATCCACTAAAGCCAGTAACGATTGCACATAATTGCCGAAGTAACGGCCATCATGGCTGGGAGACATGACAACTGGATACATACTTGCTAATGCAGTTTGAGGTAGCATAATCCGACTCTGAAAAACAAGGTTAGTATTTCAGGGTAATGGCTCCCCAGGCGAATCCGCCTCCTATTCCTTCAAGCAGCAATGTCTGGCCATGGCGGATTCGTCCGCTTCTAATACCTTCATCAAGAGCCAGTGGGATAGATGCTGCTGAAGTATTACCCTGCTCTGACAGCGTAACAATTACTTTATCCATAGGCACTCCCAGATGGCGTGCTGTGGATTCGATAATACGCAGATTAGCCTGATGCGGAATAATCCAATCTATATCAGCTGGTTGCAGATTGGATTCTTCGATCACTTCTCTAGCCACATTGGCCAGTGCTTTAACTGCGAATTTATAAACTGCCTGTCCATCCATGTAGAGATATGGTGAACCTTCTATAGAACCGGCAGCAATCTTTCCCGGTGTTTGCAGAATTTGGCTATAACTGCCGTCTGCCTGTAATTTGGTACTAATGATACCACCTTCCTGTTCGGAAGCACCAAGAATCACTGCACCGGCACCGTCACCAAACAGAACACAAGTGCGCCTGTCATTCCAGTCCAGCAGCCGGCTAAATGTTTCGGCTCCGATTACCAGTGCGCGCTTCGCCATTCCACTTCTGATATAAGCGTTGGCTGTAGCCATGGCATACATGAATCCGGCACAAACTGCCTGAACATCAAATGCCGGACAGCCGGCAATACCAAGTTTGTTTTGTACGATACAAGCTGTAGCCGGAAATGTCATATCCGGTGTGGAGGTGGCCACGATGATCAGATCAATGTCTTTTGCACTTATGGCTGCATCGGCCAACGCTGCTTTGGCTGCAGCAACGGCCAAATCACTGGTCTGTTCATTTTCTGCGGCGATATGGCGCGCTTTAATTCCTGTTCTAGTAGCAATCCATTCATCAGAAGTGTCGACGATTTTGCTCAGGTCATCATTAGTCAGCCGGCGTGCAGGCAGATAACTGCCTGTACCCAGAATATGAGCATTTAGCATGGCATAGTCTTTATTTACAACAAAGGCCACATTTTAAACAAAGTCATTTAACTTGTCTGCCTTTGTCACAGAGTGATTATTCTTCCAGTGCAGCCAGCTGCTGCGCCACACCAGCCTGAATTTTGGTGATTGAATCTGCTTTAATGGCTTTGTAAGCTTCCTGCAAGGCAAAACAGAAACCAGTAGCATCGGTACCACCATGGCTTTTGATCACCACACCACGCAGGCCCAGAAAAATAGCACCGTTAAAGCGGCGCGGGTCGAGGCGGCGTTTAAATCCTTTGAGGGTAGGTAAAGCAATCAACGCAGCCAGTTTGTTGTATATGCTCCGAGTGAATTCTTCCTTCACGACTGTACCTACAAATTTAACCGCACCTTCAATGCTTTTAAGCATGGCATTGCCGGTAAAGCCATCGACTACCAGCACATCCACCTCAGATGTAAAAATAGCGTTGCCTTCTACATTACCAACAAAATTCAAATCGCTGCGCTGTATTAGCTGGTGCGTTTCCTTTACCGTGGCATTACCCTTGATATCTTCTGTGCCCACATTGAGCAAGCCTACCCGAGGTCGAGTGTTTTCAGGCGAAAGAGCGGCTACTTGCTGGCTACCTACAATGGCAAACTGTAAAAGCTGAGCACTGCTACAATCAACGTTGGCACCCAAATCCAGTACCAGTGTCATGTGGTTGTTGCGGCCAGGTAAAAACTTAGCTATTGCCGGCCGGTCAATACCGGCAATGGTTTTCAGTACAAAGCGCGCAGTTGCCATCAGAGCGCCGGTATTACCGGCTGACACAGCAGCCTGTGCTTGCCCTTCTTTAATCTGGTTGATGGCCACACGCATGGAAGAATCTTTTTTATTCTTAAGTGCTGAAGTTGGCTCTTCATCCATACCGACGACTTCACTGGCCGGACAGATTGTAATCCGCTCCAGTGAAGCATTGGCTTTGATCAAAGCACTTCTGATTTTGGTTTCATCTCCGACCATAATCAGGGCTGCATCAGTCTGCTGCTGTAAAAATGTCAGCGCTCCGGGAATGGTCACATCCAATCCGAAGTCACCACCCATTGCATCTACTGCGATGGTTTTTAAGGTCATAACCTATGCCTCAGGAGTTGTCTGCGCAGCTACATTTTCATAGTGCTCATCAATATCAAGGGCATCCCATGGATAGTTAATCCACCAGTCATCAACCTGAATGGCACTGTAAAAAGGTAAATCTGCTGGCAACACCCCTTTTTTGGGTTTGCGTTTTTCATGCAGCACGGCTACACCAAGCTGCTGAAATCCTTCATGCTGTAATTCACGAACACAGTATTCGAGCGTGGCTCGACTGTCGTCCACTTCGTCAACAATCAGCAGTTTTTTGTCTTTCATTTTCTCGTCAAAGCCATTTGTCCATTGAATTTTCTGCGGACAGTCAGTTGGACGGTCATTGATATCGTAATAAGACAAGGTAACGGTATAAACAGGAATATTCAGAAAACTACGTAAGATACGTGCCGGAATGAATCCGCCGCCGCCAATAGCAATCATTGCATCGAATGATTGTCCTGATTTCTGAATTTTTTCGGCCAATTGCTTGATGGCACGATGTATGTCTTCGTAGTTATACCAGATTTTTTTCATGGGAAACTCGAGTCAATATACAGCAGGTCGCTGATGGCTGCTGGTAAAGTGGAAGTATTATTTTAGCTGGATAATATATCCTGCTAATTATGGATACAAAAAAGCCAGTGATTGCACAAGCAATGTCTGGCTTTCATAAGCTATGAATAATCACAGATGTGAGTTATTCACCTTTGGCTTTAATTACCTTGCGTCCACGGTACATACCATTCGGGGAAATGTGGTGACGCAGATGTACTTCGCCGGTAGCGGTGTCAGTAGACACCTGTACAGCGGTCAGTCCATCATGGGAACGGTGCATACCACGTTTTGAAGGTGATTTTTTGTTCTGTTGTACTGCCATGTTAAAGCTCCTGGAAAATTAGGTAAATTCGTTAGTGGCCGCTTTTCAGTCCTGCCAGTTTGGCAAATGGATTGCCAGCGTCTTGATTGGTTTTGGTTGCCAGAGTGTGATCACAGTCTTCATGTCGCGGAGCTACCGGAATGGCCATTAAAATCTGGTCTTCCAGAAGCGCAGTCAGATTATATTCTGCACTCCATACCATGCCTTCGAGTGTTTCATCAGCGGCCATGGCCTCGTCCAATAGCTGTTCGCTGGCAAAGAGCACCACACGCGACTGGTCATTCAGCGTCCAGGAAACAGCCTGTAAACAGCGCTGACACACCAGTTTTAGTTCACCTTCTATACTGATATCGATAAAAGGACGCTGCCAACGGTCAATACCTCCGCTGACTTTATACTGGATAACGCCATCGCGTTGTGCTAAAAGTTCATGTGACCAGACCCGCCGATCCAGTGCTTGAAGCTGCAATTGACCGCTGAGTTGTTGCTGTTCACGAGTGAACGTCGCCGTATCAATCAAAATAGGGTCTAACATAAACGGCGGATGATATAATTTAAGCTTTATCATGTCAATGAGTTCGCACTTATGCCGAATGAGAAAAAGCTGATTCTGGCTTCTAGTTCACGTTTTCGTCAGCAGCAGCTTAGGCAGTTGCATATCCCTTTTGAAGCGGTTAAACCTGATTTTGAAGAAACACCACTTGCGGCAGAAACCGCACCACAGACTGCATTGCGTCTGGCTGGAGGTAAAGCACAGTCACTGGCTGAGCTTTATCCGGAAGCACTGATTATCGGCTGCGATCAGGTAGCTTGGTGCCGTGAACAGCAATTAGGCAAACCTCTGACCGTGGCAAAAGCACAACAGATGCTGAAATATTTAAGTGGTCAGGAAGTGATATTTTATAGTGCGCTAACTCTGCTAAATGTAGCTGAAAAGCGTCAGCATCAGCATATTGATGAAACTCGCGTGCAAATGCGCGCTCTGACTGATACACAAATTAATCATTATTTAACACTTGAAGCAGATGCAGTGTACTGTGCAGGAGCTGCCAAAAGCGAAGGACTGGGAGCACTGTTGATTAAACAGATTGACACCACTGACCCAAATGCATTGATTGGTTTACCAATTTTTCGTCTGGTGGATTTTTTGCTGGCAGAAGGAATTAATGTTCTATGAGTAATCCGGTGCTTTATCTGATTCCTACACCATTGGGTACAGCAGATACGCCTAGCCTGCTGGCACATGAACGGGAATATATTGTTGATTTGACTGATTTTGTGGTTGAAGCAGAAAAAACTGCACGGGCGCATTTAAAAGCGTTTGGTGTACATACGCCGATTCGGGAGCTGAATCTGCGTACTTTAAATGAACATACTCTAGAACGCGATATTGCTGTTTTATTAGAGCCTTTACAGGCTGGGCGTAGTATGGGCCTACTTAGTGAAGCCGGCTGTCCAGCTGTGGCCGATCCGGGCGCACAACTGGTTGCACTGGCTCATCAGGCAGGTTTTACGGTCATACCGCTAGTAGGCCCTTCCAGTATTATGCTGGCACTGATGGCTTCAGGAGCAAATGGTCAGTGTTTTGCGTTTAAAGGTTATCTGCCGGCTGAAAAAAATGCGCGGATTGAACGGTTGCGCGTTTTGGAAAACCGTTCACGCCAGGAAAATGAAACTCAGCTTTTTATTGAAACGCCTTACCGTAACGATGCTTTGCTTGCTGATGCTATTGCCAGCCTGCATCCTCAAACTCGTCTGTGTATTGCCGCGGATTTAACGCTGCCTACTCAAACTATTATTAGTCAGAATATTGCTAAGTGGCGCAGCATGAAAACCTTGCCAGTGCTGAAAAAAAGACCCTGTTTGTTTGTGTTGTATGCGAGCTGATAGCTGATAGACATTTTTTATCAAATTATTTCTTCACTACCCTTGTCAAGGTACATATGGCTGCCTATAATGCACAACTTATTTCGGAGTGTAGCGCAGCCCGGTAGCGCACCTCGTTCGGGACGAGGGGGTCGAAGGTTCGAATCCTTTCACTCCGACCAGATTTCTAAAACCGTCTGTACCAGTGTACAGACGGTTTTTTATATATACTACAACATATGCCGATGTACTTTTATTGTAAATAATTAATCCTTCTATTTATACCAAAGTAAATTATATTATGCTGTATGGTAATAAATTTTTTCAAATTATTGTTTTTAAATTACTATTTATCACCCATTCTACTTAAGTAGCATATAACTGTTATTTAGTAATTAATAATGCTTTTCTGTTAAGTTATGTTGGCTTTATAATCAACAAATTATGTCTCTTATGGCTCATAATAAATTCTATACTCTGTAGTTTTTAAACACAAACCATCGAAAGATCAGTATGTTACCACTCGAAATTGAGGAAATGAATCCGCCACCGAAAAAACAGCGGTGGTATCAGGTTCTTTATGTACAGGTAATAATTGCCATTATTATTGGTATTTTACTTGGCAATTTTTTCCCCAGTGTTGGCGAAAGCATGAAGCCGTTGGGAGATGCTTTTATCAAGTTAGTTAAAATGATCATCTCACCGGTTATTTTCCTTACTGTGGTAACCGGCATCGCTGAGATGACCAATATGAAAACCATGGGACGAGTGGCCGGCAAGGCCATGGTTTATTTTCTGACCTTTTCTACGCTGGCTCTGGCTATCGGTTTGATTGTGGCCAATATTGCTCAGCCAGGTCATGGTCTGAATATTGACCCGAGTTCTTTACAAAGTGCAAAAGTACATGAATATGTACAGAAATCACATGAATCCAGCCTGACTGGTTTTCTGATGGACATCATTCCAACTACAGCGATGAGTCCGCTTACTAATGGCAATATTTTGCAAACTCTGTTTATTGCCATTCTGTTTGGTATTTCACTGGCATTGATTGGTGAAAAAGCCCGTCCGCTGATTAATATCTTTCAGGATTTATCGGCTCCGGTTTTCAAAATGGTGTCTATTCTGATGCGTGCGGCTCCAATAGGTGCGTTTGGTGCCATGGCGTTTACTATCGGTAAATACGGTATTAGTTCGATTGGTAATCTGCTCTATTTGATTCTGACTTTCTATATTTCTTCGGTATTGTTTATTCTGATTGTGTTGGGTGCAGTAGCACGTTACAACGGTTTTTCGATTATCAAACTCGTGAAATACATTAAAGAAGAACTGCTGCTGGTACTGGGTACTAGCTCTTCCGAAGCTGCTTTACCTACACTGATGCAGAAAATGGAAAAAGCCGGCTGTCAGAAATCAATTGTGGGGCTGGTGGTACCAACGGGCTATTCCTTTAATCTAGATGGTACTAATATTTACATGACAATGGCTGCGCTGTTTATTGCACAGGCATGTAATATTGATCTTACTCTGGAACAGCAGGTTCTGCTGCTGCTTGTAGCCATGCTCAGCTCTAAAGGCGCAGCGGGTGTGACTGGCGCTGGCTTTATTACACTAGCTGCTACATTATCTGTTGTACCATCTGTACCGGTAGAAGGCATGGCGCTTATTCTAGGTATTGACCGCTTTATGTCTGAATGCCGCGCCCTAACTAATCTAGTAGGAAACGCCTGTGCCACGATTGTGGTGGCTCGCTGGGAAAAAAGTTTGGATTCAGAACGCCTACATGAGGTATTGAACAAATAGCTCTTTCGGAGCATCACAGCTCATGTCAGACAATAGTAGGTAATAAGTGATGGAATAAGTATTTCGTCACTTATACTAATACATCCAATAAAAAAAAGACCCGTTAAATTAAACGGGTCTTTTTTTATAGCTTAAATCAACCGACTTTCATACCGGGTTTGGCACCACTATCCACATCCAGTAAAAACAATTTGCCATTTCCGGCGGCAGAAGTAATCATGCCTTCTGACATACCGAATTTGGCCATTTTACGAGCTGCGAAATTGGCCACCACAATAACCATGCGGCCGACCAGTTTTTCCGGCTCTGGATAGCTGGCCGCGATACCAGAAAAGATGGTGCGTTGTTCAAAACCAAGGTCTACCTGAAATCTCAGTAATTTGCTGCTACCTTCCACTTTTTCACAGCTCATTACTTTGGCGACGCGCATATCAATTTTCATAAAGTCGTCAAATGAAGCGGTGGCAGCCACTGGTTCATACGAGGCTGCCGGAACCTCTGCTGTCGGCTGGATATTCTGACGATTGGCGGCAATTAGGTCATCTATCTGTTTTTGTTCAACACGCTGCATGAGATGCTGATAGGTATTAATGCTGTGGCCGGCAGGTAATACAGAAATACTATCAGACCATTTTAACGGAGCCACATTAAGAAAGGCAGCCGCTTCAGCGGCCAGTCGCGGTAATACAGGTGACAGATACACTGTCAGGATACGGAAAGCATTAATCAGCTCGCTACATACCTGCTGTAACCGTGCTTCCTGCCCTTCCTGCCGTGCCAGTTCCCATGGTTTGTTGGCATCGACATATTCATTCACCACATCAGCCAGTGCCATGATTTCACGTAGAGCGCGTGCATATTCGCGTGCTTCATAGCTGACGGCAATGGCTTCACTCTGTGCCTGCAACTGCGGCAGTAATGAACTGGTGCTGACGTCTGTTAATTTACCTTGAAAACGCTTGCTGATGAAACCAGCTGCGCGGGCGGCAATATTGACATATTTGCCGACTAAATCGCTGTTCACGCGGGCAATAAAATCATTCAGATTTAAATCCAGATCTTCAATTTTGCTGTTGAGTTTGGCAGCAAAATAATAACGCAGCCATTCTGGATTCAAGCGTTGTTCTAGATAAGAACGTGCAGTGATGAATGTACCACGGGATTTAGACATTTTCTGCCCGTCAACGGTAAGAAAACCATGAGCAAATACACCGGTTGGTGCGCGCAGATTGGCATATTTCAATGTAGCCGGCCAAAATAGTGCATGGAAATAGAGAATGTCTTTACCAATGAAATGATACATTTCGGTATCAGTATTAGGTTGGAACCATTGCTCAAAATCAACGCCAATACGATTACACAGATTTTTAAAGGAAGCCATATAGCCAATTGGGGCATCTAGCCATACATAAAAATATTTGCCCGGTGCATCCGGAATTTCAAAACCGAAATAAGGAGCATCCCGACTGATGTCCCAATCACTCAGATTGTCATCATCCAACCACTCTTTCATTTTATTCAGGGCTTCTGCCTGTAGGTGCGGTTGCATGCGGCCATCTGCCAGCAGAGTACTGCCGGCAGTCCATTGCTTCAGATAATCAGCACACTCGCCAAGTTTGAAGAAGAAGTGTTCTGATTCTTTCAGTACCGGTGTAGCACCGGAAATCGCTGAATACGGCTTAATTAACTCAGTTGGGCTATAAGTCGTGCCGCAGACTTCACAATTATCACCATATTGATCTTGTGCATGGCATTTTGGACATTCGCCCTTTACAAAGCGGTCTGGCAGAAAAAGATTTTTTTCTGGATCGAATAGTTGTTCAATCGTACGGCTTTCAATTTTGCCATTGGCTTTTAAGGCCAGATAGATGCTGCGTGATAAAGCTTCGTTTTCTGGAGAATGGGTGCTGTAATAGTTATCGTAGCCAATGCCGAAACCACTAAAGTCGGCCAGATGGTCTTCCCGTACTCTGGTAATCATTTCTTCTGGCGAGATGCCTTGCTTTTGTGCCGCCAACATTACCGGAGTGCCGTGAGTATCATCAGCGCAGACGTAATAACATTCGTGGCCACGTGCTTTTTGAAAACGTACCCAGATATCAGTCTGGATGTGTTCTACCATATGTCCCAGATGTATGTTGCCATTGGCGTACGGCAAAGCTGAGGTAACCAGTATTTTGCGTTGTTGTGTCATGATTTGCTGTATCGTTGAAATTCACTAAAAACTACTGAAATTATACCAGAGCCTTTTTGCTGCAACAGTAATGACCGCTGGCAGCTTAATGGGTATTATTTCGTCTGTTGTTGCAAAAGGCTGAGGCGGGCTGCAAGGCGAGCTGTATCGTCGCGCAGCATTTCAACCTGTGCGGCAAACTGCTGCAACTGAACTTTGCTCACAACCACTGCATCGCTTTCCTGTGCATAGTCAGCAATCTGTGCTGCAATACTCTGACTGATGCCACACCCCTGCTGATATAGATTTTCCAGCTCCAGCGCTGCTTTCCCGCCGATGGCATCGCCAAAAAGCCGCGCCAAATCATCACGCCAGTCATACTGTAATGCCTGTATCAACGGCAGAATAGCCATGCCCAATGCACGGTCACCAGTAATTGCAATATCACCAACTCCCGGTTGCTGGCCAATGAGCATTTTAGTCAAAGCGGTGGAAGCAATGGTAATGGTAGTTTCAGCTTCAATGTTGTCTTCTTGCCAGAAACCCTGAGCATCGATGCGGCCTTTGAGTGTCAGCATTGGTAGCACCAGTGCTACTACCCGTTGCTGGTATTGCTGCCAGCTGGCTTTCAGTTCAACATTTTGCTGAATAAGGTGATTCAGTACTGCCAAAGTCAGCATAATGTATCTCTTGTCTGCTGCGCCCATTGCGGAGTCACCCATTTCACCGCATCACGCGGCTGCCAGTGGCGTAACTGATCTAATAACGCTGCAGGTGTTGTGGCTTTACACAGTAAATCCATGTTTTCTGGAGGCATGAAACCGGCGGTAACTGTGTTTTGCAACATTTGAATCAATGGATCAAAAAAACCGGCTACATTCAGAATCCCTACTGGATGCGGATGCAGCTTGAGCTGTGCCTGTGATAAGACTTCAAATAATTCTTCATAGGTACCCAGACCACCGGGCATGGCAATGAAGGCATCAGCCAGTTCTATCATTTTGTTTTTGCGCTCTGTCATATTAGAAGTTTCATACAGTTCGCTTAGCCCTGGATGTGCGCCTTCAAGATTTTTCAAAAAGCTAGGAATTACGCCTATGGCTTCTCCGCCATGGTCGAGCACAGATGAAGCGATGGTACCCATCAGACCAATATTGCCACCTCCGTAAACGAGACGATAGCCTTGTTGTGCCATTTCTTTGCCCAGTTGCTGTGCTGCATCAAAATAGGCTTTATTCTGTCCCAGATTGGAACCACAATAGACAACGATATTTTTCATGCTTGTTTTGTCTCCAAGTCAGAGGCGAATATTATCTGTTAGTATCAATTATTAGCTTTACATTCATATTACTGCCTGCGGATAAGAACCGATTATTTTTAGGAATGCTGAACGTTGCTGCAAGGCAGTCAATGCGGCGGCTACATCAGCATCTTGCTGGTGACCCTCGATATCAATAAAGAACACATATTCCCATAATCCACCACGACTGGGGCGGCTTTCAAGTTTGGTCATGGATACATGATGGTCTGCAAAAGGCTGGAGCAAATCATGTACGGCACCTGCTTTGTTGGGTGCAGCTACAATCAATGAGGTTTTATCGCGCCCACTGCTAGTGGTGACATTGCGCCCAAGTACGAGAAAACGGGTTGTATTGTTGGGTTCGTCTTCGATATTCTGAGCCAGTATCCGCAACTGGTAATGGTCTGCTGCCATTAGAGAAGCAATGGCGGCAGCGCTACTGTCAGCAGCAGCCAGCCGTGCTGCTTCGGCATTACTGGCAACCGCAATGCGAGCTGTTTGCTCGGGCAGATTTTTATCCAACCAGCTTCGGCACTGTGCCAGTGCCTGCGCATGCGCATAAACTTTAGTAATGTTTTCTGTGGAATCGATGATACGCAATAATTGATGATGAATGCGTAGATTAACTTCACCACAAGCTTTTAATGGTGTGGTTACCAACAAATCTAGGCTGCGCCCGACGGAACCTTCGGTCGAATTTTCAATTGGCGTGACAACATAATCGGCTTGTTGTGCCTCTACCAGACGAAATCCTTCGTCTATTGAAGTGCATGGCTGTGTCTGCGCGGCCTGACCAAAGTGTTTGATCGCTGCTTGCTGGGTAAAGGTACCCTGCGGACCAAGATAAGCAATGGTCAACGGTCGTTCCAGCGCCAAACACTCACTCATAATGGCTCGCTGTAAACGGGCAACCGCCTGACTGGATAATGGTCCAGGATTCTGCTCCTGTATACGGCGCAAAACAATTGCTTCGCGTTCAGGACGATAGACGATTCCTTCTCCTTTTAAAGTACCGATAGCCTGAGCGTGGCTGGCACGCTGGTTCAGTAAGCGCAAAATTTCGCTGTCTATCTGGTCTATGGCATCGCGATGTGGTTTGAGTTTATCGTTATCAGACATAATTAGTAGTGTTTTAATTGTTGTTCAGAAAAACATGAAAAAGGCAGCCTGCTGCGGCTGCCCGAAATCAACGGTGCTTTTTCTGCCACGCAGTGCGCGACAGAGCCCATAGTAAAATGGCACCGCAACTAGTAGAAATCAGCATCATGGTAGGCATCACATGAGTCGAACCATTATGCAGCAAGGTAGTCAGCCAGCCAACAGTAGCGGCGATCAAAAATTGCATGGTTCCGAGTACGGCATTGGCACTGCCACCGATTTTACGGAAATAGCTCATAAAACAAGCCTGAGTATTGGAACCAATCAAACCCTGTGAACCGATGGAAAACATAATCAGACCCAATAGCAGAAAAAATGGTGGCCGGTTCATGCTCCACACCACGATGGTCAGCAGTAAATTACAGCCTAGTTGTAGCAGCACACCACTAAGCAGAATATTGCGTGCCGGCGTCGTACGCAGACGGTAAGCTGTGATCCGATTAAAGAGCATCATGGTAATCACATTAGCACCGAATGCCCATGAATACTCATGCGGACTCAGGCCGTAGATATTCATATATAAGAAAGACGATTCGGTGAGAAAAACAAACATCGCCGCAAACGCAGCAGTCTGAAAAAACATGAATCCCAATGCCTCACGCTCATGGAAAACCATTGAAAAATTCTGTTTTATCTTATGAAATACCTGACTATCTAACGGCTGAATATCCATTTTTACCTGCGGCATAAAGCGCCACACGCATAGCAGCACAATTAGAGCATAAAGCAGCAGAAAGATAAAAATAACACGCCACCCACCTAATGCCGCCAGCGCCGTACCCAGCATCGGTGCAGCTAATGGAGCAGCAAGGGTAATGATACCAATGGTGGCAAACATTTTTGCAGCTTCATTACCATGGAAAAAATCACGCACGGTTGCGCCAACAGTAACCGTGGCCATGCCGCCACCAATGGCCTGAATCCAGCGCCAAAACAGCAGCTCATCTGCTGAATCAATGAATACAATGGCAATGGCTGAAAGCAGGTAAACGCTCAGGCCAATCATGGCAATGACCTTACGTCCTTTAATATCGGATATTGCTCCCCCAAATAGTTGTCCCAGTGCCACGCCAAACATAAAGCTGGCCAAACTGCGTTCAATCTGATCGATAGGCGCATGCAGAGAAGAAGCCATTTCCGGAACAGAAGACAAATAAATATCTGTAGAAAATGGCATAATGGCCACCATCACTGACAATAAAAAAGCCAAATGATGCGGATTGATTAATAACTGATTGGAGGTTGCTTTCATAACCATTCTCTCCGTTGACAGCAGGCTAAACCTTTCAGGTACTCAGTAATGCCACCAGTACAGCTTTGATGGTGTGCATACGATTTTCTGCCTGCTCAAATACGATAGATGCATTACTTTCAAATACATCCTCACTCACTTCAGCACCATCCAGAGCAAACTCTTCAAAGAGCCACTGACCTATGCCGGTATCACGATTGTGAATAGCGGGCAAACAGTGCATGAATCTAACATTGGGATTGTGACTAGCAGCCAGTAACTGTGAATCTACGCGATAAGACTTTAGCTGCTCTATCCGTTCCCGCCACACTTCTTTGGCCTCACCCATCGATACCCAGACATCAGTGTGGATAAAATCGGTTTGATCGACTGCGGCGGCTGCATCTTCGGTTAAAGTTATCCGCGCTCCAGTCTGCTCAGCTATGCTACGACACTGACTGACTAAATCATCGTTTGGCCAGAAAGCACGTGGTGCGCCGATGCGTACATCCATTCCCATTTTGGCACCGGCTACCAGCAAAGAATTACCCATGTTGTAACGCGCATCACCCACATAGGTATAAGCAATCTGGTGTAGAGATTTTTTACAGTTTTCCTTCATAGTCAGCAAATCAGCCAACATCTGTGTCGGATGGAATTCATTGGTTAATCCGTTAATCACCGGCACACCGGCAAATTCTGCCAGCTGCTCGACAATCTCCTGACCATAACCTCGGTATTCAATCGCATCATACATGCGGCCGAGAACACGTGCGGTATCACGAATGCTTTCCTTATGACCAATCTGACTGCCGCTACTGTCGAGATAAGTTACATGTGCTCCCTGATCGTGTGCTGCCACTTCAAAGGCACAACGGGTACGGGTAGAAGTTTTCTCAAAAATCAGAGCAATGTTTTTACCGCTTAGACGGGGTTGTTCCACACCGATTTTCTTTTCGGTTTTCAGTCTCGCCGCTAGGTCGAGCAGATTCTGAATTTCAGCTGGCGTATAGTCCAGCAGTTTTAAAAAATGTTTCTGGTTCACCGTACTCATTATTTTCTCCTTATTTATGTAGGCAGGCATCAGGCCAAGCCAGCTGCTGAAGCATGTTTTCATATATTGCCGATAACTGTGCCAGCGCAGTAATATCCACGCACTCATCAATCTGATGAATGGTCGCATTAACCGGCCCTAGCTCAATGAGTTCCCGAGCTATGTTTTTAATGAACCGGCCATCAGAAGTACCGCCCGTGGTAGACAGCTCGGCATCCACACCGCAAACAGACTTGATGGCTTTCTGCGCTACGTCGGTTAAACGACCGGCAGTCGTTAGAAAAGGCTGTCCGGACAATGTCCAGTCTATATCATAGTGTAAATTATGCTTATCTAAGATAGTGTGTACACGCTGACGTAGATTTTCGGCACTGGATTCAGTGGAAAAACGGAAGTTAAACTGCACAGTAAGCTCGCCTGGAATCACATTGGTGGCACCAGTACCGGCATGTATATTGGAAATCTGAAAACCGGTAGGAGGAAAATAGGTATTACCATCATCCCAGTGCATGGCAGTGAGTTCAGCCAGTGCTGCCGCTGCTAAATGGACAGGGTTGGCGGCCAGATGCGGATAAGCCACATGTCCCTGCCGGCCGTGCACCCGTAATGTGCCAGATAAGGAGCCACGCCGGCCGTTTTTAATCATGTCCCCCAGTGTATCTACAGCAGTAGGCTCACCAACAATGCAATAATCAATCAGTTCACCACGCTGTTTCAGGGTTTCGACCACACGTTTGGTGCCATCGTGTCCGTCACCCTCTTCATCTGAAGTAATCAGCATAGCCAAACGCAGTGGCAAATCCGGCTGTTGCAGTAGTAAGCGTTCGCAGGCAGTAATAAAAGCCGCGACACTGCTTTTCATATCAGCAGCTCCGCGGCCAAATAATTTGCCTTCACGCTCTGTCGGCGTAAATGGAGGCGAGTTCCAGCGGCTTTCATCACCGGCCGGTACCACATCGGTGTGTCCGGCAAAGCATATCAGCGGCCCCTGATTGCCCCATCGCGCATAAAAATTATCGGTCTCTCCAAAACGCATGGTTTCAATGTTAAAACCAAGTGCGCTGAGCCTGCTCATCAGCAGAGGCTGGCAGCCATGATCATCTGGTGTGACAGACGGCTGTGCAATCAATGCCTTGGCCAGTTTCAGTGTTTCTATTTCCATTATCATAAACTCAATAAAAAATAACTTCAGGCAGCTTGCACAGCTGCCTGAAAACATATTACATCTTTATAAACCAAATTTTCTGTCTTGCCAAACATTTACTTAAAAATTGACAAACCATGGCATCTTATTCATATACCATTTCAGCCCGTTTAACATTACACAGCAGCTCATAGGAAATAGTGCCGGCAGCAGCAGCCACCTCATTGACATTCACCACATCCCCCCATAATTCAACTTCGCTGCCAAGAGACTGGCGGTGGTCATCCAGCTGTACTGTCATCATATCCATAGAAACTCGCCCCAAAACACAGCTACGTGCTCCATCTATGGCCACAGGTGTACCCGTTGCCGCACGACGCGGATAACCGTCAGCATAGCCGCAAGCCACCAACCCGACGCGGGTTGAACGTGAAGTCACAAAGCTGGCACCATAGCCGATTGGCTCTCCCATCTGCAAAACACGCTCACCAAATACTTTACTTACCAGCCGCATCACCGGCTTAAAGCGGCTGTCAGTGCCACCCATCGGCGAAATTCCGTACAGCGCCAAACCAGCACGTCCCCAGCCGCATTGGGTTTGCGGATACGCCATAATCGCGGCAGAATTGGCCAAACTGACATCTCCAGGCAAATCGGCACATACCATCTCGAACGTGTGAATTTGTTCTGCAGTCATGGTTTTCATAGGTTCATCAGCACAGGCAAAATGAGTCATTTTAACCACTTCAGCTACCTTATCACTTTGAGCCAGTGCCTGATAGGCCGGTGCATAATCATGCGGAAAAAAACCAGTACGATGCATGCCCGAATCCATTTTCAGCCATACCGTTACCGGTTTTTGCCAGTTGTGCGCCAACAATGATTCCAGCTGCCATAAATTACCCACTACCGGCCACAATCGATATTGATCAACCAGTGCATATTCTTCCTGCGCAAAAACACCTTCCAGCATAACAATAGGTATTTCTATACCCGCATTACGCAACTCTACCGCCTCGTTGATGCAAGCCACTGCAAAACCATCGGCCACATCAGCCAGCGCCTGTGCACAACGTACCGCCCCATGGCCATAGGCATTGGCCTTCACCACAGCCAGCATTCTGCCGCCGCCATGCATCTGTTTCAGAGCCAGAAAATTATCACGCAAATGATTTAAACGAATATGCGCAACTAACGGACGCATTATTGATCCCCTGTATTGATGTCTGTCATATTATTGTTTCAGTAAAGCAATGCCGGTAAGCGGACCAAACTGTGCCAGTTTACACAAAGGCCCGCGCTGCTGTATATCATAACGCCACAGATTACCACCCAAATCGGTAATATAGATTAGCGAATGGACAAAATCCGCAGCCAGCCCGATTCCTTCCTGTAAACCGGTAGCCAATACCTGATGGTCTCTCAGCCCGTCTGCACAGATGGCTGCACAATTCAGGCTATTTCCCCCAGCAGCATCGAGACCTCTGTCCGTCCAGTACAGCATCTGGTTGACATGGTCTATTTCCAGATCAATAGGTTCGGGCAGATTATCCAGTACCGTCTCAATATCGCAGCGGGTCGCAGCATCAAATTCAGCTTCCGGCTGCAGATGGGCTCGCAGAATGCGACCTTCTCCGCCTTTCGGCCGCCCTTTCTGTGTCCAGTAAAAATAATTATGCTGCTTATCCAATGCAATGCCCACACAATGACGCGCATAATCATGCGCATCTCGCGGATATAACCCAGTTTGTACCAGTACATCCGTTTTTCCGCTTCGCAAATCATAGCGGCAGACACGCATTCCCTCACGGTCACACCAGTAAAGCTGACCCTCATCTTCATCAAACACCAGTTGCTTGCCGGTAACAAACAAACCATGTCCAACCAGCTCATGCCGCTGCTGTCCATCGAGCGAAACTTCAGCAATCATTCCATCGGCCTGAAAAAATTCCAGAGAATCCGGTTCTTTTATTCGACCCATACTAGAATAAAACAATCGTTGATGGTGGATATCAACAGCAATTCCATCTGGAAAATCATGCAGCTCATCAGCCAGAATCTGGTGTGCTCCCGTCTGAGGATTGAATTCGATTATCCTGCCAACAGGTGCAACTTCCAGCAACAAAATTTTATCGTCAGCCATATACAAACCTTTTCAACAGGATAACCTACATTTTCCGGCCGGAAAATTGGAGCCTGTCAGATTAATAATATATTAACCGTAATGATAAAACTTTTTACATCCTGTGTATGCCACAGACTGTTAACCAGACCGAACTATCTGACATATCTACACATATCGAGCTAACGACAAATCACCAGTTTCAATTTCCGGCTTCACTCCGCTAATGATATCTGCCAAAACTTTTCCCGAACCCAGCCCCATCGTCCAACCCAGCGTACCGTGGCCGGTATTCAGCGACAGATTCACAAACCGGCTGGCACCGATAATCGGCGTACTATCCGGCGTCATCGGCCGCAGGCCGCTCCAGAAAAAAGCTTCCGATGTATGGCAACTGCCAGGAAACAGATCATTCACCACTAAATCTAACACCACCTTGCGAGCCGGATTTAAATGAATACGATAACCCGATAATTCAGCCATTCCACCAGCACGGATGCGTTCATCAAAACGTGTCACAGCCACCTTATAGGTTTCATCAATCACCGTAGAAACAGGAGCTTTATCCTTATCAATGATAGGAATTGTCAGTGAATAACCTTTTACCGGATAAACAGGCAAATTTATTCCCAGTTTACGCATCATACTGCGGCTGAAACTTCCCAAAGCACAAACATAATGGTCCGCATTAAACCACTGACCATTTGCCTCTACCCCTTTAATCGAACACTTATCCTGCCGGATATCAGTAATCGCATGCCGATACAGAAATTTTACCCCCAGCGCCTCACATTTCTCAGCCAGACGGGTGGTGAATAAATGACAGTCTCCAGTACCGTCTTGAGGCAAATACAGAGCACCAGCTAACCTGCCGGCCATATGAGCCAATGCCGGTTCATACTGCGTACATTCCGTCACGCTGTTTAGTATCTGCAACGGCACACCAAAATCCTGTAAAACAGCAATATCCGAACGCGAATCAATCACTTCTTTTTCGGTACGGAAAATCTGCAACGTACCCTGCCGGCGTCCTTCGTACTGAATATTCTCTTCAGCTTCCAGCTGCCGCAACATTTCTCGGCTATATTCTGAAATACGAACCATACGTTCTTTATTGGTCGCATAGCTTTGCGCATTGCAATTGCGATACATCTGCCACAGCCAGCGTAGCTGAAACAGACTGCCATCAGGCCTGATCAGCAGCGGGGAATGTTCTTTAAACAACCACTTACTTATTTTGGCTGGTATACTTGGTGCAGCCCACGGCGTGGTATAGCCATAGGATAACTGGCCGGCATTAGCAAAACTGGTTTCCATTGCTGCTTGATCAGCTCGCTCCAGCACTGTTACCTCATGACCGGCCTTGGCTAAATACCAGGCAGTGCTTACCCCAACAATACCTGCCCCCATAATCAGAACTTTCATTACATTAGCTCCCTGAAAATCAAACCGGAATATCGCGGCTGTTTAATGGCAGAATCCTGAAAATAAACTGTTTAGTAACTTCTCCTAGTGTAAACAAAGAATGATAGTGAATTTCACTTTATTTTTACCAAAAAAAGGTGTATTTTAATAATTTATCACATTCAAACTACAAATTAATCATGCACCAGATTGATAAAGTGGACATGAAGATTTTGTCCTTACTGCAAAAAAATGCCCGCACCACCATGACCGAACTGGCCGATAAAGTAGGATTGTCTACCACTCCGGTTACCGAACGAGTACGGCGGCTGGAACGTGAAAACATCATTACGGGCTATCACGCTCGTCTGAATCCACGTGCCCTGAATCAAAGCCTGCTGGTATTTGTCGAAATCAAACTGCGTTCTAAATCCGGCAACATCTTCGAGGATTTCCGGCGAGAAGTTTTGACCATTCCGCAAGTACTGGAATGCCATCTCATATCTGGCGAATACGATTACCTAATTAAAGTGAGATTGCCCAATATGCACGCCTACCGCAATATGCTGGGCAATATATTGCTCCAGCTACCTGCGGCAGCCGAAAGCCGCAGCTATGTGGTAATGGAGGAAGTAAAAGAAGAACAACTACTACACCTAGAATAAAATCACAGCACTAGCTATTCTAAGACTGAATAATCGGTCGGCATTCATACTTTATCCTGAATCAGACTGACCAATAACGCTGTTTCATTGTCCAGCTGAGCCTCATCCTGATTCAAAAACAAATATACCGGCGTAGCACGCCGTGCACCATATTTTAATGGTAAGACCTGTAATTCCCCACTGGCCAACTGCACCTGAATCCGATCTTCCGGCAGCCAGCCATAGCCTACACCCTGAGTTACAGCCTCAATAGCCGTTTCAATTGTGGTAAACGTCCAGTTTTCTGCTGCACTTACTTGCCGGTAGGGTAGCTGCTGCTGTTCGCGGCTAACAATCTCAATCAACGGATAGCGAACCAGCACATCCTGACCCAGTGGTGCCGGCAAAGTCAGCAGCGGATGCTCACGCTGCGCCACAGCTACAAAGTTCACCTCCAGCAATAACTTTCCCTGACGTATCATTTCTGCGCTCGGCGTGATGATGTAGACATCCGCCTGTTGCTGTTGAAGCACAGCACAGCTTTCACTTCGTAGCACTTCAGTCAGATGAATTTGGGTAGAGGGATAAACCTGTTGAAAACGGCGTAAAACTGTAAACAGACGCGTTTTAGGAAAAATACTGTCCACCACCAAATCTAGCCGTGCCCGCTCACCGCGTTGCAGCGCACGGGAACGGTTTTCCAGCTTCTCAAACCCCTGCAACAGAGGCAAGGCCTGTGCCAGTAGCTGCTGACCAGACGCTGTCAGCTCTGCCTTGCGGCCAACAATAGTCAGCAACGTTACACCCAGCCGTTCCTGCATTAACGTCAACTGGTAGCTCAGGGAAGACTGGCTACGGTTAAAGGCTTCCGCAGCACGGGCAAAACTGCCATAGCTCACCACAGCCTGTAAAAGCTGCCATTGTTCCAGTGTTGTTTTCATCGCGAATCAATCGAAATTTTAGAACATTTTATCTCAAAAATAACGTTATTCATCTGGTCCATACCTGTTTAAACTTCACTTATCCATTTAATCAAAATATCTTTTAATTGAAAGGAAAAAAATGTCTGTATTTGATAAAAACGATCTGAGCAATATTCTAGGAAAACATTTGGTTTACACCTATGATAATGGTTGGAACTACGAAATATACGTGAAAAATGCCACCACAATCGATTACCGCATTCACAGTGGCATAGTGGGCAATCGTTGGGTAAAAAGTCAAAAAGTCTATCTAGTACGGCTGGCTGAAAATGTATACAAAATCTCATGGACCGAACCAACCGGTACCGACGTCAGCCTGAGCGTCAACCTGGCCGACAAAATCTTCCACGGCACCATCTTTTTCCCACGTTGGGTAATCAACAATCCGGAAAAAACCGTTTGCTTCCAGAATGAGCATATTCCACAAATGGAAGCTTACCGAGAAGCTGGTCCGGCCTATCCTACGGAAGTAATTGATGAATTTGCCACCATTACCTTCATCCGTGATTGTGGTGAAAATGATGAAAGCATCATTAACTGTCCTGCCAGCGAACTGCCAGCCAATTTTCCGAATAATCTTTAATTAATATCTTCAGAAAACAGGGCGGAAATTAAATTTTCCGCCCTGTTTTTTCATCCTCAAGCCAGTAACAACCATTCGCAGCAATACTTTTTTTAAATATTCAGAACATCTCCATCACACTGCACACTACTTTATTTTTGCTGGTAAAACATGCTTTCAAATATCGAACATATAGATTTAGAAGCTTCAGCACATAGCAGACCTAATTTTTATCAAATAGTATGTAAATCAGAATGAAATTGTACTAAGGCCGAGACAAAGCCTTGAAATTGAGAATGAAATTAAGCAATCCATATAACTATTTTCAAGCAACTAAAAATATTGATAAACCCGACCTATGTTAACAAATTAACAAAATCGAAATATAGTCAAATCATGATTTTTGCCAACGCAAAATCATGATTTAAGCCGGTCATATATTATTATTATGCTTTGTCCAAATGATTGAGAATATCCAAAGCCGGTGCTACATCAGTTTCTGCAACAAAAATATGATCATGATAATAGCCGGCCACAACATTACAGCTGATATTCTGCTGTGCCAGAGCGCGAGAAAAAGCGGCGGTAAGTCCTACAGCAGACAGAGATGAATGCACCTTCAAGGTAATCCAGCCGGCAACATAGTCATAGCTTAGCTGATGCTCATCAGCCACAGCCTGAGGCAGAATCAGCGTAGTTCCCTCACTTTCCTGCACAGTAGCCACAGCAGCAGACAGCAATTCAGCCACCGGCTGCTTTACGGTACAGAACACATATTTGCCCGCATTATGCTGCGGCGCTGCCGATTGGAGCAAAACATGCAAATTACTTTCACCAGACATAATCTTCCCCTGAGTCTAAATATAAAACAACTATCCTAACAGCATTCATATACCAACAAAAGCTTAGGCGTATATTTTTCTGGCTTTCCGACAACACTTCGCTATTTAAAACCAAATATCCGGAATGCACCTCTTTAGTAACAAACAAAATACAGCTAAGAGGCGAGTCGAATATGACTTATAAAAATTCCGTTAGCATAATAAAAAACAGATAAAAAAATGCGCACACGGTTAAGTGTGCGCCAAGTCTACAAAGGAGAAATAGAGGAGAAACTGTTAAACCAACTAGGAGCTGATTTAACGAAGCGAATTATGCCTCAACTACGCCTGCATAGCAAGTCATATTTTGTATTAATTCGACAAAATAAGGTTATTTTAATTAAAAATACCGCAAAATTCATTAACTGCATCTAACTTGTGCTGAAAAAATATCAAAAAAGACTTTATCTTACTATCACTTAGCTATACCAAGGTATTATCTGCCTGCCGGCACACCTGCTGTAGCCTGAATTTGCTCATTTTGCCAGCTTTCACGGATTTTCTGAGCCTTTGCAAAAAAAGCCGTGAGCTTCTGCGCATCACCATCTTGCAGGCATTGCTTCAAATATGCCAGCTCCTGCTGTTGTTTCTCAAGCAGACCAGCCAGCACCTGTCGGTTCGCCAAACAAATATCCGTCCATATCTGCGGATGACTGGCAGCAATTCGAGTGAAATCCCGAAAACCGCTACCAGCAAATTGTAACAGCTCATCCGCATTAGCTGCTTCCGCCAGCTGATGCACATAGGCATAAGCCAGCATATGCGGCAAATGGCTTACAGCAGCAAAAATCGCATCATGTCTGGCTGCATCCAGATGATAAATTTGCGCCTGCACCGCTTGCCACATTGCTTCCACAGCCTGCAAAGCCGTTTTATCCTGCTGCTCATGAGCACAGATAATACATTTTTTTGCAGCAAACAAGCCAAACTGTGCCGCCAGCGCCCCATGACGGTCGGAACCAGCAATCGGATGTGCCGCCACACAGCGCTCATAATGCTGTGGCAACTCAGCAGCAAAAGCCTGCAAAGCCAGCTGCTTAGTACTGCCCACATCAGTGACAATACATCTATCTGGCAAAAATGGCGCAAGCTGGCGACAGATAATCGGCAAAGTATTAACTGGCGTAGCGATGAGCACCATATCGGCATCAGCCATACTTTCTGCATTAATGCATTCGTAGGCACAATCAATTACACGTCGCTCTAAAGCCCGCGTCAGATTGTCAGCATCAATATCAATGCCAACCACCTCTTCCACCCGTGCCGCCCGTTTTAAATCCAGTGCCAGCGAACCACCTATCAGCCCTACCCCAATCAGCACCAGCCTATGCATACTTATCTCAGCAATCATTCTATCCACAACATCATTACCGTGTCCGGCTTATCAGCTTTCATCATCAGAGTGGCCGTCCCCATGCATCCAGAAATTCCTGCCAGTGCGGCGCCTGCAATCCTTTCAGGTAAACCTTCAGACCACGGATTTCCTGTTCGTATTCATCGGCATTCAGAAAACCACGCAACAGATTAAAACGCAGATACATTAAATAAGTATTAGCGGCATCTGTCTCACAGTACTGCCGAATCTGGGTTAATTCTCCCTGCTGATATGCAGCCCAGACCTTACTACCATCCATCCCCAGCTTACCTGGAAAACCACACAGCTTAGCCATATCATCCAACGGAACACAGGCTCGCGCTTGATAGAGAGAAAGCAAATCCATCAAATCACAATGACGTGCATGATAGCGGCTGATATAGTTGTTCCATTTGAAATCTCGGCTGTCACCAAAATCCCCTTCCCCCATATCCCAGTAACGGGCGGCACTGATACCATAAATTAGCGCACGATAATGCAACACCGGTAAATCAAATCCACCACCATTCCAACTCACCAATTGCGGCGTATGTGTTTCAATCAACTCAAAAAAACGTGCAATCAGCGTTTCTTCACTATCTTCTGGCGTGCCAATACTACCAACATGAATTTTTTCTGCCCCCCAGCGCATACAGCATGAAATGGCTACTACCTGCTGCAAATGCAGCTGCATAAAATCATTACCGCCAGTTTTTGCCCTTCGCTGCTGCAAAGCAAACTCCACCACATCGGCATCACTTACTTCCGCCGGCAAATGATGAAGTACCCGGATACCGGCCACATCAGGCACGGTTTCAATATCGAAAGCCAAAATCGGATTCATGGCAATGGTTCACATTGATTAACGAAAGAGTATTGTGGCATGAAGCAAGAAGACGCGCCATACGTTTTAGCCTCAAAACAGTATTACAACACGGTCAGGATTGTTTTATACTCACAATCAGTCAGAACCAGTGAAAAATGCAGAAAACCCTAAACTCAGAATCATTTTTCTAGCAGCCAAACAGATTTACTTGCCGTATGATTTAAGCCTGTTTTAGCAACAAAATAGCAGCATTTTTCACGCTCATACTGACACATACTTCTCAGGCTGGGCATAATGGCCACAGATTATCAATAACCCCTTATTAACTCATTCTCAGACATTTATGATAAACAAAATCCGCTTATGGCAATGGCTTGTTCCTTTACTGGCCATACCTGTCCTCGCTTCTTGCGACGGTACTCCCGTTCATAATATAGACAAAACCGCCAGTGCCAAATCCGGTATCAGTGACTCAGCATCAGCCAATAAAGCTGCTGCAGTTGGTGCGGCAGTAGATGACGCAACCAATAAAAAAATTAGCGATAATCTGTCCAAAAACATGCAAAAAGCATTTAAAAGCTCAGAGTTAAACGTTCAGAGTATCTATACCACTCCATTTAAAGGTATATATGAAGTGGTAATCACCGGTAATCAGATTATCTATACTGATGAAAATGCCGATTACATCATGCTGGGTAATCTGATTGATCTCAAACACCATCAGAATCTGACGGAGCAACGTATGAGTGATTTATCAAAAATAGATTTTGACCAGTTACCACTGGATAAAGCAATCAAAGAAGTACGTGGCAACGGCACACGGGTAATGGCAGTATTCTCCGACCCAGATTGCCCTTTCTGTAAAAAACTGGAAGAAGAAATCGCCCAGATTGATAACCTCACAGTTTATACATTCCTCATGCCGGTACCCGATCTACATCCAGGCGCACAGAAAAAAGCAGTACAAATATGGTGTCAGAAAGAACGCACCACCGCCTGGACAGAATGGATGCGTCATGGCAAGGAACCAGCCAGCGTAGCCAATTGCAGCAACCCCGTAGAAGACACCATGAAATTAGGCAATAAATTTGGTTTTGATGGTACCCCCACCATGGTATTTCCGAACGGCAAAACCATTTCCGGCCTAATGCGTAAAAATGAACTGGAGCAGGAATTAATCAAAAATCAGAAATAAAAACTGGTCACACGCAAAAGCAGCCGTAAACGGCTGCTTTTTTATTCTGTTTTGAAAAAGTAGTATCCATTTATTCAGCAAAACAGTCTGAAAAGAGCAGTGAGCACACTCAGATCTTACTCTAATCAAAGCTAGCACATCATCTTGTCAAAACAAGCTATTATATCTATTATTAATTAAATTTAGCTTCTCTTTCAGCAACCATGTATAACATTGAGCGGGTTTACACCTATCAGCAACAACAGCCAGCTGTATTGATTGACCGCCTGTGGCCGCGTGGTATCAGCAAAACCAGAATGAACAATGTTTTATGGCTAAAAACCGTTGCACCTTCCAGCCAGCTGCGACAGTGGCTACATCAGCAGCCCGATACCCGCTATGGTGAATTTTGCTTACGCTACCAGCAGGAACTGAAGCAGCCACAACAGCAACAAGACTTGCAGAAGCTACAACAACTGCATAAGCAGCACCAGCAATTATGGCTGCTAACCGCTGTTAAAGATATTACCCACAGCCATGTACCAATATTACTGGCACAATTACAGAATAGAGACAGTTAGAAAACAGTAAAAAGCTGTCTGATATATGGACACCGCCATTGATCCAAGATTGTCGTGAGATTTCAAAAGAAATTCACTGGGCGGCAACAGTAATTTCACACACAGGCTTTGGGATTCCAGATGGTTTTCAGTTCGTCATGCGGAGCAGATTCAAACATGAGTAAACAGACTCAAAAATCTGAAAGAAGACCATAAAAATATTGTGTTAGTAAATGAAGATCAATAATTTAGAATAAATCCCATTAAGAAAATATTTACCGGGATTTTATAAGAAAAAATAAAATTTTTTACATCAATAAAATATTGAGCAAATTGAATAAAGAAATAAGAAAAAGAATTTTGTTAATACCCTATAAGATGGGAGTTGATTCCAAATAGTGTCTTGGATTTGAAATATGTTTATAAAAAAATTCTTGTAAAAACTAATCTTGAAATGCGAAATTTATTACGGCGTAGTTGCTGTAGATTATGTCATTGCCTTAATACAAATACTCCTTTGCCATTTTATTATTATATTCATGGGTTTATTGGTTATATATCAATAAGCATAATCAAGGTATAGACTCTTAAGATGCAGCCAATTCTTTTTTTCATTTGATTAAAGAAAAATTAGAAAAAAACCTAATTTTTTAATATCAAACAAAGATAAAGTTTTAATGACAATTAATTTCTAATGGATAATCAATCTTCATTTTGTATAGATGTATAAAATGACAAGTCGAATTTGCGTCAAAATACAATTATATCTATGAAAAACTGGAAAAAATGCAATCTGAACTGCTTAACTGTGGTACCTTTTCCCAGTGACAGATCAGATATTATTATTGAGCTGATATAGCACATATTCGGGAAGTCAGTTCATGTGAAACATAGATAACCTATGTCTGAAACAAATACCCGGCCGAAAATTACTTTCTGACCGGGTATTAAATTATATTCTTGTATTAAGTTCCGTCGCTCAGGCTGCATTAGCACCAGACTGCGAACGTAACAGTTGAATCAGGCGCACAATACGTTCTTTCATTTCTCGCCGGTCGACAATCTGGTCAATGGCACCCTTATCCAGCAGAAACTCTGCCCGCTGGAATCCCTCCGGTAAAGTCTCACGCACTGTCTGTTCAATCACACGCGGACCGGCAAAGCCAATCAGTGCATTCGGTTCCGCCAGTACCACATCACCGATAAAGGCAAAGCTCGCAGAAACACCACCCATAGTAGGATTGGTCAATACCGAAATAAACGGCAGCGATTTATCCGTCAGCAGATGCAGAGAAGCACAGGTTTTGGCCATCTGCATTAGCGAATTCAAGCCTTCTTGCATCCGTGCCCCGCCAGAAGCAGCCACACAGATAAAAGTACAGTTATGTTTTACCGCTTCACGCACACCACGCACAAAACGTTCACCCACAACTGAGCCCATAGACCCGCCGATGAAATTGAATTCAAAAGCAGCTATTACCACCGGTACGCCATTCATAGTGCCACGCTTCACCACCAGCGCATCATCCTCTTGCGTCAGTTTGCGAGCAGTACTCAGACGGTCTGTATATTTTTTGCTGTCTCGGAACTTAAGAATATCAATCGGTTTAATATCAGCACCAATTTCATACTGTTTACCTTCATCCAGCATCAAGTGAATGCGCTCACGCGCTGAAACCGGATTATGGTAGCCGCACTTTGGGCACACTTCCATGTTTTTCTTCAAATCCGTGGCATACAAAGTCGCCGCACAAGACGGACATTTTTGCCATAAACCTTCAGGAATACCGCCGGATTTGGCCACAGGATCTTTTTTAATCTTGGGTGGCAGGATTTTATCTAACCAACTCATACTTTCATTCCTGGTTATTACCGTCCGCATACTTCTTACGGGCGGCAGAATTAGGATTGCACGCAGATTATTCCAGCGCCTGTCTCAGCTCGGCCACTACCGGTGCGAGCGCCTCAGCTTCATGGCCTGCATGCTCAGCAATCGTCTGTACAAAGCGGCTGCCCACAATCACTGCATCAGCTACTGCACCGATACGGCGGGCACTTTCAGCATCGCGGATACCGAAACCCACACCAACAGGCACCTTAATAAACTGGCGTAAATGATCAATTTTACGCGAAACTTCAGTTGTATCCAACTGTGATGAACCAGTCACACCTTTCAGTGACACATAATAAACAAAACCACTGGCCTTACTGCCAATCAGTTTAATCCGTTCATCAGTTGTAGTCGGGGCAATCAGAAAAATACAATCCAGTCCGTGTAATTTCAGCTGTTCATGCAAATCATCAATTGCCTCTGCCGGACAATCTACAGTCAACACACCATCTACACCAGCCTGAGCAGCCGCACGGGCAAACGATGCATAGCCCATATGAAAGACTGGATTAAGGTAGCCCATTAATACCACCGGTGTAGTCTGATTATCCTGTCTGAACTGTGCCACCACTGCCAATACATCTGTCAGTGACACATGCTGACGCAAAGCCCGTTCTGATGCGGCTTGAATAACCGGCCCATCTGCCATCGGGTCGGAGAAAGGTACGCCTAGCTCAATAATATCCGTACCATTGGCAACCAGCGTCTGCATTAGCTTTACGGTAGCAACCGGATTAGGATCGCCACAGGTAATATACGATACCAGAGCAGTACGACCATGCAACTGCTCAAACGTCTGTTGAATTCTACTCATTTTTCTTATCTACCCTTTTCGGAGTGTGCCAATGCTGCTGCGACACCAGACGGACATCTATTCTAGCTGCCTCTAGCAACAGCGGGATTCCTGCTAGACTGCAATACCCGCTGTACAGTTAATCTCAACTTAATCATAGCATGCACCACAGCACATCCTTTAATTTTTCATCGACTGCACTGGTGCCGGCACGCGACCGCCGCGATTGATAAACACCTCGCAAGAACCAGATTTTACCGGCATCACCGGCGCCCGTCCCAGCAGACCTCCAAACTCTACGTAATCACCAACATCTTTACCGCTAACAGGAATCACCCGCACTGCCGTGGTTTTACTATTAATTAGTCCGATTGCCGCTTCATCAGCAATAATACCGGCAAGCGTACTCGCCGGTGTATCGCCCGGTACCGCAATCATATCCAGACCTACCGAACACACTGCGGTCATCGCTTCCAGCTTATCCAGTGTCAATACACCTGCTTCTACAGCGGCTATCATACCTTCATCTTCCGATACCGGTATAAATGCACCACTCAGACCGCCTACAGCACTAGACGCCATCATACCGCCTTTTTTCACGGCATCATTAAGTAAGGCCAGTGCGGCTGTGGTACCGTGGGTACCGCATACACTCAACCCCATTGCTTCCAAAATGCGTGCCACACTATCACCCACTGCCGGAGTAGGCGCCAGTGATAAATCCAGAATACCAAATGGAATACCGAGCATTTTGCTGGCTTCGTGCCCAATTAACTCACCTACGCGAGTAATTTTAAACGCAGTTTTCTTCACCAGCTCGGCCACTTCGGTCAGAGAAAGTCCCTGCGTATTCTGTAATGCCGCACAAACCACACCCGGTCCGGACACGCCCACATTAATCACGCAATCCGCCTCGCCGGCACCATGAAAAGCACCGGCCATAAATGGGTTATCCTCCACAGCATTACAAAACACAACGAGTTTGGCACATCCAAAGCCCTCTGGCGTGATTTCAGCAGTCTGACGGATGGTTTCGCCCATTAACCTAACGGCATCCATATTAATACCGGCACGTGTAGAACCGATATTTACCGAGCTACACACCACATCAGTACAGGCCATTGCCTTAGGAATAGAACGAATCAATACCTCATCGGCCGGACTCATACCCTTATGTACCAGAGCGGAAAAACCACCAATAAATGAAATACCAATGGCTTTGGCAGCCTTATCCAGCGTCTGCGCAATTGATACATAGGAATCCGCACCAGTGGCAGCACCAATCTGTGCAATCGGTGTGACCGCAATGCGTTGATTTACAATAGGCACACCATATTTGGCAGAAAGTTCTGTTGCCGTCTGCACCAAATTTTTTCCCACCCGCGTAATCTTGTTAAAAATCTTTTCATTGAGGCGGTTAATGTCTGTATCAATACAATCATGCAGATCAATACCAATGGTAATGGTACGCACATCAAAATGCTGGTCAGAGACCATACGCACTGTTTCCAGAATTTCATTATTCTGAATAGAAAACGACATAGACAACTCCTAAATCCGATGCATAGCATTAAACAGAGCTTCGTCCTGCACACGGATATGCAAACCCCGCTTTTCACCTTCACTGTCCAGAAATTCACTGAACTGCAAACGCGGCATTGTGCATCGCTCCGTATCCAGCAGAATAATCATAGTGAAATAATCATCCATAAGCTGCTGGCTAATATTCATAATGCTTACCTGATGCTCTGCCAGCAAAGTGGCAACTTCAGCAACAATACCAATACGGTCCTTACCAATTACTGTCATCACAGCATGACTAGACATACTCAATCCTATTCACAATAACGATTTCAAATCAGAAGAGCGCAAACAGCCTTAAGACATTTGCTCACATTTAAACAAAAGCGCACACAGCAGAATTAAAAGAGCAATTCCGCCCCCAAGCATTGCCACTCCATTCCAGCCGACATGTGCATAAGCCATAGCGGAAGCGAGCGAACCAAGTACACCGCCGATAAAATACATACTCATATAGCCCGATGCAATACGGCCTTTTAGCGCCGGATCAGAACGATAAATTAATGACTGATTGCAGATATGCAAAGCCTGAATAGCAAAATCCAGCAGTATTACCCCGCCAATCAGCGCCCACAGATACTGGCCACCGGCATACAGCAGTACCCAGCTGAAGAGAAACAGCAGCGCACACACCACGGTCATTGCATAACTGCGGCCTTTATCAGCCGCCCAGCCTCCGACATTGGAACCGAATATACCCAGCGCACCAAACAGTCCGAACAAACCAATCGTACTTAAACTGAAATGATACGGAGCGTTACTGAGCAACAGCGTCAGCGGCGTCCACAACACAGAAAATAGACAAAAATCCAGCGCCCCCAGCACACCACGCTGACGCAATAACGGCGTACGCCACAACAAAGACCACACCGATACCAGTGTCTGCCAATAGCCAAAAGATCGGCTGCGCTCACGTTGTACATGCGGTAACTTCCATTGCAAAGTCAGCGTCATTAACATCAGCATGACCGCGCCTAATACATACACCATGCGCCAGCCCCACCAATGAGCCACCAAACCGGAAAAAGTGCGCGACAGCAGAATCCCCAGCAACAAACCGCTCATCAACGTACCAATCACCCGCCCGCGCTGCTCAGGATCAGTTAGGCTGGCTGCTAGTGGCATCAGTATCTGCGCAACCGTACAAAAAGCACCCACCAGCAACAGTCCGGCTACAAATAAATATATATTCGGCGCCAGTGCAATGAGTAGTGCACTAATACTGACTACACCGTACAGAGAAACGATTAGTTTTTTGTTATCCAGCAAATCACCCAAAGGCACCAGAAACATCAGACCCAGCGCATAGGCCAACTGTGTGAGTGTAATCAGCATTCCGCTACTGTCCACATCCAGCCCAAAATAGCGAGCCATGACCTCAATCAACGGAAAAACAAAATAATTACTAGCTACCGCCAGACCGATGGCCAACGCCATCACAAAAATCTGTACAGAAGACAGCCTGATACGATTATTCATACACCACAAACAATATTCAAACAATTACAGCACAGTGGCCTGCATAATCACAGGCTGATACCATCCAAACGGGCAACCGTATTGATATCCTTATCACCGCGGCCGGAAAGATTCACCAGAATCACTTCATCCGGACTCATTTTCGGCGCATTGGCCACAGCCCATGCCAGAGCGTGGCTAGATTCCAGCGCTGGTATGATTCCCTCTTGATGACAGAGCAGATGGAACGCTTCCATCGCTGCCTCGTCACCCATAGCTTCATACTGAACACGACCAATATCATGCAGCAAGCTGTGTTCAGGACCGATTCCTGGATAATCCAGACCGGCAGAAACTGAATGCGTGGAAACCACCTGCCCGTTTTCATCCTGCATCAAATAACTGCGGAAGCCGTGTAAAACCCCTACCGGACTATGTGAGCTGATGGGCGCAGCATGCTGATGTCCAGTCAGACCCAGACCACCGGCCTCTACTCCTACCAGACGCGTTTCAGGGACATTAATATAAGGATAAAATAGCCCGATCGCATTCGAACCACCACCAACACAGGCTACAGCTACATCCGGCTGTCGCCCGATTGCTTCTTGCATCTGCTGCTTGGCCTCATTGCCAATCACGCACTGAAAATCGCGTACCATTTCTGGGTAGGGCATCGGACCGGCAGAAGTACCAATAATATAATAAGTATCATCTACCCGTGCCACCCACTCACGTAAAGCCTCATTCATGGCATCTTTCAGCGTGCATGAGCCTGAATCCACACCCACCACCTTTGCCCCTAAAAGTTTCATCCGGTACACATTCGGTGCCTGACGCTGAATATCCTCTGTGCCCATAAACACTGTGCATTCCATGCCGAATCGTGCTGCCACTGTCGCTGATGCCACGCCATGCTGGCCAGCGCCGGTTTCGGCAATCACTCGCTTTTTACCCATGCGCTGTGCCAGTAAAGCCTGACCAATCGTATTGTTGATTTTGTGCGCACCGGTATGATTCAGGTCTTCCCGCTTCAAATAAATCTGTGCCCCACCCAGATGGGCAGTTAGGCGGCGGGCATAGTACACAGGACTAGGTCGTCCCACATAATATTTCAAATCTTCATGGTATTGTGCCCAGAACGCCGGATCAGCCTTCGCTGCATAATAAGCCTGTTTTAACTCAGTTAGAGCCGTAATCAGTGTCTCTGATACAAACAGCCCGCCATGCTCACCATAAAATCCCTGTTCATCCGGATAATGATAATTTTCCATATTTTTTTCCATTGAGCGACTAAATACCTAGAGAATAAAACTATTCGGCCATATTAACATTTTTTAAATACATTATCCTGTAAACTGTCTAACCTACAGAATAATTGCACTCAAAACTTTGCTTTCATCTGTCTATGTCGCAATTTCGGGTATCAAAAAAACAAACATAAATAATTACCAAAATGACGCCGATGCAGACTTGTGTTCTGAATAACCTGTTTCGCAGTATCAGAAAAAAACGTCATATAAGAATGTTCGTTTATTCAATTATGATGAATAATTAAAAACCATCGTTAGATAAATTGATTATAGCGACACGATAAAATCATATTTTTAGTAAATTACTTTTCGTATCTAGACATCAGAACCACTTTGAAAATCTTGTACCATACCATTCACACTTAACAACGAGTTTATTACATTGAAATTTTCCATCAAAATCTGAAATAAAACACAATACTCAGACAGACAGGTAAATATCGTTCTATTAAAAGAAAACATTCGTTTTATTTTAGTCTGATAGAAAAATTCAGCTTTAAAGCATCATCCATTTCAGCTAATTTAACCGAAACTCCTTAATACCATCGCTAGTAAAAGTCAAAATCAGCACAGATTTGGAAATCTTTAAAGCCCAAAATAAAAATTCCACGTTCGCAAAATTTATTTAAATAACTAATTGTTTTATAAAAATAATATTATCATACCGTACAAACAAAGGTATTATTAGCACCTAGAATCAACACTCCAAGTAGAAAAAGTACTAATTGCAGACATCAGATCCTGCATCTTCTGCTTATCCTTGATACCAGGTGACTGCTCCACACCACTGCACACATCAATGGCCAGCGCATTACTTTGTCTGATTGCAGAGACAATATTTTCCGGTTTCAAACCACCGGAAAGCACCCATGGCCGTGCCAGCATGGACGGCAAAATTTGCCAATCAAAACTCTGCCCAGTACCGCCATATTGTCCACTGACCGCAGCATCAAACAATAAAGCACGTGCATCCGTATGCACAGCAGCAGCTGTTTCAATATCAGCCCTGTTTTGTACCCGTACAGCCTTAATATATGGACGCTGGAATTGGCGACAGAATTCCGCATTTTCATCACCATGAAACTGGAGCACATCCAGCGGCACCTTCGCCAGTACATCCTCTATCTCAGCAGCCCGTGCATTCACAAACAGCCCAACCACCGTAACAAAAGGTGCTATTGCACGCACTATCGTCTGAGCCTGCGCAATCGTGACACAGCGCTTACTGCCAGCAAAAAATATCAACCCAATGGCATCTACCCCTAATTGTGCAGCAAACTGTGCATCTTCAACCCTCGTCATGCCACAAATTTTCGTACGAATGTTCATATTTCACCTTTTTTACAGCCAGCTAGTGCTCACCTAAATTAATCTAGATTCGGCCACAGCCATACTGGCAAAGACTGTGTAGCCACATCCCAGTGCACAGGATAATCAACACCGGTAAGGTACAGCCCGTCCGGCATAAATGTTGGCGGAGCCAGTTGCCGGCTTTTTGCCGCCAGCAATTGTGCAAATCCAGACACACTTAGCTTACCCGCTCCCACATACACCAGCGCACCTACAATATTACGCACCATATTGTGGACAAATGCACTGCCATGGAAATCTATCGCCATCAATTCAGGACTACCACTGAGTCTCAGTGCATACAAAGTTTTTACTGGTGATTTAGCCTGACAGTCACTGGAGCGAAAACTGGAAAAATCGTGTTCACCAACCAGCAATGCAGCTGCTTCACGCATCAATTCCATATTGAGAGGATAATGAGTCCAGCCGACGCGGCCACGCAGCTGCGGCATTCGGACACGGCTGGATTCAAGCATATAACGGTAACGCCGTCCGCAAGCATCAAACCGTGCATGAAATTCAGCAGCAACCATCTGGGCTTTAAGAATCCGGATATTCTTATCCATTGCCGTATTGCTTCCACGCAGCCATGCCTCTGCACTTCGTCTGGCATGCGTGTCGAAGTGTACAATCTGACCGGTAGCATGCACACCAGCATCAGTGCGCCCTGCCACCACCACCTCTATTTCTTCCGCCGCTACAGAGCTTATTGCTTTTTCCAACACCGACTGAATGGTATATAGTCCGTCTGGCTGTTTCTGCCAGCCATGGAAAGCCGTACCATCATAAGCAATTGTTAATGCCCAGCGCTGCTTATAGCCAATATCATCCTGCATATTTTCTGGACGCTTTCCCACAATACCTACCATTACTTTTCCAAATCCACACTAATACACACTGTTATATGGCATTATTATCGCATAGCCATCATTTGCGTTCATATTTATAACGAGTTGCTTACCAAATAAACAGGTAAGACAAACAATTTAGCGGCCGGCACACTCATCCAAATCATTAGACAGATGCTGATTGATGATAGTATCCGTTTTTGTTACCAGACTTAGCAAAAAGCTGTTTACAGACAATAGCAGTTGGATAACATACCAAAGATTTTGCAAATACATTTTTCAACACCTGCCGCATATAATCTATCTAAATACAGCATTTTTACTGCTTCCAAAATATCGTCATATAAATCAAATCTAGATACAAACTCGAAATAAAAAGACTGAATCCTGATACAGGATTCAGTCTTTACCAAATACGAACTGTCATTTAGCATGTTCTGTACAGATTAGCCACCTAGCTGTTGTAACAGATTCTGAGCTTCCGCCAAAACTGCGCCATTAGCTTCATCGACCAATTCTCGTAAAGTCTGGCGTGCAGTCACCGCATCATCCATCTCCAGATACATCTTAGCCAGCTCCAGCTTGGCCTGTAACGGAATCGCCTGCTGTTCAGGTGTCAATGGCTTATCAGTTTCTTCTTCCTCTTCGGCCGACTGTTCCAGCCAATCCTGTGCACCGTTGCCAGTTGCAAAAGAAGAAATTGGAGCTGGAGAAGGGGCAGCGCTACTTTCAGTAGCTGTGGATTCTGCCTGATTATCATCCAGTGTAAAGTCCATGGACGAAACATCCACCACATCAGCATCAGTCGGTTGTGCTGAAGTAGATGGAGCAGCTTGTGAATCCTCATGCTCATCACTAATACTTAATGCATCCCAATCAATATCATTTGAAATCGCTTCATCTTCAGCAACAAACGCATGTTGATCCTGAGATGACAAAGCCTGATCAATTGTAGAGGATGTATCCTCTGCCACAGCAGCAGATTCGTTTTTGGACTCTTCATCAAACTTAAAGTCCTCGTCCCATTGCAAATCAGCCAGAGCATTAAGTGTATCCACTTCAGCTGCCGCCGGTTTAGATTCCGGCTCAACAACAGCAGGCTCCTCCTCTGGGCTGAAATTCATATCTAATGATGGCAAATCATCAGTATCTGTGGCTGTTTGCTCAGCCATCACTGCATCAGAATGCGCAGCCGATTCATGCTCATCTTTACTAGCATCATCAGCCACCACCCATTCAAAATCCGCGCTGTCTGCTTCTTCTTTTTCCGGCTCAGTTACAGGAGATTCTTTAGAAGTCAGCACTTCCGGCTGTTCAGTTTCATCAATTTGATCCAGCCAAGATAAATCGTCGCCATTATCCATCTCTGCTACTGATGGGGCTGTTGTATCTGCAGGAGCAGCTGGCGTATCATCGGTGAAATTAAAATTCAGCCAGTCAATATCATCTTCTTCAGGCTTGTTTGCAGCAGCCTCCGGTTTTGATTCGGGAAGCTGAGTAGTAACGGCAGATTCGGAAACATTGTCAGCCGGCGCGTCAGCTTTCTCGGAGCTGTCAGAAGACTCATCATTCAGCCACGACCAATCATCTGCATCGGCTGACGCTGATGAGGCTGCCACTGCAGTAGATGCCTGATTAGTTGCAGCTGGCGATGCCGGTTCTGACTGTTGAAGTTTCGGTGGTTCATCATTGAATACCACATCATCATCGTCTTCATCATCAGATGAATAATATTCCTCAGCTTCCTCAGCATCGCGTTTTTTACGTCTCTGCCATATAAATGCGGCAATCAGCAGCACACCAGCGAGACCAACCAAAGCATAAGGCCACCAGGATGGCAACAACGATTCTTCTGGTGCAGGTTCTACAGGCTGTACAGGTGCTGGAGTTGGATTGACCTTAGGCTGCACTGGTTTCGCTTTCACCACAGAAGCAGCAGAAGCGGCTGGCGCAGATGCGGAGGCAGCAACAGCTTCAGTTTTACCTGCATCTTGCGTTTTAGCTACTTCTGGCTTAGTTGGAACTATAGGTTCTGAAGCAGCAGCCTTCTGAATTTTGTTTGCAGATACATCAGATTTGGTTGGAGTAGCAGCTGCAGTATTTTCAGCAGCCTTAGCATCTGGCGCAACAGATACAGGTGATTTACTCTGTGCAGTCACCGGCTGTTGAACCGTTTTAATTTTTACTTTAGATAATTTATACAGCTGGGTAGTAGAAGGAATATTCAGACTGATATTCCGATACATCAAATCCGGATTACCATTACGAAATGCCTGTGGATTGGCCACAAGCAGAGCATGCATTGTCTGCTCTATTGTCATATTCTGCGGCCGTACCTTACGTGCAACATCCATCAGTGTTTCATTATTGTCTACATTATATTTCACTACCGCATTGTCTGAAGCAAGCCTGTTTTGCAAAGCTGCAGTAGCCCGTGCAGCGGATTTGTTTCTGACAGAGTGTGCCTGCTTATGATGTTTACTGCCATTTCGAGCAGAAGCAGATGAACCATGCCCATTTTCCGGCGGATCCAGTAATGCTGTATATTGCCTACCCTGACTACCTGAAACGAGGCTAAAAGACATCATCGGATCACTAATTGGCTTACTGGATCGCAAATGAATCACTGCATTCTGCCCTTGCGGTGTCACCCGCACCTGTAGCGGTGCGCCTGAAATTGTCGGCCGACCCTTTAAAGCGGCTCTGGCTTCATCACCAGTTACAACCACGCTACCTGAAAATGGCTCTCCCAAAGCAGAGTTAACCTGCAGGCTGCCAAGTCCTGCCCATGCAGGTGCACTGGCCGAAAAACATAAAGACAGTGCGATGATTTTTAAATTATATGCGTTCTTCAATCCCGTACCCTCACCGGTAATGCACCATTGCCATCAGGCTCGTGCCTATTCATTTGAAAATTTCTGCAAGTACTTAAAATGCAACTGGTGTTTAACGTTCACTAAACCTGTTTTTATATTATCTCACGCTATAATAGCTTTTGCGACCATTTAATGCCAAATCACCTTGACCTATTTTGCTCCTAGAACATGCATAACTGTGGATATTTTCAGACGAAACATCATCCAAAAAACACTAAACCAATATACAACAATGGTTAAATTTTGTTTAATACCTTGCTTTAACAGGTGCCAAGTGTAAAAACTCAGGGTATCATGGAGATTATTTCATACCCTACAACAACAAACCTGAAAAAAGATATACAGTCCTGAATAATGAAAGCAGTATTCGAATTTCTGGTAGTTATTCTCTTCTTTGCTACCTATGCCTTAACCAAAAATATTATTCTGGCCACCGAAGTGGCTATCGCAGCCGGCTTGATTCAGGCCGCATGGTGTTTAATTAAATACCGGCGTTTGCAAACCATGCAGTGGGTAAGCCTGCTTTTGGTTGTAATACTGGGTGGTGCAACCATAATATTAAAAAACCCGCACTTCATAATGTGGAAACCAACAATCCTTTTTTGGGTAATGGCTATAGGCCTGTTGATTTCACATCTATGCGGAAAAAACGTGCTAAAAAGCACAATTGGCAAAGAAATTAGCCTGCCAGCTCCGGCATGGCGTAAACTTACGTATGCTTGGGTAATATTTCTACTGGCACTGGGTACACTCAACTTGTGGGTTGCTTATTGCTTTACCGAAGCACAATGGGTTAATTTCAAACTTTTTGGCAGTACCACCATTTTAGTTCTGTTTACCATCGGACAGACGGTATATATTAGCCGATACATTAAAAAGGATGAGTTGTAATGCTGTTTATGCTGATGGCCACTGATGCCGACAATAGTCATGAAGCACGTATCAAGGCCAGACCCAGACATCTGGCTCGATTGCAAGAGCTACAAGCACAAAACCGTTTGGTTTTGGCCGGTCCTAATCCTCTGCCAGATGATGACAGCCATTTTTCTGGCAGTCTGGTCATTGCCGATTTTGAATCTTTAGATGAAGCACAGGCATGGGCGGAACAAGATCCTTATGTGGATGCAGGCGTCTATGAAGAAATACTGATTCGGCCTTTTAAAAAAGTTTTGCCTGATGACTGACATCCAAACAGCCATCCGTATGCGCCTGCAATCACTGAATCCGGTACAACTCGAACTGATTGACGACAGCCATCTGCATGCAGGGCATAAAGGTCATCATGGCGGGGGACATTATCGTTTGCTGGTGGTCAGCGATGCATTCAACGGTTTATCGCGTCTGGCTCGTCAGCGGAAAGTTCATCAGCTACTGAAAGATTTATTCAAGGCTAATACCATCCATGCCCTCAGCATCATGGCATGTACAAACAGCGAATATTTAACCAAGCAATAATCTATTTCTATCCACTTAAATGAGAGAGTTAACCATGAAAAAACAATTAATTGCTGCTGCCATTTTACTGGGACTAACCGGTATTGCTACTGCCCAGACGGTTGCGACCGTAAACGGAACCAAAATCGACAGTAAAGAGGTCGATAATCAGGTAGCCGTATTGGTTCAGGAAAGCCAGAACCAGATTCAGGATACACCCGAATTACGCAAGAGCATCACTGGCCGTCTGGTGACTCGTACCTTACTGATTCAGGCCGCCAAAAAGCAGAATCTTGATAAAGATCCAGAATATTTGAATGCATTGAATCAGGCAGAAGCAGAAGCTAAACGTCTGGGCGATGATAAAAAGCCTGGTTTCAAAGAAGAATGGGCTTTCTTTAAAGATAATCTGCTGACTCAGGCTTATCTGGCCAGCGTTGCCAAAAATAACCCTGTAAAACCTGAAGATGTGCGCAATGCCTATAACGACATGGTGAAATATTACAGCGGCACTCAGGAAGTTCAGTTAGGTGAAATTATCACACGTGATGCAGACACGGCCAATAAAGCCATAGCTAAACTAAAAGAGAAAAAAAGCTTTGCGACCGTAGCCAAAGAGTTCACAATTGATCCGGCCGGCCGTGAAAACGGAGGTATTCCAAAAGGCTATGTTGCCATGAAAGACCTTCAAGAGAGTGCCACACCCGTTTATAACGCCATTAAAGATTTGAAAAAAGGTCAGTACACTCCTGCTCCGGTACAGGGTAACGGCAACATTTACGCTGTATTCTACGTAAACGACAAACGCAACCTAAAACTGCCAACCCAGAAAGAAATGGAACCAATCCTGTCACGCCGTCTGCAAAGTGCCACTCTGGCTCAGGCTATTGACCAGCTGTACAAGAATGCAAATATCAAATAATTATTTTTTCCGACTTTAATAAACGGATCAGATAACAAGGAATTTACGATATGAAAAAAAGCATTACCTGGCTGGCCGGCTTCAGTATCATGGCCGCTGGGCTCGCTTTTGCCGATGCACCCAAAATTGATTCACAGCGCATTAATGTCATGCTAAAACAGTATGAGCGTCAGATGCAGGCACAGCCGGGTGCTCCAGCGCCGAATAAAGCAGAGATTCAGAAAGAAATCACGTTGCGCCTGCAAACGGCCGATATATTGAAAGCAGAAGCCCTTAAGGCCGGTTTGGATAAACAACCAGACACACAGGCCGCTTGGCAGAACATGCAGGCTCAATTCTATGCAGCCCAGTATGTAGACCATCTGGCTGCCAGCATTGAAGTAAGCGACAGTGATTTGCGCCGGCAATATCAACAGGTTAGTCAGGAAATCAACTTACTGCCCATTGTTTTTCCAAGCGAACAAGCAGCTGAAGAAGGTTTAAGCAAACTGAAAAAAGGACTGGCTTACGAAACTTTGCTTAAACAGGTAAACCCAGAAGCACCACAAAGCAATTGGATGAACCCACAGCAACTGCCTCCTGAATTTGCCCAACTGGCCTCACAACTGAAAAGTGGTCAGATTTCACCTAATGTGATCACGATTGACGGGCATTACATCCTGTTGAAACTAGCTGGTACGCGTCAGGCACCTGATGCTCCCGCATTTGACCAGATTAAAGAGCAGCTTCGCAATCAGGCCAAACAGGAAAAAGTATCCCAACAAATCAATCAAATTTTGAAAAACAATGGCATTAATCTAAACAATTAATAGCCTGAATATAAAAAACCGGTACTAAAGTACCGGTTTTTTATATTCAGCTCACCTAAAACACGAGAAAAACTAGCTAGGAAATCATTCCGGCTGATATAGCATATCTACAAAAGGGATACCATCCGTAATATACGGCGCTCCTTGTATTTTAAAACCATGCTGTTGATAAAATTTAAGAACCTGACGGCTCGACTCAATTTTAATCGGATACTCTGAATAGTGACTTTGCGCATAATGCAGGATTAATTTAATCAGCTGGTCTCCTAAGCCGGTACCACGAAAATCAGAGCGGGTGACAAAGCGACTGAATGTAAAATGCACACCAGCTAAATACATTCTGGCATAAGCCAGAATTTGCCCGTCTCGTTTATAGTAAACATGCTTGGCCAACACATCCCAGTCATCCAGCTCTTGATATATCCGCTGCTGCTCTACCACAAAAGTGTCAATACGCAATCGTGCAATGCGATAAAAATCTTGTGACGAAAGTTCATCTAATTTTTTGATACACCACATAAAACTTTCACACTCCTCTTAACCACAAGACTGATTTCATTTGTTACTGGTTATTACTAAAATCAAATAGGCATAAATTTAAAACACTGTTTTCTCAAAATATTTTGAAATTACATTATGCCGGCATGTTATGTTTACACTTAAAACAAACTCAGTATAAAAACAATAAGACAAATAATCAAATAACAATCTTAATTCTGGCAAAAATAAAAATACCGCTTTAACCTAAACCAATATATAGAGAAACGGATTACCCAAACTCAAACAAGGTAATCCGTAGCTAAGATGATTGAAGATTATTGTTTTGCCGCTTCTACCTGAATATTCAGCTTAACATAGCGACTTGCCGGCATAACCGGCACATACTCATTAATTCCCCATTGAGTACGATCAATAACAGCTTCAAAATCACCACCACAAACTTGTGATTGTGTCATCGGGCTTTTATAACAATTGAATTTAGTAGCACGCAAAACTACAGGGTGTGTTTGCCCTACCATTGTTAATTGGCCGCGCAAAGCCCTAACTTTTCCATTTTTATCGAAAATCCAGTTCTGCGAAACAAATCGCAGTGACGGATATTGTGCCGCATTAAAAAAAGCTTTACTTTGCAGATGTTGAGTAAATTCACTGCGGCCCGTATCCAGCTTAGCCAGTGGAAGAGTAATATCTACTGCACCGGTTTTAGCTTTCGCATCATATTGCAACTCACCCTCAAGATTATAAAATCCCCCTACATTGCTGGAAGTGGCAAAATGATCTAAAGTGAATCGTGCGTTGGTATGCAAGGGATCAAGTTTATAAGTTGCAGCCATTGCTGGGACACTTATACCCAGCAATGTGGCCATCAAAATACGGGTAAATCGGCTCATCATTTATTTCCTTTGTCCATTTGGCTAACAAATTAATAGTAGCCTGAATATACCTACGGACAAATCCCGCAGAGTAAATATATTTTTTCTTTTAAAGAAACAATTAAACATATTCAGGCATGTTCTTACCCAATATCCCCTCCCTAATTCCTATCCAAAGCTTAAGCTACACTCATCTGTCAAACACTGCCATAGATTCTAGATGTGCTGTTTGTGCAAATAAATTCATAATGCCGCCGGCACGGTACTGGTAACCACGTTTAACCAGTAAACCAGCATCACGTGCCAGCGTAGCCGGATCACAGGACACATACACAATCCGCTTAGGCAGAAACCGTTCTTCAAGCTCATTTAAAGCCAATATCAAAGCTTGAGCACCTGCCCGCGGCGGGTCGAGCAGCCATTTATGCGCATATCCAAACTTACGTAAACGTTGCCCATTCATTGCAAAGAGATCAGCCTGCTGAAAATGGGCTAAATGTTTTAGGCCATTATATTGGGCATTGGCACTGGCACGTCTGCACATGGCAGCCATCCCTTCCACACCCACTACTTCAGCCTGCATCCGCGCAATCGGTAGACTGAAATTACCCAATCCGCAGAACCAATCTATAATTCTTTCCCCGGCTTGCGGTTGTAGCCATTGTATGGCACGCTGAACCATTAAAGCATTAGTCAGCTGATTAACCTGCGTGAAATCTTCTGGCTGGTAAGGAATCACTGTCTGAAATTCAGGGAGATGATAGCTTAGTTTGTACATGTGCTTAGCGGTCTGCAACGCCGTGGTTCGGCCTGTTTGTAACCACCATTGCCATAGCTTTCCGGTTTGTTGCTGCAATTGCAGCAACAAAGAATCAATCTGTTTGCGCTGATTATGGTTTATGGCAGAAGCCTGCAATGTAAGAGCATTTACCTCATTGCCCTGATGCAGCATCACACCGGACACACTACCCTCCGGCCAGCTTTGCAATAATGTTTTAATCGGCTTTAATGCTTCTGACAACACTTCCGACAACACCATACATTCATCAATATCTACAATATTATGGCTGTGTCTGGCCTGAAAGCCCAGTTTCAGACGCCCAGCCTGATACACAGCGCGCAAACGTACCCGTTCACGATAACGCCATGGCAGTCCATATATTGGTGCCATCAGCTCGTCTGGTTGCACCTTTCCTAAACGCCGCATCTGATTCATCCACGCACGTTGTTTCAGAGCTACCTGAGTTGTAAACTCAATATGCTGGCTGTTACAGCCACCGCACCGTCCATAGTACACACAAGGTGGCTGTATACGTGCATTAGCAGCGCGCAGCAGTTTGCCAATTTTGCCCTCAGTGTAGGACTTTTTTTCCCGTACCGACTGCCACTGCACCACCTCACCCGGTAAAGCATCTTCAATAAATACAGCCTTACCGTTTACACGGGCAACGCCGCGCCCTTCCTGATTCCAGTCAATAATATGTGCTGTCAACTGTTGTTCCAAACTGAACCCTCAAGCCAGAAAAAGACCGCAAATAATCTTAATTGTGTATATTTTCTCACATCACAGACAAATTACGTTATGATTATATTCATATTGCCATACCGGATTTTCAGAATAATGTTGAAACCTATACTTTATGCACTCACCACTTCCATCATATCTGCTAGTGCATATGCTGCCATCCCCATGCCAGATTATGCCGTACCTAGTAAGGGGCAGCAGGTCATACTGAATATTCCGCAGCTACGGCTGTTTTTGTTTCAAGATGGCAAGTTAATCAAAACCTATCCCATAACTGTCGGTAAAACGAGCACACAAACACCGCTAGGTGAATACAAAATTGGTGCTAAAGTGGCCAATCCCACTTGGAGCGTACCACGTAGTATTCAAAAAGAAATGGCGGCCAGTGGAAAAGCGGTACAGAAATCAGTGCCGCCCGGCCCCAAAAATCCGCTTGGTCCGGTATTTGTCCGTCTTGGTGAACCCAGACTCGGTCTAGGCATTCATGGTACAAATGTACCCAGCAGTGTACCCGGCGTACGAAGTCATGGCTGTGTTCGGCTGCAAAGCCCCAACGCATTGGATTTTGCTGCAACTGTTCAAAGCGGTGCAGATGCAGCGGTAATCTATCAGCAAGTTTCAGTAAACATCGACGAACAGAACGATATTTGGATTGCGGTTTACCGAGACCCCTATAACAAACGCAATCTAAACAAAAAACTACTTAATCAGAGTATTAGTTCTTGGGCAAATCAGCATCAGCAACAGGTAGACCAAAAGCGTCTAGCTGCTGCCCTGATTAAACCGGCCAACACATTAATCTGTCTCACATGTACTGCCGGCAAAACTAAAGTCAGCGGTGCGCTCAGCTCGTTACAGTGGACTAGTGGTAAGGGTGAGCTGGTTGAACTAAAACACATCAACACTATAAACTCACAACCTAAACAGGAAATTGCTCCAGAAAGCAGCAACGTAGAAGTGGATGAGGATATGGATGATACATCCAAACAAGACATAACCCCGTTAAATCCCACCCCCACAGTACCAGAAAAAGTACATCCAGCTCCGGAAAAAAATATTCCAGTTAACAAAATTCCGGCCTCATCCGATCCGGGATTTGACGCATTGCTATAAGATATCAGCAACGAATTAATTGCACAGAAATTAAATTCGTGTCTGAAAATCGGGCAACAACTGCCACAATGTACTTTTTTCTGCCACCTTTAGCCGCTTAAGCCGAAATTCACATCTGGCTGCCGCGGCTTTATTTATACCCACGCACACCAGCCGCATCTGCACTGGAGTATGCATACGCGTATACTTTGCCCCTTTCCCCGAACAATGCGCCAGCCAGCGCAGCAAAGGCCGGTTTGAGATTCCACAGTAATACGCACCATTATCACAAAGCAGCATATACACTGACCAATCAGCGTGAAACTGTGGCAACGGAGGTAGAGCGGCCAGAATAGAAGCAGATAAATTCAATCGCAATACTCAATAAATTTAAATACAGTAGATAGTTAAAAATATCTTCAATAAATTTCATTAGCATTGTGAATAAAATTAGAGAAATCAATCACATTTAAAACTTAAACATAAGATTTGATCATTATCTTATGAATTAAATATTTCTAACTTACGTAAATTACATGAAAAAGCAATTAAATCCTAATTAAAAGCTTACATGTACCGCTTCATCCCCTAGTAAAGAATACAAGCTATCAAACAAAACAGCTTCTGGCCTAATCAGCCAGCTTTTATCTGCGCGTAGCTCGCCATAAGCATGTTGGTGGCGGCAGCAGAATTTTAGCGGTACATGCGCCTGTTCTCCGCAATAAGTCTTTAGCAAATCAGCTAGCTTTTGAATTGGCGCATCAGCAGCAATATATAATTGCAGACTGCGCGCATAACGCGCACTGGCCTGAGCCAAAGTAAATGCATCATCTGCGGTGATACGCAAACCATCACCGCCATTGTATTCATCTACCGCTACCTTACATTCCATTATCAGCACCTGATCCGCTTTGAGACTGGCGCCGTATTCTTCCAAGGCCTGTCCTGCTACCACCACCTCCTGCTTATCAGTGCCGTCTTCCAGCTGCACCACAGCAAACTTACCACGTTTTCCCATAATATAGCGTACACCGGTAACAAATCCGGCTACCTTCTGTTTATTATTGGATGGTTTTAACGCAGAGAGCTTAGTACCCACCAGTGCACGCACCTTATCAGCATAAGGCTCGAAAGGGTGCCCAGAAAAATAAAAGCCCATGGCCTGTTTTTCTTCTGCCAGCTTCACAGCCAGAGACCATGGCGCCACTTCTTCCATCTGCAAGGGTTCTATCGCATCCTCCACCAGATCAAACAGCCCACCCTGATTGGCATTGGCTGCCACCTGTTCAGCATTTTCCATAGCCAATCCTATATTGGCCAGCAACTGAGCCCGATTCGGATTCAGTTCATCAAAGGCACCGGCACGCACCAGCGCTTCAATAGTACGACGGTTGAGATGCTGGCGGTCAACTCGCTGACAAAAATCAAACAGGTCTGTAAATGGCCCGCCTGTTTCACGTGCTCGCACAATCGCTTCTACTGCACCCTCACCAGTACCTTTAATCGCACCCAATGCATAGCGTATCTGTTTTTGATTGTTCGGAGTAAACCGATAAAAAGACTGATTAATACTGGGCGGCAAAAAGGTAATACCATTTTCAATGCCATCATCGACAAAGATTTTTAGCTGGTCAGTATTGGTCAACTCACTGGACATCGTACCAGCCAGATATTCCGCCAGATAATGGCATTTCAGCCATGCCGTCTGATACGACACCAGCGCATAAGCGGCCGCATGAGATTTATTGAAACCATAACCAGCGAATTTTTCCATATAATTGAAAATTTCGTTGGCAGTATGCTTATCAATGCCCTTTTCCGCGGCTCCGGCTTCAAAAATGGCACGATGCTTCACCATTTCCTCAACCTTTTTCTTACCCATAGCTCGCCGCAATAAATCGGCGCCACCTAGTGTATACCCCCCGCAGACCTGCGCCGCCTGCATCACCTGTTCCTGATACACCATTACACCGTAGGTAGAATTAAGCACCGGTTCCAGATTTGGATGCAAATATTCCACTTTTTCTTCACCGTGCATACGCCGGATAAAGTCCGGAATCAGATCCATCGGACCCGGCCGATACAAGGCCACAAAAGCAATAATTTCCTCAAATTTAGTCGGACGCGCGGTTATCAGCATTTTTTTCATGCCCACCGACTCAAACTGGAAAACAGCGGTGGTATTACCCTTAGCAAAAATGCTGGCGTAAGTAGCCGCATCATCTAATGGAATATGATTAACATCAACTTTCTGGCCGGTCGTCTCCAGAATAAATTTCTGCGTCATTTCAATAATGGTTAAATTCCGCAACCCAAGAAAGTCGAATTTCACCAGCCCTATCTGCTCTACATCATCCTTATCAAACATGGAAACCGGTGATGCATCTTCACCGCTGGCCTGATAAATCGGGCAGAAGTCAGCAATTTTACCCGGTGCCATTAACACCCCACCGGCATGCATACCCAACCCACGCGTCAAATCCTCCAGTTTTAGCGCCAGCGTCATCAACTCTTCAGCCTCTTCTTCACGCAATAACTGCTGTATCTGAGGTTCTGCTTCCATCGCCTTAGTTAAACTTAACGGCTTATTGGCCTCCACAGGTATTAGCTTGGATAAACGGTCACACAAACCAAACGGCAAATCCAATACCCTTCCCACATCACGTACCACCGACTTGGACGACATCGTGCCAAAAGTCACAATCTGACTAACCGCAGGCACACCATATTTATGCCGGACATACTGAATCACACGCCCACGGTTTTCCTGACAAAAGTCGATATCGAAGTCAGGCATCGATACCCGCTCCGGATTCAGAAAGCGTTCAAACAGCAAGTTATAGCGCAGCGGATCCAAATCAGTAATCTTCAGCGAATACGCCACCAGTGAGCCCGCACCCGAACCACGCCCCGGTCCTACCGGACAACCATTCTGTTTAGCCCAATTAATGAAGTCCTGCACAATCAGAAAATAGCCTGGAAACTGCATCTGAATAATAATACCCAGCTCATAATCCAGCCGCTGCTGATATTCCGGCATTTTCTGAGCCCGCTCAGCCTCATCCGGATACAGAAACGCCATACGCTCACGCAACCCTTTATTACTAAGCTGCACCAGCAAATCATCCAGTGTCATTCCTTGTGGTGTCGGAAACAAAGGCAGATAGTGCTCGCCCAACGTCAGCGTCAAATTACAACTTTGTGCAATTGCTACGGTATTAGTCAGCGCTTCCGGAATATCGGCAAACCGCTCAGCCATTTCCTCAGGCGTCACAAAATACTGACTCGGAACAAAATCATGCGGACGCCGTTTATCAGCTAAAACATAGCCGCTGGCAATACATACACGGGCTTCATGTGCCTGAAAGTCTGCTGCATCCATAAACTGCACCGGATGCGTCGCCACCACCGGTATCTGATGTGTAGCAGCCAGCGCAACGCTACCGGCCACCACTGCTTCCCATTCCGGCCGTTCAGGCAAACGCTGTACTTCCAGATAAAACCGTTCTCCAAACCATTGCTGATATTTAGCACACACCTGTGCAGCCAGCTCCGGCTTCTGCGACAGCAGAGCCTGACCGATTTCACCATACTGCGCCCCAGACAGACAGATCAGACCACTATTATCCCCATCAGCCAGCCATTGCTGGCGGATAACAGGCTGATTCGGATTGCGGTCTTCCCCTACATAAGCGTCAGTCAATAACTGATTCAAACGCAGATAACCACCATGATTCTTTACCACCAGCATTAGACGAAAAGGTTTATCCGGCTGCTCTGGATTTTCCACCCGCACATCCACTGCCATAATCGGCTTAATACCCGCATTGCGGCAGGCTTTGTAAAACTTCACCATGCCGAACACATTCATCAGATCACTGATACCGAGTGCCGGCAAACCGAGCTTACTGGCACGTTTCACCGCTTCTTTAATCCGCACAATGCCATCTTCAATAGAAAATTCGGTATGTAGCCGCAGCGGAATATAAGGAGAATTGTCAGACATAGCACTTTTCACGCCAGTACATTAACTGTCTGGCTCAAGAGAATTGAATTAAACACTCACCGTTCACATAGAAAGCGACAACAGATGTGAAACAAGGTGATAAAGCTTCAGCTAAAACAGCCGGTTTCAGGACAGAACACAGCCACCATAATTCTACCTGATTTGCACATTCCATCGCCGGGATAAATACAATGATAATAGCGCAATCTCAAAAAAGATTGAAAAACGTACTTCTGAAATAGCGAAACATCTTAGCGCAGATTGACGTACTCATACTCAATCCAGTCAGACCAATATATTTTCAAAAAACATGAAAATAGCAGTAAATAATGAATTTTATTATAAAAAAGCAGATTTTTATCGCAAATAACAACTTTTCATATGCAGCTATGACTGGTATTCCACCCGATCAAACGCGAAAGATTAATCCTGAACAATGTGATTTAGCGATACACATTTGGCAATAACTGAAAACAGGCTGCCTGAAATATCAGACAGCCTGTTCAAATGGGTTTCCCCCACATGTGCCGTTTTGGACGCTATCCGCTTGAACCTTGAGGACAAGGCTGGCAGTATCGAATGGCTTCGGGTTCATTCTCACAGAATGCTCACGCCCACCATTACCCAACCGCCAAAAAAGCGAATTATTGGTTCAAAGGAATATATGTCCTTGCGAACACAGCAGGGGAAGAAAAAGTTATTTTACCACAAGAGTGAGGGTACTTTCACACAGCTGAATCATATCCTGCATTTTACGCTCAAAATCACCGATTTCCAAATTACCATGTACCGTAAGCTTGAGTAAATCATGAGCTAAATTCAGCGCAGCCATAATCACGATTTTATCTGTTTCAACAATTCGTCCGGAACTTTGAATCGCAGCAATCTTTTCATTGAGCATTTTTACCGCCTGCATCAATGTTTCATGCTCACTTTTGGGCGTACCGATATTAAAAGGACGACCAAGAATTTCCACACGAACCTGTTGAATTTCATCCATTAGGATTCCTCCTGCGCCTTAGGCAAGCGTTTCAGCAATTGCTGTAATTCATCACTGGATGCCTTAATTACCGAAGTATAACGGTTTTTTTCAGCAATTAATCCATCAATCGTTGTCTGCATGCTTTCCTGCAAGTGTAATTTTTCCTGCTCGTGCTGGTTTCGTATCCGTTCACGTTCAGTCTGAAATTTTTCATTCTGCTGCTGCATTTCTTCTTTTACCGATGACAGTTGCTGTGTCAACTGCTGCTTTTCAGCCAGAAGAGAATTAAAATGTATTACCAGCCGCTTAATGCAATCTTCCAGTTGTTCTAATTGATTTTCCATTCCCTACCCGCTTCCATCCTCAGAATACACAGCATGAATGCCTGAATTTCCATGCTGCCACTTTAAATTGTTATTCATTATTGAATTTGATTATTATTCCGCCTTCGGTGCACGTTCCATTAATATTTCAGCCATTTCCTGAACTTCTATGCAACCATCAAACAATTGCTTGAGAATACAGGCTACTGGCATATCCACCCCGAGCGAAGCAGCCTGTCGGCAAACTTCCTCGACAGTATATACACCTTCCGCCACATGTCCAAGTTCAGTAAGCGCTTCCGGCAGTGATTTACCCTCTGCCAGCAGCAACCCTACTCTGCGATTGCGCGACAGCGAGCCGGTACAGGTCAGAATCAAATCTCCCATACCCGATAGTCCCATCAACGTCGCAGCCTGACCACCCAGCGCCTGATTCAGACGGGATATCTCCGCCATACCGCGCGTCATTAACGCAACACGCGCATTAATACCATAGTTCAATCCGTCAGCAATACCTGTTGCAATCGCCATGACATTCTTTACCGCACCACCAACGGCCGCCCCAATCACATCTGCATTGGCATACAAACGCAAAACGGTATTATTCAAACTCGCCGCCAGCGCCTGAATCCAAACAAAATTTTCTGATGCCAGTGTTACCGCACAGGGCAGCTGCTGTGCCAGCTCCTGAGCAAAACTCGGGCCGGATAAAACACCGATACATGGATTCTTAGGCATCACCTCCGCCAGCACCTGCTGCGGCAGTAAACCTGTTTGCTGCTCGAATCCTTTGCAAGCTGCAATAATGGGTACATCACTCAAGCCAGCATCCACCAGCTTCTGCGCACTTTGCCGTAAAGCTGCCACCGGCGTAGCAATAATAATTAACTCGGCTGAGGTCAGCTCTGCCACAGCAGCTAAATTTTCCGGTAAATCAAAACCCGGTAGATAACGCTGATTCTGCCGCTGCTGCTGTAATTGCTGCACATGCTGTATATTATGGGTCCATAGCCATACTTTATGCGAATGTAGGGCAAAATGAATGGCCAGCGCAGTACCCCACGCTCCCGCACCCAGTACACCAATATTCATGACAAATATTCCCTATAACAAACTTCCGCCAAACCCTGGCCGGCTTAGAGCACTGCTGCACATCAATAATCACTGAAATATCTGGATTAAGGCTGCAACAGGCAGCACATTGTATCCAAAAAACCAAGCTCAAGCTGCAACATCTATAGCAAAAACTGGTAATCCACATTGAATATCAGCAAATTTATCTGATTGTCGCGCAAATTCTTTACCGTAGCCGACATTATTCTGCAGCTACCCAGATTACCGTCGGTCGGCTAATATAAAAACACAGGCTGCCTGTTAATCAGACAACCTGTGTGTACATTGCGGACTTCAAAAGCGCTTAATCTTCAAAACGCTTAAACGCCAGCGACCCATTGGTACCGCCAAAACCGAATGAATTGGAAATAGCTGCACGAATCGGCAAATCCCGTGCTTCATTAGCACAATAATCCAAATCACAGCCTGCCTCAATATCCTGCTCAAAAATATTAATCGTAGGCGGAGATTTCTGCGTGTGAATAGCCATTACAGTGTAAACGGCTTCCACACCACCAGCACCGCCCAACAGATGGCCAGTCATCGATTTAGTAGAATTCACCACTAGCTTTCTGGCCTGTTCGCCTAAAGCCAATTTTAATGCGTTGGTTTCATTCACATCACCCAGCGGAGTGGAGGTACCATGCGCATTTACATAATCAATATCTTCTGGATTCAGGCCACCATCTTTTAGAGCACGCGTCACCCCCAGAGCCGGACCCTCAGTATTCGGAGCAGTAATATGATATGCATCAGAGCTCATACCAAATCCAACCAGCTCAGCATAAATCGTGGCACCACGCTTACGGGCATGTTCATACTCTTCCAGCACCATTACACCAGCACCTTCACCCATCACAAAACCATCACGATCCTTGTCCCATGGTCTGGATGCTGTGGCCGGATCATCATTGCGAGTAGATAGTGCTTTCATGGCAGCAAAACCACCCACACCCAACTCACAGATGGCACCTTCGGCACCGCCAGCAATCATAATATCCGCATCGCCATACTTAATCAGGCGTGCAGAATCACCGATACTGTGCGCACCAGTAGTGCAGGCAGAAACCATACCGTAGCTTGGTCCCTGATAACCTTTTAAAATCGTAACATGGCCAGATATCAGATTAATCAGTGAGCTGGGAATGAAAAATGGATTGATTTTACGGGCACCCTGCTCCACTACAGTACGTGCAGTGGCTTCAATTGCCGGCAGGCCACCGATACCCGCACCAATATTTACCCCTACTCTGGTTTTATCCAAACCCGGAATATCATCCAGCCCTGCATCGGCTATCGCCTGAAGAGCAGCAGCCACACCATAATGGATGAAAGAATCCATCCGGCGTGCCTCTTTCGCACTGATGTACTGCGTTACATCAAAATTCTTAACTTCACCAGCAATCTGGCAAACTAAAGACGAAGCATCAAAATGGGTAATCGTGCCAATGCCGCTTTTACCTGCAAGTAAATTCTGCCATGCTGTGGTGATATCATTACCCACAGGAGATACTTGACCCAGGCCGGTAATGACTACTCGTTTTTTACTCATAATTTGCTCGTAAGAAAAAAACCTCTACCGAATCAGGCGATACTTGGCACCTTAGTTCGACAGAGGAATTTGAATTTGACCAACACTACACGGAATTAATTCAGGTGTGCGCCAACAAAGTCGATAGCTTGTTGCACAGTAGTGATTTTTTCAGCTTCTTCATCAGGAATTTCGCAACCGAATGCTTCTTCCAGAGCCATTACCAATTCAACGGTGTCCAGCGAGTCAGCACCCAAATCTTCCTGAAATGAAGATTCGTTTTTTACTTCAGCTTCGCTCACGCCTAATTGTTCTGCAACAATTTTTTTCACGCGTTGTTCGATATTGTTATCCATTGACTGATCTTTCTTTTCTTTGCCCGCTGCGATACGGACAGGGTTAATTGAATTAATCAACTTTTTAGTTGTTGATATTATTGTACCTAATAAAAATAGAGTTTACCATTCAAATTGTTTTTTGCCGTATTTTCTATGGTTTTCAGCGATTTTCAGCGCATTTTTACTTATCACCCTGCGCAGATTACACGACAAGCGGCAGCCATATTAGCACAGCCTGTTTTTTTGCCACAAGTTATTAGATTTAGATTGAATCATCGTCAGCAATCGTTTTATATAAAAAATTCATAATCAGCGCCAATTCTGCTGCGATATTTTCCTGAGTCGCACCCCCTGCATGCCCACCTGTGTCGGGTACAGCCAGCCATACTGGCTGTCTGGACGAACGCAAACGTGCAAAAAACTTCAGTGCATGGGCCGGATGTACACGGTCATCATGAAGATTAGTCGTAATTAAAGCAGGTGGGTAGTGTTGCAATTTGCCCAAATTATGATAGGGCGAAAGTTGAAGCAATGCATTTTTTTCAACTGAATCAACAGGATCACCATACTCATCTACCCATGAAGAACCGGCTGAAAGATAAGGATAGCGCAACATATCCGTAAGCGGCACCTCGCACACCATCGCCCCCATACACTGCGGTTGGCGGCAAAATGCAGCAGCCACCACAAGCCCTCCATTACTACCGCCCTGAATTGCTGTATGCATCGCACTGGTTCGCCCATGAGAATACAAATCATCTAGCACTGCCAATAAATCATCTACACTGACATGCTTATGAATACCGCGGGCTGCCTCATGCCATTGAGGTCCAAATTCACCACCGCCACGAATATTTGCCAGTACAAATGCATAACCTTTTGCCAACCAGTACCGACCAATACTACCTAGATAATAGGGTAGCTGAGGCATACCAAAGCCACCATAAACATAAACAATAGTGGGCATTTCCTTATTCATATGTTTACCAACATGAAAATAAGGAATAAACGTCCCATCAGATGCAGTAGCACTGAACTGCTTCACCTGCATCCCTGCCGCATCAAACTGCTGCGGCTGTCGCCGCATCACACACAATTCTCCCAGATGCACATCAAGCGTATACAGTGTCAAAGGATCCAAAAAACTACTGATTGCCAGATAGACCACATCGCCGCCCCAAGGCTGGTCTGTAATTTCAAGCGCACCATCCGGCAGATTGGGCAATGAAACTTCCTGCCAGCCATTGCCACCAAATTGCCACGCCAGCAAACGGCTGCGTACATTATCTAGTATCGACACCAATACAAACCGCCGTGTGGTTTCAATGCTTTCAATTGCCTGAGTGGCCTTAGGCTGAAAAATCACTTCAGCAGCACCCAGCTCACCTTTATGTAATTTCACTGCAATCAGACTACCGGCGGGATAACTCCGGTTCGCACGCTGCCAGCCACTGCGCAACTGCACCAGCAACTGCCCGTATAGATAGCCCATCAGTTCACAATCATCAGGCAGTCCCAGCGGTTTGGCACTTAAATCCGCCATAACTTGATAATATTGCTTGTGATAAAAGCCGCTTGCCGCCTCAATTAAATCAATCGGTGCGCCCTGACTATCTAAATAACGCCATGCATTCACCATCATGCCATCAGCTGGCATTTCTAGCACTGGCTGCGCCTGCGCAAAGGTTTGCCCGCGTTGCATCAGCCATACCTGCCGTGGATAGCCAGCCTGAGTCAGCTGCTGCTCATCCCATGCCGGACATATCCATACACTTTCTGTATCACGCCAGCTAATGATGCTTTTACTCAGAGGAAAATGAAAACCTCCCTCAACCACTTTGCCTTCGTTTAAATTAAACTCAATGGTATAGGCTGCATCAGCACCGCCGGCACTCAGACTGATAAGCACATGCTCGGGCGCCTGCACATAATGTGCCACACCCTGCAAATACACATCATCTCCAAGCAGTTCATCAAAATCGGCCACAGAAAACAGAATTTTCCATTCAGGCAAACCAGCACGATAACTGGCAGCAGAACATACCCGATACACACCTTTCGGAAATTCAACCGATTGATAAAAATGATACATGCGTGCACGATGTTCCTGACAAAACGGTATTTGCTGCTCATCACGCAGTATTGTCACCATATCATCACGTACTGCTTCATACTCAGCATCTGTTGCAAACTCAGCCTGAGTCGCTGCATCCGCCTGCTGAATCAATGCCAGAGTGCGCTCATCGTTTAAGTCTTCTAAATAGGCAAAAGGATCAGTATTGGTCATCAGGATTTTTCCATAAACTAAGGTTCATTCCAAACAGGTAAACAGACAGACAATCTTTACAGTCTGATACCTCTGTATAAACATAATTAATCAACTCATCCTACCCAATCACGTTCAGATATATTCGCCATAAATAAAAAGGGCAGCCCCTATAGGCTGCCCTATCATCCAATTGAAATCAACAATACATATTAGCTCAATTGTTTAGCTAACCTGCATACCTGAATATACCTGTTGTGTATCGTTTGTTTCTAATATGGTGCCGACAACGAGAATCGAACTCGTACGACCTGAGGTCACCACCCCCTCAAGATGGCGTGTCTACCAATTTCACCATGTCGGCATGTAACTGTAAAAAAATTCCTATTCCGGTATCAGCGGCTTCTGTGCCGGTTTCACCGGTACCGCCGGTGCACTGGCAGCTGCTGGCTTAGCCGGTACCACTACTTGCTGTTGCTTCACATTACTAAAATCCAAGCCGCTGTGGCGGTGCGTGGAAATATAGCCTAAAGCCAAGCAAGTAATAAAAAATATAGTGGCCGCAATCGCTGTGCTGCGGCTGAGAAAATTTGCATTGCCCGCAGCACCAAATACACCCTGAGCACTACCGGAACCAAATGCTGCGCCCGCATCCGCACCTTTGCCCTGTTGCATTAGCACCAGCACAATAACACTCAGCGCCGCGAAAATATTCACGATTAAAATAAGGGTTTTGAATGCTTCCATGATATCAACTTTTATCAAGCAGGCGCATATGCAGCCTGAATAATAGCGGCAAAACTGTCAGCCTGCAACGAGGCTCCGCCAACCAGCGCACCATCAACATGTGGCACAGCCAGAATTTCAGCCGCGTTGCCAGCGTTGACGCTACCGCCATAAAGGACGCGGATTTTAACATCTTCACCACACAAAGACAAGATTTGCTGATAAATCAGCTGATGCATCGCAGCGATCTGCGTTACAGACGGCACTTTGCCGGTACCAATTGCCCATACTGGCTCATAAGCCACCACCACTTCTCTCATCCCAAGACTGGCGAGCACATCCAGCTGTGCACTTACTACTACCTGCTCCTGTCCTTGTTCACGTTCAGCCAGTGTTTCCCCCACACACAGCACCGGCAGCAGGCCTGCTGCCATGCTGTTTTGCAGCTTAATCAGCAATTCTTGATTATCTTCGTGAAAATACTGCCGCCGCTCAGAGTGTCCGATCAGCACAAACTGCGCACCCACATCTGCCACCATTTGCGCACTAACCTCTCCAGTAAAAGCACCGTTTGCAGCAAAACGGCTCACATCTTGTGCCCCTACCGCCAGCGATGTATCACGCGTGAATTCATTCACTCCGGCAAGATAAACATTCGGCACCGCCACACCACAGTAAACATAAGCCGCAGCTACATCTACTGGTTTCAGCAATGCTTGTAGCAGTTGCCGGCTTGCCGACTGACTGCCATTCATCTTCCAATTGCCGATTATCCATTTCTGCTGCCACATATTTTTTCCTTACTGACTATAGATTGGCCAACACTGAACAAAACAGTATATAGAGTATTTATTACACATACTGCAAACTGAAAGAGCTTGCAAACGGCGGCATTGTAACGGAAAACCACTACTTGCGTCCTATTAATATAATAAGTCAAAACCTACCGATTACCCCCTGTGCAGAGCCGCACTGCAGAAGATAAACAATAGATCTCTTCCGACTCCAAAGCTAAACGTTGCAGCATCACGCATCATTTATCTGACAAACCACTACAACCTGTACTTTTTCGACATGTCGACATAACCTTACCCAATCACAATGAGCCTGCTCGTAGATATTCGTCTACACTGCAACTGCCTTTGCCCTATTGTCACAACGTAAATAGTTTTATAATCTTTCTGGGTCAAATTCATGTGGTGTACCCAATCCAACATCACATAACAATGTTTTTATAATACAAACCTACTTAATTACCCACCCGCCGCGCGGGTAATCAGCCTTTCGGAGCAGACATGGATTTCAATACCGCCCGCTATAACATGGTTGAGCAGCAAATCCGTCCATGGGACGTATTAAATTTCGACTTACTAGATGTATTATCCGATATTCCGCGTGAACGCTTTGTTCTGCCACAGCAACAGGAAGTAGCCTATACAGATCAGGCACTCGGACTGGCCAATGGTGGCAAAATGCTTGAACCAAAAGTAGTCGCACGCATGATTCAGGCATTACAACTCAACCTCACCGATACCGTAGTAGAAATTGGTACCGGTTCTGGCTACGCCACGGCCATACTGGCAAAAATGGCCGGCAAAGTCATCTCTGTAGATATAGATGCCGAACAACAGCAGCGTGCTCAGTTCGTTCTCAGCGACCTTGACTACACCAATATCAGCTACAAAACCTGCGACGGATTAGCAGATAAGCTACCTGGCGCTCCATTCAGTGCCATTTACGTAGGCGGTTCTCTGCCTACCCTGCCAGCCACCCTACTTGAGCAACTGGCTGAAGATGGCCGCATGGTAGCCATTATTGGTGAAGCGCCAGTAATGCGTGCCATACTGTTTGAGCGCCAGAATAATCAGCTTAAAGAAACCGTACTGTTCGAAACCGTAGCACCTGCATTACACAGTCTGGAAACACCGGCACCCAATCAATTCAGATTCTGATTCTATCGTTTTCTTAAAAAGCAGCACTTGTAGCCATTACGGCAACGGTGCTGCCTGTGCATTCTCAAATTCAAATATTGCAGTACACTAACTTCTACGCCATATCTAGCACTTAGCTTTCAGCCAGCAAATCAACAGTCCAATCAGTATGCATACATACGCCAAACAACATGTTTGACTTCTCTTGCCTATTGGTATCGGCCGCATACAGTCCATCCATCTGTCCGTCATCTTCGCTCTTTAAGTAATAAAAAATTAAAACCTAGTTAAAACAAAAACATAATTAGAAAAACTGATTGCATTAAGCCACTTATTGCGATTTACTAGGCTATAGAAACAAAATCGGGAGCAATATCATGCCTTATCAGCACCGTAGTGATCTACCTGCATCAGTCCGGAACGCTTTACCGGAACATGCGCAAGACATATTCAAAGAAGCATTTAATCACGCCATAGCAGAATATCAGGATCCGAAAAAACGCCGCGATAATAGCGATGCAGAAACCATTGCGTTCCGAGTAGCATGGGCTGCTGTCGAAAAGGTTTATCATAAAGGCAATGATGGCAAATGGCAGCCTAAGTAAGCGCCCAATCAGCATACTGCGAGACAGAGTTTGCACATAAATCCAAACTCTTCGATACTGCCTCTACAACCAAACTAGCCAATAGTCTGAGCTACAGCCAGTTGTGCTGCATTGGCATATTCAGATAAACACAGGTATCATTTGATCCGGCTAGCAAAGCAAATGCCAGCAGGCATACAGCCACATTATCAAATTAGATTAATATCCATACACATCACACAGAATCAATTTATTAATATGACCATTCAGACAATAAATGCAGCACAATTGCAGCAATGGCAGCAGCAAAAAAAAGATTTTGTCCTCCTTGACGTACGCGAAGACAACGAAGTCCAGTATGCAGCTATTCCTGGGTATCTCCATATTCCGATGAATATGATTCCCTTGCGCCAAAACGAATTACCGGACGATAAACCAATCGTAATTTACTGCCATCATGGCATGCGCAGCATGCAAGTAGCATTGTATTTACAGGATACCGGCTTCGAAAATCTTTATAATCTCAAGGGCGGCATCGATGCATGGTCACGAGAAGTAGACAGCAGTATACCCACCTACTAATTTCAGATTCGTAGCCTCGAAATCATTGGCTTTCAAAAAAGGCACGCTTTAATTGAGCAACAATTATCTATACAGCATAATGATTATTATTGCCTTAACTTGCTATCTATTAACAACACGCCAGCCAGCGTAAGTATCGTATCGATAGCAGCAATTGCCTTGAAAGATTTATGTAAAATAACCACCGCTGTAATAATCATAATAGGTGGTACCAGTTGTACACTCAATTTAGCAAAAAATATCAAGATCAAATTTTGCTTACAGATAGTAAAAATTTCAGAACTGATTAGAAAAAAATCTAGCAACAGTACAAATAGCCACGTTCCGCTTCAGCCTTAATCATAATATTACGAATGATTCAAACTAGACGCTATGTAGGCCGCTCCCTACTGATACACAGCCACAATCAAACCTGAATCCTTACAACCCTTACCAGCGCATTAATTACAATACAGTACAGTTTTTCATGTAGCACTGTCTAAACACTGCGTGATTAAAACTTATATTTTGTTTGAAATTTTGTTTTAAACAAATGTACAGATAGCAAAATTTAAGGGTTTCAGCCATCCTGAAACCCTTAAATGCTAACTTGGTGCACCCAACAGGGATCGAACCTGTGACCTCCGGCTTCGGAAACCGACACTCTTCCAACTGAGCTATAGGTGCAAATATACTAAAGAGGCCAGATTTTAGCTGAAATCAAGCAGCTTGGCAAAATCATTTACCAGCAAAAGCAATCAATCACACTAACAACCAATACTACTCAAAATAAACAATTGAAATTAATATTTTAATTTCAGCAATAATAACGACAATCCGAACACATCACGGATAATGGGTTATATAGAGACATTAAATGCCAACGCAAATAACCGTTACCTTATCCACATGCGAATAGCGGCCAACACACTATCGTACAATTGCTGTTAAACATGCCCATATCTTCATCGGCTCATTTCCAGAAAACACTAATAAATATATGCATATTGCAAAATACGTTATTGCCAGATGTTAGAGCACGATATGCCTTAATACTTTATTAACAATAAATATTTTGTCTGAATTGCCCAGAATGTTTCTAAACATCAAACAGGGACACAAACGGAAAATAGCAGACTGGTAATAGCAATGAGTAAGCGAAAGACCTCCCAGCCAATGGTCAGTTTAAGGTACTCATGGCATTGGAAACAAATATAAACGTTTAATGGAGTTATCAAGAACACCTAAGTAGCTATTATTGAAAATAATACATTGAATTTATTCGTTTTTTTAAGTACAAAACAAACAGCCGATACGAGCGGATAAGTTTTCGTTTCTGGATATCTGCTCAGTAAATAATCTAACGGTAAATATCTAATTTTTAGTCAGCTCCTTAATTATTGAATATTTATAGCCAAATCATTTCCATACACTTTTACTGACATTAATCATACATAAAAGGACATTTATAGCGGGGAATTGGCATACTTGAATATTTTGTGCTATGTTAATTGGATTTAGTTGATTAAATATTGTTTTTAAAATAATAAATATTCGCACAGACAGCAGTCAGGTCTGTTAACACAGGCCATTAAAATGAAGTATTCTGACTTAAGTACCTTTATCCGCCCCTTACCCAACACCGCGCTGGACGTGATTGGTGATGTTCATGGCGAGTGGGAAGCTTTACAGCAGTTATTACACTTTCTTGGCTACGATGATTACGGTCGCCATCAACACGGACGTAAACTCGTGTTTGTTGGCGATTTGTGCGACCGTGGGCCAAACAGCCCTGCTGTTCTTGACTGGGTGATACAGGCCGCCGCCTCTGAAAACGCATTTACCATCATCGGTAATCATGAACTCAACTTATTAATTAACGATCCTAAAGACGGAGCTGGCTGGTATTTTGATAACCGGCCACAGGATGAAGCACGGTTCGCGCCATGGCAGCATTATCCCGCTGCTCAACGCAGGCAATTACAGGAAACCATCGCACAATGGCCATTAATTCTGCAACGGGACGATTTGCGCATCGTTCACGCTGCGTGGTTGCCGGAAAGTATTGATAAATTACTAGAATGCAGTGAAACTTCACTGGTAAAACAATATCATTACTGGGAAGACCGCTTTTTAGATGATTTCCGAAATACGCAATGGTTTGAACCATACCAGCAGGAGCAGCGGCAATTAAATAAAGACCTGGAAAATGAGCACTATCCGATGACGTTTCAAGCAGGTACAGCCCATTATGATCTACTACGCAGCTGTCACAATCCAATACGTGCGCTCACCAGCGGCATTCAGGCCATCACACAACAGCCTTTTTACATCAACGGCCGCTGGCGCTTCACGGTACGTAAACCGTGGTGGCAGCAGTATACCGACCCTGTGGCGGTAATAATCGGCCATTATTGGCGCAGCTGGTATGGCACCGGCGTAGCCGAACACCGCAAAGAACTATTTCAGGAGCCTCCTACACATTGGCTGGGGCAGCAACGTCAGGTATTTTGCGTGGATTTTTCCATTGGTGCACGCTGGCGGGAACGCAAAAAGGCCATTGCTGTAGCAGACAGCCAGATGCATCTGGCTGCACTGCGCTGGCCCGAAAATATAATTATGCTGAATAATGGTAAATATTATCATGGAGAGCGTTACCTCTGAATTCTCATGCCAGTAACGCATACAATTTGTTATAATAAAGACTTTTGCAACAAAACCCAGTATGCAAAAAGGATAAAAATATCCGGCATACACTATTAAACCCTAAAATAGACAATCCATTCCGGTATGTCACACCGTACCTCCGGTGCGCGCCTGAAGTTGGCCGCAAGGTAGTACAGTTCTGCTCAATTACAACATACCGGCGCATATAATTACACATTATCAGAATGACAGACGCCAATTCCTCTTCCAACCAAGTTAAACGCCATCTGAAAACCCGTCATCTCTCGATGATTGCCATTGGCGGCAGTATTGGTACAGGCTTGTTTATGGCCAGTGGCAGTGCGATTCACGATGCCGGCCCTGGTGGCGCCTTACTGGCATACATGGCCATCGGAATTATGGTGTATTTTCTCATGACCTCACTAGGCGAAATGGCCACTTACCTGCCTACTTCCGGTTCATTCTCCACTTATGCAGCCCGCTTTGTTGATCCGTCGCTGGGTTTTGCACTGGGCTGGAATTACTGGTTTAACTGGGTGATTACCGTGGCTGCAGACATCTCCATTGCCTCATTGGTAATTACCTATTGGGAACCATTGCGCTTTATGCCGGCATGGAGCTGGAGTTTGCTGTTCTTTGCTCTGGTGTTTCTGCTCAATATACTGTCTGTACGCGCCTATGGTGAATCTGAATACTGGTTTGCTCTGATTAAAGTAGTCACAGTAATCGTGTTTCTCGGCGTTGGCGTGCTGACCATCTTCGGTATTCTTGGCGGTCAATATGTCGGCCTGAGCAACTTCACCATTGGCGACGCACCGATACTCGGACATGGCTGGTCGGGTGGTTTCTTTACCGTACTCGGCGTATTTTTGATTGCCGGATTTTCATTTCAGGGCACCGAGCTCATCGGCATTACCGCCGGCGAATCAGAAAACCCGCAGGAAAGCATTCCCAAAGCCATCAAACAAGTGTTTTGGCGTATTTTGATTTTCTATATTCTAGCCATGTTAGTAATTGGCCTGCTGATTCCTTATAACAGTGATGCCTTACTCGGTGCTGACGTGGATCAGGTTGCCAAATCACCGTTTACACTTGTGTTTGAGCGCGCTGGGCTGGCTTTTGCCGCTGCCGTGATGAATACCGTTATTCTCACTTCCATCCTGTCTGCCGGTAATTCTGGCCTGTATGCTTCTACCCGTATGCTGTACGCTATGGGTAAAGACGGCATGGCACACCGGCGCTTTTCAGCAGTCAACCAGCGCGGCGTGCCCGTATTGGCTTTACTGGCTACAGCCATTGTCGTATTGGCAATTTTTTTGCTGGAAAGTGTGGACGAAGGTGCCTACGAGTACATCGTAGCCGCTTCCGGTCTAACTGGTTTTATTGCCTGGCTAGGCATAGCCATCAGTCACTACCGTTTCCGCCGCGCCTTTGTGCAGCAGGGTAACGACATCAATTCACTGGTTTATCGCGCTAAATGGTTTCCATTTGGCCCCATTCTGGCGCTATTACTGTGTATTCTGGTGATTATCGGACAAGACAGCCAATTATTACTACATGGTGATTTCAAATGGCAGCGTTTTGCTATTACCTATATGGGTCTCCCAGTATTTGCTGCCTTTTACCTGTATCACAAACTTCGCTACCGTACCCGCAAAGTACCACTGACACAGGTGAATCTAAGCAAACACCTTGATTAGGATTAATTTTCGCCCTAATCATCGTAGCCACAGGCAGCCTCATCTGGCTGCCTACTGCATTTTCCGCTAACATAAAGCCTATATCACACCCTAAACAGCTGTTAATCACCTATGCTCACCTATACACCCAGCAAACCCAGCTCACAAAGCATGAATAAAAAGCGTTCATGGCTTTGGTTGTTACTGGTATTCGTGTGGCTGTGGCCGGGGGTATTGCATCATGATTTATGGACACCAGGTGAACCTTATCTGTTCACCACCGCCAGCCAGTGGCACAAAGCACACTGGGCAGTTCCCACTATTTTTGGCGAAATAAACTGGGAAGCCTCCCCACTCTACATTTGGTTGTCTGCCCTATGCCAACATTTATTTAGCCCCAACCAAATGGACGCCTTTGAAGCCACGCGTCTAACCAATGTCATTTTGATTGTTTGTACGTTTGCCTGCATCGGCGGCTCCGGACGCCAGTTTCTTGGCCGTGGCTACGGACGCATCACCATTCTCATATTACTCGGCTGTACCGGCATTCTAATACCAGCTCATTTTATCAACGACAGCATTATCCTATTTCTTGGTTCTGCCATGTGCTGGTATGGTTTTTCCCTGTCAGATCGTCGCATCATGATGGCCTGCATGATGCTGGGCGGTGGCTGGGCTGTACTGTCTCTGACCGGCAGCCTATTGTGGCCATTACTGCTGATGCTGGTAGCGTTCAGCTTGCTTTTTTACCCTCAGTGGCGTCGCCGTCGCTATTATCTAGTTTTACTGATATCCCTGCTCTGTGCCCTACCTCTAATGATAGTTTGGCCACTTGCTCTGCATCAGACCGCTGCCAATATTTTTAATCTGTGGTGGCAGTATCATGCTCTCGCCCCTTTTGGTGGTTTTCAACATCAAGAAGTACACTTCTCGCTTGGATACTATTTAAAAAATTTGCTTTGGTTTGCCTTTCCTGCATGGCCTCTGGCCATCTGGACTGCTACGCGCGGCAAGTTAAAAAAACAGCGCTGGGGCGTGCTTGCTATCGTATGGCTAAGTCTATGCCTACCAGTTTTTGCCTTGCTGCCGCTGCAATATCAGGATTTATTGGTAATCGTGCTGCCACCTATGGCCTTACTCGGAGCCGCCCAGCTGGATGCATTGCGTCGCGGAGCCATCGCCTTCCTCAACTGGTTTGGCATCATGGCTTTTGGCTTTCTGGCACTTTTCCTCTGGCTTGGCTTCATCGCCATGAATTATGGCTGGCCGGCCAAACTAGCTGCACGTGCCGTTTATTTCAGCCCCTATTACCGCTACGATGTCAATTACTTTCCCTTGATTGTCGCTTGCGTGTTGACTCCACTATGGCTATGGGCCATTACCCGCCAGCATATTCGAGGCCGACAAGCAGTAACCAACTGGGCAGCCGGAGTTTTATTAGTATGGTCACTGCTATTGACCCTGTTTTTGCCTTGGCTGGATGCGGCCAAATCGGCACGGCCAGTGGTTCAGCAAATGGAAAACAGCCTGAGCAAACAGCAGTTACAGGCATTCAGCGATCGGCATGCCTGCATCAGTATCAATCACGACAATTTCAGTACCCGCATTGCCTGGCAGCAATATAGCTGGATACCTTTGCAGGCAGACAATCCTGAGTGTGAATACCGTTTAGTGACCCGCGACCCCAAAGCCGAACCTCCGCAACCATGGCACGAAATCTGGTCGGGAGCACGCCCGCGTGAAAAAAACAATATCATTGCCTTGTGGGCTAAAACCACCGCAACCAAGGAAAAATAATCATGAATACCCCAACTCAGGAACATACTCATCTACCGGAGGCCCCGGCCAACGTTGATGCTAGCGAAATTGACAAATTCAGCCAGCTCGCGCACAAATGGTGGGATAAAAACAGTGAATTCAAACCATTGCACGACATTAATCCATTACGTCTCGAATTTATCGACCGCTATGCTCGACTGGCCGGCAAAAAAATTCTGGATGTAGGCTGTGGAGGCGGTATTCTAAGCGAAGCTATGGCCAAAGCAGGCGCCAGCAGCGTGACTGGCATCGATTTAGCCGGAAAATCGCTCAAAATAGCCCAGTTGCACGCCATGCAGGAGCAAATCAGCAATGTAAGCTACCGTAAAGTCAGTGTAGAAGATTTAGCCGCAGAAATGCCGGCCAGCTTTGGTGCCGTTACCTGTATGGAAATGCTGGAACACGTTCCTGATCCTGGCAGCGTAGTCAGAGCTTGTGCTGAACTGACGGAACCCGGCGGAGTTGTTTGTTTCTCCACCATCAATCGCAACACAAAATCCTATTTGCAAGCCATCATTGCCGCCGAATACATTTTACAACTGATGCCCCGCGGCACCCATAATCACCACAAATTCATCACACCGGCCGAGCTGGCGCGTCTGTGCCGGCAGGCTGGTCTCGAATGGCTGGGCAGTAGCGGTTTCACATATAATCCGCTAACCAAACACTACCATCTTACCGAAAACCTAGACGTCAACTACATGATAGCCTGCCGTCGTCCGGCGAACTAACCATCTGCTTTAAAACCACAAAGCCGGTATCGACATGATACCGGCCACAGAATTATCTTCATTACATCAATAAAACAAACTCATTGCTTTACCAATGATTTCATCATCGGAATAGTCGACCAATCTATACTATCAAGCAAATTCTTAACAATCAGCCCAAGCTCCGTGTCACCCTCAATTTTTAACCGGCGATTAAAAAACAGCGTATCCGGGTCTTCCTGCCGTAACAACATCTTCATAAAATCAGCAGTATTTGCGCTCAGACACAAATCCACGTCAGTACTAACATCCGAGACCATAAACCGCTGCTCCGAAGCACTGAAAAATAGATTTAATCCTAAGTCAGCCACGTCAACCCGAAATAAACGTCCGGCTAGCAATGACATATCAGCCAGCAAAATTTCTCTTTTTAGCAGCTGATTCAACGTCTGTACCAGCAACCATGCCGGCGGTTTAGACGGCAACCTTTCCACCACATTTTTCAGCAATCCCGGCATTACCCTGTCAGGTATTTGCATACATCACCTCTTTACATTGATTCATTCCAGCCTTACCCTGCCAGTAGCCATTTACCAGTGCACCACCGGCATACCCTTTGAGCTCAGACAAAGCCGTTTCTGGCTCCAGCGCACCGGCTAACACCTGCTGATGTAGCCGTATCGTATCCACCATATGTTGTGCTTGTGGAGAAAGCCTAAAACGGTTTACCCCGATTGCCTGCAATTGCTGATATTGTGCCAGTAAAGAATGACAACCAGCAGACATCGTCTGTATACCATTAATCGTCAAAAAAGCCTGCTGCTCACGCGTGAGCAATGGTAAACCGTCTGCATGCTCCAAGCATTTAAATTCACAACTGTCCTTTTTCAGATTGTAATGGCGCGCCGTAAAACAGCGAGAAGAATAGGCCAGCGGCATTCTCCCCCAGCCAAACACCTCACAGTTTACATCCGGTACCGCCGCAATCATCTGCTCCAGCCGACCGGCTGACAGCTCAATTGAAGCCACCCAGCGTTTAGCGCCAAGCGACTGCATCAACGCCAGCGTTTGCTCGTTATAAATATTCAATGCCTGTCCGGCGACAAAAGGAATTCCTTTAGCATGCAACAACCGTACAGCAGCAAGGTCATTTGCCTCTACACAGAAATCTTCCTGCTCCACCAACTTACGCAAACGTTTTAAATCAGACTCACTTTCCAAAAGCACCTGTGAAGACAGCACCACTTCACAGCCACCAGCCGCCACATCGCGCGCCAAATCAATCCAGTCTGCTACTTTCAACTCCTGCCGGCGCGAGCATACCGTTTCACCCATATAAACCGTGGCTAGCGGTTCACCAATCAGCTGCTGATAAAATTCCACAATCTGCTGCTTGTGCCAAAAAAACAAAATCGGCCCTAGAGACAAAGCCAGCTTATCCCGTTGCATCACTCACACCCCTTCATTACTTCCACGGCCGGTTATACGCTCCAAGCGTCACCTGCTGTCCTTCAGAAACCTTAGCCAACGCCTGCTGCCACTGCGGCTGCACCGTAAACGATTCAGGACACTGTACCGCCAAATCAAGCGCCTGCCGCAATACCTTCGTTACCTGCGCCGTATATGCCGGACTGCGCTGCCGTCCCTCCACCTTAATCGCCGCCACACCCATGGCCAACAACTGCGGTAAAATCTCCAGCACATTCAGGCTTGTCGGCTCTTCCAATGCATAATAAGTTTCATCATTTACCTGAAAACGCCCTTTGCACAAAGTCGGATAACCAGCTGGCTCGTCTGCTGCATACTGATCAATTAGAATATTATTTAAGCGTGCGTTCATTCTTGCTGCCTGCTGCTCCCAGCGCACATATTTTGCCGGTGAGCACACCCCAAACGTATTTGGAGATTCACCCGTCACATAACTAGACAGTAAGCAGCGCCCCTCCACCATCACACATAAACTGCCAAAGCCAAATACCTCAATTTCTACTGAAGTATGCTTAATCACTTGCTCCACCTGCGGCAGTGTCAGCACTCTCGGCAACACTACCCGCCGGATACCAAACAGCTCTTGGGCCAGATTAATTGCTTCATAATTAGTTGCCGAACCCTGCACAGACATATGCAGCGCCAGTTGTGGATGCGTCTTGTGTGCATAATTCAGCAATCCAAAGTCCGCCAGAATCACCGCATCCACGCCAATTTCGGCAGCCGTATCCACCGCCTGCTGCCATTTTCTTACTTCTCCTGCCTGTGCATAGGTATTTATCGCCATCAACACCTTACGCCCACGCCGGTGCGCATATGTAATTCCCTCTACCGCAGACTTAGAGTCAAAATTTAGACCAGCAAAATTTCGCGCATTGGTTGCATCCTTCAGCCCCATATAGACCGTATCCGCGCCATGATCTATCGCCATCTTCAACGCCGGCAGATTACCAGCCGGACACACCAGCTCTGGAACCTTAACACCCATCCGTTCTCACCATCCCAATCAACAGTAATCCAATCAGCTACCCATAATCAGTCGCAAATACCCAGTTCGCCTTGCGCCTTCCCAGCAGCCCACAAAACACCGGATTAAAACATCTAAGCCAAACGGATTTATTGACACGAAACAAGCAAAAACAGAAAAAAATTGAACTTTAATACCAATTTAAAACAAAAAAACACAAAAAAGTCTAAATTTAACAATGCTAACATTTACATACATCTATCAACTTACCCCTGTTTAGCCAGCCAAAACCCAACTCTCAAAACCGATACTTTCAAGAATATCTCCCCAGCTTTCCCACAACCTATTACCAATATCCATACCAATCAAAATCTACTCAATTCAAATTATTAAGTGCATAACAATCAAATTAATGACATAATTCACATAAAAATCATATAACTTAAACAAAACTAACATTAAATTACATGATTCAACCCAAACTAAGAAGATAACCACAAACTCATACTTAGATAATATCGCTAAAAATCTAGAAAATTAGCACTATCAAACAATGAATTAAAAGATTTTAAAGGGGTTCACACATGGCAGATACCTACTGGGCCGCCCGAGAGGGAGACATCCTTTTACATACTTCAATATGGGCTGACATAGCCGGCGCAGCAGTAGAACTTGCGTGCTATGGAGCAATAGGCCTTATCCCCGGTGGTTTTATAGTGTCTACACTTGTTGGTGTCGCTGTCGCAGCTTCTGGACTTAATGACGTCATATCAGACTTATCTGAAGAGGTCAGTAATTTATTTCCCATGGCTGAAGATGGCGTCATTATTTCTGGTTCTCCCAATACCCGCACCAACAGCAAAGCTTCCGCCCGCGCCGCAGGTACCGTAGATCAAAGCATTGAACTAAGTGACAGCAGCGAAGAACCACAGCAGCCCGAAAGCTTTATCGATATTGCTTCAAATGCACTAAATGACTTTGTAGAGTTTGCTGAAAACCTTCCCATGCAACTATACAGGCCTACTGTAGCCTCGCCGGATCCCAGAACAGTACCCAGAGATGACGACAAAATCACCTGCGCCAAGCATCCATCTCCTGTTTCCAGCCCTGAATATCTAGCCGAAGGCTCCAGCAAAGTCTACATCAACAGCCAGCCGGCCGTACGCAGCAACGACCGCAGTACCTGCGAAGCCAAAGTCACCGACGACCATGCCGGCGGCGTCAAAGTATCCAACAACGTTCGCATCGGTGGCGAACCCATTGTCGTGCGTGAAATCAGAAGCGGCAAACATCCCGTTGCCCTAGCGGCTAGCCTTTTTACGATATTCCTCAACCCTAAAAAAATTTGTAACAAATTTGTTTGCTTTGCCACTACCTCGGTTGCCGTCGGCTATCTATCTTCTAAAATTACGGCAGCCACAAGGATCGGCCACCCCGTCCACCTTCCCACCGGCGCCAAACTCCTCTTCGACACCGAAGAGCTCGACTTCACCCTTCCCGCCCATCTGCCCCTCCAATGGCAACGCTTCTACAGCAGCGTCGACACCCGCTCCCACAACATGTTCGGCGCCGGATGGAGCGTCAGCTTCGAAGTCGAAATCGAAATCTCCCCCCAGCCCGATGGCTCCTGTGCCGCCGTCTATATCAACGAACAAGGGCGCCGTCTCGAAATCGACCCCCTGCAACCCGGCGAAGGCATGCGCGGCATCAACGAAAACCTCACCATCCGCCGTGGCCAGCACAACCGCTGGGTTATCGAAGACGACGACGGCCTCTACCGCCTCTTCGAGCCCGACCCCAACCAACCCCACCGCCTCTACCTCACCGCACTTCAAGATCGCAACGACAACCGCCTCCTTCTTCACCGCGACAGCCACAGCCGCATCATCGAAATCACCGACAACGACCGCAGCACCTGCCTCTCCCTGCACTATCAGCAT
>NZ_JBNPBA010000029.1:0-1610 GCF_050310315.1 Snodgrassella sp. CS2 | reverse complement strand
ACTTGTTGGTGATGCAGCTAAAAAAATGCATACTGCACAAAAAGCCTATGAAAAAGCGAAAGAAGCAGGAAATGTAGCAGAAATGGTTAAGCAAACTGAAAATGTGGCTAATCTAATAAAGGAAGATAAAATTAGAAAAGGAGTGGGTGGGAATGCTGGAAAGGGAACGACGGCGACTACTGGTAAGCAAGAGGCCATTATTCCAAATAATAATTGGGGGGCTTTAGATAATGCTTCTAAAACTGCATTTGATGCAGCAAAAAATAATGTAACTACATGGACACCAAAAGATAAGCATATGGTTGGCACTATAGCTAATAGAAGTGCTCAATTTAATACAAATAATGTGTCTGATATTCAAAACTTAGTTAAAGAGGCATTAAACTCTCCTAATGCTAAATTTATACCTAATAATGTCGATGGTTCTTTCAGAGTTGTAGTTGATATGAATAAACCAATTGGTACAAAAGGTCAAACAAGTATCCGAATAATAATAGGAAATGATGGAAAAATATGGAACGCATTCCCAGTAAATTCTCAATAAATATTGATTATACCGATTTATTTATCGGTGAAGTTTCATCAAATCCTCAGCTTTTTTCTAAAATTGAAGGTAATTTATTTATTTTAATAGATAATATCCCAGTTTTTGATGAGAATGGGATATTACTACTTGAATTGGCAAAGAAATTGAATGATTGGATTTGTGATCAACAGGGTGATTTTGAATATTACTCTATGGATTATGAAGAAGGGCCAATCTTATTCTTTAAGAAGGAAATTACAGGCTATTGGCAGTTTGGTAGTATATGGATGGAAAAAGTCTATTCAGATATTGAACTATACAAAATAGTTGTAGCAAGCAAAGAGTTTATAAATAAATTGCTTTATGAGCTTCAATTAAAAAAAGTTGACTTTAGCAATTTATTCTAAAAATCATAAACGTTATGAAAAGTTTAACATTAAAAAGATCTTAGTATGATACAGATATCTTTAATTGCTTTCTAAATCTCTGCATGGCACGACAACTATGCGGATAAAGCCGGCTACCTGAGCAACAACTTTGACAAAGACAAAGTTCAGAAAGAGCTGGATACACAGCGTGAAGTCACACAGGAGTTTGACCAAAATCGGCAGGATTTGAAAAAAGAGCTACTGCAAATGGCGCGCAAAAAATATGAAGAAGCGCAACTGGAGCGGCTGCAACACGAAGGCTTACGAACCGAAAAGAGCATCCAGTTAGAACAGGAAGGGCGTAAAATAGAACAGAACGTTGCCTATCTAGATACCGCTCTTGGTCTGATATGGGCAGGTAACATCGGTATCGGAGCATTAGAAACCGTTGCCCAGCATGCGGATTACACCAAAAATGCTGCTCGCCACATCACAGCCGGACAAGTATATAGAGTTACCTGCAACGGTGAAGCATCTCAGTACGAGTGTAAAGATATTAATAATGCTAAGGATGCCATGGTTGCCGGAGATGCAAGCAAAATAACCAAAGAAAAAAATCAAGGGGCACCGTTTGAGGGTACGGCCACTGAGATTTATGATTACCGCCAGATAATGGATGGCAAATCAGTAATAATGATTTCAAATCCAGGAATCTA
>NZ_JBNPBA010000028.1:0-2019 GCF_050310315.1 Snodgrassella sp. CS2 | reverse complement strand
TCTTTCAGCAGGACCATATATTTCACCTAACCAATCTTGCATTTCTTTCGAACCTACATATTCATTTTTTGGGCGTGATAGTGTACGCAATTCCTCAAAACATTCTTTATGAGCTTTATGTTCGGCTTTAGATATATAAGGTCCACCATTCCAAAACCGCACCCCTGCTTCATAACATCCGGATATGCATAAACAGAAAATAGCCATCAATATAAAGTTTTGATTAAGTTTCAATTTACTTTACTCCGTTCATTGCTTTTGAAGGTTTCACTAAAAAAGGTGAAGATGGATTATATTTGTTTATATTATGATTTATTTTATTTTCCCAAGCTTTTTCAAACTCTTCACGATAAGGTTTATCGTTAATTATATTTCCAGTTAGATTCCCATTTACATCAATATTTCTTTTTTTTCATCTACCAAAATATCTTTTGGTTTTTCTCTATAATAACTATTGTGGGAATACATAAACGGTTTATCTTTACACCACCAGTAGGTGGATTACCTCCTATCGTATACTGACTACGAAACAATATCAGCGGACTTCTACCCACAAAATCGGTGTAATGCACTGCTGAATATGCTTTACTTCCTTCGTAATCATTTATTACTTGCTGGTCTGCATATTGTTGTTAAGAATATATGACAATTCTTTTTTGTACTAATACAATAAAAAGCACCAGTATATATGCTATCACTTTGATAAACTGGCGCCCGCTAATTAGTTACTATTTAAGCTATTTCTGAATATTTGATGTAAATAAACTACCTCGATATAACAAAATAAATGAATTATATCTATGATTTGAAAATGCATTCATTTTATACTTTTTCATAGTTTATAAATTTTTTAAAAATTAAAATCCTTTTCTTTTCATACAAGCATTTTTAGCAGGTATATATACCTTGATTAACCAATCCTGCATTTCTTTCGAACCTATATATGCTTTAGGTTCAGGAATGGATTCAAGCTCTTGGAAGCACTCTTCACTAGCTTTTTTTTCAGATGGAGATAGCCTTTGTGTGTCTCCATTCCAAAAACGTACACCCCATTCATAACACCCAGTTAAACACAAAGAAAAAATACTTATTGTTATTATATTTTTATAATATCTCATTACACTTTGCTCCTTTCGTTGATCACTTAGGCTTAACTAAAACTGGTATAGATGGATTATTGGTATTTATATTGTGATTTGAACCATTTATCCATTTTTTATTAAATTCATCTAAATACGGATTATCATTTTGTTTATTGCCTGTCAGATTTCCGTCTGCATCTATATTCCTACCTTTTTCGTCCAACAATATTTTTTTCGGCACTTCTCTAAAATAACTACTGTGCGAATACATAAACGGTTTATCTTCTACACCACCTGTAGGTGGATTACCTCCTATTGTATACTGACTACGAAACAATATTAGCGGACTTCTACCCACAAAATCGGTGTAATGCACTGCTGAATATGCTTTACTTCCTTCGTAATCATTTATTACTAGCTGGTCTGCATATTATTGTTAAGAATTATGACAATTGTCATTTGTACTAATACAATAAAGGCACCAGTATATTTGCTATCATTTTGATATACTAGTGCCTTCTGATTTAGTTGCCAATAAAACAATCAGTTATTACATATTTGGAGAAAATATTTCACCCCTTGCCCTGCGCTCAGCATCTCTTTTCTTCACCTGCTCTGAAACGTAAGCTCCATAGGTTGGTGTTCCTCTTTTTTCCATACATTGCTCGTACATGGGTTGATTCCATACACCATTTGGAAATCCTATTCTTGCTACTCGATTTTCCGGCTTTTCCGACAGTTCTGTGCAATAAGCATCATTTTTACTTCTCAGCTCCTTCATTTGGGGCGATTCAGCATTATAATAAGCATCACTTTTTTTATCAAAACTACTACTTGATGATCTTTCAACATAATAGCCATTATACCAGTCCGATATACTACACCCTTCTAATAACAGACTAACGACTGTCAGAATCACTAACCTTGTTTTACTTAA
>NZ_JBNPBA010000027.1:0-2101 GCF_050310315.1 Snodgrassella sp. CS2 | reverse complement strand
TTCCAGTTTGCCCTAAAAAAAGCGCAGCGCCAGAGTCAGTTTACCGCAGGCATGTGCCTAGGCAGCAAAGCCATCAACCAGATCATGACCTTGGCACAGAATGCCGTCATCGAACGTGGCTACACCACCACCCGTATTTTAGCCACACCACAGGATCTTACCAGCGGCACCTTACAGCTCAGCGTCATTCCGGGGCGAATCCATACCATCCGTTACAATTTAGACAATGCAGCAACCACCCATGTAGAGCGTATTCGCCGCATCCAGAACGAATTTCCAGCCAGAGCCGGAGATATCCTGAATCTGCGGCAGCTAGAGCAGGGACTGGAAAACCTGCGTCGCGTTCCCACCGCCGAAGCTGATATCCAGATAGTACCGGCTGAAGCACCGAACGAAAGCGACATCGTCATCAGCTGGTCACAACGAACCATTCCCTTTCGTATAAGTTTTAACGCAGACGATTCCGGCAGCCATTCCACAGGGCGTTATCAGGGAGGCGTCACATTATCAGCAGACAATCCCTTAGGACTAAGTGATTTATTTTATATCAACTACAACCATGATTTAGGCAGCAAAGACAGTCAAATGGACAGCGATGGCAACCGCACCGGCAGCGGCACCCGTGGCTATGCACTGCATTACTCAATACCATTTGGCAACTGGCTGATAGCATATAACCGCAACCATTACCGTTATCATCAGGCCGTAGCCGGATACAACGAAAACTACGACTACAACGGCAAAAGCGACAACAGCGACATCGGACTAACGCGGCTGCTGTATCGTGACAGCCACCGCAAAACCGACATCACCGCCAAATTATGGCGTCGGCAATCCCATAATTACGTAAACGATGCCGAAATCGAAGTACAGCAACGGCATACTGCCGGCTGGGCAGTCAACCTAAATCATCAAGAATACATAGGTAATGGCACCGTCAACATCGGAATAGGTTACCGCCGTGGTACCGGAGCCGATCACAGCCTGCGAGCACCCGAAGAAGAATTTGGCGAAGGCACATCGCGCATGAAAATCATCACAGCCGACATCGGCTACACGCAGCCATTCAACTTAGGCAGACAACGCCTCAGCTTCGACAGCTCCCTTCACAGCCAGTGGAACAAAACCCCCTTAATTACCCAAGACCAGCTCTCCATCGGTGGCCGTTATACCGTGCGCGGATTTGACGGCGAAGTCACCCTCATGGGAGAACGAGGCTGGTACTGGAACAACAGCCTCAGCTGGCAATATCTAGGTACCCATCAGGTATATCTGGGGCTGGATGTCGGCCACGTTGCCGGTCCCGCCACCGAAATGCAGCTGGGTAAAACACTAGCTGGTGCCGTTATCGGCTTCAAAGGCCAGATGAAAGCCGGCGGCCAGTGGTATTACGACATCTTTGCCGGCAAACCAATATATAAACCCCAGTACTTCCGTACCGCCAATACCACCGTTGGCTTCAGCCTCAACTATTCCATATAACACAATCAAACCACACATATCAGAACGCCGTTAGCCCAGGCTGTACGGCCGAATAACAGGAAAAATCATGAATAAAAACAGATACAAAGTCATATTTAATAAAAAAAGAGGAATCCTGGTTGCCGTAGCCGAAAACACCATCCGTGAAGGCAAAAGCACCGCAGACCGTAATCAAAGCGGCGGCACCATCTTCAGCAGCCTACTGGCTAGACTACCCGTATTAACCAGCTCCATCCTACTCGGATTAGGTTTATGCGTACTCATTAATCACTCTGCCATAGCAGCAGACATCCATGCCGACCCGTCAGCCCCCAAAAACCAGCAACCCACCATCCTCCAAACCGCCAACGGCATCCCACAAATCAACATCCAGACCCCGAGCAAAGGCGGCGTATCCATCAACCAGTACCGCCAATTAGACGTCAACAAACAAGGAGCCATCCTCAACAACAGCCGTAAAAGCACCCAGACCAAACAGGCTGGCTGGATACAAGGCAACCCATGGCTGGCCAAAGGCGAAGCCGGCATCATCGTCAACCAAATCAACAGCAGCAATCCCAGCCGGCTCAACGGCTACATCGAAGTAGCCGGCCGACGAGCCGAAGTCATCATGGCCAAT
>NZ_JBNPBA010000026.1:0-2244 GCF_050310315.1 Snodgrassella sp. CS2 | reverse complement strand
TTCACGCAGCCGGACCCGATTGGGCTGTTGGGTGGGTTTAATTTGTATCAGTATGCGCCTAATGGGTTGACTTGGATTGATCCTTGGGGTTTAAATTTTATAAATCCTAAGACAATTTTGTTTTCTCAAGATGATATAAGTTCCAATTTTAGTGATAATAGAAGTGTGAATTAGCTTATACATAGACTTAAAAATGATGCATCTTATGTAAATAATTTAGAACCAATTCAAAGAGTAAAAATGCGTGATTTACCAGTTAATATACAAGAAAAGTTATTATCTCAAGGCGCACATAAAGATTCTGTGTTTAGTTTGGATAATAGGCGCCTTTATGCTGCTAAGAAAGCTGGAGTAACTAGAATTCCAACTAGGTGGGCTACTAAAGAAGAGTTGTCTTCAAGTGCATTAGCACGACGGTTTTCAACAAAAAATGCTGGAAAATCAATTTTGGTAAGGTGTAAATAAGAATGAACACAAAGGAAATACAAACAAAATACGGTATTATTTATACACGTAATGCATTAATATTATCTGATGTTAAATTAAAATGTGTACCTTTTACTTTAACTATTTGTACTTTTTTATCATTATCTGGTTGTATTCCAGAGGTTTTAAATTGCCCTGATGTTAAAGTAACATTTATTTTTAGTGATATAGATAGTTTATTTATATATAGGATAGATGAATATCCTAATGAAAAATATTCAAAATCTAGTTTTGACCTTGTTGATGAAGTTCATTCAAAAGGCAAAAAACGTGTAATACTTAGTACATATGACCATATTTTTGATGTGATTGGTAAATATAAAGTTAAATATTAATATTGAATTTATTTGTATAAAAATAGTATAAAAAATTAAAGATTAACTTTTAAAATATTATAATAGGGGAAAACATGCAAAAAAACTATTAAATATTATAGCAATGGTACATTTTGTTTTAAATTAGATAGATAAGGGAATCGTTTTGAAAAAATTGTTATAAAGTTTAAGTTATTCATATTATGGAGATTTTGGTATTTTTTGCTCCATAGATGAAGTAGAGTATTTGGTAGTAAAAAAATGGGGTAGTTCTAAATTAATTAGAATAAAAGTAAACAAAAAAGATTATATTAAAATTATTCAAAATGCTATTGATAAATTGAACAAAGAGATAATAAAAAATTAGTTTGAGAATAAAAAGTATATTTTTAAACTTTAAGGCAGACTTGGCTTTTACAAAAGATTTTACATCCTAAGATATAAAAGAACCTAAGGTATCATGGGCAGTATTTAGACAGAGAAACGGGCTTACATTACAATACTTTCAGGTATTATGACCCGGATATAGGTAGATTCACGCAGCCAGACCCGATTGGGTTGTTGGGTGGGTTTAATTTGTATCAGTATGCGCCTAATGGGTTGACTTGGATTGATCCTTGGGGTTGGGCTCCTTGGAAGAGAGGAGGCTTTGATGACTGGTTTAATAATGCCTCACTCGATGAAATCAGGGCTAATAAAAAAGCAGTTGAAACAGCTTTACGCAATGGTGGAGGCAAACATGAAATGTTCCCTGTTAGCCTAGCAGCAAAAGCTAAATCATTAGGGTTTACTGCTCAGGAATTAAAGGCAATGACGGTTCCTACTAAAGATATTTATTTTGTTGATGTTACAAATAAAAAAACTGGAGCACTAATTCAAGGAGATCATCATGGTACTAAGGCTGGTTCATATTTTCATGATGAGCTAATAAAAAAATTGAATGGAGCTAAATCGAAAAATCAAGCAAACAGTATAATTGATAGAATGCATAAAAAGCATATGAGATTCAAATCTGGATGTTAACTCTAAGGAGTAATTAAATATGAATAAAATTGATGTAAATAAAGTCACCATTCAATTATGGATAGGCAATAACTTTTTAGAGGAAGAAAAATATCAACAATATTTTCAACAGTTTGAGGGTATACAAAAGGATGTATTAAACCCAAAACCAAGATGTTTATTTTGTGCAGATATTGGAGAAATCGCTTATATTACAGAAAAATTATTTGTATTAGAAAGATTTAGTTCTTCTCAGAAAATTGAATACATTATTGATAGCATAAAAGTGAATAAAAATGAGAAAAAAAGAATTTATGAAAAATGCATCGAATTAGGCATATCAAAAGCCAATGCAGTTTTTTGGCATATAAATAATGACTTTTCGCTCAATATTGAAGTACAAAAACCTTATAAAGACAATTACAATGGGCTGAAATATATA
>NZ_JBNPBA010000025.1:0-2334 GCF_050310315.1 Snodgrassella sp. CS2 | reverse complement strand
AGAGTAGAGACCACCACCGGTACGGAACAGAAAGTGCTGTACTACCACACCGATGTCAACGGTGCCCCGGAAGAACTTACTGATGAAGACGGTCACATTGTATGGGCATGCAGTTATCAGCTGTGGGGCAAACCGATACAGGAAATCGAACACAGCCAGATACAACAGAACTTAAGGTATCAGGGCCAGTATTTAGACAGAGAAACGGGCTTACATTACAATACTTTCAGGTACTATGACCCTGATATAGGCAGATTCACGCAGCCGGACCCGATTGGGTTGTTGGGTGGGTTTAATCTGTATCAGTATGCGTATAATGCCCTCGAATGGTTAGATCCCTTAGGATTAAAAATTACTCGTGTTTATCATTACACAAGTAAAAATGGATATAACGCAATTATGGGCTCAGGTGTAATTAAAACAAGAAATCCTGGAACGAGGGGAAAAGGTTCCATTCAAGGCAAATCAGAAGCCGTATATGTTACTACATTATCTCCTGATGAATTAAATGCATCAGGTTTAAGGGGTAAAATGGGATTAACTAAAGAAAAAAGTACCCACTTTATCTCATTTGAAATTGATAATGCTAAGGTTAAAAGGGTAGATCGTCAAAATGGGTTTTTAAGACTGTATGTAGAAGAAAATATTTCACTTAGAAGTGGAAATAATAAACTTCGTGGTGATATTAAACATGGACCTTCTAATTGTAAGTAATTTGGGAAATAAAAATATGACTGAATTGACGGGTATTATGTATGGATTTTATACTAATAAATCGATAGATGATGTATTTTTTTCATGGATAAAAAAATTATCATCTATTCATTATAAATATGAACAAAGTGCTTTTCGAGATGAAAAATTTTTATTTTGTTATAAAAATGATGAAATGCGAGATTATCATCTTAATTATGGTTATAATCTCAACTTAAACGGAGAAGGTTGTTTTTTAATTGAAGCAAAAAGCACAAAGTTAAATGGAATAGCTACTTTATTTGAATTCGATAGTGCCTCTGATTTTGAACCCTATGATATAAATTTACATTTTAATAAAGTATTTTATTATGTACTTGTGTTACCCGATTTAATCGAAAATTCTAAATTTTGTCAGGATATACACAATTTATTTATCAATATTCTTGATAGACAAGAGAATATTGATAAATATTAACTTTTCAACTTTTTGTTATTGAAATTTTATTAGCTTGTACTTAGTGAAAACAGTCAATTTATCAAGTATAAAACTTAATGCTGCAACCAACACAATCGACTAAAGACGCAACTAAGACAGCTGCACCGACAACCGAAACCTAGTACGCTTTAACCAACTACTCCACTTTCACAGCCTGCAATACACCTACGATGCCGAACACCGCCTGACCGAAGTTCGTATCGAAAAATTAAACTGTATCGAACGCTACGGCTATATCTACGATGCCTTAGGCCGACGTATCGAAAAACACCAGATAGACCGGGCGGGCAAAGCCTGCAACCGTACCCACTTCCTGTGGGACGGGCTGAGAATGATTCAGGAAACCCGTACTGACAGAAGCAAAAGCGTCTATATCTACACGGATGAAAGCGGCTATGAACCCTTAGCCAGAGTGGAGACCACCACCGGTACGGAACAGAAAGTGCTGTACTACCACACCGATGTCAACGGTGCCCCGGAAGAACTCACTGATGAAGACGGTCATATTGTATGGTCATGCAGCTATCAGCTGTGGGGCAAACCGATACAGGAAATCGAACACAGCCAGATACAACAGAACCTGAGGTATCAGGGCCAGTATTTAGACAGAGAAACGGGCTTACATTACAATACTTTCAGGTACTATGACCCAGATATAGGCAGATTCACGCAGCCGGACCCGATTGGGCTGTTGGGTGGGTTTAATTTGTATCAGTATGCGCCTAATGGGTTGACTTGGATCGATCCGTGGGGATTATGGACATATAATACGATGCCGACAATTGATGGGTTCCAAAAGCATCATATTATTCCACAGCAACTGAAAAATCATGATGTACTTAAAAAAGCTGGTATGAATATTCATTCGGTTAAAAATATAATGTATCTGCCTACTTCAGCTGATGCGCATTCTACTAGAACTATTCACAACGGTTCACATAAACCATACACACGGAAGATAGAAAGGCAACTGAATGAAATTGATAAAAGGGGTCAAAAGGAAAATTGGACACAAAAGCAATACAAAGAAGCTTTAAATGAACTAATAAAAACAAAAAGAATGGATTTACGTAGTGGAAAAACTATTTTAAATAAAAATTCAATTAGGCCTTCCAAAGGATGTTGATATGATTTATGAACTT
>NZ_JBNPBA010000024.1:0-2379 GCF_050310315.1 Snodgrassella sp. CS2 | reverse complement strand
CAATATCTTTTTCACATAAAAAACCCACCTATATTAAGGTGGGTTGGTGCGGATAAATGGCCTAGTTCCTTTTCATCGGCAGTTTAATCTGGCGACGTTTACTGTCTAGCCCTTACCCATTGCTAACGGTACTCTGTATGGTTGCAGTAATCTTAATTAAGGACTATTTCACCTCGTGCTCTACGCTCAGCTTTTTCTTTCTTTGATTGATTCGATTGATAGGTTGCAAACGTGGGTGTTCCGCGTTTTTCCATACATATATTATACATACCTTCATTAAATACCCCGTTTGGATATCCAGCTCTTGCTTTCCGATTTTCCGGCTTTTCTGCTAATTCAGTGCAATAGGCATCATTGTTTTTTCTCAGCTCTTTCATTTGCGCAGACTCAGCATCATAATAAGCATCACTATCTTTCTGATAGCTTTTCCATGATGACTTATCTACATAATAACCGTTATACCAGTCCGAAATACTGCATCCACCTAATAGCAGACTGATTCCTATCAGAATTAATAAGCGTTTTTTACATAGGCGGTACTGCATGATATTTTTTACCTCCATAGTTAAAGTAGCGTTTGCCATTAATTTCATGTATTGGTATCTGCGTGGTTTTAATCGGTTTTAAGGTTCTTTTATCATAGGTAGTCATTTTACCTCGCTGGTCTACCAGATTGATATTCCCATCGTTGCCTATCACTACTGCTTGTGGAACTGTTACATTAACATAATCTCCGGTTTCATCCTGTTCGAGTTTAGCTACAGTGTTGTTAATTTTTCTAAACTCCGGATTTTCAATCGGTTTACCCGTTTTTTTATCTAGATATTTTTTACCATTTTTATCAAGCAGAAATTGTTCCACATAATAAGCACCATTATAGCTGCTGTGACTGTAGCAGGAGCCTAACGGATTACCAGTACAATTTCCTGCAGTTACCGGATTCAGGCCTACCAATCTGCCAACAAAGTCTGTATTGTTATTGCCCAGAAATAATGTGCTATTAATACCATTTTCATCAACGTAGCCATTTTTGTTTAGCATGTCAAATTCGCCTACGATATTGGCTGCCGGCCCTAGATATTTAGTTTGTTCAATCGGTATACCGGTTATTCCTTTTACATTTTGCAGATAAGCCGTGCTGACTTTGTCTGTCAGAGAACCGCGGCTGTGGTTGTTAAACATAATTGGTGTACCGGTTTCTTTGGCCAATTCTTTCAATTCTGCGTTGGTTTTTTCGGCATTGGTCTTGGGCAGTCTGCCGCCAAACCATTCGTTGAGTTTATCCCACAAAGCATAGCTACCCACTTCACTTAATGCCGGAATAGCTTCTGCGGTAGGGTTGTTGACCACTACATACAAATTGCCACTGGCCGCTGCATCAGGATTCTGTTTGACGGCATTTCTGAATGCGGCATCTTCATTTTTCCCCCCAGCAACGGCAGTGTTGATGTCCTGAATATCACCACCACCGGCTGCGACAGCAAGGGCGGTAGCCAGTTGGGCGAGTGCGCTGACTTGTTGTTTTTCTGCTTCGGTTAACTTGCTAGTATTTTTACCGTAAAGTTGTTAACGAGTCAGTTAAGTTAAGATCCCATGCCAACGTGTAGCCTTTAACTATCCTAGCTTTTTTAGTTCTTGCTCAATTTGTTCAATAAGTTGTGATTCATCTAATTCATATTCTTCTCTGTCAGAATCGGGATTATAAAGATCAGCTAAACAAAATATGGATGATAAACATTCACTTATACTATCTTCATCATTAATCAAGATATTGTTATCTCGTTCTATTTGATAAAGTTCAATATAAGCTTCAACAAAAACTTGAGGAGTTATCCTTCCATTAACTAATGATCTAGCAAATTCTAATATCGTGAGGCTCATCGTAATACTCCATTTTTCATATAGTTTTCATATTGAGGTGTTCCTGGAGTAATCTTAAATCCGGTAATAAAATTACCTGATTTATCAAGAACAACTACATTATTTGTATTTGAATTAAAAAATACTTTCGAGTCTGTTACAAAGCCATAAGTACCTAGAGGTTTGGTTGCTTTATCTCCCATATGGCTTTTAATTGCTGTTTCATATTGACTAAGTGTTTCAGCGTTTTTCTTTGTTGTTGTTATCCCAAAATCAGCAGCATGTTTAAACTTTTTATCTAACTGTTTTTGTGTGATCCCTGTTAATTCATTGGCAACCGAATTACCACTCGTTCCCTTTCCGGCATTCCCATCCACTCCTTTTTTAATTTTATCCTCTTTTATAAGATTAGCCACATTTTCAGTTTGCTTAACCATTTCTACTACATTTCCTGCTTCTTTCGCTTTTTCATAGGCTTTTTGTGCAGTATGCATTTTTTTAGCTGCATCACCAACAAGT
>NZ_JBNPBA010000023.1:0-3525 GCF_050310315.1 Snodgrassella sp. CS2 | reverse complement strand
GTTTAACAACCACAGCCGCGGTTCTCTGACAGACAAAGTCAGCACGGCTTATCTGCAAAATGTAAAAGGAATAACCGATATACCAATTGAAAAAACCAAATATCTAGGGCCGGCAGCCAATATCGTAGGCGAATACGATATGCTGGAAAAAATAACTATGTTGATAAACATGGTATTAGCAACACCTTGTTTCTGGGCAATAACAATACAGACTTTGTTGGCAGATTGGTAGGCCTGAATCCGGTAACTGCAGGAAATTGTACAGGTAATCCGTTAGGTTCCTGCTACAGTCACAGTAGTTATAATGGTGCTTATTATCTGAAACGATATTTGGTTGACGCAAATGGTGAAGAATATATTGATAAAAACACCAAAGAAAAGATTCAAAACCCTGAATTTAATAAAATTAGTGAAACTGTAGAGGAACCCAAATTAAATCAAGATGGACGAAATGATAATCCGACACTTGCTCAAGCAGTAGTGGTGGGAGAAGATGGAAATATCAATCTGGTAGACCGACAAGGTAACATGACAACTTATGACAAAAAAACACTAAAACCGATTAAAACTACACAGATACCAATTCATGAGATTAATGGCAAACGCTACTTTAACTATGGAGGAAAGAAATACTATGCAGATCCACCCAAGTAGAAAAAAGTTATTAATTCTGACAGGAATAAGTCTGGTATTAGGTGGTTGCAGTATATCGGACTGGTATAACGGTTATTATATTGAAAAATCGGCAAATATTAGCTATCAGAGAAAAAGTGATGCTTATTACAATTCTGAATCTTCGCAAATGAAAGAGCTGAGAAAAAAAAATGATGCCTATTGCACTGATTTGGCACATAAGCCGGAAAATCGACTTCAAGAAAAAGGTTACCCAAATGGTGTATTTAATGAGCCTATGTATGAACTTTGTATGATAAAACGTGGAACACCAACCTATGGAGCTTACTCTTCAATGCAAGCGAAGAAACGTGATGCTGAGCGTAGAGCACGAGGTGAAATAGTTCCATATTAAAACAATAGGAACTATACAGGGTACCGTTATCGACAAGTAAGGGCTAGATGGTAAAACGTCGCCAGATTAAACCGTTGATGAAAAGGAACTAGGCCATTTATCCGCACCAACCCACCTTAATATAGGTGGGTTTTTTATGTGAAAAAGATATTGTGGTTAATGCGAGATCACCGCAGGTGCCAACCGCGGCAAAGGACATGGCAACGGCGACGAAACCAGCTACCGCAACAGCCATATTGGAAGCAGCAGCGGTAACACCAGCCTCATCAGCGGCGGAGCCACCAACATCAAAGGCGCACAGGTAGCAGGTAAAGGCGTACAGATTGATGCAGCCGAACTAAATATCGAAAGCTTGCAGGACACCGCCAAATACAACAGCAAACAGCAGAATATCAGCGGGCAGGTCACCGTAGGCTATGGTGCCTCTGCCAGCTTCAGTAAAAGCAAAATTAAAGCCGATTATGCTGCTGTAACAGAACAAAGCGGCATCATTGCCGGTGACAATGGCTACCAGCTCAACATCAAAGGTAATACCGACCTCAAAGGTGCCATCATCACCTCTACCGCAGCAGCCGAAGCGGCAGGCAAAAACCAAGTAATTACCGGCAGCCTGACCAGTAGTGATATTCATAATCATAGTGATTACAGTGGTAGCAGTATTGGTTTAAGTGGGAGTGGCAGTCTCAGCGGTTCATCACTGGGACAAAAACAGCCTACTGGAAATGACAAGATTAATCTGGCTAATCAGGGTGAAACGGGTGCCAGCAAGTCCCTTGGCTTCGGACATGATAGTGGCCATAGCAGCAGTACCACCCACAGCGGCATCAATACTGGCAACATCATCATCACGGATGCTGCTGCCCAGCAGCAGAAAACTGGCAAAAGTGTAGCCGAAACCATAGCTGGAATTCATACCGATACCAGCAGCGACAACTATGCGGATAAAGCCGGCTATCTGAGCAACAACTTTGACAAAGACAAAGTTCAGAAAGAGCTGGATACACAGCGTGAAGTCACACAGGAATTTGACCAGAACAGGCAGGAATTACGCAAAACCTTACATACCATTGCCGACAATAAACGCCAGCAGGCAGAAAATATCCGTAAGGAAAACTACGTAGACGGCAAAAATGGCTACAATACAAATGAATCACTTGCACTGGAAGGTAGTGCCGATAAATGGGACAAAGCCGCCTTCTATACAGATATGATATTAGGTACGGTTTATGGGTATGGTAATACTGCTGCACTGGTTTATGCAGATGGCGACGCTATTGTTGACCCCGCAGTTAGAGCAGCCAGAAGACCAATACAGATATGGAATGTAACCTGTGCACAAGATGGTTTATATTGTTCCAATAATAGTTTCGATAACAAGAAAACCAGACCGATAGATGCAGACAGTCCCTATGCAGAAATAGGGAATAAAAGACAGATATTTGATATAAATGAAATCAAACCTGGACAGAACACAGGTGTAATAACCATATCCAATCCTGGCATACTCAACCCATTAAATGATGCATTAAAAAATGCGGTTAAGCAGAACTTGTGGGAAACAGGAGCAGATGGTATCTATGTAGTTGCCAATCCGCCAACCAGCAACTTTTTATCAGAAGGAGTATATGCATTTTATGATAAAGTGAATGATTTGGGCGGTAGCCACCTTCCTTTGACCAATTCAGAGAAAGCAAATATATTACTTTATGAGTATGCCAAAGAAAAAGGCTATAAAATAGACCTAAGTAACCACAGTCGTGGTGGGATGACGGCAAGTAATGCCCTACAGTATGCTAATCGAAATGGATTAACCGGCATACCAATAAGAGAAGCAAGATTTTACGGTAAAGCAACTAATGTACAACAGTATGCAGACCAGCTACTAATAAATGGTTATGAAGGAAGTAAAGCATATTCAGCAGTGCATTACACCGATTTTGTGGGTAGAAGTCCGCTAATATTGTTTCGTAGTCAGTATACAATAGGAGGTAATCCACCTACAGGTGGTGTAGAAGATAAACCGTTTATGTATTCGCACAGTAGTTATTTCAGAGAAAAACCAAAAGATATTTTGGTAGATGAAAAAGGAAGAAATATTGATAAAGATGGAAACTTGACGGGAGATAAAGTTAATAAAAATCCTTATGATACTGAATTTAATAATAAATGGAAAAAAGGTCCAAATCATAATATAAACAAAGATAACCCATCTATACCAGTTTTAGTGAAACCTTCAAGAGCAAAGAACGGAGCGAATTGAAATGAGATATTTTAAAAATATAATAACAATATGTTTTTTTTCTTTATTTTTATCTGGGTGTTATGAGTGGGTAGTACGTTTTTGGAATGGAGAAACACAAAAACTGTCTCCAGCTGAAGAAAAAGCTAGTGACGAGTGTTTCCAAGAGCTTCGCTCACTACCACGCCCAAAAAATGAATATGTAGGTTCGAAAGAAATGCAAGATTGGTTAGGTGAAATATATGGTCCTGCTGAAAGA
>NZ_JBNPBA010000022.1:0-3713 GCF_050310315.1 Snodgrassella sp. CS2 | reverse complement strand
GCGAACTGGATGCAAATAACCAAATCACCATGAACCTGAGGTTTCCGGGACAGTATTACGACGAAGAGACCGGACTAACGTATAACTATTTCAGGGATTACGACGCGAAGACGGGGAGATATATTCAGAATGACCCGATAGGGTTGAATGGTGGTATAAATATCTATGAATATTCCTATTCGAACCCTTTGAATTTTATTGATTTTTATGGATTGGCTGGTAGAGGTGGTCGTCAAAATAGTAAAGGGGAAAGAAATAGAACTAAGAATTCACATGGAACTGATAATCCGTATAAACATTGGAGGTTAGATAAAAAAAATCCAGGAAAAGTTTTTGAGTTTGATCAATGGGGCAAAAAGAAACGTAGTGTAGAAAAGCCCGAAGATTGGGATGAATATAAAAATGAAGATGGTAGCAATAGAAAAAGGCCAAAAAAAGGTCAAAGCTGTGATAAACCAGAAAATGAAGGTGAACAAAACGAACAATCAACTTCTAAAACAGGAATTATATTAGGAACTGTCGCGGTAGTAGGTGGAATTATATGTATAATGATGGAGCCATGTGGAGCTGTAGCAGGGGGAGTTGTTGCAACAGGGGCAACAGTTAGTGTGCTCCAGTAAATATCTAAATTTACAAATATCAGGCTACAACTTCAACTATAAGTATTGTGGCCTGACAAACAAAAGAGGTTTATTGTGAAAATTTATAGTGAAAAAAAGTTGAGTCAGCTTGAAAGTATTGCCTCTAAGGCTGAAATACAAAAACATTATAAAAAATCATTTTCTATCAACTATATGCTGGCTAGGAATAAGGTGGCTTCTAGCATGTGGGAAATAGGCCGTATGTTTGGTAATTCCGAGTTTCTGAGTCAAAACCTAAATAAAGCACTAATTTGGGAAGCAAATGCAAATTTAGAAGATAATAGTTATTTATCTAATATTGCAGTAACTTATCGACAGATGGGAGATTTGCAAGCTTCGAAATATATATTATACCGTGCTTTAAAAGAAGGAGATGATGAGGCTGCATTAGACTTAGCTAAATTGTATAATATAAGTAAAAAAGAACATAAAAGAGTAAGAAGATTACTTAATGTGGTTTTAAACAGTAGGGATGTTTCTGATTATGCTATAGAAGAAGCACACCATATTATGAAAAATATTAATATTAAAAAAAATAATATTAAAAAAAATGTAAGTATAGGAAAAGCCACAAAGTTGAACAATAAAATTTTTGGAAAACTGATTTGTGCAGAGATAAATTTTAATTTAGAGAATTATGAAAAATCCTATCGACAATTTATAAAATTAGCTAACGAGAATAAAAGTTATACAGCGATGGATTATTTGGGAAGAATATACCAATATGGATTAGGTGTTGAATTGAATTATAAAAATAGTATTTTTTGGTATAAAAAAGCAATTCGTGCAGGGAGCGTTGATAGTTTATTAAATTTGGCTTATTTATATAGGGATACACAAAAACTGGATTTGTACTACACTTATTTAAAACAAGCTAAAAATCATGGTAGCGATAGAGCTACTTTGTTGTTGGCAAAATTATTCAATATTTCCGAAAAAGAAAATTTAAAAGTAAAAAAATTTCTAAAACAAGTTCTTAAAAGTAAAACATCAACTATAGATCTAATTTATGAAGCAAAATCTTTATTAAAACAATTATCACATAAATGATTAATTTTATGATGAAAATTAATCATTCGAGAGACTGAGTAAACTCAGCAACGACAGCGGAGAAATAGCCAGCTACCAATACGACCCATTTGGCCGTCGCATCAGTAAAACCGTAAATGGCAAAACCACCTACTACATCTACAGCAGCGAAGGGCTGATAGCAGAACTGGATCAGACAGGACGGATGCAAGTAGCGTACGGCTGGATACCGGACAGCGATTGGGGCACCAGCCCCTTATGGCAGGCGAATCTAAACGAAAGCCAAACCCTAAAAAATGCCAGCTATCACTACCTAATAACGGACCATCTGGGCACCCCACAACTAGCAATAAATAGTGCAGGAGAACAAAGCTGGAAAATTACCAGTGATGCATTTGGCAACAGCGAACTGGATGCAAATAACCAAATCACCATGAATCTGAGGTTTCCGGGACAGTATTACGACGAAGAGACCGGACTGTCGTACAACTACTTCAGAGATTACGACGCGAAGACGGGGAGATATATTCTGAGTGACCCGATAGGGTTAGCAGGAGGAGTAAACACGTATGGGTATGTAGGTGGAAATCCGCTGGTATACAGTGATCCGACTGGGGAGATTGCTCCTGTAGCTGTTCCACTAATTGTTGCTGGAATAAGGGTTGCAATAAATGGGATACGATTTTGTGTGTTGAATCCTACTTGCAACAGACTGGCAAGCGAAACGTTGAAATGGGGGATGGTAGGTTGGCTTACAGGATTACCCACAATACCAATGCTTAATGATAATAAAAAGTAAGGATAAAAAGGACTGTGAAACTAAAGATGTTGAAATAAGTGATACAAACAGTCAAAATATAGTAGGTGGATCTCCTAATCCACCGGATCCTGATGATGAACATAATAATAAAAATTCTGATAAAGAATTGCCAAAAACAAGAGAAGAAGTAAGAGATATTTTAACTAAACAAGGATTTACAAGAAAACCCGATAGTCCTAGTGGGTATGAGCAGTGGATTAGAAAATCTGATTCATCAACAGTATGGATAAAACCTAGTGGTGAAGTAATTAGAACAAAAAGAGTTTGGCGTCAAGATGGTTTAAGGAAATATAATGAAAGACAAGATTGGTGGGGTAAAAGATTGGAAGATCAATCTCATTCGACAGGACATTTTGTAAAATAAATAGAAGGAAAAATTATGAAAAAAATAGAAGATGTAAGTATAGGAGACGTTAAAATATTAAACCATGGAAATAATATTTCGTTTGAGTTAACAAGCATATATAATCAAGGTGAAATTATAGGCAAAATTTTATGCAAAAATGTCAAATTTATTTATATTAAAAACGCATATTTTGGAATGGAAGAAGGTTTCGAAGGATGCTTTATTCCTTTAATTCAGATTAAAAATATAAGTGATATTTTTGAGGAAAAAGAATTTGAAACTTATGAAGATCAATCCAATAATAAAATAAAAGGCTATGAAATGACTTTTATTGGTTCTTCTCTTCATTGCAAAATCATTTGTTATGATGTTGAATTTAATTTTGCTAAAAAATTTAATCACATAATTAATGAAATGTCAGAAGATAGTTGATTTAATTGGGGCTTTAATATTTAAAAGTTAAAGCCTTTTTAATTACTTTTAAATGAATATATCATATAATTTATAAAATATTTATGCAAAATTGCATAAGGAATTGATATAAATAAAAAAGAATTTATTGGAACAATTGCCTAAGTAAACGCCAATAAAAAACTCAGCTATAGCTACAAAGCGGCCGAGAGACTAAGTAAAGTCAGCAACGACAGCAGAAAAATAGCCAGTTACCATACGACCTGTTTGGCCGGCGCATCAGCAAAACCGTAAATGGCAAAACCACCTACTACATCTACAGCAGCGAAGGGCTGATAGCCGACCTGGATCAGACAGGACGGATGCAAGTAGCGTACGGCTGGATACCGGACAGCGATTGGGGCACCAGCCCCTTATGGCAGGCGAATCTAAACGAAGGCCAAACCCTAAAAAATGCCAGCTATCA
>NZ_JBNPBA010000021.1:0-3757 GCF_050310315.1 Snodgrassella sp. CS2 | reverse complement strand
TCCTCCTGCTAACCCTATCGGGTCATTCTGAATATATCTCCCCGTCTTCGCGTCGTAATCCCTGAAGTAGTTATACGTTAGTCCGGTCTCTTCGTCGTAATACTGTCCCGGAAACTTCAGGTTCATTGTGATTTGGTTATTTGCATCCAGTTCGCTTTTACCAAATGTATCACTGGTAATCTTCCAGCTCTGTTCTCCTGCACTGTTTATTGCTCGTTATGGGGTGCCTAGATGGTCTGTTATTAAATAGTGATAGGTGGCTAATTTGGGTTTTGACCTTCGTTTATGTTGGCCTGCCGCAATGGCTGATATCCCTATCACAGTCTGTTCCTAGCCGTACGCTACTGTAGATGTAGCATATGGATTTGCCTTTTGCAGTTTTGATAGTGCTAATGCCATATGGATCAATAGCTGGCCATTGCTGGTATAGGTTAAATCATTGGTCTATTTTTTTCTTTCTCCCATTTATTCAATTAATTCTGCTAATTGAACAGTCATTTTCCAAATCATCTGGAGCTGCCAATTCAATTGTCATTGGCATTATTCTGTAAAATATGGCCGCTGCTCTGGTATTTCTATTTTAGTTTTACCAAAGCTAAGCGATCCCATCGGTCAAACTAATAAATTTTGCCTACAGATAAATGATTTCATGACAAAAATCTTTATCGATTATAAACACTTCTATTCTAAAACCTTTAGGATAATCTTTAAAACCTGATACATTCTCCCGTTTCTTTTTTTCTTCAAGTGCTCTTTCTAATGAGGAAAAAGTGCCAATTTCGAATTGTGTTAAACCATTTTGTTTTGTCTCTTTAGCGTGAATCAATGTATAAACTTTGTTTTCAGTCATATTCAGCACCATTTAAAAAATTTATTACTAAATTATATAGTGACGAAGCCTTCACGCCACCAATCTGCGTCTATATTATTAACATCATAAATCTCAAGCCTTTTCAATTTACTCAAATAAAAAATTTTTGAATAATATTTTTTCCTTTCTAAAGCTTTATGATAAGTGCTATAAAAACCTAATATTTGACATATTTCAGGATCAAAATCATCTGAATATGGAAACGCAAATTCAATAGCTTGATTACCATGATATGAATAAGTTACGTAATTTAACCGGAATAATGTCATAACTATTTTATCCTTTTCAAATTAAGGTTTTTACTTATATTTTTATTATATCTTAATTGTAAATTAATTAACTACTTTAATAATAAAATTTATTTATAGCCTCTCCATGCTTTTTTTATTTGACTATACTCTGATCCTCCACCTTTCTCCGATTTTTCTAATACTTTATCTTTACCATATCTGTCCCTAATTAATCTAATAGCATATTGCTCAGGGGTTTCATCTTTATATGGTGGTTTTCCTCTTGCCCAGCCAGGAGCATCGTTAGCAGATTCTTTACCCGATTGCTTTGAAATTCGTTTTTTGAATTCTCTTTTGCAATCAGAGTCTTTAGGATCACAATCTCTATTAGGAGAATTAGAATTACTATTTAAATCGATATCTACTTCATTACATTCTTTACCCTTTTTTCTTTTATTCTTTAATTTTGTTTAAGATAGCAATTGAAGGAAGTGATCCATATGCATCATTTCTTTTTTATATTTTGATATAAACCATACAATAAATCAGCTACAAATTTATTACATGCAGGACAGTACGCATGCATTTACAATGGTGGCTCCTATAACTGCTTGAATTAATATTTGAGCAAACTTTTCAGTCGGGTCACTGTATACCAGAGGATTTCCACCTACATATTCATACGTGTTAATCCACCCAACCAACCCTATTGGGTCACTCTGGATATACCTCCTGAAGTAGTTGTACGATAGTCCAATCTTTCCGTCGTAATACTGTCCCGGAAACCTCAGGTTCATGGTGATTTGGTTATTTGCATCCAGTTCGCTGTTGCCAAATGCATCACTGGTAATCTTCCAGCTCTGTTCTCCTGCACTGTTTATTGCTTGTTGCATGGTGCCCAGATGGTCTGTTATTAGGTAGTAATAACTGGCGTTTTTCAAGGTTTGGCCTTCACTTAGGTTAGCTTACCACAGTGGGCTAATACACTTTAAAAATGTATATAAATATACTTGAGTAATATATGTTAATTTTTAATTGTAATCATATTTTTAAAAAAATTATTATAAAGAAAAATTTTTTTACAGAAAAAAAATAATTTTAATAGTTATACACATCATTTTAATTTAATAATTTCTACATAAAAATATAGTATGAATAATAAAAATTTACTAACTAATTAAGTTTATTGACCTAGTTAAAGATTTATAATTAGTTAGTCTTTATCAAACAATTTAATATTTAAAAATTAAATTAGTTTTAAAATTTTCGAAAATATAGTTTTAATATTTTCAATTTCTCAAAATTATTCATTTTCATCTATTTTCCCGAAGACATTTTCTATCCTTTCCAAATATTTTTTATAATAAATAGTATATTTTTTTTTATCATATAGCCTTTTATATATATATTGACGCCCATAGATAGCATAATGAATATCTTCTGATACACTAGCCTCAATTTCCCAGTCCTTTAGGATAAATAATTGAATTTTTTCCTCTTTAGGTAGTTGATTCAATTTTTTTATTAAAGCAGTTTCTTTTAATCTAGATATAAGCACATAACGGTATATATCTGAATCACTTAATAAATTATAATTTAATTTATCTGTAAAATCATCATCGTTTAAAACCTGACGAGCATAATAAGCTAAACAATACCTATGTGGTTTTTTCCAATCAATCGGCACATCTAATTTTTTAATAATTTTATCAGCTTCTAAAATCCAAGTTTTTTTATCTGTATTATTATAGATACTAAAAGAAACATAATGTTCAAATGTATCTGATCTATATATTACAATATATACTACCCCATCATTAATATAAGCAACTTTAGCTTTGAAGTAATTATTTTTTATTAAACATGTATTCAACATAAAAACTCCACTTTTTTGAAAAAAAGAAAGCTAATTGAATTTTTTTGCAACCTCTTTGGAAACACTCATTTTTTCTGCTATTGACCGTTTTGATGATTTTAATATTTCATCTGCTTGCTTGTCATATTCACAACCCCAAAGTTTAGCTTCATTTACAAGCTTTTTCAAAGCATCTAATACTCGATTGTACCTTAGATTATGTCCACTGTCCCCTCCTCCATATTTTATTAAGTCTCCGGCTCGTATTCTTGCTCTCATTGATAAATAATATATTGCATTTCTTATTTTTTGACAACGATCGTTTGGTTCAAAAGGGTCATATCCTAACTCTTTTTTTCCTTCACATACATTAAGTAAATGATCTTCCCCTGGATGTCTTGAATTTAAATATGGTAACCCATTATTTCCTTCTTTCAATCTTCTATCAATATTCTGATTTATGCCTGCACCTACTCCAGGCATGATGCCAGAAACTAATCTTCTAGCCCGAATGCTTGATAATGCTGATCTCAAATCTATAATGCCTAACCTTATTCCAGCAACAACTAATGCACCAACTACCGGAGCAATCTCCCCAGTCGGGTCACTATATATAAGCGGATTTCCACCTACATACCCATACGTGTTTATTCCCCCAGCCAACCCTATCGGGTCATTCTGAATATATCTCCCTGTCTTCGCGTCGTAATCCCTGAAGTAGTTGTACGATAGTCCAGTCTCTTCGTCGTAATACTGTCCCGGAAACCTCAGGTTCATGGTGATTTGGTTATTTGCATCCAG
>NZ_JBNPBA010000020.1:0-4306 GCF_050310315.1 Snodgrassella sp. CS2 | reverse complement strand
GCTTTATTTTGGTATGAAGCAAGTGAATTAACACTAAAAAAACCATACAAAGAAAACTATAACGGACTTAAATATATTGGGATATTTAATATTTAATATTGATATACAAATTATTGGTAATAATTAAGACTATATATAGAAGCCTAAGCTATTTTGCTTAGACTTTCGATTAAAAAATATTTATTATCTGTTTGAATTTATATATAACTATAGTTATTAACCCTCCTCTACTTCAGGCGAAGGACGCTACCAGTACGACAAGCTCGACCGGCTGGTGAGTAAAAAACATACCCAGCAAGGACAGACCGATTACCACTATGACGTCACCGGCCGCATCGAAAGCTGCCGCAACCAAGCCTACTGGGAAACCCTGCAATACGATGCCGCTGCCAACCTGCTGGATAAAAGACGCAACGAAGACAGCAGTACCGACAACCAAAACCTGGTCCGCTTCAACCAGTTACTTAACTTCCGCGGCCTTCAATACACCTACGACGCACACGGCCGTACCCACAGCAAACAGACCGCCAGCGGTACCCAGTATTACCACTACGATGCCGAACACCGCCTGACCGAAGTGCGTATCGAAAAATTAAACCGTACCGAACGTTACGGCTATGTCTACGATGCCTTAGGCCGACGTATCGAAAAGCACCAGATAGACCGGGCGGGCAAAGCCTGCAACCGTACCCACTTCCTGTGGGACGGACTAAGAATAATTCAGGAAACCCGTACTGACAGAAGCAAAAGCGTCTATATCTACACTGATGAAAGCGGCTATGAACCCTTAGCCAGAGTGGAGACCACCACCGGTACGGAACAAAAAGTGCTGTACTACCACACCGATGTCAACGGTGCCCCGGAAGAACTCACTGATGAAGCCGGTCACATTGTATGGGCATGTAGCTATCAGCTGTGGGGCAAGCCGATACAGGAAATCGAACACAGCCAGATACAACAGAACCTTAGGTATCAGGGGCAGTATTTAGACAGAGAAACGGGCTTACATTACAATACTTTCAGGTACTATGACCCGGATATAGGCAGATTCACACAGCCGGACCCGATTGGGTTGCTGGGTGGGTTTAATTTGTATCAGTATGCGCCTAATGGGTTGACTTGGATTGATCCGTGGGGGTTGGTAAAACTAATATATGAAGACGCTCCTTATCACGGAAAAAAAGATAATTTAATAAAAAGTCGCGCTCCAACAAATGGAAAAATTGCACTGGATAACTCAATACAAGTAAAAGTAACATCTTTTCGTCGAGTAGGAGTTGATGTGATAAATAAGGAATTTGTAGTGTTGGATAGGACAATAGTATTATCCAATGGAAATGAAATATTTCATGGTCACGTTAGAGAGTGGAGTTCATTACATCCTGATCAACAAAAGGCTTTAAATAAATCAGGAATGGCAGATAAAAAAGGAAATATTAAAAATGGATGTTAATTCACTAGATTACTCAAAAGAAAATATTGAAAAAATTTTAAAATCTAAAAATGTTAAAAAAATAACAGAAACTTTATTATATCTAACATTCAATATAGATGATTTTGATTGGGTGCAAAACACTATGTTGAGGATGATATCCAAGCCTGATGAAAATATAAGTAGACTGGCAATTACTTGTTTAGGGCATTTAGCTAGAATTTATTCAAAAATTGATAGAGAAAAGGTTATACCATGCCTTAAGCTTAAAGCGAAAGATAAACGTTTTGTCGGACAAGTAGAAGATACTTTAAATGACATTAATATGTTTGCCAAATAAAATTAATTTTATAAATAAACTATATTATTCTGCGAATGCATCCAGCGTATCGAAAAACACCAGATAGACCGAGCGGGCAAAGCCTGCAACCGTACCCACTTCCTGTGGGTCGGGCTGAGAATGATTCAGGAAACCCGTACCGACAGAAGCAAAAGCGTCTATATCTACACGGATGAAAGCGGCTATGAACCTTTAGCCAGAGTAGAGACCACTACCGGTACGGAACAGAAAGTGCTGTACTACCACACCGATGTCAATGGTGCCCCGGAAGAACTGACTGATGAAGACGGTCACATTGTATGGGCATGCAGCTATCAGCTGTGGGGCAAACCGATACAGGAAATCGAACACAGCCAGATACAACAGAACCTGAGGTATCAGGGACAGTATTTAGACAGAGAAACGGGCTTACATTACAATACTTTCAGGTACTATGACCCGGATATAGGCAGATTCACGCAGCCGGACCCGATTGGGTTGCTGGGTGGATTTAATTTGTTCAGTATGCGCCAATGGGTTGGCTTAGATTGATCCGTGGGGGTGGAAAGCCGAGGATGGATACTATCATGGGCCAAAACCAAAATATGAAAATCCAGGCCATCATGACCCTTCATCTGGTAATTTTAGAGGAGGTGGAACAAAAACATCAGTTTTACCAAGTAATGCAGAAAAACTATATGAACATGCAATACCAGACAAAGAAGGTAAACATTGGTATGCAATTGATAAAAATGAAGTTATTCATCGTTATGGTAATAGCAATAATGGGAGGGTTCATTGGAATGGAGATACATCACAAAATAGAGGTATTTTAGTACCTAAAGAAGTTAAAAATAGATTTAATCAAATGAAAAAAGATGGATTTTTCAAAAATAAACACAATAAAGGATGTTGATGGACTTTTTTTTTAAAATTAAAACTTTTCTTTCAAATGACCAAGAATATTTGTTTTGTAATTGTTGTTTTTTATGCAATAACTATGTTATTGGGGATTTTGATCAAACAGTATTAGCTGAGTCATTAAAATTATCATTTGATGATTTAATGATGAGATTATCCAATAGTAAATTAATTAAAGTTAAATATGATGAAATTGATAGAGTATTCGATTTTCTTTTCGAAGACATAAATAACTCATGCTTACCCACTTTTATTGAATCATTTGATGGAGATTTTGGTATTTTTTGCTCCATAGATGAAGTAGAGTATTTGGTGGTAAAAAAATGGGGTAGTTCTAAATTAATTAGAATAAAAGTAAACAAAAAAGATTATATTAAAATTATTCAAAATGCTATTGATAAATTGAACAAAGAGATAATAAAAAATTAGTTTGAGAATAAAAAGTATATTTTTAAACTTTAAGGCAGACTTGGCTTTTACAAAAGATTTTACATACTAAGATATAAAAGAACCTAAGGTATCATGGGCAGTATTTAGACAGAGAAACGGGCTTACATTACAATACTTTTAGGTACTATAACCCAGATATAGGTAGATTCACGCAGCCAGACACGATTGAATTGTTGGGTGGGTTTAATTTGTATCAGTATGCGCCTAATGGCTTGACTTGGATTGATCCTTGGGGGTTGAGTTCAGAACTGCCAAATGAAGCTATTGTTTGCCGAGGAGGGGCATGTCTTGCCGATTCGTTTAAAAATGGAAGCGGTGTTTCAATCGATGATAATGGCAAATTAACTGGAGTTTCGGTAAATAGCTCAAAAAATAAGTCATTAGCACAATTAACAGAAGGAATTCCACATAATAAAGTCGGTGTTACAACAGTTGGATCTGTTCGAGCGGCAGGTGGTGATGTTATTGCATCGCCAACTAAAAATAATCCTAATCATGCAACTTTATCAGGCATATTGGCAGAGCAAGCAGAAGCTTTAATGACACCTACTCAAAAAAACCCATCAGCTAAACAAAAACTCAAATCCAAAGGAAATTGTTAATGCAAAAAAAAACTGAAATATCAGATTTTGAATTGAATCAAATAAAACAACGTTGTGATAAAGCAACAAGTGGACCTTGGGTATCATATATTGAAGGTAGGGATCATACTAGTGGCTCTAATTTTATTATGACAGGTAATAAAAATAACCGTGGAGAAGATATTGAACTTATTGGTGGAACAATATATGACCAAGACTTTATTGCGCACGCTCGACAAGATATTCCTAATTTAATTAATGAAATCAAAAGATTGAAAAAATTAATTAAAAATGAATAAGTATAATTTAATCTATTTTCTAATATGATTAAATAAATGACTATATTAATATATTGTTTTGGGTTTGTGGTTGAATGAATCATTTTCAGACGATTTTTTTTGGAAACTTTAAAGAAAAAATAATGTAATAAATTCCAAATAAATTACCTACTCTTGAGTGAATAGCATAAATTTTGACGTATATGTAACACCTCGAATGAGACCGCCAGCGGTACCCAGTATTACCACTACGATGCCTTAGGCCGACGTATCGAAAAACACCAGATAGACCGGGCGGGCAAAGCCTGCAACCGTACCCACTTCC
>NZ_JBNPBA010000001.1:343469-765849 GCF_050310315.1 Snodgrassella sp. CS2 | reverse complement strand
GATTGGGGCACCAGCCCCTTATGGCAGGCGAATCTAAACGAAGGCCAAACCCTAAAAAATGCCAGCTATCACTACCTAATAACAGACCATCTGGGCAACCCACAACTAGCAATAAACAGTGCAGGAAAACAGAGCTGGAAGATTAACAGTGATGCATTTGGGAACAGCGTACTAAATGCACCAAATCAGATAACCATAAATTTAAGGTTTTTGGGTCAGTATTACGACGAAGAGACTGGACTAACGTATAACTACTTCAGGGATTACGACGCGAAGACGGGGATGTATATCTACAGTGACTTTATAGGGTTGATTGGGGAAATAAACTCGTATGGTTATGAAGGTGGGAATCCACTTCTATATATTGATGTATTTGGATTATCTTATTGGGATTGCGTTCTGAATAAATCTAAAGAAATTATTCTATAAATGAATTAGGATGCTCAATAATTATATCTATAAAAAGAACTATATGTTGCGGATAAACCATAGTTAAAAAAATGTATATTGTAAGTTCAATAATAAGATTAATTCTAAGTATATTTTAAATCAATCATCTATGAATTTAGAAAATTTATTTAAGGAATTGGAAAATCTATTAAATTGTACAAATAATAAATATTTCATAGACGACACAAACTCTGGTATAAATATGTTTACTAAATTGGCTAGTCGCTCAAGGAGTGATAAATGTTATGAAAAATGTCAGTATTTGCTATACTCTCCCACACGTGATTAACAAAGTTCAGGATATAGAAAATGTTATAGTGAATAAATGGAAATCTTATAATGAAAAAAAATTATGCTAAAAATATTAATAACATTTCTATAGATTTTATTTCTTCTTTAACAAAGTTATCGGCAGAAATGGAAGGTCAACTTTCTGATGAAGAATATAAGATTTTGAAAAGAGGTATTGGTATAGTGATTGGGGAACTTCAAATAAGAGTTTTAGATTTTATTTACCAACAATATCCAGATTTAAGTGATATAGATTAATTCAAATCAATATAAATATTTGTAGATTCATCACTGCATTAAAAATGCAGTGATGAAGGATCTATTTGTAACTAAATATTTAATTGATATTATTAGTTGTCTAAGTTAGGCATTAATTTTAATTACTGAAATAAAAATTTATTTTTATATGATAAACCTCTTTTATTAGATATACATTTAAGATATTTTTTCTACAAGATTTTCAGTTACAAATTTTAGATGGTTTTTGCAATTATAAACCTCTTTTTATTACTTGTTTTAAATACATATTTAATTATTTCCCTGTTTAATTAATATAATCTAATTTTTTTGGATGGCACTTGCAACCTAGACCACAATGACGGTTTACAACGACCAGTAAAAAATTGAACTGGTCAGCAAAGGACAAACCACACTGGAACGCTACTACAGCTACGATAAAGTAAACATTGTCAGCAAATCCAAACACAAATAGGCAGCACTAGTTGCTAATATGTCCAATTGGATCGCTTAATCCAAGTACAATCAAAATAAAAAAGCTCTGCACAAAAAGCAGAGTCTATCTTTTATGATGCCATAGGCAACCAAATCGTCTGCGCCCAGCAAGCAAGCGAATAGCAATATAATCAGCAGAACCAACTCATAAGAGGTTATAAATAAGCTATAATTTGAAATAGTTAATTAATTTACATTTAAAGTATAATTAAAATAGACGGTAAAAATTTAATTAGGATTATCTTAATGATGTCAGTATTTCAATTATGTTATGAAACTTATTCTTATCATGGTGATAAACAAATAGCCCTTGAGTCTCCTGATTCAGGAGATTTTGATGCTGAGATAAGCCAAATATTAGGGGTTTATAGTACTTATGAAATAGCTTTGAAGAGAAAAAAAAATTTTTCGAAATTTTATTATCTGAGTAATTTAAGAAGACTAGAGATTTATGAAATTTCTTTAGATGCAGATTGGTGGCGTGGAGGTTTTGTCACAATATAAATAATCTAATAATAAAACTTTTAAATGGTAATAAATATGATAGAAAACAAAGTTTATACACTAATTCACGCTAAAGAGACAAAACAAAAAGGTTTAACACAATTCGAAATTGGCACTTTTTCCTCTTTAGAAAGAGCACTTGAGGAAAAAAAGAAACGTGAGAATGTCTCGGGTTTTAAAGATTATCCTAAAGGTTTCAGAATAGAGGTGTTTGTAATCGATAAAGATTTTTGTCAAGAAATCATTTATTTATAAACAAAATTTGATTAGTTTGACCAATGAGACTGCTTGCCCTGGTAAAACTAGAATAGAAATATCAGAGCAGCGGCCATATTTTACAGAATAATGCCATTGATAATTGGGCTGGCAGCACTAGATGATTTTGGAAATGGCAGTTCATTTTACAGAATCATCTGCTTAAAATGTGAGAAGGCAAAGAATAGACCAATGATTTAATTTATACTTGCAATGACCTGCTAGTGATCCATATGGCTTTCTCATTAGCAAAACTGTATGCGGCAAAACTACCTACTACATCTACAGCAGCGAAGGACTAATAGCCGAACTAAATCAAATATTATTTATGCAATTGGCATATTATTAGGCGCCAGATAGTGTTTTTGTACGAGCACATTGTGGCAGGCTAGTCCAAACGAAAGCCAAACCCAAAAAATGCCAGCTATCACTTCCTAATAACAGACTGTCTAGGCACCACACAACTAGCAGTAAACAGTGCAGGAGAACAGAGCTGAAAAATTAACAGTGATGCATTTGGCAACAGCGAACAGGATGCAAATAACCAAATAACCATGAACCTGAGGTTTCTGGGACTGTATCACGACAAAGAAATTGTTCTATCTTATAACTACTTCAAAGATTACGGCGCGAAAACGGGAGGATATATTTAAAATGATTTGATAGGGGGTTAGCTGGTAGTATTGTTACATTTATATATTCAAACGGAAATCTGTATAAATTCCACGATAATTTTGGATTAAGTTTATGTAACAAAATAGGTTACCAGCAAAAATTTATTGAATGTAAGGCTTATTGTATCCGTATTTTAGATCCATAAAGTAAAAATTATTTGAATAAAATAGATTTATACACAATAAGCTTATTTATAAATTTAGTTGGAATGGTTGGAAAAAAAGCGTAGTCTTAAGAGTAGGGACAAATAATGCGACAATAACAACATCTATTTCAAGTATTTTTTTGTATAATTTAGGTGGATCTAAAACTTGGGTTGAAATAAGCTACGAAAATTGGGTAGAAATGTTTCACCATATTGGCTAGCACATGGGTGGTATTTATTTGGTGTAGAAATAGGTTGTAGTATTTCGGATAGTTTTGATAAATGATCATATACAGAATAGTAATTATTTAAAATGCAAACTTTATTAATTGCTTCTTTTATTATATGTTATTTTGTGTCTATATTTGTAGATTTTGTTTATCGAAAAAGATATTTAAAAAAAAGTATGTCTAAAAGAAAATATCTAAATGATAAAGAAATTTTAGCCTTTTACCAACACAGCAATCTGTCAGAAAGTATTATTTTAGAGTTATGGAATGAAGTTGCTACAAATTTTAATATTCCTGCGGGTTATTTGAGACCAGAAGATTGTTTGGCCGAAATGGGGATATTAAATGTTATTGTAGATCACCCTAAATTGGAAAGATTGACGGATATTGCTTTAGAACGAGAAAAAGCATTAAATAAATCAATTGATTTGGAGGCAATAGCAACACTTGATGACTATATCAAAGCATTTGCTGATATAAACTAGACTATAAAAAAAGAGAAAATTAATACTAAATATATATCAAAGTGCTATGAAAAAACAAACGTGCATATTTTATACTTTAGAAAATGATATAAAGCTTATGAAAATTTGATTAAACATAACTGTAACGCATTCGTGAACATTAAAATAGATGTAGAAAACCAAATAACTATGAATCTGATTTTTCCAGAACAGAATTACGAGGTTAAAACTTAAATGTAATATAAATGTTTCAGAGATTACTACATGAAGCCATGACTGTACATACAAAGTGACTTGACTAGGGAGTTTATAGCAGTAGTTAGTAGAGTGGAAAGTGGTGGAGTTAGCGAGTATACAATTATGTTCATTGAGTCTTACTTGCAGCATACTAATAAGAGAAACAATAAGGTGGATAATGATTTGTACACTCACAAGATTTTCAACAGCCCCTTTGTTTAGTGACATTAAAAAAGTAGTAGCTGGTAAAAAAGGTATGGATAGAAATGTTGAAATAAGTGATGTAAATATAGAAAGTATACCAAATTCGCCAGTTCCTATTTATCTGGATAATGCAAAATTTAAAAATTGGTAACAATTATTTGAAATAATATGGTTATGATGGTAATGAATAAAATAGGAATTTTTAGGGACAGAGCAGAGATTAGACATTATGATATATATGTTGATAGAAAACTGGGCAAATGTGGATTTTCAGAAAAAAGGAGTTAAAGGAAACGGTATACATACAGGTTATTATTTATAAAGGTGTTTAAATATGAAAACGACAACCGTTGGCGTTGCTTTTGACATTTATGGCGAACATTTTGATCCGAATTATATAGCGGAACTTTTAAATATTCTTTCTGATTATATAACAATTAAAGGAATACATTCCTCCAAGAAAAAGTCGGCCAGCAGTAGAAACAAAATGGTGCATTGAAACAGGCCATGAAGAATCGGACGATATTAATATTCAATTAAAAAAAATTAATTTAATAAAAGGTAAGGAAGATATTCTGAATCGAATCAGGTCTGAGCTAAATATTGATATGCTTTTTGATGTAGTTATTCATTTAGAAAATAATGAATATCCAGTAATACGATTGAAACCTGATGTATTGAAATTTATAGCAAGTATTAGTGCTGAAATAGATTTCAATGGATATTAAAAATATTATATATATCACAAATTAATAAACTAATTGCCTCAATTTTTTCAATAAGGCAATTGGTTAAGGCTATGTTGAAAAGTTGCTGCAAATATTGGAACCTACTCTGCCAAAAACTGAAAATGAATCAAAAGATAAACGTCTTAATGATGGTCTAAAGCATATTCAATATCTGATATCTGACAAAATATCATCGCCCCATCCAGAAAGGTTAGTTTGTAGGGTTATGACAGCAATAGCAGAATCAGCCTGCAGGTGGGCAACAGTATTCTGTTAACCAGCACAGCCGCTAAAGGTAGTGGGGTCAGTAAAATATCCGAGCCAATGCCGCTAATCGCACCAGCCAAAATGAATACAATGAACTGGAGAATTTAGCTCAAGCATTAAATCCAGTAATAGTGGAAACCACTATTATAAGTGCATGCGTAATTTCACCAGAATATATTAAATTAGTGAATAATTCATGATCTGGATTATATCAAGATATACGTAAAAGAATTAAAGGCACAGATGTCTTACCTACAATAACCGAAAACAAAGAAGGTGATAAAAATAATACAAAATCGTGCAATACTAATATTATTAATATAAATAATCCTAATAATATTGCTTTTATGGGAGTAGTACCATTACCTAAAATTTTCATAATGACAAATGCTTAGATCCTTTTATTGATATTAGTGAAGATAAAATAGATTAATAAATAAAATTCATGGTGCTTCAAATATTATTGCAGAAGAAGTTAATACGTGTTTAGTAAATATGTTTTATAGGACATAATTTTATGGTAAGAGTGAAGTGGATATTAGAGATATTGATGATGGGAATTTATTTTATAATGCAAATTAAGGGAAAGATCATACTATAGTAAAACAACTTTTAAAGGGTATTGATGTTAATATTAGTGAATCTCAAATTTGAAATGTAGTTAATAATGCTGCTACTTGTAGGTTAGGAAAGTATTGAAGAAATCTCTGGAGCTTAAAAAAATGGCACATAGAATTAATATTAGCAACTATTTAGATCAAGTTGAATCAATTGCAAAAGAAGGATGCACAATAGTAATCAAATTCGATGGAGAAAGGAGAAAAAAAAATTTTTATACAGTGGTTTTATCAGGAGGCCAATTAAAAGAAGATTATTTTAGAAAAGATGGAGCAGATTTATCTTTATTACTAAGTGAAATGATTGATTTTTATAAAAAGTGTTAATCTATATAAATATTTTTGAATTAAAAATAGATTAGAGATTGAGACTTTTAATTAAGTAATGGGTTATTATAATTTTGAGAATAGTTGTCAGACAGGGGCTTACTAGGGGTATTGAAAATATAGTTACTTTTGAAACGACGCCTAAATTATTGATGGTCTATGATTATATACGTCACTATAGAGATAAATGAAAAGATTAAGATGTTCAAATAACTAACTCAATTATGGAATTTGCACCATATTCGCCTGATCCTGATTATCTGAATAATAAAATTCTGATAGAATATTGCCAAAAAATACCGAATAGATAACAAATCTACTAATATGAACAATGGGTTATAAAGTTAGATTCCTCCTTCGTCACTGAACCGGCTGGCCAAAAAATCCGTTACCGTATTTGTCAGCAACGGGCACGTTCAGAGGGAAGCGTTAATGGCAACTTCCCATATATGAATGAGTCAATGTCTACAACATTGTCAAATACACCGATGAACGCGGGTAGCTCACACTACCCAGTACAACCAAGCTGACTATTTAGTTCAGGGATTACAACCCGAAAACAGGAAGATATATTCAGAGTAACCTGATAGGGTTAGCAGGAGAGATAAATACGTATGGATAGATAGGGAGATTACGTTGGTATACAGTGACCCATTTGGGAAGCTTGCTCAAGTATTAATTTCAGTAGCTGTATTAGCTACAAGAGTTGCTGTAACAAGAATAAGGCTTTGTGCCATTAATACTTTTTGCGGAAATTATATAAAATAGGTGTTTAGGCACTATTTTATTCAACACCCACATTATCTTAGCTAAGTGATAATAAAAGTCTGGATAAAAAGGACTGAGAAACAAAAACTGTTAGAATAAACAATGCAAATAGTCAAAATACGATAAGAAGTTCACCTAATTCACCGGATCTTGAATATCAGGATATTTATAAAAATTATACAAAGAAATTAAAAAGAGTGATCAAATTGATTTAAGAAGATTTAATAAAAGACTTAAGGCTGATCATTATTAAGATCCTAAAAACCGTCTTGAAAATTACTAATCACTGAGCAGAAATAATAATACAAAGAGGTACTGTAAGCTATCTATCAAAAAAGGTGATAAAATAGGTACAGTAAAAAAAGAAGGAAAAATATAAAAGAATGAGAAATTTAAAATACAAATTGATTAACTCAGATTTAAGTAATTTAAATTTATTAAAAAAAAATTATTATATTTTTTGTATTACTATATTTGATCATTTTTTAACAGAAAATGAATACATTAATGCTGATCTAGTTTCTTATTTTGATGCCAAAAAGAATGTAAGGAAAAAAATGTTATTTAATAAAATTGAAAATAAATTTATATCTATATATATATATTTGTTTAAAGTTTCAAAAGGAAATGTTATTGCTGTGATTGATAATAAGGCGATAAAAATTAAATCTTTTAATAATTATATGTATTTATTGGATAATGTTCTTAAAGAAAAAAGCTTGTATACATTTATTTATCCATTATTGGGTTGTTTTACAACCACTGGATATGATTTAACACATCAATTTTTTGTTAAAAAAAACAAATTTATTATGAAAAAACAAATTGAAATTTTAGCAAATAAAACTAAATTAAACATAATAAATATAAGATAAAATCTTGCTTACGAAATTTAAACAATACTTTATAAAGGGTTGGATAAAACCCTAGGCTGGTGAAATAATAAGAACAAAAGATTTGGCAACAGCATGGTCTAATAAAATGAAAGGCAAGATTGGTAAGGAAATAAATTAAGAGATCAATCGCATTCAACTGGGCATTTTGTAAAATAAATTTGGGAGATAAATATGAAAAAGATTTGTGATTTAGGATTAGGATTTACAAAAATTTTAAATCATGGTAATGATTTATCATTAGAACTAGTAAGCGTATACCATCAAGGCGAAGTAATGGGTAATATTATATGTAAAGATATTAAACTTTTGCATATTTTTAATAATGATATTGATGAAGATGAAGGCTTAGAAGGGTGCTATATTTCATCTATTTGTATTAAAAAATTAGATAATATTTTGATAAAATACCCTTTTAAAGATAATATGTATTTTAAAATAAAAAAGAAAAATGGTTATGAAATTTGTCTAGAAAGTGGTTCAATTAATGGAAAAATTATTTGTTTAGAAGTTATATTAAATATTAAAGATAAATATAAAAATATTCTTGTTGAAGAATAAATAACATGATAATTATGAAAATTATAATTATCTAAAATGTATTTAATATTCTATTACGCTGAGTGATTGCCGCTTATATTCTTTTAATATTAACAAATATTTATTAATAAATACCTAAAATAATTTATCTAAACGATAATGAAATAAAAACGGGAGATAAACTCAGTTTGGAAGGATGTATAACTAGACTACTAATATGCTTTTTGATATTTAAAATTATTTTCCTAAATCTAGTTATGACTATTAATTATTAATGCACAAGGTTGAAATAATTGTAAATACTAATATTTTCGGTTTAATTCATTACTTGAAAATTAAATTTCAATTTCAAATTGTTAAAAAGGGAAGGTTTACAAGCTATAAATATGTATATTTTAGTTAAAAATTAAATATAATAATCCCGCAATTTATTATATTGCGGGATTATTTTTAATCTAAAGTTAGAACTTTGACTACAACGCCCCCGAGAAACTGAGAAAAGTCAGCAACGACAGCGGATAAATAGCCAGCTACCAATACGACCTGTTTGGCCGGCGCATCAGCAAAACCGTAGATGGCAAAACCACTTAGTACAAAATACCGGATAGCGATTGGAGCACGAGCCCATTATGGCAGGTTAGTTTGAATAATAGTCAGACTTTATATAATAATGAAATTAACTACCTGATTAACGATTTTATGAGTATCCTCCAACTGGCAGTAAACTTGAGGAGGCTGCTGATATGGAGAGGTATTGCTGATTCGTTTGGTAATTTTAAACTTGATTCTGCAAACCAGATGACTTTGAACCTTAGATGATATATTTTGTGAATAAAAAGCTGGTGAGCGTAAATGAATAGAAAGAAGATTTCAAAATGAAAAAAAAATTCAAATTTAATGGAACTCTTTATGGTGATGTAGGTTGTAGTGGTAACCCAACACTAGAAGATATAAATAATGCTCTAGATTTATTTGCTTCAAGTGCGGGCGTACTTTATCTGGCACAGAATTGTGAAGAAGGAATAATTTCTTATACATTGATTCTTTACGCGGATAATGGTAGATATATAGTGATGTTTGGAAAAACTTGTCCACAAATTGCAGATGATGACGGAGAAGATGAAGATGAAGTAAGAACTTTTTGGGACAGTAATCGAACTCGGGGTTTGGTAAGTTTATACGGTGATTTGTGGGATAATCGAACCATAACCGAAGATTTTACGAAAGTCAGAAAAGCATTCAATGAATTTTATTTAACAGGAGATATTGATAGAAATCTTGTTGAATAGTAAAAAAGCCCCGAAATTTTATTCGGGGCTTTTTTAAAACTATAAGTTTATTCTAGAGTCGTAGTTAGGATTAAATCTAGATTAATTAAAAAATTTATAAACTAATTTGTAAAAAAGCTGCTGGCAAATTTTTCAAAATTACTATTAATTTAATACAAGAGATTATTTGATTTTAGTAAAAAGGTAAATTAAAAAAACGAGTTTATTTAATAAAATGTTGATACACAAGAAATAGCTAAGAAAGTAGCAAAATCCAAAAATCCAAAATCAAATGGTGATATGAAGAATGCACATGCAGAAATAGGAGCACTACAGCAGGCTGCTGATAAGGGTGTAACCGAAGGAGCTAATGCATATATGAGAGTTAAGGGAGAGGATGTGTGTACTTATTGCAGACATGATATTGTTTCAATGACTAAAGCATCAAAATTGAATTCATTAAATATCAAAGCTGAGACTACAGAAGCAGATATATTTTATAAATGGAAACCTGGTATGAGTAAAATGGAAAGAACGGAGATTCCAAAATGAAAACAGAATTTAAATTTAATGGAAAAATAGTTGGTGATCTATATAAAAATGGTGATGGAATTGTAAATCGTAACCCAACACTAGAAGATATAAATAATGCTCTGGATTTATTTGCTTCAAGTGACGGCGTACTTTATCTGATACAGAATGATGTGAAAGGTACAACGCCTTACGAATTGACGCTTTACGCAGATAAAGGAAAATACCTAGTCATGTTTTCAAAAAGGCTTCCATTAGCTGGAAATGAAGATGATGAAGATGAAGATGAAGATGAAGTAAGAACTTTTTGGGACAGTAATCGATCGCGGGGTATGGTAGATTTACAAGGTGATTTATGGGATAATCGAATCATAACCGAAGATTTTACGAAAGTCAGAAAAGCATTCAATGAATTTTATTTAACAGGAGATATTGATAGAAATCTTGTTGAATAGAAAAAAGCCCCGAAATTTTTTTTGGGGCTTTTTTATGCTTCAATTCAATTCTAAAGTCTTAGTTAAGATTCTGGATTGATTTAAAAATTATTAAACCAATTCCTATCAAGGCTGTTGGCTAATTTGTCAAAATTACTATTAATTTAATACAAGAGATTATTTGATTTTAGTAAAAAGGTAAATTAAAAAAAACGAGTTTATTTAATAAAATGTTGATACACAAGAAATAGCTAAGAAAGTAGCAAAATCCAAAAATCCAAAATCAAATGGTGATATGAAGAATGCACATGCAGAAATAGGAGCACTACAGCAGGCTGCTGATAAGGTTGTAACCGAAGGAGCTAATGCATATATGAGAGTTAAGGGAGAGGATGTGTGTACTTATTGCAGACATGATATTGTTTCAATGGCTAAAGCATCAAAATTGAATTCATTAAATATCAAAGCTGAGACTACAGAAGCAGATATATTTTATAAATGGAAACCTGATATGAGTAAAATGGAAAGAACGGAGACTCCAAAATGAAAACAGAATTTAAATTTAATGGAAGAATAGTTGGTGATCTATATAAAAATAATGATGGAATTGTAAATCGTAACCCAACACTAGAAGATATAAATAATGCTCTGGATTTATTTGCCTCAAGTGAGGGCGTACTTTATCTGATACAAAATGATGTGAAAGGTACGACTCCTTACGAATTGAAGCTTTACGCAGATAATGGAAAATATCTAGTCTTGTTTTCAAAAAGGGCTCCATTAGCTGGAAATGAAGATGATGAAGATGATGAAGATGATGAAGTAAGAACTTTTTGGGACAATAATCGAACTCGGGGTTTGGTAAGTTTATACGGTGATTTGTGGGATAATCGAACCATAACCGAAGATTTTACGAAAGTCAGAAAAGCATTTAATGAATTTTATTTAACAGGAGATATTGATAGAAATCTTGTTGAATAGAAAAAAAGCCCCGAAATTTTTTTTTTGGGCTTTTTTATGCTTCAATTCAATTCTAAAGTCGTAGTTAAGATTCTGGATTGATTTAAAAATTATTAAACCAATTCCTATCAAGGCTGTTGGCTAATTTGTCAAAATTACTATGTGGGAACCGTAGAATGGGGTGTGTAGTGATGTACCCCATGCTTGATTGGCGCTATGCCAGTTTAATTGTCCACCACCAAGTCCAACTACCGTCCAGTCTCCACCCAAACCAACAGTTTTGGCCCCTAAGGCCAATGTTGGATTGTAACCGACGAAGTCGAGAATAACGGCACATTTTTTGAATCAGTAATTCGGGTTATTTCTTTGGCAATGGTATCAATATCTTTATTAGTACGCACGACGTAATCGGCACCGTATTTTTTGCTAATTCAAGCTTATCATCGGCAATAATGGTGGCAGAATAAACATTTTTTAGAATTTGGACTGCCATATGTCCTAAGCCAACAATACCGATGACAAATACAAAAGCAGATGGTTTAATCTTGTTTGATGAACGCTTAATGGAATGATATGGAGTTAAGGCGGCATCGGTGAGTCGAGCCACTTCTTTGAAGTGTAATTTTAAATTTGCATCAGTGAACGACTGGCAGAGACGATCATGTATTTAGTCATGCTGCCATTAGTGCCCATGCCACGCCAAAAATTGTCGATTCAGTTTGATATTTACATTAATTTTTAAGATTGCTAGCAAGGGGCGCAATGGCCGAAGCCCCATGCAGTGTAAACTTTAGTTGCTGCTCCAACTTTAAAATCATTCATACATTTGCCCTGTTCAGCAATCTAGTCTGGGTTTTCATGGACAAGGGTAAATGTAGGTTTCCCATCTGGAGTGTCGATATGCATCAATATTAGTCGGAATGACAAATTTTGCCTGTGCCTATTTTTTATTTGTATTTCACCTGTTTGGGTGGGCTACTTAATTAAAGATGAGAAAATAAATGTATTTAGATCAGGCTATTTATTTGGTATGGTTTTTTAACATTTTTTAGCGGATAAAAAAATAGAGCGGTATATATATTTCAACCGCTCTGTATGATTGTTATATTTGATATCTTTTGCGTGAATTATAAATTAATGCTGATAACCTTTATTGTATCTTTTTTCCAGCCATGAAAAGAACCAACTCAAGGCTATGGTCATAATCAAATAGATTATGGCGATGGTGTAGAGTGGGGTTTCGTAGTTTAGGTAACGTCCGGCTGCGGCGCGGGCGGCAAAGGCTAGTTCGGCCACAGCGATGGCTGAAAGCAGTGAGCTGTCTTTAAGAAGAGTAATGAATTCATTCCCAATGGGTGGCAGCATACGCCGGATGGCCTGTGGCAGGATAACGTAGCGCATGGCTTGTGTATAGCTGAGTCCTAGTGAGCGGGAGGCTTCAAATTGGCCGCGGTCGATAGACTGAATGCCAGCGCGGAAGATTTCGGTGATGTAGGCGCCGGAGTTGACTGACAAGGCTAGTGTGCCGGCAATCAGTGCGCCATAACTGCGCCGGAGTTCTACGGCAAGATCTCCGCTGATAATCAGGCCATCAGTTGGGTTGATGAGCAGTGGAAACCAGACGAAATACCAGATGAAAATTTGAACAAATAGCGGTGTACCGCGAAAGATGGTGACATACAGCAGCGAAATTTGCCGCAGTGTCCATACCAGTGCGCGTATGGGCAGGCCGCCCTTTTCGAGGCGGATAATACGCGTGAGGGCGAATATCAGGCCGAGTAAGGTGCCCATAAATGTGGAAATCAGGGTGACGCCTAATGTGGTGAGCGCACCGTAATAAAACATTTCACGGTATTCGTAGATGATGTCGAAACGAAAGGCCATTGTGTTACCTAATGGTGGTTTTTGGGGTATTGCTGCCGGCTGGGCTAAGCCTTGGCGTTATGTGGGCGCTATTTTAGCAAGAAATGCTGTTGTATCTGTATCAAAATTTGTTTGCCGTTGAGTATAAAGCGGATTTGTTGGTTGCAGAGGTTGGAAAATGCTGTTTAATTACGCTGGCTAAGGTGAGCTGAAGTGTTTACAATGATGTGTTTTATTATTTGATTCGTTCAAGAATTGTATGCAAGTTTGGTTGGGGAGCGGGCTGCGGCCGGATTGGTCTGGTGGTACGGCAGTAACAATCGGTAATTTTGATGGTGTGCATTGTGGACATCGCCATATTTTGCTGCGCTTGCGTCAGGAAGCTGATAAACGCGGGCTTGCTTCGGTGGTGACGATATTTGAACCGCAACCTCAGGAGTTTTTTGCGCAGCAGGCAGGTAAGTCTTTGCCTTACCGGTTGTCGCCGCTGCGGGATAAGCTGAATTTGCTTGCTGAAAGTGGTTGTGTGGATGCGGTGTATGTGCTGCGGTTTAATCAGCAGTTTGCATTGATGCAACCGATGGATTTTATCCGGCAGGTGCTGATTGAAAAGTTATCAGCACGCTATTTGCTGGTGGGTGATGATTTTCGTTTTGGAGCCCATCGCAGCGGTGATTTTGCTTTATTGCAGGCTCAGGAGGCTTTTGTAACAGAGAGAACGCCATCTGTTGTGGTTGAAGATGTACGTGCCTCGAGTACGGCAGTTCGTATGGCGCTGGCTGCTGGTAACCTAGCTTATGCGCAGTTGCTGCTGGGACATGAGTATGTGCTCAGTGGTCGAGTGAAACATGGTGCCAAGCTGGGTCGCGAATTGGGCTGCCCAACGGCAAATGTGCATCTGCCAGCTTTGCATTATGCGCTTAATGGGGTTTTTGTGGTGGATGTAACTGGTGCTTTCGGACGTAAACGTGGTGTGGCCAGTTTTGGTAAAAATCCGACGGTTTCTACGGGTAGCCAGCAGAAGCTTGAAGTACATATTTTTGATTGTGCTGCCAATTTGTATGGTCAGCGCTTAGGGATACATTTTCTGCATAAGTTGCGTGATGAGCTGAAGTTTGATTCTTTGGCAGCGTTGCAGGCTCAGATTTTTGCTGATATGGATGCGGCACGAATATGGCAGGCTGCCTGAATTGCTAAGTGGCGTTCGGGTGGCCGTAAAATAATACTGATTTTTAGATTATTGAATTAACGGATATATTTTAAAGAGAAAGTCATGACTGACTATAGTAAAACTGTAAATTTGTTGGACACGCCGTTTCCAATGCGCGGTAATCTAGCCAAGCGTGAAGGTAGCTGGCTGAAATCATGGTATGAACAGAAACGTTATCAGAAGCTGCGTAAGCTGGCTGCTGGACGACCGAAATTTATTCTGCATGATGGCCCACCGTATGCGAACGGTGATATTCATATCGGCCATGCAGTGAATAAGGTATTGAAGGATATTATTATCCGCAGTAAGACGCTAGCTGGTTTTGATGCGCCATATGTGCCGGGCTGGGATTGTCATGGTTTGCCGATTGAGCTGATGGTAGAAAAGAAGCACGGTAAGAATATTCCGGCTGCTAAATTCCGTGAGCTGTGCCGTGAATATGCGCGGGAACAGATTGCGCGCCAGAGACAGGATTTTATGCGTCTGGGGGTGCTGGGCGACTGGGAGCATCCGTATCTGACGATGGATTATCAGACTGAGGCGGATATTGTCCGTACACTGGGAAAGATTCAGCAAGGCGGCTATTTGTATCGGGGTGAGAAACCGGTGCAGTTCTGTTTGGATTGTGGTTCTTCGCTGGCAGAAGCTGAAGTTGAATATAAAGATAAGGTTTCTTTTGCGATTGATGTGGCGTATCAGTTTAAGGATAACGCGGCGCTGGCTACTGTGTTTGGTCTGAATGAGATTTTAGGCGAAGCCTATGCGGTTATCTGGACAACTACGCCGTGGACTTTGCCGGCCAGTCAGGCAATTTGTGTGGGGCCGGACGTTGTTTATCAGTTGTTTGATACTCCAAAAGGTAAGCTGGTGTTGGCTAAAGAGCTAGCTGAAGCAGCTTTGGAACGTTTTGGTTTCGATGTGGATGATACTGCGGTACTGGCTGAAGTTGTAGGACGACAACTAGAGAATCTGCATTTGAATCATCCATTTCTGAATCGAGATATTCCGGTTTTACTGGGTGAGCATGTGACTACTGAGGCTGGTACAGGTCTGGTACATACGGCACCTGCACATGGTCTGGACGATTATTTTGCCTGCTTGCGGTATGGGATTCAGTTATATAACCCAGTGAATGCTGAGGGACGATATATCAGTGATGTGCCCAGATTGGCAGGGATGACGGTCTGGGAAGGTAATCCGGTGGTGATTGATTGGGTAGCCGAAGAGGGCAGATTACTGTCGAATGGAAAAATTACTCATAGTTATGCGCATTGCTGGCGCCATAAAACGCCTTTGATTTACCGTGCTACTGGCCAGTGGTTTATTGGTATGGATAAAGAAGGTACGGATGGCAAGACTCTGCGTAATAAGGCGATGGATGCTGTAGAGTTGACTGAGTTTTTTCCGGCATGGGGACGCGCGCGTCTGGAGGCTATGATTGAAGGTCGTCCAGACTGGGTGGTATCTCGCCAGCGTTACTGGGGCACACCAATGGCCTTTTTTGCCCATAAGGAAACTGGTCAGCTCCATCCACGTTCGGCTGAATTGCTGGAAGAGGTGGCTAAGCGGATTGAGCAGCATGGTATTGAGGCGTGGTTTGCGCTGGATAAGCATGAGCTTTTGGGCGCAGATGCGGATGAGTATGATAAATTGCCAGATACGCTGGATGTTTGGTTTGATTCGGGCAGTACGCATTACGCAGTACTGCGTCAGCGCCCTGAGCTGGCATGGCCTGCAGATTTGTATCTGGAGGGCTCTGATCAGCATCGCGGCTGGTTTCAGTCTTCGCTGCTAACTGCCTGTGCTACGGTTGGCAGTGCGCCGTATAAACAGTTGCTGACACATGGTTTTGTGGTGGATGGCAACGGGCAGAAAATGTCTAAATCTGTGGGTAATGTAGTAGCACCACAGAAGGTAAATGATAGTCTGGGTGCAGATATTCTGCGCTTGTGGGTGGCTTCTACTGATTATTCCGGTGAGCTGGCAATTTCAGATGAAATTTTAAAACGAGTGTCAGAAAGCTACCGGCGTCTGCGGAATACGCTACGTTTCCTGTTAGCGAATTTGAGTGATTTCAATCCGGCTACAGATGCGGTGCCAGTGGATGAGATGCTGGAGCTAGACCGTTATGCACTGGTTTTGGCACAGCAATTGCAGCAGCGTGTGGCTGATGATTATTTTGCCCGTTATGCGTTCCATTTTGCGGTACAGGATATTGTCCATTTCTGTTCAGAAGATATGGGTGCGTTTTATCTGGATATTCTGAAAGACCGTTTATATACAATGCAGGCTGGCAGCCATGGACGACGTAGTGCGCAAACTGCTTTGTATCATATTACGCGTAATCTGGTGCTTTTATTGAGCCCAATTCTTTGCTTTACTGCTGAGGAGGCTTGGGCAGTATTGAGTGGTGATGAAGAAGATAGTGTACTGTACCATACGGGGCATGAATTCCCGCCTTTAGCTGATGTAGATAGCTTAACACTGAAATGGCAGGCGATCCTAGCAGTGCGTGATACGGTGAATGTGGCTATTGAATCGTTGCGAGCGGATAAGAGTGTAGGGTCTTCTTTACAGGCTGATGTGGCGATTAAGGTGCCAACAGATATGCTGCCTTATGTGGCCGCGCTGGGTGATGAATTACGTTTTGTATTGATGGTGGCGAAAGTTACCGTAGAAGCTGGAGAAGAGTTATCTGCCACTGTATCGGTGGATCAGGGTACAAAATGTGAGCGTTGCTGGCATTATACTGATGATGTGGGCTCCGACCCTCAGCACCCGACTATTTGTGGTCGCTGTGTGCAAAATGTCGATGGTGCCGGTGAAAAGCGTTTGTATGCCTGAGACTAGGTAACGGCTGTAATGTTGTCGTTTTTTTAGGCTTGATTTGAATGATTCAGGTGTGGCAGATTTAGTCGGTCACGCCTGTTCTGGTTTTAAGGATGGTTATGCAACGTAAAAAACTGTTTTTATATGGTGCCATTATCGTACTGGGTCTTTTGGCAGACCAGCTAACGAAATATCTGATATTGCAGAATGTTCATTATCTGGAACGAATTGCGGTAATACCGGGATTTTTTGATTTGACGCTGGCTTATAATCCAGGCGCGGCATTTAGTTTCCTTGCAGATGCGGGTGGATGGCAGAAGTTTTTCTTTATGGGACTGGCGCTGGTAATTTGTATTTACCTCCTGCGTGGGATTATCCGTGATGAATTCGGAACAATAGGTAAAGTGGCTGCTGCGTTGATTATTGGTGGTGCGGCTGGTAATGTTGCTGATCGGTTGATCCATGGTCATGTGGTTGATTTTCTGTTGTTTTACTACCATAATTGGTTTTATCCGGCGTTTAATGTTGCGGATAGTCTGATTTGTGTCGGTGCGGTTTTGCTGGTGCTGGAAAGTATTTTTCATCAGAAGAGTAAGGCAGCTTGATTGGTTTAATTTTGGTGAAATCAGCCAGTTAACGGGAAGTTGAATGAGCGACAAAAAGATTTTACTGGCTAATCCGCGTGGATTCTGTGCTGGTGTTGACCGAGCCATCAGTATTGTAGAACGGGCTTTGGAAGAATATGGTGCACCGATTTATGTACGCCATGAAGTGGTACATAATAAGTTTGTTGTTGATAATCTGCGTAACAAGGGCGCAGTGTTTATTGAGAGTCTGGATGATGTGCCACCTGATGCAACGTTGATTTATTCGGCACATGGAGTATCGCAGGCGGTACAGCAAGAAGCGGAGGCGCGTGGTTTCCGTATTTTTGATGCTACTTGTCCTTTGGTAACGAAAGTCCACAGACAGGTATCTCGTCTTGATGAGCAGGGATATCAGATTGTGATGATCGGGCATAAGGGTCATCCGGAAGTAGAAGGTACGATGGGGCAACTGCCGCCGGGGGCAATGCTGCTGGTGGAAACAGTTGCTGATGTGGCAGGTTTACAGGTCCGCAATGAAGAAAAGCTGGCGCATGTGAGCCAGACAACGCTATCGGTAGATGAAACCAGCGGTATTATTGCTGCGTTGAAACAGCGTTTTCCTCACATTAAAAGTCCGCATAAAGAGGATATTTGTTATGCAACCACCAATCGTCAGGAGGCGGTAAAGAAGTTAGCCGCTACTTGTGATGTGGTAATTGTGGTAGGGTCTCCTAACAGTTCGAATAGTAATCGTTTACGCGAAGTGGCAGCTTTGCTGGGTGTTGATGCTTATATGGTAGATAATGCCAGCTGTCTGCAGACTGAGTGGTTTTCCGGCAAGCGCCGTGTAGGTGTTACTGCCGGTGCGTCAGCACCGGAGGTACTGGTTAATGATGTTGTACAGACGATTGTTTCCTGGGGATATCCAACAGTTACCGAAGGTGAGGGTGTGGAGGAAAATATTATGTTTGTGCTGCCGAAAGAACTGCGTGGTTCGTCATGAATACGCCAATTTTATCTGGTGAGGGTGTGTGTCAGCGCGCCCATGATGATGGCAGAATGTTATTACAGGACATCGATTTTCAGCTCAGAGCTGGGGCACGTGTGGCAATCAGCGGTGCATCCGGAGCAGGAAAATCGGTTTTTTTACGTACAATTTCTTTGCTAGATTTACCTGCTGCTGGTACGTTGTATTGTCAGAATCAGCCTGTGAATTTGAATGCACATAGTATTGCACGGCACCGTAGCCAGATTGCTTATGTGCGTCAGCAGGCGGTATTGATTCCGGGTACGGTGCGTGATAATTTGCAGTTACCTTATACTTTGCATCATTATCAGCATTTGACGTTTCAGCCGGAACATGTGCTTCAGGTTTTGCAGAATCTGGGTAAGGATGAGCATTTTCTGGAGCGTGACGGTACCGATTTATCGGGTGGTGAAGCGCAATTGGTTTGTCTGCTGCGTATTTTACAGTTGAATCCACCGGTATTGTTGCTGGATGAACCCACAGCTTCTCTGGATGAGGATTCTGCACGCACGGTACAGAAACTGGTTAATCAGTGGCAACGGGCAAATCCGCAGGCTGCCTATATGTGGGTTTCGCATAGTGAGCAACAAGTTAGCGAAGTGGGTGATGAAATCTGGTATTTTGATGCCGGACGAATAACGCACATCAAGCATTCGGTAAAGAATGGGAGGCAATAATGCAAGGAACTAATTATATTAGTGTTGCTGAGCTGGCTCTGGCTTCTTTGCTGATTTTGGTGAGTGCCGGTGTATCATTATGGCTAAAGCTAGGGTTAACGAAACGGATTTTGATATCTGCTGTGCGTGCTGTGGTGCAGTTATCCATTGTAGGCTTGTTGCTTAAATGGATTTTTGCGGCTAATCAATGGTATTGGGTACTGCTGATTATTGCTGTGATGACCTTAATAGCCGGATTTTCGGCGCGCTCTCGTGGTAGCTATGTTTATCGTGGTCTGACTCGTGATGCACTGTCTTCGGTGTGGTTGGCTTCTTGGTTAAGTGCGGCTGTAGGACTGTATGCGGTGCTTCATATCCATCCATGGTATTCGCCGCAGTATGTCATTCCGATTTTGGGTATGGTGCTTGGTAATTGTTTAACTGCTGTAGCTTTATGTCTGGACCGGTTAACACAGGACTTACGCCAGCAGCAGGCTAGGGTAGAAGTGTTATTGTCCATGGGCGCCAGTGGTTGGGAAGCTTATCGGGATACGGCACGATCTGCCGTTGTCGCTGGGATGTTGCCGACGATTAATCAGTTGAGTGTAGTAGGGCTAGTGAGTCTGCCGGGAATGATTACCGGACAGATTCTGGCCGGTGCTTCACCTGATCAGGCCATTCGTTTTCAGTTGCTGACCATGTTTCTGATTTGTGCTGGTTCTGCCGGTGGCTGCCTGCTGTGTGCGATTTTTGTGTATCGCCATGTGTTCAACCGCTGCTGGCAGTTTTGTAGCTGGCGTTTGCAACGGCGTAATACAGAAAAAGCTTAGATATTTGGATAATTTATTTTTAGCCAGAACATTTGCCCTTAAGGGTGGCTATAGTGTTCTGGCTGTTATCAGTTGAGTTTGTTGCTTAAAATGTCATGATAGATATGGTTTGATTGCTGGTATGCTTTTCTGCTCAGTCAGTTTCATCTATCCATGCTTGCTGAATGGCTTCAAGTACGCGCTCACCGCAATGCTCTGGCTGGTCATCAAAGTCTGGTAAGGCCAATACTAGTTCGCGCAATCGAGTAAAGCGGATGGTGGTAGGGTCGATGTCTTCGTGAAGGTCTGCCAGTTCTTCGGCAATCTGATGTATATCAGTCCATTTCATGATGTGATTCTGTATTAATTGTTAAGAATTAGTGAAAAAAATATTGATGCCAAGCGTTAATTTTGAGCTGTGCTCTGATATCAGTGTTCTTCACGTGCATGGTTAATAGTGTATTTGGGGATTTCAATGGTTACATCGCTATCTGCCAAACGTGCCTGACAGCTCAGACGTGAATCGGCTTCGAGCCCCCATGCCTGATCGAGTAAATCTTCTTCCTGTTCGCTTGGCTCAGGTAGGCTGTCGTAGCCCTGACGCACGAGCACGTGGCAGGTGGTACAGGCGCAGGATTGCTCGCAGGCGTGTTCAATTTCAATATCATGCTCAAGTAATGCATCACAAATTGAGGTGCCGGACGGAATATTGTCTAATATTTTTCCTTCAGGACAAAGTTGTGGGTGAGGCAGTACAGTGATTTTGGGCATGGTTGTTCCGTCATTCATAATGATGCAAGGCGTGGCTGGTGTCTATTCTTGCTACCAGCCACGCCGGAGTGAGTATTATTATATCAAGCCTTGTGCTTTCAGCACTGTGTTGACACCATTGTCAGCGCTTACCCGCTGAGCAAAAGAAGTCAAATGCTGATATTTGCTAAGATCAATTTTACATCTCTGAGCCCATTGCATTTCAATGAAAATGTAAACATCGGCAATACTGATGCTATTACCTGTTAAATAATCTTGCTGAGCCAGCATTTTATCTAACGATGCAAATGTGTTTTCAACATCACTACTAGCATAAGCAATAAGATTGTTCTGAGCAGCTTCACCATCAACCATTCTGGTTGCCCCGAATAGAGGCTTGAATTTTGTATGTAGGTCACTATTGGCAAAAGCCAGCCATTGCCGAGCCTTGGCACGTATTTTAGGGTCAGTAGCTGATGCAGCGCCATAGATACCTTTATCGGGTGCTAAATCATTAATATAATCAATAATAGCTATATTCTGACTTAGTGCCCAGTTTCCATCTACAAGTAAAGGTACCTGACCTTGCGGATTCAGAGCCCGATATTCTGCAGATTTTATTTTATCGCGACTTACTTCTTCTGCTACATAATCCAGTCCACTCCATTGTAGAGCTACGTGGGGGACAAATGAACATGCACCTGGTAGGTAATATAGTTTTAACATTGTTTTATCTCCTGTGTAAGTACAGATAGTTTTAGCTGTCTGTGGTTGAATTCTATATATCGCTAACGTTTTTACCTTGTAATGCACGCTGTATATTACGGTTCATGCGTCTGGCAGCAAACTCATCTGTGGCATGACTAAGCTTTTGTATGGCATCGCGGATGTCCTGTGCATTGCCAATTTCCATCTGGTATTTGATTTGTGCCAAGGCTGTGTCGATGATTTGCTGTTCGGCAGTACTGAGTAAATCAGCATCAAGATTTAGGGCGCTGCTGACTGCGCCAATAATGCTTTCAGCTTCTACTATTGCTTCCGCATGGGCGCGTTGCTGCGCATCAGTCTGTGCATGGGTAAAGCTGTCTTTTAGCATCTGAGTAATAACGGTATCATCCAATCCGTATGAGGGCTTAACTTCAATATGAGCCTGTACGCCGGTAGTTTGTTCTCTTGCGGAAACAGATAACAGGCCATCGGCATCTACCTGAAAGGTCACCCGAATGCGTGCAGCACCGGCAGCCATTGGCGGGATACCGCGCAGAGTAAATTGGGCGAGACTGCGGCAATCCGAAACCAATTCACGTTCTCCCTGTACTACATGAATCATCATTGCGGTCTGTCCGTCTTTAAATGTAGTGAAATCTTGGGCGCGAGCGGTGGGCAAGGTGCTGTTGCGCGGAATGATTTTTTCAACCAAACCGCCATACGTTTCCAGCCCCAATGAGAGGGGAGTAACGTCCAGAAGCAGCCATTCATCATCGTTTTTATTTCCGGCCAGCACATTAGCCTGCATGGCAGCACCGAGCGCAACTACTTCATCGGGATTGAGATTATTCAGTGGCGTTTGGCCAAAAAAGGTAGCTACAGCCTGCTGTACATGCAGCATTCGAGTAGCTCCGCCAACCATAATAACGCCTTTTATATCGTTTTTGCTGATATTCGCATCACGCATAGCCTGTTTAACCGGCTCCAGTGTTTTGGCTACCAGTGGTTGTGTAAGCTGATGGAACGTATCTCGGCTAATATCAGTGACTATTTGTTGACCATTGGAAAGCGTAGCAGCTATGGTGGTTGATTGTTCAGTGGTTAAAGATTCTTTAGCTGCGCGCGAAAGTGATTGCAGTAGGGCGCTGTCCTGTGCATTAAGCTGAGACAATTTGTTTTGTTCTAATAACCAACAAAAAAGGCGCTGATCAAAGTCATCCCCACCTAAGGCACTGTTGCCATTGGTGGCTTTTACTTCAAATAAGCCACGGCTTAATGTTAGAACGGAAACATCAAATGTACCTCCGCCAAGGTCGTAAACAATAAACGTTCCTTCGGCGGCATTATCCAGACCATAGGCAATGGCAGCGGCAGTAGGTTCATTAAGTAAACGAAGGACGTGCAAGCCGGCTAGGCGCGCTGCGTCCTTGGTGGCCTGCCGCTGGGCATCATCGAAATATGCTGGTACGGTAATTACAGCGCCAGCCAGTTCGCCACCTAGACTATTTTCTGCCCGTGTTTTCAGCACGCGCAAAATGTCCGCAGAAACTTCTATAGGTGTTTTATTACCGGCGCGGGTCTGAATACTGATGATGCGTTCTTCATCGGTGAAACGATAGGGCAGGTAATGGGTTTCAGGCTGATTTCTAATGTCGTCCAGACTTCGGCCAATAAGGCGTTTGGCCGAACTAATGGTATTGGAAGGATCAATGCGCTGGGCTTTTAATGCATCTGTACCTACTTCTGGAGCACAATTCTGCTGATAACGGACTACTGAAGGCAGGGTAATTCGCCCTTGTTCGTCTGCTAAACATTCTGCATGACCGCTGCGTACAGTGGCCACTAGACTGTTGGTGGTGCCTAAATCGATTCCCACGGCACGTCGGTGCTCATGCGGGGCGGCAGAAAGGCCGGGTTCGGCAATTTGCAATAAAGCCATAATTTGAACTAAGTCCTGATTTTAGATGTTACTTTTATGATTTAAACTTATTTTAAATCATATTTCTGACGCGGAAGTTAACGGTGTCAGAGCAATGCAGCTTGTATTTCAGCATTTAATTTGTATAAAAAACGCCCCTGACGCACCAGTTCAGCTGCCTTATCCGCCTGATTCTGCGCAAAAGCGGTATCAAGTTTTTGATATAAATGGTTTTGTTCCTGCTGAATGGTTGTTGCCAATTCATGTAGAGTAGCTGTATCCGCCTCAGCTCGTGCATCTTCCAATGTTTCGCGCCACTGCATTTGCTGTATCAGAAATTCGGCTGGAAAATGAGTGTGTTCCGGTGCATCTGCATCTATGCCTTTCTGTTGTAACAGATAGGCCGCACGATCCAAGGGATTGCATAGAATACGATAAGCTTCATTTACCGTGGCTGCCATCATCATGGCTTGTTTCTGCTCAAAGCTGCTGCTGGCTGCAAATTTGTCAGGATGGCACTGTGCAGCCAGTAAATGATAATTCTGTTCGAGCTGTTTAATATCAATGTTAAATTGTTCGGGTAGCTGAAACAAAGCAAAGTATTGGTTCATGTATTTCACCTTGTGGTGATAACAGGATAGAAGCAGAAGTCACATCAAAGTAATAAGGCAAATTTTGTGATTGTTAATCTGCTTTTTCTGCAGTCAATGTCTCGTTGTGATGCGATACAAGGTAGTAGGTGATCGCTATTGGTAGCAATATTTCGTGCTTATACGTGAAAACTTTCGCCACAACCACACTCATCTTTTGCATTGGGATTGGCAAACTTAAATCCTTCCTGCAAACCTTCTTTAACAAAATCAAGCTCGGTACCATCCAGATAGACATGGCTTTTGGGGTCTACAAAGACTTTGACACCATGTTGCTCAAAAATTAAATCTTCCGGCTGGATTTGGTCGACAAATTCCAGTGTATAGGCCATGCCTGAACAACCGCTATTCTTGACTCCTAGGCGAATACCTTCGCCTTTACCACGTTTGGTCAAATAATTACTGATGTGCTGGGCGGCTTTTTCAGTCAGAGAAATCATATTCTCTCCTGTCAGAACTGAGGCCTGAATGAGCGTTAGTCATTCAGGTTTGATTACGGTTACGGTTAAAACGGCGTTTATAGGAAGAGAGAAAAGAGCGTTTAACGGCGATTTTTTCCTCACAATTACTACAAAAACGCGTGCCAGGATATTGAAACTGGCGTTCGGGTGAAATGGGTTCGTTACATTCAAGACAAAATTGATTGGAACACATTCTGATATTGTTTAGGCGTACTGCATTAACCTGCTGATTATCATTTTTTTCCGTAGTGGATTCATCATTGTTTGCGGTACTGCTTAACATTGTCATATCACTCGTTATGTTTTTTTCGATAATCTGCTACAGCAGCCTTGATGGCATCTTCGGCCAAAATTGAGCAGTGGATTTTCACCGGTGGCAATGCCAGTTCTTCTGCGATGGCACTGTTTTTAATGGCCAGCGCCTCATCCAAACTTTTGCCCTTTACCCATTCTGTAATTAGGCTGGAAGAGGCGATAGCCGAGCCACAACCATAAGTTTTGAATTTAGCGTCTTCGATGATACCGTTATCGCTTACCTTGATTTGCAACTTCATTACATCGCCACAGGCCGGTGCACCCACCATGCCAGTGCCCACGCTCTGGTCCCCCTTTTCAAACGAACCAACATTGCGTGGATTTTCATAATGATCAATGACTTTATCGCTGTAGGCCATGATATGTTCCTTTAACAATTATTATGCTGAGAGGCAAAATCCAATTCTGCACATCAAATAGCCCTCGGTTTAGAGGGAATGTTGCCTTGTACGGGATTACTAAAGCAGAAACCGAAGGTTACTATTGCACGCAGATTAATGAGCTGCCCACTCCACACTACTTAAATCAATACCTTCTTGATGCATTTCCCACAATGGTGACAACTCGCGTAATTTACCGATTTTGGATTTTATCAGTTCGGCAGCGTAATCCACTTCTTCTTCAGTAGTAAAGCGCCCAAAAGTAATACGCAGCGAACTATGCGCCAATTCATCATTACGGCCAAGAGCGCGCAGCACGTAGCTCGGTTCCAGACTTGCTGAAGTACAAGCAGAACCGCTGGATACCGCAATATCCTTCACCGCCATAATCAGGCTTTCACCTTCCACAAAATTAAAGCTGATATTCAGATTCTGGTAAACACGATGTTCAAGGTCGCCATTAATATACACTTCCTCAACATCTTTGATGGCATTAAGAAAACGGTCACGCAGAGCTTTAGCATGCGCATTATCTTTATCCATTTCCAAACGTGCCAGACGGAATGCTTCACCCATACCAACAATCTGATGAGTAGCCAGCGTGCCAGAGCGGAAACCACGCTCATGACCACCACCATGCATCTGTGCATTCAGACGTACACGCGGTTTGCGCCGTACATATAAAGCACCAATCCCTTTAGGACCATAGGTTTTGTGAGCCGACATACTGAGCAAGCCAATTTGATTGGCTTTTACATCAATATGTACTTTGCCGGTAGCCTGCGCGGCGTCAACATGAAAAATTACGCCTTTTTCGTTGCAGATTGCTCCGATAGCGGCAATATCCTGAATCACGCCGATTTCATTATTCACCCACATCACACTAACAACAGTTGTATCTGGACGGATTGCTGCTTTCAGTTCATCCAAATCAATTAGACCGTTTTCTTTTACGCCGAGATAAGTGACCTCAAAACCTTCACGTTCCAGCTCACGCATCGTATCCAGTACAGCTTTGTGCTCAGTTCTGACCGTAATCAGATGTTTGCCTTTACTGGCGTTGAACTGAGCGGCTCCTTTCAATGCCAGATTATCCGATTCAGTGGCACCGGACGTAAAAATAATTTCTTTAGAATCAGCACCAATTAATGCAGCAATTTCATTCCGGGCATTTTCTACTGCTTCTTCTGCCTGCCAGCCGAAACTGTGGCTGTTTGAAGCGGGGTTGCCGAAGAATTCAGTCAGATAGGGAATCATTTTCTCTGCTACACGCGGGTCTACTGGCGTGGTGGCTGAATAATCCAGATAAATAGGAAGTTTTACGGTCATTGTCGTGTTCTCTTTAAATATCTATCACAGCGCTGGTTTTAGTGCAGATTAATCAAGGTAATCGGCTGCTCAAGGCTGCTTTTTTGTTCATTACTGATATTTCGGTAAGATTGTTGATTCAGGATACATTGCAAAGTAATTCCGCGCAGATAATCGTCTATGGTTTTATTTAGGTTGACCCATAAATCGTGAGTCAGGCAAGGCGTACCATCCTGACAGTCTGCATGGCCGCCGCACAATGTTGCATCCATCGTGTCTTCGGCAGCTGCAATGATATCGGCAATATTGATATGGTCGGCTGCATGACTTAAAACATAACCGCCACCCGGTCCACGGATACTTTCTACTAGCCCTGCACGGCGTAATTTGCCAAAAAGCTGTTCCAGATAAGATAAGGAAATACGCTGGCGCTCACTAATCGCAGTCAGGTTTACCGCACCAGATTGCGCATGCATGGCTAAATCCAGCATGGCAATAACAGCAAAACGCCCCTTGGTGGTTAAACGCATGACAAAACCCGAAATAGATTGACAATGGCTGAATTATCTAATACCCGACAATTTTAGTCAACTTTATTCGTGGCTAAATCAAGTAATTATGCTAGAGCCGAAACCAGCCAAAATAAAAGAATCAAATTTAAACCAACCCATTCAGATCGTATAAACCGGCCAGAAATCATAATTGAAAATTATTTATCTGCTTAAACCTAAAGCATTTTTTGATTTTTATCATTAATCACTTCGGCCCAGTTACATAGAGACATTAAAATCGGGCTAAGTAAATGACCTTTGTTGGTAAGTGCATAGCTCACTTGTACGGGAGGTTTATCACCTTTCACCGTTCGAGTAATTAACTCATCTTTCTCTAGCTGTTTAAGCTGAAGGCTTAGCGTCATTTCAGTAATATCTGGCATATTTTTTCTGAGTTCACTAAATCTTTTTGGTTGATTACCTAAATAATAAAGAATCACACCTTTCCATTTACCGCCAATTAGATTCATAGCTAAACTAATATTGCAATGATAGCGTTTACCACGATGGGTAATCGCACAGGAATCATCTGTATGCATGATTTTTTTCCTAACTCTCATATTTGATAGTTATAGTATTTTTTCTAAATTCTACTAAAATTATTTGAGTACATAAAATTTTTATAGTTTATTGAGGAAAAATCATGACCCTAATGATACTGGCGCACCCAGATTTTAAAAACTCTATTGCAAACAAAACAATCTCCGAATCCTTAGCTGTAAGACTACCGGATATAGAGATTAGAAATATTTACAACTTATATCCTGATTATCAGATTGATGTTGATGCCGAGCAACAAGCTTTGCTTCGTCATAAGCTTATTATTCTTCAATACCCAATGTATTGGTTTAATATGCCCGCTATATTAAAAATTTGGTTTGATCAAGTGTTCACTTATCAATTTGCCTATGGTTCACTAGGAAACAAATTGAAAGATAAAAAATTACTCGTCTCTATGACGGTTGGTCAACCAGAGATTAATTTTCAAAAAGTAAATCATTTTCTCATCGATGATTTTTTACAATCAGTAAAACAATCTGCGGAATATACGCAAATGAATTACCTTGGGTATACTGCCTTATATGGCATTTCTCCAGTATCGGGTATAGCAAAAAATGCCATAGCAGCAAAAGCTGAACAGCACAGTGGCAGTTTATACAGTCTGATTCAGAAATTTTGCTAAGCAAGATAAAGTTAATTTTGATCAACATAAAAGGCCTGATTCGAATCAGGCCTTTTTAATTAAAGCTTAATCTTGTATAGGTTAACTATTGATTAGCAAAAGCATCTGTAGCAGCCACCAATGCCGCTTGATTGGCTGGTTCAAATCCAGAATGTCCCGCTATGGTGACCACCAGCTTGGCATGAGGCAAAGCCTGTTTTAACTCCCAAGCACTTTCAAACGGTGTGCACATATCATAGCGCCCTTGAACAATCACCATCGGTATATCAGCCAACACTTGAATATTTTCTAGTAAAGCAAATTCACTCGCCAGCCAGCAGCGATGAACAAAATAATGATTTTCAATGCGAGCGATTGCTAATGCTTTATAAGAATCGTCATATTCATCCACACCGGCTTGATCTGGTTCCAAATGAACAATATTGCTTTCCCACTGTGCCCATGCTCGAGCTGCATTAAGCTGGGAGGCTTCGTCGGTATAGGGATGGCAAAGCAACTCATGATAGGCATCAATCAGATTGTGTTGTTTATCCACAGCAATCGGAGCAAGGTAATTTTTCCATGCTTCAGGAAAAAAACGATTGGCACCCTGCTGATTGATCCAATCCATTTCATGTGGACGGCATAAAAATATTCCTCGAAGTACTAGCTCGGTCACTCGATGCGGATAAGTTTTAGCATAGGCTAATGCCAACGAACTGCCCCAAGAACCGCCAAAGACTTGCCATCGCTCAATCTGAAGCATTCGGCGTACTTTTTCTATATCTTCTACCAGATCCCAAGTGGTATTGTCATCAATACAAGCATAAGGTAGGGAGCGGCCGCAGCCACGCTGGTCTATTATAATGATGCGGTATTTTTCTGGATTAAAAAAACCTCGGCAAGCTGGTGAAGCTCCTGCACCCGGTCCGCCATGCAAAAAAACTACCGGCTTGCCAGCCGGATTACCGCTTGCTTCCCAGTAAATCTGATGAATTGCAGAAACTTGCAACAGGCCAGACTGATATGGCTCAGCTATCGGGTACATAAGTGTATTCCTAAAAATATCTATGTAACTATGTGATTATTCTTAATTCTAAATTAATTGCAATGAGTTTTTAATACAAGTCTGTAAGACAAAACTAAATATCAGCGGAACCATTTGCGCACCGCATCCAAACCACCAAAACGGACACTAATGGTCGTGGCAGCCTGAGTTTTGGGTTTGGCATGATAAGCTACACCAAAACCAGCAGCTTGTAACATCGGAATATCATTGGCACCGTCACCCATAGCCACAATCTGAGACTTAGCCAATCCTAGCATTGCTGAATATTCTGCCAGTAAATCTGCTTTAGCCTGTGCATCGATAATACGGCCGGTTAGCTCGCCAGTTAACATATCGTTTTGCACTACTAATTGGTTGGCATATGTGTAATCAAGCCCGTATTGCTGTTTGAGACGATCAGTAAAGTAAGTAAAGCCACCTGAAACCAGCATAAACTTTACCCCATATTCTCGACATTGCTGTAGCAGCCATTCGGCTCCCGGTGATAATTTCAAAACTTCGTCATATACTCGGTTAAGTTCAGTAACCGGTAACCCTTTTAACAATGCTACCCGAGCACGTAATGATTGCTCAAAGTCAATTTCTCCGCGCATTGAGCGTTCAGTAATTGTTGTAACTTCTGCCTGCAGACCTACGCCGGCCGCAATTTCATCCACACATTCAATCGTAATCAGGGTTGAATCCATATCGCTGACAATCAGTCCCAAGTCAGCAAAACGCTCATCCGGTAGAATAGCAAAATCAATATGCTGTGCCAGTAGCTTAGCTTGTACTGCCTCTTCAAGCTTGAATTCTTTCTGTACTGGTAAGCGTAATACTGATTTATTGAAACTGTACTCAGGTGAAATAGGCATAATTGCATCTAATGCAGACAAATCACAGGAAAGCAAATCAGCATGCTGTAAAACCAGAACGAAACTCATGACAAATACACAGCTTGATAAAAATGCCCAGTATAGACATCAGTATCAGGCTTGACAACAAACGGCTGGAAAAGAAACGATTTCAATAAATAATGAAATATCACCAGCTGATTTAAACCCAATTAACCTAATAAAAAATAAAATAAATATTATTTACATTAGATTCTTAAAATCTAATGAAAAAACACAGACCAGTTTGTACAATGCAGCTTTTTGTCCAAAATAGCGGCGGTAAAAGAATAAATTAATATCCAGAAATTTCAGAATTATTGCTATTATTCCAGTCCGCATCTTTATGGAGTTATTACATGCAACACCCCTCAACCACCTCATCGGCGGTCGATCAATACCGGGAATTAACCATTCGCGGCATGATCTTAGGTGCACTCATCACTGTTATCTTTACAGCATCTAATGTATATCTGGGGCTAAAAGTCGGCCTGACATTTGCATCATCCATACCAGCAGCCGTGATATCCATGGCTGTACTCAAATGCTTTCAAGGCTCAAATATTCTTGAAAACAATATGGTACAAACACAGGCTTCAGCCGCCGGAACATTGTCTTCAATAATTTTCGTCTTACCCGGCCTGCTGATGATTGGCTACTGGCAAGGCTTTCCCTTCTGGCAGACCACTTTAATATGTGTGGCTGGTGGTATTTTGGGTGTTATTTTTACCGTACCCCTGCGCCATGTACTGGTTGTTAAAAGTGATTTACCTTATCCAGAAGGCTTGGCTGCTGCCGAAATACTCAAAGCCGGAGATCACAATCAGCCGCAGAACGATGCTGATGCTCAGGAACCACAAAGTGGAGTAAAACAAATTGTTACCGGCGGTATACTCTCAGGTATATTCAGCTTTTTGGTCAGTGGATTGCGCATAATTAGCGAAAGCGCTAGCGCTTGGTTTAAAGTAGGGGGCGCAGTTTTTCAGGTACCCATGGGATTCTCACTTGCTCTACTGGGTGCCGGCTGGCTGGTAGGAATTACGGGTGGTATAGCCGTCTTATTGGGTATGTTTTTCTCATGGGGCATAGCAGTACCGTATTTTACCAGCACCACACCCATGCCTGAACATGCAAGCATGATTGATTTTGCCATCAATTTGTGGGTTACCAAAGTTCGTTATATTGGCGCTGGGGCAATAGCCGTGGCAGCAATCTGGACTTTAATCACCCTGTTCAAACCAATGCTTGAGGGCATGAAGCTATCTTTTCTGGCTTTTAGTTCCAGCTCAGATAGCGCACAGACACAGGAACGGGTGAATCAGGATTTATCTCCTAAAACCATGCTACTTATTGTGCTTGCTACATTGATTATTTTGGCAGCCACCTTTTATAGTTTTATTTCCTCTGTGCATATATCCGTTGGACTTGCCTGTGCGCTGGTAGCTTGTGCCACAATTATGGCATTTATTATTGGTTTTCTTGTGGCTGCGGCCAGTGGCTACATGGCCGGCCTGATTGGTTCTTCTTCAAGCCCAATATCCAGTATCGGAATCGTTTCAATTGTTATTATATCTTTAGTATTCATGGTAATTGGCCAGTCAAGTGGCATCTTTGCTATGGCAGGTGGCAACCAGTTTATGACCGCACTGGCGTTGTTTACAGCATCTGTAGTCATGGCTATTTCTACTATTTCAAATGACAATTTGCAGGATTTAAAAACCGGCCATCTCGTGCACGCCACTCCATGGCGTCAACAGGTTGCCCTGATTATCGGCTGTATTGTTGGTGCCATTGTTATTTCGCCAGTACTGGAATTGCTATATAACGCTTATGGCTTTACTGGCGCGTTGCCAAGAGCAAATATGGATGCAGCACAGGCATTGTCTGCGCCGCAGGCTACGCTGATGACTACTATAGCCAAAGGTATTTTCTCCCATAATCTGGAATGGACCTATATTAAAATAGGTGTCTTCCTAGGTATATTTCTTATCCTTCTGGATTTAGTAGTCAAAAAACTGCGCCCGGGCTGGAGTGTGCCTCCATTGGCAGTAGGTATGGGCATTTACCTGCCTGCTTCTGTAAATATGCCCATTTTTATTGGCACCGTACTTTCATACTTCTGTATGCGTCACATTAGAAATCGATACAGCGACCCTAAAACACAGCAGCGTGAGCTAAAAGGCACTGACCGCCGTGGAACTTTACTGGCAGCTGGCTTGATTGTTGGTGAAAGTATTGTTGGCGTGGTCATGGCCATGGTAATTGTGGTTTCCATTGCGTTAGGTGAAGGAGAAGCGCCGCTGGCTCTGAATTTGCATAACTGGGATAAAATGAGTGAGCTATTGGGACTGGTATTCTTTGCTTGCGCTATTATTTTCTTGATAAGACGCATTATTAGAAAATAGAAATTAGAGAAGTAACAAAAAAACAGCGTGTTAAAACGCTGTTTTTTTGTTACGGTAGCTTAATTAGACTGCCTTTAACCAAGATACAATCCTAGTCAACAACATAGAGAAAATAGTTAAGGAATGCAGTAATTAAAAATAAATAGAATTGGACTGATAAAATTTTGAACAATACTTAAAAAAATTGAATAATCAGATTTATAATCTAAGCAATTAATTTAGCTTCGCAATTTGGCACGCCTACAGGGATTCGAACCCCGGTTGCCGCCGTGAAAGGGCGGTGTCCTCGGCCACTAGACGATAGGCGCGTGCTTAATAAGCGTGCGAATTATCCCTAAGTGGGCATAGATGTGTCAAATTGTGTGGGTGAGTGGATTTTTGCTAAAATATCAATATACCAGTATATTTATCAAATAAAAATGTAATAAACTTTATTCAATCTACTTTAAATTCATCTGCGGTTTTATTCAAAATTAGATACAAATAAAAATAGTATTTTATAAGTAATGTCAAATTAATTTGAATAAAAATATTCTTTATTTCTAAATCTAATCAAAACAGACTTAATTTACCGGTATTAAATTATTTTTATAAATTAAATCATTCAAAAGGGCAAAATAAAAATTTTACTATGAAACAAGAAAATTAATTTATTTTCAATTTATCTGTTAGTAATGGAAATTACTTAATTATTGATGGTAATATTGTATTATGGTAATGGATTCAGGTTTCATTTATACCGTTATATAAAGGACTTAAACAAATTAATAAGTAAAAGTGATGATTTTGTCTGTTATTTGAATCACAGCAAAACACAAATTCAATTAACAGGTTAAATATTATCTGGTGACAAAGGATTAAAGGTAATGAAAAACGGTTTTGCCTCTATTGTTCTGGCTATATTGTTATCTTGCTCTTTAAGCAATGTTTTTGCTTATAAACCTTCGCAGTTTGATAAAATAAGGCTTAAAGAAAATTGCAAAAATGAGCAGGAGTCGCCTTTTAAAGATTTTGCTGGTACGCCCAGTTGTGACAAGCTGAAAAAAATTGAAATAGAGGAAAATCAGCCGACCTATCGGGTAAAGCAGGAATCGTAAGATTTGTTTATTTGCAAAGCTTTATGTTTTGGATAGTCTAAGGCGGAAATATAAATTCCATTAACTCTGATTTTCATGATGGCGCTACTTCTTTGTTGCAAAATGCCGCGGCTATGTCTATTATTTGCAACAATTAATTAAGCGCTGAACAGAAAAAATATCAGCCCAGCGGTAATTAATTATTCACTCGGTTGTTGTGGTGAAGAAGTACATGTTCTGCATGAAATAGCGCATACGCAGAGTAAGCTGTTGGCCGAATGCAATGCTTTAGGTTGTATGGCGTTGGTGGATGCTAAGGAAATGCTCCAGTTCAATGGCTATCTCAGTGCGCTGGATGGTGGTTTGGGGCAGTGTATTGCTGAGATTAAGGGCAATGTGCTGGTATTGAAGCAGAATTATAACGTTTGATTGAGTAAAAACACCTTTTGGAATGCGTTTTTATTAGAAAGAATGTTTAAATAATAGTTTTGAAACGCTGTTTATACAAATGTGATTAATTTATAGAGTTATTAAAAAGTATAGTTCAAATTTATCCGTTAAAATTTATTTCTATCGAAACGAATAATTTTAAAAATTTGAAGAATTATCCTATCAAGCTGAAATGATTTAGTTTCGGTTTAAGTGTATATTTGTCATTTGTTGTTAATATAAAACTTATTTTCTAACTCTGTGTATAAACATCAAAAAAGAAATAATATTTTTATAAAAAAATTTAGTTATTATTTAAATATGTTATATACTTAATTTTATAAAATATAAATTTGAAAAATATTTTTCAATTTATAACTTTTATTTTACTAAGAGCATAGTAAATGTATTAATCTTTTGAAGCTTCCTCATAATCCATAGTAATTTTCATGTAGCATAAATACTTTGCTTTCTCAAAATTAAGCCTATTTTTTAATACTAAAGCATCATGATATTCATCATCTGGGTATTGTAATTTATTTAAAAGACTAGTTGTATAGGTAGTAAAATTTATCAATGCTCTATCACAAAGAAGATAAGGAAACATCTCCTCATTGAAAGGAAAATATTTTTTTATGAGACAAAATTTGTCTTCTACTTCGCTATATGGTTTTGTTATGTAATCATTTATATCATACATTAGATATTGATTTATTGTCTTATAATCACCTTGCTTATAAGCATTTAAAATATTTTTTTCATCAATATCGATTTTATGAAACAAATCAACCGCAAATTGCTTTGCTTGTTGGGGTGTCATGCTTGAATAAAATTCTGGCTTTTTCTGTTCTATATCTGCATCTTTTTCTTGTAATTTTAATTTACTTTGATTTGCTGGATTAGTATGATTTAAGTTATCTTCTGACCAAACAAACTTATTTAGCCCACATAATAAAAAAATTAATAAAAAAAACTTTTCAAACATTTCTATCTAATGTATTTGGTATAAATAGCAAAAATATTCATTATAATACATCATAATTAAATTTTTTAATATAATCTCACTAAAAATTTATATGGCTTACATCGCTATAAATTTTAATACTGCTTAATTATCAGTTATCATCTGTTTTACCTTTAAAAGTTTCTATAAATTTCTATTTTCGATGCTTGGAATACTGGTTTTTACCTTTTGTTTAAATTTATGCTTCAGCTTTATATGTAGATTTGGCGCATTCAGTAGTTTGTTTAAGAAAGTATACGTACAAGGCGTTGTTGAATTTCTTCATCAGGTTCAATTTTGGCCAGTTTTTTTAAATTTACTAACATTTTATTTGAACATTGTTGGCGCTCTAAAGCTTCTATGGCGTTTAAGGCCATTATCCGGTTTCTGATTAATGGACTTTGTAAGCCTATTAATATTAAGTCTTCAGCTAAACCAGGAAATCGGTCTAGTTCTTGCAATATGGTATCAAGCACATCGTGTACCGCATACTTACTGTCAGTAAATAATTTTAATGTTGGACCAGTAGGAATGGTAGAAAAATCATTTTGTTCTTTGGCCAATTGTATTACTTGTTCTATTTTTTGTATGACTTCTGTTTGCATTAAGAATAGCCATTGATTGGTTTTATATTTTTTTTGACGGTTGAAACGTATTTGCCAGGAGTCATATCCTAGTTGTGAATAAATATAAGCTGCATAATTAAATTTTAAATCGTTCTTATCTTGAAGATTTTTTTCTATTAGAGGTATCCAATGTTTTTGTTGAATAATTTGTTGTGCTTTTTCTGTAATTATTGTTTTGATGTTTCTATCCCAGTTTAAATTGCTGTCATCAAGCTCTGTGGTAATAAAGTCAATGATGACGATGACAGAATGGAGAATTTTTATATCTGTTAAGGTATGTTTGGTTAAATGTTTGAGGTAATTTAAACATACTAATCCACCATCTTCATAATCATATAAATCTTCTGCAGGGCCACCATTAATTAATGCTAGGATGATTTGGGCTGCGCTGCTCAGAAATGATGTATCCACATTGTTTTGTTCTAAAGCAATTTTTAATTCACCCGCTTTGGCACATGAGTAGGCGAGATATTCGTTCATTACTTTGTTTTTATATCCTTCTCTTAAGAGCCAGTCTTTAGTTTTTGCTGATGGGTTTTCAATCAGATACCTCACTACGTTGATACGACCCCATCCATTTACTTTTTTGGCTAATGATAAAAGATTTTTTTCTATTTCTTCAGGATTTTTAAGGGTTTTAGTTAAGGCAACGGCAGAATATAAGGTAAATTCTTCATGCATGCCTAGTAAATGAAATAATTCAGTTTGTTCTATAGAATATGAGCCTAGTAAGGCTATGGAAAATTTAATGACTTCTCTGTCAGGACTATTAAGAGTCAGCCAGTAAAAAAATGAATAAAGCTTTTGTAAGTTAATATCTTCCTGAGGTAATTTTTTTAAAAGGCTATCAATTATGGTTAAAGTGGTTCCTTTTTTTACTAGTGAATACAGTTGGCTAATATCATGCTCATTGATCTGTTCAGACAAGGATTTAAGGAGAGACAATATTTTATTTAATTTTTTTTCATCTGCGCTATAAGAGCAATGATAAATGGTTGTTCCGTCCTGGGCTCCTGCTATCCATTTGATTTCATCTTCGTTTTGCGATTCATCTGGTAGTTTTTGTGCTTCCTCAGGCAGAGTATCTGCATCTTTATAGGGCAAGAGAATCTTATAAATACTTGGTAGTGATTTTTCCCAGACGATGGGGTATCCGTTAGCATCGTTAGCTATATGATTAAAGATATTAGTATATTTATTGTCCATTTTTTAATAGCTAGATAAAAAGAAATAATTTGTATATACTATATAGAGAAACAAAACAACAAGGTGTTGGCGCACCTTGTTGTATTACGTTTTTTTAAAAGTTGTTAAAAACGTAAATGATCAACGATATGAAATTATTAATTGAATTTATGAGTTTTGCTAATTCAACAATAATTTGTATAAACATTCTTCCTCCTTTCTTTGAAATAAATGTTAGTGGGATTGGGGCTGTTAATTATCATTAGCCCCCACTTGTTCAGCTCTTTCTTTAAATCGTTCGTAGAGCGTTTTTAAAGTTCCTTGGTTAAATTCGCCTTTTTCATTTAATTCTTTCATTACTTTGACAGGATTTCTCATCAAAATATAATGAAATGGACCGGTATGGCCTTCATAGTTTTTAATAAATCCGTATTCAACAAGTTTGAGCATTCTGCCTTTCCATGTGTCTTGTGCCCTTTGACCTGTAAAACCGGCTTCCTTGGCAAATAATTCTGGGTTATCAATTTTCATAAAACTGAAATCCGGTAATCTGGCCCATAAACAAAAATAAGTATGTCCTACTGGTTTTCCCTTAGTTAATACATCCAATATTTGCATGGTAATGGGTAATACTCTCGGAATAGTAGAATAGCCAATCATTTTCTTTCTATCCCAATAATCGTTGTTACTAAAAGATACTGGGTCAATTTCTACGAACTTTTCCTGTGCAATAGTTCTTGGAGTTTTTCTAAATTTTTTGTTGACAACTTTTTCTGTTTGATTTTTGTTTTCGCTATCCTCCTTCTTTTCAATTTTGGTTGGTTTTGTGCTGTCCATGGCCTTCCTTTCATGTTTCGAATTTAACATATATAACTAAAATATTTTTGAGAATTTTATTACTTGTGTTGCATGATATTTTGATTTAAAAATTTATGAAATGCAACAAAATTTTCAAAAATATTATTTGAAATGTATTATATGTTGCAAAATATTTAAATAAAATTCAAAAAAAACAAATAATTAAAATATTATATATGTACTATAGTTATCTATTATTCTTAGTAATATGTTCTTATTGGTTGGGAGAGGGGTATGGGGAGAGGGGATAAAGTTGAGAATGAAACTAATTTTTATGCTAAAGAGATATATTCATTTATTATATATTGTGACTAAGAATTTATTCTTAAATAATAGATTTTTATTAAGGATATTTATTTTCACCTTTAATCCATGCAATTGAGCCACTCCATCAACAATAGATAACCCTAGCCCGCTGCCGCTGCTTTCCTGTCCGGCCGGTCGGAAAAACCGTTCGCGCAGGCGTGGTAGGTTTTCGGGGGCGATGGCGTTGCAGGGGTTTGTGATGGTGATACTGTCGGCTGCTAGGGTGAGGTTGATGGTGCTGTGTTCGGGGCTGTAGCGGATCGCATTATCCAGTAAGTTGCGGATAAGTATGGTCAGCAGGGTCGGGTCGCCGGTCAGGGGTAGTATGTATGCTGTTTCGGACTGATACTGGCGCTGGATGCGACAATGGCGTTCGCGTGCTTGAAGACTGACGCTTTCAATGGCTTCATTAGTGATTTCTGTCCAGTTTACTGCGGTGGTATAAGGCGGGGCTGTGAGAGGGTCGAGGCGGGAAAGAGTGAGGAGCTGGTCGACCAGATGGGTGGTGCGGTCGATGCTGTGTTCGATGGTGCGTACGCGTTGCTGTTGGGCATCGCTGAGGCTGGTTAATGCCAATACTTCTGTTTGTACTTTGAGGGCAGCCAGCGGGCTGCGCAGTTCATGTGCGGCATCAGCAGTAAAACGCAGCTCACGGGCTCGGGTTTGTTCAATACGCTGGAGTAAGTCGTTCAGCGCGTTAATCATGGGTTGTATTTCGCTGGGAACGGCGCTGGTAATGGGCGTGACGCTATGCGGATCTCGCTGGTATAGAGTCTGGGTTAATTTTTGCAGAGGTTTGGTGCCTCGACGGACGCCCCATACTATGAGCCATAGCAGCAGAGGGATGGCAAGGATAGATACGGCCAATTGTGACCATACGGCGCGTAAGACGGTTTGCAGGCGTTCATGCATGCTGAAGGATACAGCTACTTGAAGTTGCTGCTGAGGGTTATTCAGGTAAAAGAGGCGCCATGCGTGACTTTGCCACCATTCCCCCTGATTGATGAAGCCTTGGTAGTTGTTGCGGTATGGGATGCTGTGACCGGTCTGGTCTGCGTTGATAAGCTGTCCTTTGTACCAGATGGCATAGCCGGATTCTTTGCTGTCGATGAGTCCTCGTTGTTTTTGTGGTATTTCCGGCAGGGTTGGGTAATGACTGGTATCAAGGTTGATGGGAGTATGCATCAGCCGCTGTGCGAGCTGGCTCATTTGAGTATCGCCGGCTTCGTCTATTTCATGCATGACGGCTGCTGCGCTAATAAAGGCAGTGACTAGCCACAAAATGGGCAGGGTGGCACCAAGATAGATAAGTAATCGCCGGCTGATGGCGGTGGTGGGCTTCATGGTGCCTCTCCGAGCTGATAGCCAAGACCGCGGCGGGTGCGGATGATGCTGGCACCGATTTTTTTGCGTAAATGATGTACGTGAACTTCTACGGCGTTGCTCTCAACTTCTTGCTCCCAGCTATAAAGTTTGTCTTCGATCTGAGCCCGCGTAAATACGCGCTGGGGGTGAGTAACGAGTAGTTGCAGCAGCAACCATTCGCGCTGGGTGAGATTTAGTGGCTGGCCATATAAGCTGGCGCTACAGCTGTTGAGACTAAGGATAAGCTGGCCAAAGCTGATTTGGGTCTGGCTGATGCCCTGACTGCGCCTTATCAAGGCGTGAAGGCGGGCAATGACCTCATCTAAGGCAAAGGGTTTGCATAGGTAATCATCTGCTCCGGCATTGAGACCAGCTAGCCGGTCTGGCAAGGCATCCCGTGCAGTAAGAATGAGTACGGGAGTATTGATTTCCTGTTCGCGCCAGTGTCTGAGTACGTCCATACCGTCTGTTTCGGCTAGACTTAAATCGAGTATAACGGCGTCGTATGGAGCAGCGCTCAGCGCTTGTTCACCCAGACGTCCGGAAGCAAAGATATCACAGGCCATGCCATGCTGGTGTAAGCCTGCATGCAGGCCATCTGCAATATCGCTGTCGTCTTCGAGTATCAGTATGCGCATGCTTTTTATATTGTTATGCCGATTATTCGACCGATCATGCTGGTAAAAGCGAGTGCCAGAGCACCGAGGATGATGATGCGGATGACTGCCGGTCGTTTGGGTGCCCCACCTAGATGGGCTGAGATGCAACCGAGGATGCCGAGACCGATTACGGTGGTGACAGCCAGTGTGCTCATTAGCCAAACGGTTGAGCTTAGTAGTGATAGTAATACGGGTAGTAGGGCGCCGCAAGCAAAAGAAAAGGCAGAAGCCATCGCTGCTTGCAAAGGGTTGGCTTTACTAACTTCGGTGATGCCGATTTCTTCGCGGGCGTGGGCTTCGAGGGCGTTGTGTTTGGTTAATGCTTCTGCTACTTGCTGTGCCAGTGTCTGATTTAAGCCGCGCTGCCTGTATATATTAGTAAGTTCTGCCAGCTCAATTTCGGGATAGCGAGTGAGAGAGTCGAGTTCTTTGCGTAAATCGGCAGCTTCAGTATCGCGTTGGCTGGATACGGAAACATATTCACCGGCGGCCATGGAGACAGCACCGGATACAAGGGCAGCAATACCGGTAATGAGCAGGGTTTGGTGGTTTGGTTCAGCAGCGGCCAGACCCATCAACAGGCTGGCTGTAGAAATGAGGCCATCATTGGCACCGAGTACGCTGGCTCGCAGCCAGTTATTACGGTTGGAAAAATGTTTTTCTTCATGCCAGGATTGATTCATTTGTGGCTCCTGATATGTACAGGTTAATGCTTTTTGTTCTATACCGTATCACATCGCTATGGGGTGTGGGTACGGTTTACCTTAAGCTTCACTTAAGGCTGTTTTTTTACACTTGCCACTGTTTGGTTAACAGGGGCTAGCAAATGCAGTCTAAATGGGTTTTGAGCAGTAATCGAACGGTGTTATTGCTGAGTGTTTATATTTCTGTAGTTTTGAATTTAGGCTTCTGGAAATATCTGGTGCAGCATGTTAGTTTTAATCACAACATCATATTATGGTTAACTATACCCTTTTTTCTGCTGGCGGCGATGAATTTCTGTATGCAATTGCTGTTTTGGCCTTATTTGCATCGGGTGATGGTGCCTTTGTTGCTGCTACTAGGTTCGGCGGTAAGCTATGCGGTAATGATGCAGAATATTTATTTTGATGCGAATATGCTGCAAAATATTATTCAGACTAATGTTGGGGAGGCTGGAGCTTGGTTGACGCCACAATTTTGGATGTGGCTGGGGATAACGGGTTTGTTACCGGCACAGTGGTATTGCTGGGGGATAAAGATTGGCTATGCTCGTCCTTGGTATCGTGAGCTAGGTGGGCGTTTGTTGATGATGGGTGGTTCTCTGGCTATGGTGGCAGCGATTATTTTTCTGGCATATGGTAGCTATATTTCTTTTTTTCGTAATAATAAGGCTGTGAATCATCTGATTGTACCGACAAATATTGTGGGTGCGGCACTGAAAACCGCTTATAACGCTTATGATGCGCACCAGCCGTTACAGAAAATTGGGCTGGATGCCCGTCATCAGCAGCAGGGGCCGAAGCGGTTGCTTGTGGTGGTGATGGGAGAAACCACGCGTGCACAAAGCTGGGGCCTGAATGGTTATCAGCGCCAGACTACGCCGGAGCTGGCGGCGATGGGAGAACAAGTAATTAATTTTCCGCAAGTCACTTCTTGTGGTACGGCAACGGCGATATCTTTACCATGCCTGTTTTCCAATATGCCACGTCAGTACTATAAAGCTAATTTGGCTAAACATCAGGAAGGTTTATTGGATGTTTTGCAGCGTGCGGGTGTGGATGTGCTGTGGCGTGATAATGATGGCGGTTGTAAAGGGGTGTGCGAGCGCATTCGCCATGTAGATGTACGAGATTGGGCACCGAATCTGGAATGCAACAGTGATGGGTGTTTGGATGAGAGTCTGTTGCTTAATTTACGGGCTGCGATTGCTGATTTACCGGATGATGCCGTGCTTGTACTGCATGCCATGGGTAGCCACGGGCCAGCTTATTATCAGCGTTATCCAGATGCGTTTCGGCGGTTTACGCCTACCTGTGATACCAATCAGATTCAGCAGTGCAGTAATGAGGAATTGCGCAATACTTATGATAATACGGTGCTGTATACGGATCATGTGCTGGCTGAATTGATTAAGCTGTTGCAGCAGGAAAAGGGAATGGCCAGTGCCATGTGGTATTTTTCTGACCACGGTGAATCTTTGGGCGAAAATGGAATGTATCTGCATGCCACACCATACGCAATCGCGCCGGCAGAACAGACCCACGTGCCGATGGTGTTTTGGGCTAATCAGGATTTTGCCCGTGTCAGCCATTTGGATATGGGCTGTCTGCGCCGGCATGCTCAGCAGCAGGCCTACTCACACGATAATATTTTTCACTCAGTGCTTGGATTGATGGATGTGCACACTAATGAATATCAGTCACAGCTTGATTTATTTGCAGAGTGCCGGTCGAAAGAGTAAATAATTCAGTTGAGTTGGTAATAAATGTTTAGGTTTGGTCGGTTTCGGGCTGGGTGGGGATAAATTGCTGTAGCCATTGGTGCGTTGCAGTGGTATCAAAGGCCTGACTGGCATAGCTCATTAATAGGAGGTTATCCGGCAAGTACGCATCATATTTTTCCAGTTTTCTTTCCGGTACCTGCTCGGCCAGTACCCACGCTTCATCCTGCTGGGCTTGTGCCAGATGTTGCAGAATAGTTTTTACTTGCTGAATGGAGGAATTTGGAATGGTAATGAAACCAGCATTTATGTCTGGCTCTAGTTTTTCACGTTTAAGCAAGGCAAAGAGGGTATTGACGATTTTATCGCCTTTCCATGGAAATAAATAAACTTTATTACCAAGCTGGATGAGGTTTTCTTTATGCAGTTTTAGAGCTTTGAATATTTGACAGCTTCCTGTAAACATTTTTTTTGTGGTGTCGTCGGTGAAGTCTGCTTTTCCCTGTCCTACCGGTATTCTGAAATCCTCTGCACATAATATTTTGTACATTTCTTCTCGAATCGCATCATGGATATTCAGACTGCTGCTTGCAAATCTGGGGGGATTTCCGGCTTTGGTGTGCCGAACCAGAATAACTTTGTCTTCAGTGTTGATATCAATGATTTGCCAGCGCTGTCCGGCGAAAATGATATTTTGATTTACGGTCAGGAATCCTAGCATCGGTATGGAACCAAGAATTTTATTTTCTGTTATCAAACGGTATTCTTCGGGAGTGTGAAAAACGCTGTAAAATGTATAGTGGTTGACGAGTTTTTCGCCATTCACGCCTAAGACCAGAATATTGTTGTGTGTTTGGGTAATCAATTGTTGTATACCCATGTGGCTGAGCAGGATTTTAAATTGATAGGTGGTAATGTTCTGAAATGGGCCTTCTTTACATAATATATGATACAGCTGTTCGGTTCTGACACCTCCCCATTGTGCCAGTGTGGCCAATATCTGGTGCAAAAGAGTGGAAAAATGTAGTAATTTGGGATTGGCTGGCTCAAACCATTTACTGCTGATTAGCAGGCGTACCATGGCCAGTGCCTGTATTAGCTCCAGATGTAATAAGTCCGTGATATCTGATTTTTTTGTGACTTCCCGTTCAGTGATCAGCATGCGTAATACAGCAGCATTACCACGCCTGCCGCTGCGTCCTACACGCTGGCGCAGACTAGATACGGAATGGGGACAACCTATCTGGATAACCGAATTGACTTTACCGATATCAATCCCCAGCTCCAATGTAGAGGTGCAGATAGCTGTGGTGGGCAGTTTGTCCTGCTGTAAACGTTTTTCTAGCGTTTCACGCAATGATTTGTCTAAAGAACCATGGTGAGGAAAGAATTCATTGGGCAAATTGTTTTGCTCACACATATCGCTGAGTCTAACAGCGACAGACTCAGTATTTGCGCGGGTGTTAGCAAATACCAGATGATTGCTGTTGCGGCATAAGCGGAACAGATCTTGGCACATCTGAGAAAGGGCAGAATAGGTGGGGCTTTTGTCAGGAAGGTCTTTTGTACGGGTGGCCTCTTGTGGTTCTATATAGGTTCTGAGCTGCAGTTTTATCAGGGAGCGGGCTTGTGTCTCACGAATAATCTGGCATTGCAATCGCTGGTTGGGGCGTAGTGATGCAGGTACGCTTTCTATATTGCCTAACGTGGCACTAAGGGCGATACGAGGAATTGTTGTTTGTAATTTGCCGAGCAAATGCTCAACACGAGTGAGCAAGGATAGTAATTGCTGCCCTCGCTCACGCCCGACAAAAGCATGGAATTCGTCGATAATGATATATTGCAGTGACTTAAATGCAGTGCGGAACCAGCCGGAATCATTTATAAGAAGTGCTTCCAGCGATTCAGGAGTCATCAGAATAATTCCGGATGGTGATTTTTTCAGTTTGTTTTTTTTGCTGGCAGGGATGTCGCCATGCCACGGTGTCAACTGCATTGATACTATTTCTGCCAAACTGTGCAGGCGTCGGTACTGGTCGTTGATCAGTGCTTTCAACGGACTAATACATAGAATACTGATGCTGTCTGTTATATTCATGCATTGGCTGCAGGCAGGTAAAAAAGCTGCTTCTGTCTTGCCTGCAGCAGTGGAGGCTGTGATTAAGACATCAGTCTTGGCGGCCAGAATGGGTGGAATGGCTAATTGCTGGATTTCGCGCAGGCTCTGCCAGCCCTGCTGGTATATCCATTTTTTTACTTTATGATTAAGTAATTGATAGCTGTCCATTACAGTTTGAAATCAGTCAGTTCGTCATCTTCTTGTGCATCTTCTGTGTACTCCATATCGATATCAGAGTCTTTTTCTTCTTCCACTTCCACAGAATCAAGCAGTTGCTGCCATGAAATATCTGGGTTTTGTTCAATAACAGCCAGCATATCTAGAAATGCTTTGATGGTGTTGCGCGGGGTACGGAAATAAGCGTCGCCGATGGTTTGGCTGCAATGCACCAAAAAAGTTTTCAATGATTCATCAGGTACTAGATATTTGCTGGTGTCGCCGTATGCGTAAACATGGCGCAGGTTTTTTAGCAAAATGTACAGCTCTTCCGGTGTGAGGCTGGCTAGATGCAGGGCGGGGGAGGAGTAATCAATCACGCCGGCCTGTTTGGCAAAATTATTGTCAGCCAGCCGTGTTTGCAAAGCTTCATAGCTGTACAAACCTTTGCGTGGGTCTAGCAGGAATTCTGGTGTGCCACCTAATAAAAAGCCAATGTATTCCGCATTACCTTGCAAACAATCATTTAACATGCGCAATATTTGTTCATAATTGGATTTTCTGGCCTGTGAACTGTTGAGTTTATACAGATTGACCATTTCATCTAAATTGACCAGTAGTCCGCTGTAGCCAGCCTGCCGCACAAACAGGCTCATGATTTTTAGTGAATCGTAAAAAGAAGCATCCGAGATAATAGTTCGGACACCCAGATCGTTACGAGCTTCTATTTTGCTATTGTATTCAGCGCGCAGCCACTTAATCGCACAGGCCTTTAGTTGCTCATCTTCCTGTTCACTGGCTTTCCAGTAGGCTTCGATAACTTTGGCAAAATCGTAGCCACCGACCATTTCCGAAATGGCTGACAGTCTCTGGTGCAGAATTTTTTCCACACTGCTGTCTGTGCTATCAGCCTCTTTTTGCACCTGAGTGATAAATTTCTCTACTACACTGGTCAGAGCATTGCCATCAGGTTTATTGCGAGTAGCCATGTTAATCATAAGCTCGGAGTACAGATTTTTGGCCTGCCCATTGGTGGCATGGAGGCGCCGGTCAGGAGATAAATCGGCATGTACTGTGACAAATTTGTTTTCGAGTGCAATTGCCCGCACCACGCTCATAAAAAACGTTTTTCCTGATCCATAATCACCAATAATCAGTCTGAATGCTGCTCCACCATCCTCGATGCGTTTGATATCTTGTATCATGGCTTTCAATTCATTCACGCGTCCGACCTGTATATGCTGTATGCCGATTTTCGGGGTAACGCCGGTTTTCAGTGATTGAATGATGGCATCTCTTTCTTTTGCTCTGATTCGCTTTTGCATCTTTATTTTATCCTTGTAGTTCAGCGACTATTTCAAAATCAATATAAATATCATCATCTTCCCCAATCAAAGGGGCTTCTACGCGTTCGTATGCCCAGTCATTGATGGTTTCGATGGCTCCGTCCGGCAATAAATCAAGCTCTTTACACAGTCCAATATATTCATTACGTGACCAATGTTCCTGCGTAATCAATTTATCGAACAATTGTTGGTGAGCATTATCAAGCATATGCTGGTTTTGAGGCACGGGTGGAGGAGGCTGGGGTTCATCGTCTTCATTGTCAGAGCTAAAAATAGAGCCCAGTAACGACTGCACATCGCTCGTCTGGCTTTCATGTAGTCTGAGCACAGCTGTGTCTAAAATGGTATTTTCCGATTCAACTGCAGGTTTGGTCTGTTTCGAAATTGTTGTTGGCTGAGTGGCTACAGGCGGAGCAGTGGATACTGATAGATTATGGATATCGCTAGCTACTGTGGATTTGTCCAGACCCAAAGCAGTATAAAGTTTCTCAAGCTGTCTGATTTCCTTGTTTTCAATTACGCCATCAGCTATTGCAATGGAAATTAGCAAGTTACTAATTATTTTTTTCTGGTTTGAATCAAGTTTCTCGATTTTATCTTTTAAACCCTGCATTCCATAAGTATTATTTAGGCACCACAGTAGAAAAGCATGTAGATACTGTTTTTCTGCATCTTGCAAAGATTCATTCGAATCAATAAAACGTGCGAGAAGTTCTTTTTCTTTAGCATGAACCACCCCATCAATATTGGCTACAAGCACCCCCAGCCTTAGCAGCAGCTCGGTATTTCGGAACTCATTACTTGGCTGAAAACCAGTACCATTGTGTGCCCGATACAATACAATTAGTCCGTCAGGTTTGATTTTAATCTGCTGAACACGGCTGTCTGGCACAAGCACTAGTTTGAATCTGTTTGCTACCCGCTGCATCAGCTCATTTTCTTTTTTATTGATTGCTTTGTTTAAATCGGTATGAATATTTTTCCAGAAGTCCTGTACGGAGGTTACACCATTATGCTTGTTCAGAACCGTATCTACCCATTGCTTGAACTGATTCAGTACAAGGAAACCAGAAGCATTCAGTAATTCATCCGGCAGCAGCATTAAAGCAGCAAAATCGTCACGGGAAGAATTTTCTCTGGCTAAATAGCGGCTGAATTCACCAAGTAGTTCGGTGCAATGTTCTGCAATGGCGATTAAGTCTTTTAAGGGTTTTTTTAGAATACTGGGGTCAGGTAGATCAGTATTATTCCATTGATGCAGGCCACTGGAGCGATTTGCAGCGCGATATTCGATTTTTAAACTGGTTTTGTTAGGGCAAACCAACATTCCATCGGCAAAATATTCCTTAAATTTGGCATAAAATAGCTGCTGAAATTCTTCTTTACAGCGTCGCGCAGCTGTTCTGAAATAATAATCGTCGGAATAGCGTACCCAGTCCAGAGCCAGACTGGCTTTTATTGGTTTCTCATTTTTTACCGTTACCGCCAGAATCAACTTGAAAAATAATTCATTGGAAAACTGAAATAATTCATTTTTCAGGTGATTAGTGACAGCAGGCCGCAAATAAATCATCAGGGCTAGTAAATTACCTGAATAATTATTAAAAGAGTGATTGCCGTTGTAAATTCGGCGTAAGCGCACTATTTCATGAAAAATATCGAGATATTCCTGATTATCAATGGATTGAATAGCATTTTTACAAGCCAGAATACGTCTTTCCAGACCGAAAAAATAAAGAAATATATAACCGATTGGCATGTTTGGATGTGTCCGTTCTGATGCCAGCCAGTCGAGATAAACTCCTCGGCATTGCTGAGACAGCCCCGAATAACTAGGCCAATAGCACAATGAAGCATCGGAATAAATTTCTTTGCAGTTATCCAGGTTGCTGGGCAGAAAAGCCGGCAGATTAGGGTCGATCAGACAATCTTCCGAACTGTAACCATCCAGTCCTTTCAGGCTTTGTCCATAGAAAATAAAGCCTTTAGATAATTTCCTATTATGAATAGAAACCGATTCTAATGCTCCTAGCCACCGGCCTTTTTTTGCACCAGCGGTAGTGGTTCGCGATTTGTCTTTGCCCGAGCTGATAACAAAAGTAGTAAGCTCATCATCTCTGTCTGGAGTAACGGTGTTTTTATGACCTTTAATCTGGGTCAGTAATTCTTCAATCACGGCACTGGCATCAGTCTGACTGGACTGTTGTACCGGCTGATTACTTTCTTCTGTCTGCATAGCACATTTGTTAGCAGCCGAAGATTTTCTGGCAGCAGAACGCTTATCTGAATGAGGTTTACGTGGTCGAGATACTGGGGGCGTGGAGTTATTTATATTGGATAGAAGCACAATCAAACTGATAACGACAACGATACAAGCTAAAAATGCCATTTTTAAAACGCCATCCCACTTTATAATTCAAAGGTTAAAAAATTACATCACCGCAACCATACCACCCAGATAAAATTAACCATAAAAGACAAATTTATAGAAAATATGCTTTTGATAGTACGACATGATTTATGCCTTCGCCAAGTTTATTGTTCTTATAATTTGGAAAAAAAATGGTTTAGGAAGTAAGTGTTGCATCTACACAAAACTTTAATTAAACATGAAAAATGTAAATTAATAATTGAAGCACTACAAAATAATATTCGAACAATGTTGACTGATATTTGCATCGCTTTGCTCTGGTTCACACCTTAAAAATTAATTACCTTATCAGCGTCCAGCTTCAGGACGCTGTGGTGCAAGCTGCCGTATAATCTCCACTTTCTCAGTTGAATGTGAAAGACATAACGCATGTGGTTTAAGCAATTAACTATTTATCCGCTTAATAAAGAGAATTTACCGGCTCTGGAAACTTTGGCCGACAAACTCGCTCAAGCTGAATTCAAGCCATGTATGGGGCTGGACTGGGATAGCATCGGATTTGCCAGCCCAGTATCATTTAGCCCGGAAATGGTGTTTCCGGCACAGAACACTTTGCGTATAGCATTAAAAAAAGAAGAAAAAGTATTACCGGCTGCAGTGGTACGCGATATTTTGGAAGAAAAAATCAGCGAAATCCGGGAAGCAGAAGGGCGTAATGTTGGCCGCAAGGAAAAGATGGAACTAAAAGAAACCATCACAGATGATTTACTGCCGCGTGCCTTTACCAAAAGCAGCAAAACAGAAGCGTTAATTGATACGCAGCGTGGTCTGCTGCTGATTAATCAGGCCAACACCAATCGCGCAGAAATGCTGCTTACCAAATTGCGTGATGCATTGGGCGGTTTGGAAGCTAGGCTACCGCGAACCCAGCAATCTCCGGGCAGTCTGATGACAGAGTGGCTGCTGAATGGTGCTGCAGCCGGCCATTTTGAGCTCGACAGTGATTGTGAACTGAAAGGTCTGGGTGATGCTGCACCGGTGGTGCGCATCAGCCATCAGGATTTGACTGCCGAAGAAGTGGTTAATCTGGTGAAAAACGGTAAAGTTGTTACTCAGCTGGGGCTAAGCTGGCAGGATAGAGTGCGCTTTGTGCTCACACAGGATTTTACTCTGAAGCGCATCCAGTTTCTGGACGTGATTCAAGAAGAAGCAGCTGGTCAGGGTGATGATATACAGAGCATAACTTTTGCTTCACAAATTCTGATGGCTGAAGCTTTGGGCGATCTGCTGGCTGAGCTGGTTCATCATCTTGGTGGCTGGATGGCCGATTAAATGTATATGCAGGCGTAAATTGCCGCAATAGGCCTGCAACAGCAGCATAGGCTTCGGTATAATGCGCTAAATTTATCAAGGGTATCGTCATGAGTATTAAATCAGACAAGTGGATCTGCCGCATGAGCGAAGAGCATGGCATGATTGAACCATTTGAACCGAACCAGATTAAACAGGTAAACGGTGAAAAAATCATATCCTATGGCACTTCAAGCTATGGCTACGATATCCGCTGTGCCCGTGAATTCAAGATTTTTACCAACATTAACAGCACCATTGTTGATCCGAAAAATTTTGATACGCGCAATTTTGTTACCGTTGAGGATGATTTCTGCATTATTCCGCCCAATTCATTTGCCCTGGCTCGTACAGTGGAATACTTCCGTATTCCGCGCAATGTGCTCACTGTGTGTCTGGGTAAATCCACTTATGCGCGTTGTGGCATCATCGTCAACGTTACGCCGTTTGAGCCGGAGTGGGAAGGCTATGTCACTCTGGAGTTTTCCAACACCACGCCGCTGCCAGCTAAAATTTATGCCAACGAAGGTGTAGCGCAGGTGTTGTTTTTTGAAAGTGACGAAGAGTGCGCTACTTCTTATAAAGACCGTGCCGGCAAATATATGGGACAAACCGGTGTGACTTTGCCGAAGGCCTGATAGGCGAATTTAAAAAAGGACGCAGATGCGTCCTTTTTTATTGGATTATCGTTTAAAAGCAAAATAAACTGCGCCGAGAATGAATGCAAAGCTGATCAGGTAATTTAGGCGGAATTCATCTTTTAGATACAGTATTGCAAACAGTGTAAATACTACTAGTGTAACAACCTCTTGGATAATCTTTAGCTGAAAAGGTTTAATACCCCATTGTGCGCCAAGATGATTCGCGGGCACTGCTAGACAATATTCAAACAGGGCAATACCCCAGCTGATAAGAATAATTTGCCACAGCGGAAAAATGTTATTGCTTGGCTTAATGTGCCAGTACCATGCTGTTGTCATCACTAGATTGGAAGCAGTCAGCAGACCGATAACGATTAAATAATGCATAGTAGTGTAGGTGGATCATCCAAAACGATTTAAGACATTAACTGTAATATAATATGAATTTAGCTGATTTGCAGAAAAGAATAGCAATTTCACTCAGAGTAATCTCGATTGGAATAATGGATTAGTAACTTTTTTGTTGTTGAGTAAAAAAGTAGCAGCTACCCAATTGCTGAGTTATCGGAATAGGTTTTATTCTGATTTAATGTGCAACTGGGTTTTTGCTAAGAGATTGGTATAAATAAAGCGGTTTATAAAAATAGATTAAAATCGAGAAATTAAAAACACTAAAATTTATGCTATTGAGTTAAATTTGTTTCTCGTTTTAGTTACAGTGTTATTGTGCTGATAACTGCCATAGGGAAGTAATTTCGCGGTTGCGTGCATTGGCCAGTGGGAGATGGTGTTGGTGAGCTTTTGGATGTGTTGGTTGAATATCGGTTTTGTGTATCACTTTTAAGCCGGCTGATTGTATCCACTGCGGTAATGCTTCTGTAGGTCGTAAACCCAGATGTTCAGCAATATCGGACATGATCAGCCATACCTGTCCATTCGAATTCAAGTGGTTGAGTGCCTGACTGAGAAAGGATTGCAGCATTTGGTGTGCCGGGTCGTAAAGGGCAGTTTCAATATCGCTGCTTGCTTTGGCAGGTAGCCATGGCGGGTTGCAAATAATGAGGTCGGCGCGGCCATCTGGAAATAGGCTGGTGTTTTGGATGTGAATCTGTCCAGCTAATCCGAGGCGTTGAATGTTGGCTTGTGCGCATGCTATGGCGCGTGGGTTGTTATCGGTGGCAGTTATATGAGCTATACCGCGCTGTGCCAGTATGGCAGCCAGTACACCACTGCCGGTACCGATATCCCATGCGCTGTGGCAGGGCTCAGGCAGGTGAGCTTCGGCTACTAGTTGCAGATATTCACCACGTACAGGTGAAAAAACGCCATAGGGAACATGGATTTTCTGCCCGTTGAGTGCGGGTATGCTGACGCCTGTTTTATGCCATTCATGTGCGCCAATGTAGCCGAGTAGCAAATGAAGGGGGAGAAGTAAGTTGGTATGGTTGGGACTGCCATATACATCGGTGATTGCGCCTGCAACGTTAGGTGCACGATTATTGGATATTTGTCCGTCTGGTTGAATTTCTATAAGTAGCTGCTGAAACAGGCGGCTGTGTTGTGCCTGTTGCAGGCGGTGTTTGTGAAAATCGTTGTGCGTGCGTGCTTTGCTATGTACACGTTTTTTGATTGCTGCCAGTAGCTGTTTGCCTTGGTGGTAATCACCCCGCCAAAGCAGTGCGATATTCTGGCGCATCTGCTGCAAAGCTTGTTCTGCACTGATTTGGCTGATTGTCTGAATTTGGGTGGGTGCCGGATGGCGGCTGTCACCGCCCCACATGGCTTGCATGCTCTGACCGTGTTCTGTCCAATGTATGGTTTGGTTCATGTTGATTCTGTGCTTAAAAGTCTATTATAAGAAAATGCTAGGTTAAATGGTGTGTTCTGAGAGGTTTAAACTTTGCTTTGCTGGGTAAAACAAAACTGCCTGAACCGATATAGGATTCAGGCAGTTTTTCATGTTATGTTGGTGATATCAGCGATTGTCCATTACGGCCAACAAAATTTGGATTAGGCTGGTAAAAATGTTGTAAATGGAAATAAACAGGGTTAGGGCTGCGCTGGTGGGGCTATCTTCACCGCCGGCAATGACGGCACGGATTTGCCACATGATAATAAGTGAGCTGAAGATAACAAAACCAGCTGCTATGGTTAATCCAAGTGCAGGTACGTTCATAAACATGTTGACAATCATGCCGATGATAAGAACGACTGCACCTACAGTCAGAAACTGAGCAATGCCATTCATGCTTGATTTAGAACGGTGTGCTATGGTGGCCATAGTGAAAAATACCCCCGCGGTCATCAGGGCAGCCATACCAACGATTTGTCCGCCGATACTAGAGGCTAGAGCAAATTGTAAGATGGGGCTAAGGAAAAATCCGAAGCCGAAGGTGAATACCATCAGTAAACCAATACCCAAGTTGTTGTAACGGTTTTTTTCTATGGCAAACATGAGGCCGTAGGCAAAGATGAAAAAGGCGACGACAGATAGCCAAGAATTGCTAAACAATGCATAGAAATTTACATATGTTCCAGCGTAAGCACCAGCTGCGCAAGGCAGGAATGAGAGACCAAGTAGAGCATAGGCTTTGCGCAGCACTACGGTTTGTGGGTTTTCACTAGCTTGTCCAAGCTGAGTGAAATCATAGCTGTTGCGTGGTTGCATGTGTGTAATTCTCCGTGATTTTGTGGGTAAATAATTTCTCAGGTTGATTATATTGTAACAATTGTTGGCATATATGCACAATGTGGTTGCATTGTAAGTAGTAAAGTTGAATTTTTTAATTTTGAAGTAAATTATCTTGCTTATGATATTGTGTTGATTTGCTGAATTTCAATGGTTTTTGGGATATTTGATAAAAAATACGTTGAAGATTTAAGCTATATCGGCCAGTTTGTGTGTCTGCAAGCTGAGCAGCCATTTATTGTCGTGACGATGTTGGTTGAGCTGACCTAATGCTTGCAAAGTGGTAAGCATGTTGAAGCGACCGTTTTGTTCGCAGGGTGAGAGGAAGTAATGTCTGGCCTGTATGTGTTGTTCGATTTTTAGGCAGAATGCTAGAAATTCGGGATGGTCTTCTACGACGATGCGTACTTCATCAGCCTGATTCTGAGCTGGAAACGGATAGTGCTGGCGGTAGTGAAATTTGGGACTTAGTGAAATGTAGTCTATTTGAGAATCTATCTTTCCCAGTCCGTTGCTTTCTATGGCAAGGTAATAGCCTAATTGTTTAAGCTGCTGTAAGAGCAGGGGTAGTTTTTTGTTGATGGTGGGTTCACCGCCGGTGATGATAATGTTTTTGCTCTGATACTGTTGAACGGTGTTGAGGATTTGTTGCAAAGACATGCTTTGATAATGCATGTAGTCGGTATCGCACCATAGGCATCTGAGATTGCAGGCGGCCAGACGGATGAAAATGGCGGGCATGCCAGTGTTGTAGCCTTCGCCTTGTAGTGATTCAAAAATTTCGACAATGTTGAATTGAGTCATGTCTAGCTTTGCTGATACTCGCAATAGGATGTGGGCGTTTCCCACAGGGTGATTTTGGATACGGGTAGTTTGTCGCAGAGCTGATTGAAGATGAAGCGGCTCATGCCTTCGGCAGTGGTGCGGCAGGGAAAGGCGAATACTTTGCGCTGCATCTGTTGTAGCAGGGCGGCTATTTTGCATTCGTTGCTATTGCTGGCGTCATACAGGTAGGCGTGATCTAGCTGGCTGATGATGCTTTGGTTGATAATGGTTTTAATGTCGGCAAAGTCCATTACCATTTCTTTGCTGGAGCCGTGTGGCCGGAGCTGGTCACTGATTTCGACTATCAGCCGGTAGGTGTGGCCATGGAGATTGTGACATTTGCCTTTATGTCCATCTAGCATATGACAGGCATCGAATTGGAATTCTTTGGCGATTTTGTACATATTGCTTCTGCTTCAGCGGCTGTTTGAAAGACTAAAACCGTAATGAGCAGAAAATATGGCTGGATTCAGCTGAGACATGTGAATTGAGGCTCCTAGTTTTTTTGCGTGGGATGGATTGCGAACCACGTGGTTATTCTGTTGTTAATAACACTATATGCAGATTGATGATGCTTTGCTTCTATATGAATATATATTTTAATGGAAACGGGTGGGGTTTAACAAGGGTAACTTTGAGGTGAGATGGGTGTCAGTGCCGGCCTGAGCGCCATATAGACCAGATGACCCACAGGCTGTTACTGAATGCGAGCAGATAGCCAATCAGGCCGAAAAAAGACAAGCCGAAGATTTTTGGACCGGCGTTGATGTTCATTACGATGGAAGAACCGATGATCAGTGCCGCGGTAACGATCCCCATGGTTAGCCGGTTGGCTACTTTGTCTAGCTGGTTGTTGAATTTGTCGATATGCTGAATGTTGATACTGACGGGAAGTTGGCCATGCTGAATGCGCTTATTTAGTTGCAACAGGTTTTGAGGCAGGCTGTTTATGAGTTGTGAGAGTAGATGCAGCTGCATTTTGCTGTGACGCCAGAATGTGCGGGTGTTGAAACGCTGACGCAATACGTTGTGAATGGAGTTCTGGGCATGGCTAAGAAGTTCGAACTCGCCATCTATCTGTTTGATGACGCCATCAAGGGTAATTAAGCATTTAAATAAAATTACCAGGTCGGCCGGCAATGTGAGGCCGTGTTCGCGGATGATGTAGGTGATATCATTGATAATCTGGCTAATGCTGATATCGCCGCTGCTGAGCTGTTCATAGTTGAGCAGCATTTCGAATACGTCGCTGCCGAGCTGATTTTCGTTAAGTGGTTCGCCTTGTGCCCAGTTGGAGAGAATATATTGTAAAGCAAACTGGTCGCGTTCCAGCAGGGCTTGAATAAGGGAGATGATTTCCTGATGGCGCTGCTGGCTTAGGCGGCCGATAAGGCCAAAGTCTATTAGGGTGATACGGCCATCGTTTCGTACTAAGATGTTACCGGGGTGGGGGTCTGCATGAAACAGGCCGTGCTGTAATATCATGTCGAGTAAAATATCAACCAGTGCGGCAGCAAGCTTGCGTCGCTGTTCTTTGCTCCAGCTGCTGAGAGCAAGATTTTTAAGTAAAGTATCGTCAATATATTCTTGTACCAGTATTTGACGGTTAGAATACGCCGCATAAGTTTGCGGTATATGGATTTGCTGTTGGTGGTTGTAAAGACGGGCAAAATGTTGCATATTGCGACGTTCAGCAGTGAGATCTGTTTCTTTTTCAAGTGAGCGGGCAAAGTATTGCACCATTTGTACCGGATAGTAGCGTCTGGATTCAGGTATTTCTGATTCCAGTAGCTGAGCTATGTGGTTAAGAATACGCAGATCGGCGGCTACGGTGGATTCTATTCCCGGTCGTTTCACTTTGATGGCGACCTGCTCGCCGCTGCTGAGTGTGGCTCGGTGAACCTGTGCGATGGATGCGCTGCCGATGGGTTGAGCTGCTATGTGGCTGAAGATGCTTTCCAGTGGCTGGTTGAGCTGAGCCTGAATGATGTTTTTGATTTCTATGATGGAAAGAGGATGGGTATTGTTTTGGAGTTGAGCAAATTCCTCCGTCCATTCTTCTCCGAAAACATCTGTACGAGTGGCGAGTATTTGTCCGAGTTTGATGAATGTGGGTCCCAGCTCTTCAAAGGCAAGGCGCACGCGCCGCGGTGTACTGAGATAGCCCTGCTGAGCCGATGGGTCGGTATGTTTGTACCGGCGTATCGGCAGTTTGATACGAACAAGAAATTCACCCAGACCGTGTTTGGCCAAAATGGTAAGAATTTCACGCATACGAGTCCAGTCGCTAATGCGGGATGAGCTGGGTGAAAACATATGATTATGTCCCGAACAAAGTCTGCTTACAGGATAGCAGAATTGTTTGATGAACAGATGGAATAATGTTGGCATGAAGTGGATAAAAAAATTAATGAAAACGGCAACTGTATGCCTATGCGCCGGTTTCATTTTGGTGCCGCCGGTGATGGCGGCGCCTGACGAGGGACTGGATAATGCTGCACTGGAGCGTCTGATTCGTGACAGAACAGCAGCACCAGCCGTACGTACGGGTGATGATGCCAGTGACCTGATTATGAATGCGATGGGGTTGCTTGGGGTGGCCTATCACTTTGGTGGTAATTCACCCACCAGTGGGCTGGATTGCAGTGGATTTATGCAATATATTTTCCGCCGCAGTATGGGGGTGACGCTGCCGCGTAGCTCGCGCCAGATGGCTACGGTTGGTGAAGTGGTAAGCCGTGCTGCACTGCAACCGGGTGATCTGGTTTTTTTCAGCCCTGGCGGTGGTGGGATTTCGCACGTGGGTATGTATATTGGTAATGGTAGAATGATTCACGCGCCTCGTACGGGCAAGAATATCGAAATTACCAGTATTGAGCAGGGGTACTGGTCTAAAGCTTTTGTCACAGCGCGCAGGGTGAAACATTGATGAAACCTTTACCTCCGATGCCCAGATGGGTGGATGATGCCGGTAATGTGGTCTCTTGCACGGAAAAAATTAAAGTGATGCAGCAAAATATGCAAGAAATCTATGAGCTGGCACAGGAAGCCTTTGAAGATGGATTGCTGATGGGTTGTCAGGAAAAGCAGCTGCGTGCTTATCTGGCTGAATTGATGGCTACATTGGATAATCCCTATCAGAAATAATTTTAGCTGTATCTGAACTTTGCTGGCAGCTAAATACAGGATTACGATTTATTCCGTTGTAGCGGCGTGTTTTGTGCAGCTTCAGTGTGCGGTAATTACATGGTAATGGGCGATGTAATGTACCATTACATATGTATGCTCTTGCCGATATTTTGCAGTAGCTGCTTAGGCAGGTGTCTGGATTGCATGTTTTCAATGTAAGCTGACAAAAAACAATGCCCGTCTTAAGGACGGGCATTGTTGTTTATACTGGAGTGTTATCAGAACAGGTTGTCTAATGGTTTGCCATTGGCACTGTTGTTGGATGATTTGGGTTTAGGTGCAGGAGCTGGTGCGGCTGGAGTTTCCGGATTGTTGTCTCTGTTGGTAGCAGCAGGTGCATTGGTGGGTACCAGTGGCTGTAATTCTTCGTTGTCCGCATTGGCTTTTGGCTTAGTGCTATTTTTTATAGGTGTGGCCGGAGTCTGCGGAGCTGAGGCGCTGTCATTGTTATCACTGTCAGAAGCAGTGGTGACAGTAGCATTGGGAATAAATACCGGTGATTGCGTGGTATTGTTGTTTCCGGGAGCACCATTGGGTGTAAGAATTTCAAAACTAGCCTGTGAGGCATAGCCGGCTGTATCTGGTGCATTGTTCAGCACCTGCCAAGCATGAAAAACAAACCAGACAACAAAAATAGCCAGAATCAGAAACAGGCTGAGAAGAATTTTAGTGAAGGTGCTTAGGCCAGCTTTAACCGCGTTTTTTTTGTTTTTGCTTTCGGGTGCGGTGGGTTTTGTGCTCATGATGTGGTAATCCTTTAAGGGATATCGTCGGGTGTAAGGCAGTTATTATACGCAAAATTGTGTTTACGCTAATCAGATACTTTACTTTTTAGTTGCTGCAACCGGCCGTTTGTGAGCATTTGATTGCAGCAGCTGGGCGCTTATCAGGAACTGGCTGCTGTGGTAGTGGGGGTATTTTCAAAGGTCTGATATAGAGTAACCACTTTTTGCACGCCGGAGGTGGTGCTGATGGCTGCGGTGACAGCCTGCTGTTCTGCTGGTGTCAGAATACCCATGACGTAGGTAACACCGTTAAAGGTAACAACCTTGACGTGATTTGGTGAGACGCCTTTGGTATTGAGCAGGTTGGAACGGACTTTTGATGTAATCCATGTGTCGTCCGTCACATGGCTCAATTTACGGTTCTGACTGGCGATGTCTATGTAGTTGTAAACTTTCTGTGCAGCAGGCTGAGCACGGGCTACGCGTTCCACGAGATTTTTGTCATTTTCGTTGGCTACTAGTCCGAGTAGCAGGATTTGCCGATTGTAGCTGATAACGGATAAGGTTGGCTGGAATTTGCTTTCCTGTGCTTGGCTGTTGAGATAGGAAATGGCGCCATCGTGAATGCGTACTTCCATTATTTTGTCATCGGTCTGAGCGCCGGTAGTGCGCCGATCGGTGACTGACAGGGTGCCAACGGCAGCTCCGCCTACCAGAACAGCTGGACAACCTGTGAGGGTGGTGGTCAGACACAGCCCCAATGCCAGGGCAGACAAGTATTTTTTCATGAGTTACACCTGTAATATGTATTGATGCTGTTTATAAACCACCGAGCAATAATTGGTCAATCTGTGCACACAGGGCATGAATGGTAACCTGATGTGCTTCAAGTACGCGCAGGGGATGGTCTCCAGGGACGTTTAGCCACAGGTCATCATCTCGTAGTAAGGCGGCTACTTCGCCACCACTGCCGCCGGTAATGGCCAGTACACGCATATCGCGTTCGTGGGCAGTTTTGATTGCACTGACGAGATTTAGGCTCTGGCCATCGGCAGAGAGTACGCACAGCATATCGTGCTGTTTGCCGAGCGCATGAATCTGTTTAGCAAAGACATCTTTGGGTTCGCTATCTGTTAGCGTGCTGATTACGGAAGGATTGGTACAGAGAGATAAGGCAGCCAGAGCCATGCGATCCTGTTGCAGGCAGGTAACCATATAAGCGGCCAGTGTGTTGGCCAGAGAAGCATAGGCGCCATTGCCGGCTATCAGCAGTTTGCCATCGCTCATCAGAGCCATGAGAATGCCCTGAGCCACATCGGCAATGGGTTCTGCCAATAAATCAGCGCATTCGTTTAGTAGCTGGGCGCTATCGACAAAGTGTTGATGGGCGGAAATGGGTTCTGTCATATAAGTTTATGTGTCAATTAATATGAATTTGCGCTTTGTGTTTTGAGCCGATAAGGCAGCCGGATAATGTGCCCGTTGTTCGGTTAAATAGTATTTCTAGTGGTGGTCAGTTATTTCTGGTTGGTGCTTGAATACGAATGCAATGTGACATCGTGGTATAGTATTCATTTAAGTAAGGCTGAGTGCTGCCGGTATTCTGCCTTGACACTTAAATGATCACTTAACCAGATTACGGATTGATAAATGCAAGTCCATTACCAGAAAGCTGTTGCCAGCATTGTACCGCAAACCCTTTATGTAGTGGCTACTCCAATTGGTAATCTGGCCGATCTAAGCTTTCATGCTCTGGCTGTGTTGTCGCGAGCTGATTTGATTTGTGCCGAAGATACAAGGGTAACTCAGCAATTGCTGCGGGCTTATGGTATTTCGGGCAGGCTGATTAGTGTGCGTGAGCAGAATGAGCAAAGTATGGCGCAGCGAGTGATTGATGCACTGGCAGCAGGAGAAGTTGTGGCACAGGTTTCGGATGCCGGTACACCGGCGATTTGTGACCCCGGTGCCCGTTTAGTTACGCGGGTGCGAGAAGCTGGATTTGCGGTATCACCTGTGGCTGGTCCCAGTGCGGTGATGGCTGCTTTAAGCGTGGCTGGAGTGACGGAATCTGATTTTTATTTTGCAGGTTTTCTGCCGGCCAAAAGTGGTGAACGTCAGCAGCGTTTAAAGGAGTGGCAAAAAGCAGTTTGTCCGGTGGTGATGTTTGAAACTCCTCACCGGATTATGGATACGCTGGCACAGATGGCTGTGTTGTATCCTCTACGTAGTATGCTTTTGGCGCGTGAAATTAGTAAAACGCATGAAACTTATATAACGGGTACGGTGGCGCATATCCAGACGGTTTTACAGACGGATGCTAATCAGAAACGTGGCGAGATGGTACTGGTACTGCATCCGGCCGAAGTTGAAAAGCAGGCTGATTTGTCTGCTGAGGCTATCCGTGTGATGCAGATTTTGGTGCAGGAACTGCCTACCAAGCAAGCCGCCGCTTTGGCTGCGGAAATCAGTGGTGAGAGTAAAAAAGCACTGTATGACTGGGCAATTGCTGAGAAAAACAGCCTGTATAATACATAATTATTAGGACATGTTAAAATAGTTTAACCTTGATGCTATTTTACACAATGCTGGGCATTGTTTATGATAATGTCTGAATTGGCTGTTGCCGCCGCTATCGCGCTGGCACCCCCTGAACATTGCAATGATTTAAGGTAAACCGTTATGTTGAAAAAAAACGTAATTCGTTCCAGCTGGTGTTTGCTGGTGCTGGCATTAGGTGCCTGTACTATTTTCAAACAACCGGCAGCACCGACAGAAACGGGCAGCAGTAACGCCGGTACTGCTGCTACCACTGCCGACAATCCTTATGGTGCCCCGCCTTATACACCACCGACAGATACGCCTCCGGCTTATACGCCCAATGCTGGCGCCACAGCCACTGGTTATGTAGGCAATTATTCACCGGTTGATATCAATGCTGCTACGCATACGGTACAGCGTGGTGACACGGTATACAATATTTCAAAACGTTATCAGATTACGCAGGATAATTTGCGTGCTTGGAATAATCTGGCTGATAACAATATTCGTCTGGGGCAGGTGCTGCGGGTGAAACCGGCTGGGTATGTTGCACCGGCCGGAAGCAAAAATACCACCACTACGGTAACGACGCCGGTAAGCACAGCGAATGTGACAATGACCACCAGTACAACCACGACGACTACACCATCTAGCTCTACTACTGTCTCAACAAGTAAAACCGTAAGCACTGGTGGTGTGCGCAGTGTAAGTGGTATTGAATGGCAGCGTCCGACTGCCGGTAATATCCTGCAAAGCTTCGGCGGCAGCAGTAAGGGAATCGATTATGGTGGCAATGCTGGCCAGCCAATTATGGCTGCCGCTTCCGGTAAGGTGGTGTATGCCGGTAATGGTTTGCGCGGCTATGGTAATCTGATTATTGTGCAGCATAATCAAACCTATCTGACTGCTTATGGCAATAACCAGAGTATTATGGTGAAAGAAGGCCAGCAGGTGAAACGTGGTCAGCAGATTGCCACGATGGGTAGCACTGATGCTAAGCGCACCCAACTGCATTTTGAATTACGTGAGAATGGTCAGCCGCAGGACCCGAGCCGCTATATCCCAATGTAAGCAATTAAATCCAATCAGCAGATTGGCACTGAAAAGCATCTGTTTTCTGAATTTCAAAAACAGATGCTTTTTTTATCTTTGTTAATTTGAAATTTTACATCTACTTTTTTGCGAATAACTAATGGTATCCGTGGCTATTTGTGCATATTACAGTACCGGTATATTTGTTTTTAAAATTTCAGAATAATCACAATATATATTGACAGTTTTAATATAAAAACAATAGGTTGAAGGCTGATAACTGCCTTGTTGTCTGACAATTATGTGTCAAATAGACGGGCAGTTCTTTCTTTTTATTTGTGATGGCTGATAAAAAGCTTCAGAAATGATTTAGGCATTGGATGGATTTAAGAACTGGCTGGCGAACTGGATGTCAGCAAAAAAACTCAAAGCCGCGATAAAGCTATGCTGTACAGTTTTTGCCGGTATCGTCTCGCCATTCAGTTCGAGATCACGTGTGGCACAGGCGTCGGCAATTAGAATAGGTTGAAAATTAAGTTCTGCTGCTTGGCGGGTAGTGGAATCTATGCACATATGGGTCATCATTCCGCAGATAACCAATTGTTCTACTGCCTGCTTTTGTAGCTGCGTTAGTAGATCGGTTTGTACAAAGCTGTTGGGGAAATTTTTGCGGATAATCCATTCTGTCTGAGTGGAGATGGGCAGTAGCTGTGGATGAAGCTCTATTCCATGGCTATCCGGCAGGAAAAAAGTTGCATTATTACGAATATTGATATGTTGAATATAGAATATTGGTAGCTGCAGCCGGCGAAACTGTTGGCGCAATCTGAGTATATTTTCCAATGCCATTTGTGGCTGATGCAATGCCATTTTTCCTTGGGGGAAATAATCATTTTGCACATCGATGATAAGGAGTGCTTGTTTCATATATGTTTTCATGTTTGTTGTGAGGCTTCTATTATCTGTAATTAGCATGCAATACTGAACGGGTATATGAAAGCAGTAGGCAGGATTTATTTTCAGGATGAAAATATGGATAAAAAAGACCGGGCAATTGTGGATTTGTTGAAAATCAATAGCCGGATGTCATGGAAAGAAGTTGGGGAAAAAGTATTTCTGAGTGGTCAGGCAGTGGGGCTAAGGGTACAGAGCCTGCTTGATAGAGGCGTGATTGAGCGGTTCACGGTGTCAGAATATTATGAGTCAGAACAGTTTATTACGATTTATATGAACGGCAGCCGGTTTGAGGAATTTGAAAATATGGTCAGTTGCTTTGCTGCGGTAGAGGCTCTGCACAAAATTACAGGGGACGGCTGTTATTTTATCCATACTCGTTTTGCTGCTGCAGAACTGGAGCAGTTTTTGCAGCAGGTGGCGTTGTATGCCCGATATAAAGTTAGTCACAATCTACGCAGAATTAAATGAGTGCAGGTTTTAAATCTGGTGGCAGGCAGCCAGTATGCTGTTTTCGCTCAGACAATGCATACGGGCAAAATCGATGCTGTTTTGTAGCAGTCCTTTATCTTCTTCACATTGTGCTTCTGTTTCGATAATCAACATCTGTTGCGGCCGGCCGGCATGCAAACTCATACGCATTTGTGCCTGAGTAAAGGGAAGGTTGTGCTTTTGTGCAAACATACGGGCGCGGCTATTGGCCGTTTTCAGCATAGGGATTAAGGTGATATCCAGGTGAAAAATGCGCACGCCCATTACCAGGATACGGGCAGCAAACCAGTCTGCTTCTTCACTGATAATGTCTGGTGTAGGTTGATCAGAACTGAGCCGCTGTGCGGCTATTAACATGGCTACCATCCGCAGCTGTGGAATCAGTGCTTCACTAAGCATATACGGGCTTTGAAATTGTGGCTGAAGCTGTAACAGGTCGCTTCGGTGCTGATTGCCATCTACAATCATATACCAGCGCTGAAGTTGTGGTACAGGTGCTTCAGTGTGCTGCATTCGTTTCTGCGGTAATACCGGCATTTTATTCTCCAATAGTTGTTGATTCATTGTTATTGCCTTAGTGTACGAGGCGTTTATGGTATAAAAAAACCGCCTCGGATTGGCCGGGCGGTTCACTTTGTTTTTGCTTATGTTTTTTTAAATAAACGCAAAAAGGCACCGCACCGAGGTGTGGTACCAATAATAAGCAAAAGAGAAAGTGTGTTTAGTTTTCATTTTTATACAGTAAAACATTCAATGAGTGGTGTCAATAATTATTTTCTTCGCCCCAACGCGCTATCAGCCGGTGCGGAATCTGCAACTGATCCAGAATTCGTGCTACTACAAAATCTACCATATCTGCTACGCTTTGCGGATGCTGATAGAAAGCCGATACCGGTGGTAGGATACAGACGCCTAGACGTGCGAGTTTAAGCATATTTTCCAGATGAATGGCTGAAAGCGGGGTTTCTCGCGGTACGATTATCAGTGGTCGCTGTTCTTTGATGCAAACATCGGCTGCGCGTTCGAGCAAATGATCTGAGGTACCGGCAGCAATGGCGGCAACACAGCCCATGCTTGCCGGACAGATGATCATGGCATCTGCGGGATTAGAACCGGAGGCGGGTGGAGCAAACCATTCATCACGGCCAAATGCGGTGAGTTGAGATGGGTCGACCCCGAATTCACTACATAAAGCTGCGGTACATTGCTTGGCATTGGTAGGTAGATGCCAATTGATTTCCTGCTGTGCCACTATCTGTGCAGCTTGTGAGTACAATAACCAGACTTTGATATTTGCTTGCAATAGGCAGGCCAGTAGTCTTTTGGCATAAGGCATGCCTGAAGCGCCGGTTAAGGCGAGGGTGACGGTTTTTATGGATCGGGCTGCTGAAAAAATCATGATAAGACTGGTGTGTGGCAAGATATGGCTGTTATTATAGCCACTTTGCTTTCGATATTACATTTGTTATGCAGGTGTTTTATGCATTGGCAAAGATTAATCAATTAATCATTATGTTATGCCCATGAAGTTAATAAAACTGGGCAGATTCAGTAAACCTGCTGCCTGTTGGCGGGGAAAAATTATGTCTGGGTTCAGTTTGGCATAGAACCTCTAGGCATCCAGTGGAAAATCAAACATGTTGTGGAAGAATTTATTATGGTGGCCTTGTCTGTGTGCCAGCATGTTGGTGGGGTGTGCTCAGGTCACACCTTATGTGCAAGAAGAGCGCGAATGTGATTCAGAGGCTATGGCCAAAGCTTTATTGCAGGCTGACCAGCCCATAGGCAGTAAAGGTTTTCGTTGTGCGGTAGTCACAAAAGATGTCACGGTGCTGAAACCGGAACGTAGTACTCCGCCGGAAGTGAGCCTAAATATCGACCGGCCGGCTATTGAAGTCAGCAAGTGTTTGCACGATAAGTTGCAGTCTCGCTTTAATCTTCCACGTGAATTTTATCGAATAAGCAGTTATCCGAATGGTAGCCAGACGCTGGCGCTGGTTAATCCATTTACCGGTAAAGAAGGATTGCAGATAGATGTGGTTAAAGCGGGTATGGCGCAGAGTACGGTTAATTTATATGCAAATGGTATGACGTTGTCGCAGGCATGGCGGAAATTCCCTGAGCTTTGTCGTTAGCCGTGGAAAATTTCTGCCTCGGCGGCCGGCAATACAAAACCCCTCAGAAATGAGGGGTTTTGTATTGAGCAAATAGTGGCTAATGGTTTATTTGCCTGCTTTGAGATTTTGCCATAAGCGCAATTCGTATTTCAGAGTATCGGATTTGGCCGGTAAAACGAGATAGCTGTTGGCCAGCACTTCATCTGATGGGAAGATGCTGCTGTCTTCGCGATATTCTTTTTTCATCAGTTGTTTTGCTGGCAGGCTGGCGGGTGCATAGGTGACATGGTTGCCATTGCGGGCAGCAATCTGGGGTTCGAGAACCCAGTTTAGATAGCGGTAAGCATTTTTCAAGTTGGCGGCATCTTTGGGAATGGCCAGAGTATCCACCCATAGAGATACGCCTTGTTCAGGAACTAAAACCTGAATATCTTTTTTACCGGTGGCTTCTAGCCGACGACGTTTGGCGATATTTAAATCGCCACCAAAGCCGATGGCCACGCAGACATCTCCTCGAGCTAGATCGTCGATGTAGCCTGAAGAAGAGTAGCGCAGCACGTTGCTGCGGTTGGCTTTGATGAGATTGGCAGCCATGTCTATATCGTCTTTGCTTTGGCTGTTGGGATCTTTACCTGCATAGTGCAGTGCCAGCGGAATCATTTCTACAGGGCTGTCCATGTAGCTGATGCCGCAGCTTTTCAGTTTGTCTGTATATTTCGGATTGAAAACCAGATCCCAGCTATTTTCTGGCATTGGGGTGTCACCCAGTGCGGCATTGACTTTCTCAATGTTGATGGCGATGGTATTCATACCCCAGTAATTGGGGACAGCATATTGGTTGCCCGGATCGACATCTTTTAATAAATCAAGTAATTTCGGGTTAATGTTTTTCCAGTTGGGTATCAGACTCTTGTCTAGCGGCTGATAAGCGCCAGCTTTAATCTGTCGGCCGACAAAGGAGTTGGACGGACCAACGATGTCGTAGCCAGACTGTCCGGTTAGGATTTTGCTTTCTAGTGTTTCGTCGCTGTCATAATAGTTGTAGGTAACTTTTATGCCGTATTTCTTTTCAAATTCACTGATGGTTTTTGGGTCCACATAATCAGACCAATTGTAGATTTTCAGTGTTTTAGTTTCGTTCAATGTGCCGGTGCTGCTGGCCGCTACGGCAGAAGCCGGCTTGGTGCCGCTATTTTCATGAGAACCGCTGCAGGCGGCCAGTATGCATAAAATCAAACTGGATAAACTCAGGCTGGCTGTGTTTTTCATGTTTGTCCTTTTCAAAGATGCGCCTGTTTTAGGCTGGCATGGTGATGGGGTATGATCACCTTGTAACTTCATATTCTGTGTGCTTAGGGCTAACTATACCGTAATCGGGTAGGGGTGTTGTCGGATTTGTCATTTTGGCATGGTTTTTAGCCAGTTCTGGTATGCTTATGCGTAAAACTGCGGTAAGATAAGCACATGATTTTAACAAGGGCGGTAGTTGGGATAGTTTATCCAGTGTCCTGTTTTTAATATCCATATTCAGGCAGTCTGTGTGTATACAGACTGCCTGAATACGATTAATCGCCCGTTCAACTGAAACTACCATGAAAACAGCAGATTTACGTTCTAATTTTCTTAAATTTTTTGCCAGTAAGGGGCATCAGGTGGTGCCGTCTTCTTCGCTGGTTCCACCTCAGGATGATAAAACCCTGTTGTTTACCAACGCAGGCATGAATCAGTTTAAAGATGTGTTTCTGGGTTTTGACAAGCGTCCGTACAGCCGCGCAACCACGGCACAGAAATGTGTACGCGCCGGAGGTAAGCACAACGATCTGGAAAATGTAGGCTACACTGCGCGTCATCATACGTTTTTTGAAATGCTAGGCAATTTCAGCTTTGGTGATTATTTCAAACATGATGCGCTACATTTTGCTTGGGAATTCCTGACGAGTAAGGACTGGCTTAATCTGCCAAAGGAAAAGCTGCTGGCTACCGTTTATGCAGATGATGATGAAGCCTATAATATTTGGTTGAATGAAATCGGCCTACCGGCAGAAAAAATTATTCGCATTGGCGACAATAAAGGTGCGCGCTATGCTTCGGATAATTTCTGGCAGATGGGTGATACTGGCCCTTGCGGTCCATGCTCAGAAATTTTTTACGACCATGGTGAACATATTTGGGGAGGCCCTCCGGGTAGCCCTGAGGAAGATGGTGACCGTTTTATCGAAATCTGGAACTGTGTGTTTATGCAGTATAACCGCGATGAAAACGGCAATATGAATCCGCTGCCAAAACCTTCGGTCGATACCGGTATGGGACTAGAGCGCGTGTCTGCGGTATTGCAGCAGGTGCACAGTAATTATGAAATCGATTTGTTTGTGCATTTACTGCATGCTGTAGCTCGTGTGGTTGGCGTGCCTTACAGTCAGGAAGTACCCAGCCTGAAGGTGATTGCCGACCATATCCGCTCTTGTGCCTTTTTGATTGCTGATGGTGTACTGCCGAGCAATGAAGGACGTGGCTATGTATTGCGGCGCATTATTCGCCGCGCGGTACGCCATGGCTACAAACTGGGCTGTAAACAGGCGTTTTTCCATTTGCTGGTAGCTGATCTGGTGCAGGAAATGGGTGCGTCCTATCCAGAACTGGTAGAAAAACAGGTACAAATCAGCGAGGTGCTGAAACAAGAAGAAAGCCGTTTTGCGCAGACGCTAGAAACGGGTATGGCCTTATTGGAAAATGCTTTGCAGGATGGTGGTAATACGCTTGCCGGTGAAGTGATTTTCAAGCTGTATGATACTTATGGATTCCCTTATGATTTAACTGCTGATATTGCCCGTGAACGCAATATTAGTCTGGACGAAGCAGGGTTTGAGCGCGAAATGGCTGCTCAGCGTGCGCGTGCGCGTGCGGCGCAAAATTTCAAAGCCAATACCCAGTTGGCTTATGATGGAGCAGATACTGAATTCACTGGTTATCATGAGCGTCAGAATGAAAGCACGATTTTGGCTTTGTATAAAGACGGTGAGGCAGTTGAACAGTTGCACGCAGGTGAAACTGGTGCCGTGGTGATTGATTTCACGCCATTTTATGCCGAATCTGGTGGTCAGACAGGTGATATGGGCTATATTTTTGCTGGTGAAAACCGTTTTCAAGTAGATGACACGCAGAAAATTAAGGCAAAAGTGTTTAGTCAGTTTGGAGAAATGGTTTCTGGCAGCCTGAAAGTCGGCGATGCGGTTACTGCTCAGGTAGATAGTGCTTTGCGTGAAGCAAGTATGCGTAACCACAGTGCGACTCATCTGATGCATCGTGCCCTGCGTGAAGTGCTGGGTACGCATGTTGAGCAGAAAGGCTCGCTAGTGAATGCAGAGCGTACACGCTTTGATTTCTCACATACGCAGCCGGTAACCAGCGCCCAATTGGCAGAAGTGGAACGCCGTGTAAATCAGGCTATTGTGGCCAATGTGCCGGTTTGTGCTCAGAATATGAGTTTTGATGATGCCATTGCCGCTGGTGCCATGGCGCTATTTGGTGAGAAATACGGCGATGAAGTGCGTGTATTGAGCATGGGTGAATTTTCCACCGAGCTGTGTGGTGGTACTCATGTGGCACGTACCGGTGATATCGGCCTGTTCAAGATAGTATCTGAGAGTGGTATTGCCGCCGGTGTACGTCGCATTGAGGCGGTAACCGGCTTGAATGCGCTACAGTATGTACAACAGCAGGAAGATTTGCTGAAAGCCGCAGTAGTGGAGGTGAAGGCTCAGACTGCTGAAGATCTAGTGCCTAAACTGCAAAGCATGCACAGCCAAATGAAACAGCTGGAAAAAGCACTGAGCGAAGCCAGAACAGAGCTAGCCAGACATGCGGGCAGTGCGCTGCTGGCACAGGCTCAGGCTGTGGGCACTGCGCGGCTAATACTGAACCAGATCGATGCTGACAGTAGTGCGTTGCGCGATATCGCTGCTGATTTGGTTTCACAGGGTGAGAATATTGTGGTGGTTTTGGCTGCTGTAAATGATGGTAAAATTGCCGTTACTGCAGGTGTATCGAAAGCCCTGAGTAAAACAGTTAAAGCAGGAGAGCTGGTTAATTATGTGGCTGCGCAGGTTGGTGGAAAAGGCGGTGGCCGTCCTGATTTGGCACAGGCAGGCGGCCATGATGTGGCAGCGTTGCCGAAGGCACTGGCCAGTGTAACTGACTGGTTAGCTGCTAAAGCAGTGTAGAGATATTTCGCAGATGAAAACAGCAAACGGTTTATGGAAGATAATTACATAAGCCGTTTTTTTTGCTTACCAATAGGAGAATGAAAAATGCAGAGGTATGTTAAAGCTTGTCTGGCTGCGTGGATGCTGATGGTATCGGTGTGTACGTTTGCCGCAACGCAAGAACAGCTGGCGCAACAGCAATTGCAGCAGAATGTGGATGCGGTGTTGTCGGTAGCACGTGACAAAAGTCTGAATGAGCAGCAGCGAATCAGTCAGATTGAGCGCTATGCGGATCAGTATTTGGATTACGAGCGTATATCAGCTTTGGCAGTAGGGTTGCCGTGGCGGCAATTTACTGCGCAGCAGCGGCAGGATTTCAGCGCGGCTTTCAAGAATATGATTGTACGAATTTACGCACATTCTGCTTTGATGGGTGCCAGCAATGCAACGGTAAAAGTCCTGCCCAAAGTGGTGAATCAGGGTAATAACAAACTGGAAACCTTCACTGAGATTGTCAGTGCCAGTGATAAACATTATACCGTGGGTTATCAGATGTATTATTCTAATGGGGTATTTAAGATTTATAATTTTCGTGTGAACGGCACTAGTTTAGTGACGGTCTACCGTAATCAGTTTGATCAGTTAATTCAGCAGCAGGGTATTGATGCAACGATTGCTCAACTTCGGGAAAAGGGGCTGACTAAGGTGCAGATGAAGAAGTAAAGAGATATTTGTTGAAAAAACGGTGGCAAATAATGTATTCGTCACCGTTTTTTTTATTCTATAATGGCCGGTTTTTAATTTTGCCGTAAATAAACAAAATAATACAGGCGAAGATAATCGAAGCGATTAAACCGGCTTTTTCTCCTGCATGATACCAGCCAAAAGCCTGACCAACATATCCAGCGAGTAAGGAACCACCAATACCCAGTAGTGTGGTAACAATCCAGCCAATTTGTTGTTTGCCTGGATAAATCAATTTGGCAATCACGCCAATAATGAAACCTACTACAATTGTCCAGATTAAGCCCATGTTGTACTCCCTGAGAATAAGGAAACTTTATCTTAATCCTTGAAACTTATGAGATGTTCGTTACTGATGTAAAATCACTAATTGAAATGCTTATTTTAAATCAATATGTGTTATCAGTATGTTATGTTTTGGGTGGTAAGGCGGTTTTTTGGTATGAGAATAATATTTTAGTTTATGTTTGATTATGCATCGAAACAAGAAACGTGAGTGAATATCTAATAGCAAATATTGATGAGATGGACGAAAAAAAAGCATAACTGAAAAGTTATGCTTTTTGATTATTACTCACTATTTAGTGATTACCAGCATAGGTATTAACAGTGCGGTATGGAGTGTTTTCAGGAGTTGAATCAGAAACATGAGTATTCTGGCCATTTTGAGCAGTAGATTCTGCAAAATTGCGCACATCGGTAGTGTCATTCTGAGAATTAGCCAAAGCAAAACCAGCAGTCATTGTTAAAGATGCAGCCAATAAAGCAGTAGAAACTAATTTTTTCATTTTGTTTCCTTTCAAATTTTATTATCAAGATACCTTAAATCTTAAAAGCAAAGTGTAAACTTTGCTTTTGCAATGAGGCTATATTAATACTTTATTGGTATTTTGATAATATCTGATTAGTTAAAGCTGGTTTTCCTGTAAGGAAATCCATGTTGATGTTTATATCATTAGAAAACAGATTAAAACATCATTTTATCGATATTAAAGTAGCCTTATTTGAGTATAAATATTCTATAGTATCTAAGCAATAACTAGATATTAAGAATTTAATAATGTTGTTTATTTTCCATAAACGGGTAATCTATTGCAAATTTTCTGTACTTTTTCAGCCACCTCTGAAATTACCTGCTGATTATCTGCGTTGTCCAGTACGTCGGCAATCAAATGACCTAGCTCGCGGGTATCAGCTTCAGTAAAGCCGCGGGTGGTAATGGCGGCGGTACCTAGACGAATACCTGAGGTGACAAACGGTTTTTCTGGGTCGTTGGGAATGGCATTTTTGTTCACAGTGATGTGAGCCTGTCCCAACACTGCTTCGGCAGTTTTTCCGGTCAGTTTTTTCGGCTGTAAGTCCACCAGAAATACATGGCTTTCTGTGCGGCCGGATACGATGCGCAAACCACGTTCAATCAGGGTTTCTGCCAGTACCTTGGCATTGGCTTTAATCTGACGGGCATACTGTTTGAATTCTGGCTGCAAAGCTTCTTTGAATGCCACGGCTTTGGCGGCAATCACATGCATCAGTGGGCCGCCTTGCAGGCATGGGAAAATAGCAGAATTAAGCGCTTTGGCATGTTCTTCGCTGCGGCACATAATCACACCACCGCGTGGGCCGCGCAGGGTTTTATGGGTAGTGGTAGTGACAAAATCGGCAAACGGTACTGGATTTGGGTATTCTCCGCCGGCTACCAGACCAGCGTAGTGTGCCATATCCACAAACAGATAGGCGCCAACTTTATCGGCAATGGCACGGAAACGTGCCCAGTCGATTTCCAGTGCATAGGCAGAAGCGCCAGCGACAATCATTTTCGGTTTGTGCTCAAGAGCCAGTTGTTCCACTTGTGCGTAATCGAGGATTTCGTTTTCATCCAGGCCATAGGTAATGGCATTATATAAGCGTCCGGAAATGTTGACGCTGGCGCCATGAGTGAGGTGGCCGCCATGAGCCAGTGACATGCCCAGAATGGTGTCACCTGGTTGCAGCACACTTGCGTACACTGCCTGATTGGCTTGTGAACCGGAGTGAGGTTGCACATTAACATAGGTAGCGCCAAATAGTTGTTTGAGGCGGTCTATGGCCAGTTGTTCCACTTCGTCTACGTATTCACAACCGCCATAGTAGCGTTTGCCTGGATAGCCTTCGGCATATTTGTTGGTTAGCTGGCTGCCCTGAGCTTCCATTACAGCGCAGCTAACATAGTTTTCTGAGGCAATTAATTCCACATGATCTTGCTGGCGCTGGTCTTCACGGGCAATGGCTGCGGCTAGCTGTGGGTCGAATTTTTCGATGGTTAACGCTTTGGAAAACATGGCGGTCTTTCCTTTTATGAAAGTAGAGAAATAAAGAGATTGCTGTATGCAGCGAAAGAGATTGAGTCGCGCTTATTTTAACTGATAGTGATGGCTGTGTGGCTGAATTTGATGCCTTGCCATGATGAAGGGAATTCATACAATGCGAATGTTTTGCAGTCAGGGTCAGACTGTGGGAAAAATTATTGTACAAAATGCTGTGAAGATGTAGTACTTAATACTGCCGAGTATGGGATACGAAACTATTAGTTGGCTGATGGTGGGGTGTGTTGATTAAATAAACAAACAGCCCTGAATGATTCAGGGCTGTTTGGATACGGTATATGATGAATTACATTTTCATAGAACCGGTTTTTAGGAAATGTTCGTGCCAGCTTAAGGCTTCCGTCAGGATGTGTGGCGTATGAATACCTTTTGCGGTCTGCAATGCACGATCATAATAATCTTGCAACTGGTCGCGATAATCAGGATGTGCACATTTTTCGATAACCACTTTTGCACGCTGCCGTGGAGCCAGTCCGCGTAGGTCGGCCAGACCTTGTTCGGTAACAATAATCTGTGTATCGTGCTCGGTGTGGTCAACATGCGATACCATCGGCACGATGCAGGAGATTTTGTCATCCTTAGCAGTAGATGGGGTAACGAAGAAGTTTAGGAAGCTGTTTCGAGCAAAGTCGCCGGAGCCGCCGATACCATTCATCATGCTGGTACCCATTACGTGCGTAGAGTTGATATTGCCGTAAATGTCCGCTTCAATCATGGAATTCATGGCAATAATGCCTAAGCGGCGTACCAGTTCAGGATGATTGGAAATTTCCTGCGGACGCAGAATAATGCGTTCACGGTAAAAATCAATATTGTCGGCAAAGTCTTTGAATGCTTTGGCAGACAGAGAGATGGCTGTAGCGGAGGCGGTGGCCATTTTACCTGCGCGCAGCAGGTCGAGCATGCCATCCTGTAATACTTCAGTATAGCCGAAAAGATTTTCAAACGGACCGGTTAACAGACCAGCCAATACAGCATTGGCCACATTACCTACGCCGGACTGAATTGGCAGCATTTCTTTCGGTAAGCGTCCCATTTTGATTTCCTGAGACAGGAAGTCTACGATGTATGCGGCAATCTGTTTGGATTTGTCATCGGGTTCGCTGAATACATTGTCGCGGTCTGGAGCATTGGATTCTACAATGGCTACCACTTTGTTTAGATCGACTTTCATGTATTTTTCACCGATGCGGTCGTCTGCACGGGTCATGTTGATTGGAGTGCGATGAGGCGGAATGGCATTGCTCACCGGGATGTCGTGCATGCCTTCCATCTGTACCGGCAGACCAGTATTCACTTCCAGAATCACTTTATCGGCCATATCCAGCCAAGTCTGGTTGTTACCAATGGCAGTAGACGGAATCAACAAACCATCTTCGGTGATGCCCAGCACTTCGATAATAGCCACGTGCATGTGACCCAGAAAGCCAAACCAAGCTTGCTGCGCAACATGTGATAAATGCATGTCGATGAAGTTGACATCGCCATTATTGATTTCCTGCCGCATGTGGCGGTCGGTATTGAAGGGCAGGCGCTGATTAATAGCATGTGCATCAGCCAGAACGCCATCACACTCAGGTGCTGTAGACGCACCAGTCCAGACATTGATTTTGTACGGCCGGCCGGCAGCGTGTTCTGCACGGGCAAAATCGGCAATTGCCTGCGGTAATACTTTAGGGTAGCTGGCTCCGGTAAATCCGCTCATGCCAACATTGGCATCATTTTGAATCAGGGTTGCAGCCTGAGCAGCAGACATCAGACGGGAATGAAGTGAGGTATAACGGATGCGATCCTGTACGGACATCGTGTTTTCTCCTTATTAAATCAAAAATGCCTGACCCTTGCCTGGCTAGAGTGAGGCGTGAAGGATAAATGTTGTCTTTGCCGTTTGTCTCATTCGGAATGAATGAGAAGACGTAATGACGCTATCAACGGTGTGCATTTTACTGTAAATAATTGTCTTATGCTGTTTTGTCTGTGTATGGGTAAGGAGCAGTGCTATACCCATAGATAAATAATTATAGATTAATAATCGGTAAGATTAATTAATTCAGCATGTTGTGAATATGTCTATTGGGGAAGCATGCAGATGTTTACATAAATTTTTACTATTATTGCTTAAATATTCATAGCTAGAATTTTTCTGAAATGGATGATTTCAGGAAAAGAATTGCTGCATCAGATGAGCTGTCTGCTCAAAGAGTCCGGCTGGATTAAATGGGTCAAGCATATGCTGCGGATTGAGCTTGCGTAGCCATGTGAGCTGGCGTTTGGCTAGCTGGCGAGTAGCCACGATACTGCGTTCTACGAAGGTGTCGTAATCAATGATACCATTCAGATAATCAAATGCTTGCCGGTAGCCGACACAACGCATGGAGGGTAGGTCTGAGTGCAGGTCTGGGTATTGCAGACGCAATGCTTGCACTTCTTCTACAAAACCCTGTGCCAGCATGGTATGGAAGCGGGTGCCAATCTGAACGCGAAGGTGAGCACGGTCGGCTGGCAGCAGTGCCAGTGTGCATACGTCTACAGATGGTTGCTGGTTTTGCTGATTGGCCAGATGGCTACTCATCGGGATACCGGTAATATGATAGATTTCCAGTGCCCGTTCTATGCGCTGGCTATCGCCGGCAGGCAGGCGTGCAGCCGTAATTGGGTCTACTTTCTGCAATAAAGTATATAAATAATCCATGCCATGCTGTTGTTTTAGTTTTTCCAGCTCGGCACGGATATATGGATTGGCTTCAGGCAGGCTGCTGAGCCCCTGAGTAAGGGCGTGGTAATACATCATTGTGCCACCCACCAGTAAGGGAAGGTGGCCGCGGCTGTGTATCTCTTTAGCTAGGCGTACACAGTCACTCACAAATTGGGCAGCGTTATAGCATTCCAATGGGGAAATGATATCAATCAAATGATGCGGTACTGCCTGCTGTTCTGCGGGTGTGGGTTTGGCGGTGCCGATGTTCATGTCCCGATAAATCAAAGCTGAATCCAGACTGATGATTTCTACCGGAAATTGAGCAGCCAGATTCAGAGCTAAACTGGTTTTACCGGAAGCTGTGGGTCCCAGAAGCGCAAATACTTTAGGCAAAGATGTAACCATCGCAGTAACTCTGTTTTTAAACGATTATTGTAGCTTGAACTAGCTAAATCAGCGAATGATAGTTAAATGGCAGCAGATAACTGCTATTTATGTGGCGATATCTGAAGTTGGTGGGTATTCGAAGAAAATTGTTTGTTTTTAGTCCAAAGCTATGCTGTAAATTAGGCTATATTTGCAAAATCAATGCTAATTTTTCAACAGTTTGCAAATAAAAGTGAGCATTTTATAGTTTGTATTTGAAGACAAATGCTAGTCAGCACTCAGATCAGATTTGTGTACACGCTGTTGCCAAGGTAATAATCATTTATTTTAAAATTATCAGGATTTACAGCTGATTAGCCCTTGAGTGTGATGTTGCGCCTGATTCATAAGAATTTTGCTGAAATTGGAGGATTACAATAAGGAAGTATATTAATGTATTACCCTTTATAATAAGCCATAAAAACCAAGGCAGTTGAATTCTCGGTGAGCTACTTTGTTAGGAACATGTAATTCATGAATAGCCAGTTTAACCATATCGGAATTGTGACCCGTCCGCAAACGCCGATGATGAGTGAAGTACTGAATGAACTTATTGCTTTTTTATGTGAAGCAGGGTTATCGGTGTATCTGGACGGCGAGGCACAAGCTGATAATCATATCAGTGCGGCTAATTTGCATTGCTGCCAGATCATTACCAAATGTGAAATGGGAAGACGCTGTGATTTGGTAATGGTGTTGGGCGGTGATGGCACACTGCTCTCAGTGGCTCGCAAACTGGCTCCCTATCGTGTGCCACTGATTGGTATTCATCAGGGGCACTTAGGGTTTCTAACACAGGTACCGCGTGCTCAAATGGTTAGCGAACTAACCGGCATGCTGACGGGCAAATATCTGCCAGAAGAGCGTATTCTTCTGGAAACGACGGTAGTTCGAGAAGGCAGAGACGTTTACCATTCACTGGCACTAAACGATGTGGTACTTAGCCGTGGTGCGCTGGGGCAGATGATTGAATTTGAAGTATTCATTAATAAAGAATTTGTTTACACCCAGCGTTCGGATGGTCTGATTGTGTCCACACCAACGGGTTCTACAGCGTATGCACTTGCGGCCGGCGGACCAATTCTACAGCCCACCTTGCGTGCATTCAGTTTGGTGCCTATCTGCCCGCAATCGATGTCAAACCGCCCGATTGCTGTAAGTGATACCAGTGAAATCGAAGTGTTGATTACCAAAGGCGGGGATGCGCGTGCGCATTTTGATGGGCAGGCATTTTTTGATTTGCAGACAATGGATAAAATCCGTATTAGTCGCTACCGCAATTCACTACGTATCTTACATCCAGTGAATTATCAGTATTACCGTACTCTACGCCAGAAACTGCACTGGGGTGATCAGCTGGTATGAAATGTGGCTGATAGTTTCTAATACATCTACATCCTTATTTAATTACGTTAATTTTAGGCTTTAGCTGACGTGGCATGACAGATGGTAATGCTTTAAAAGTGTAAGGCATGTAGTAAAAATTAATAAAATCGAAATTTTTATAATTAATTTTAGTTTTTTCTAAAAAATACCTTGCACTTTTTTTAAAAAATACTAAAATCAGCCCTGAATCATGGATGCTTTCTTGAAGAAAGGCTGTTTATGCTGCTGGCGTTGTCTTTACGTGACTTTGTGATTGTGGATGAACTGAACCTGAGTTTTCAGAGTGGATTTACCGTTCTGACAGGGGAAACTGGTGCCGGCAAATCAATCACACTGGATGCGCTGGGGTTGTTACTGGGTGATAAAGCAGATTACGGCCAAATACGGCATGGTGCTAAAGAAGCGCAGTTATCAGCCCTGTTTGATGTAAGCGATGTCCCGCAGGCGCAGTCCTTACTACAGGAACAGGGCTTATTGGATGCACAGGAAACGCAGCTGAGTATCCGCCGTACCATTGATGTGAAAGGCAAAAGCCGCAGTTTTATCAATAATCAGGCTGTGACACTGGGACAACTGCGCCAAATTGGTGAATTACTGATCGATATCCATGGCCAGAATGCTCATCATTCGTTAAACAGTGAAGCTGCGCAGCGCGTTTTACTGGATGCCTTTGCTGGGGCGGATAAGGAAGTTGCACGTGTGCGAGAAGCCTACCAGCGCTGGCAGGAAGCCGAACGCGAGCTGGAAAAAGCTCAGACTCAAGCTGACAGCCTGAATATCGAACGCGAACGCCTACAATGGCGCCTGGATGAGCTCAGTGCTTTAAATGTGCAGGAAAATGAATGGGAAACGCTGAGTCAGAGCCATGATGCGCTGGTACATGCAGCCGATATTCTGCACACAGCTGCCAGCGTAGAAGAGATTCTCAATGGTGATGATGGCTTGCAAAGCCGTTTGTTTCACTGCCGCCAGCAACTGGCTGCATTGATTAAGGCTGCACCGGCTTTTGCCGATAGTGTGACTCTGCTGGAATCGGTAGAAGCCGAGCTGGGTGAAGTCAGTGCTTATCTGCGCGAAGCCAGTGCCAGTGTAGAAACTGACGAAAATCTGCTGGTACAGCAGGGACAGCGGATGCAGGAATTAATGAACATGGCACGCAAATATCGGCTGGAGCCACCGCAATTGCCGGAAGAATTGGCCAGAGTGGAATCTGCATTAAATGAGCTGGAAGCAGCGGCTGATATTGAGGCTTTGCGGGCGAGAGTAGCAGAGCGTGAAAACGAATATATGCAGGTAGCCCAGCAATTATCTGCCCGCAGGCATCAGGCAGTAGCGAAATTGGCTAAACAAACTACTGTTCATATGCAGAATCTGGCCATGCAGGGTGCACGTTTTCATATTGAACTGCTCAGTGCTTCTCCCTCTCTGCATGGTCTAGAACAGGTGCAATATCAGGTAGCCGCTAATCAGGGCACACCTTTGCGCGCCATGAGTAAAGTGGCATCCGGTGGCGAGCTGGCGCGCATCAGCCTGGCACTGCAAATGGTAACTAGCCAGTACAATGAAGTTCCTACGCTGATTTTCGATGAAGTGGACACTGGTATCGGCGGTGCAGTGGCGGACGTTGTTGGACATGCTTTGCGCAGTCTCGGGCAGAACCGTCAGATTCTGGCGGTTACCCATTTACCTCAGGTAGCAGCTTGTGGCCAGCAGCACTGGCAGGTGCGCAAACACAGCATTAAAGGGCAGACTGTAAGTGAAATAAAGGTTCTTACTGCCGATAGCCGGATAGATGAGATTGCCAGAATGCTAGGAGGTGAAACCATTACTGATACCACGCGCAATCATGCTCGCGAGATGTTGGCGCTGGCACAAAAGTAATTTGGTTTGACTATATACAGCATCTGGTACTGAGGAGGCGGTGGTTGCCGTACTTGGGTTGGAGTAGATTTTTATTTTTTTGCTGATTTTGCCTACAGTAAACTACTATATTTTTATCATATAGTTTGAAATAACTTCACAAAAAATTTGCCGCCCGTATAAACAATTTTATCTATTGAGAAGTATTTACAACTGTATATGACTTACTGAATCAACAATTAACGATGTGAATCAGCTAACATGCGAAAGAATTACGGATCTATTTCTTCACAAACCCCAATCAGTCAGCTTGATTGTACAGATACAATGCTAGAAAAGAGTTTGTATTATCCACGGTGGTAGGAGGTAGAGCACCGTAAAACACCTATAAGCAGGGATGGTTTAGGCAGAGGTATTGTATAAGAAAGTATGTTTGCTAACGGCACAATATAAAATCATAGAATCACTCAGTAGGTTGATTTTTTATCTCTAGTAATTTTCAGCTTAATCCAGCAATCCGATACTGTAGAAAACTGACAAATATCATTTATCAGATAACAGCCAAAATATGATAATGAGCTTCAGATATGATTCAACGAAATAGTGCTGTATTTAGGTATTAAATCTGATTTAATAAACAGAAAGAATATTTTTGAGAGTAAGTAGTTATTTATTCACAGCCTGTACATGTTAGGCAGAGAAGGCCATGGAAAATAATATCCAGATGATAAATAGCTGTACTTTGTTCTAATTAATATGTTGGGCTTCTGCCCAGAGACTATTGGGCAAATGCATGCACGTTGTATAATCATATTTTTCAATTATCTGTGATGAGCTGATGATGAGCGAACCACATAGTGATGAGACATTGGATGTTATCGGCCTGAATTGCCCGATGCCGATTCTGCGAGCCAAAAAAGCCTTGGCCGCGATGGATGCTGGAAAGATATTAAAAGTGTTGGCAACCGATAAAAATGCGCCAGACGATTTTGCCGCTTTTTGCTGCCAGACAGGCCATCAGCTTCTGCAAGTGCATAATGGCGAAGATGGTGTGATGCAGATGTGGGTGAAACACCGTTAGTTTTCGCGCTGCTGCGGATAAATGGCGGCATGAATACGATGTTTAGCCGTTCCATGCTGGCTACGGTGGTTCTACAATCTAAATAAACCTAACTGTATTATTGAGCTGTAAAACAGTTTGTTAACGAAACGGATGCAGATGCAGACTCTTACTCTAACCAGACCAGACGATTGGCACCTTCATGTGCGTGATGGTGCAGCTTTAAAAGCAGTGGTGCCTTTTAGTGCACGTCAAATGGGGCGAGCTGTGATTATGCCTAATCTGAAGCCGCCGGTAACTACCGTTGCTGCTGCGCTGGCTTACCGTGAACGGATACTCGCCGCGGTACCGGCCGGCAACAGTTTTCAGCCACTGATGACTTTATATCTGACCGACCAGAGCACACCAGCGCTGATTCGTGAGGCCAAAGCCGCCGGTATCGTAGCGTGTAAATTATATCCAGCAGGTGCTACGACCAATTCCGCTGCCGGTGTCAGTGATTTATGGGCTCTGCTGCCTGTACTGGAAACCATGGCCGAAGTAGGCATGCCTTTACTGGTGCACGGCGAGGTAACCGATAGTGAAGTTGATATTTTTGACCGTGAAGCGGTGTTTATTGATGAGTTGTTGCAGCCATTACTACAACGTCTGCCTGAACTGAAACTAGTATTTGAGCATATCACCACCGCCCAAGCTGCTCAGCTGGTGGCGGCAGCAGGTAAGAATGTAGCTGCTACGGTAACGCCACAGCATCTGTTGTATAACCGTAATGCTCTGCTGGTAGGAGGCATGCAGCCGCATCATTATTGTTTACCGGTACTGAAGCGTGAAAATCATCGACAGGCATTGATACAGGCAGTATGTGGCCCACAATTTCATAAATTTTTTCTTGGCACAGACAGTGCGCCGCATGCGCAGACGCACAAAGAATGTGCCTGTGGCTGTGCCGGAATATTTAGTGCTTTTGCCGCTATTGAGTTGTACGCTGAAGCATTTGAGCAGGCCGGCGCACTGGATAAATTACAAGCTTTTGCATCGGAAAACGGACCAGCATTTTATGGTCTGCCACGCAATACGGATACCATTACACTGGTAAAAACCAATCGCTCGGTACCGGCATATTACCCGTATGGCCATGAGCGTTTGGTGCCACTACGTGCAAATAGCACAATTAGCTGGACACTGGTGGATTAGGCGCTTATGCAGAAATTAGAGCAGACACTGTCCGCTACAGTGCATCAGACTCAAATACGAGTACGCGGTTTTCATGTGGATGTATACCAGCATGTTAATAATGCACGATATCTGGAGTTTTTAGAGGAAGCGCGCTGGGAATATTTTGATACGGCTGGGCTGACGCCATTATTGGCTGAAGCGGGCTGCGGGATGGCAGTGATTAATATCAATATCAGCTATCGACATAGTGCTGTGTTTGGCGATGATTTGCTGATTGAAACTGCTTTCAGTAGGGTACATTCACGCAAGGTCGAAATTTGCCAGTCTATCTTTTTGAAAGATACTGGCCAGACTGTTGTTCAGGCATTGGTAACGTTTGTTGCATTCGATCAGCAAAATAATAAGGCAGTTTCTTTTCCTGCTGCTATTTTGCAACGTTTCAAAACGCTAATGCTACATGATTGCATCCAAAAAAACCCTGCTTAAAGCAGGGTTTTTTCTGGACTGAATTATCAGGCTTTGCCATCTGCTTCGCGCAGCATGGCATAAATTTCATCTTTAAGACGTAATTTTTCCCGTTTTAGTTCATCCAGATTTTCCAACCCGCTGGTTACCGGATTGTTGGTCAGGCCGGTGATTTTATCATCAAGACGGTTGTGTTCTTCAAATACATTAGCAAAATGAGTGTTTTCCGCCTTTAATTTGCTAATTAGGTCACGATATTCAGGAAACATATAACATCCTTTACAGTTTGGTAAAAATGATTTTTATTATTTTGCATTCATTATAGCTTAAGGTATATAAGATTTCGCTAGTAATGGCAAAAAAAGTAACGATGGCATGTTAAACTGACACAATAACACATACGGGAGTTTACAATGTATAAACGCTTAATGGGATGTTTAAGCGCATTTATTCTGGCTCTGAGCCTGAGTGGCTGTGGTTATAATACCATGCAGTCTCAGGATGAGGCCGCCAATGCTGCATGGTCTGAAGTGCTGAACCAATATCAGCGGCGTGCCGATCTGGTGCCTAATTTGGTGAATACAGTTAAAGGCTATGCTAAGCATGAGCAGCAGGTGTTAACTGAGGTAACCAATGCGCGGTCGCGGGTGGGCAGTTTGAATATGACGAGCAGCGATGCGGATGATCCTGCAAAAATGCAGCAGTTTTCGCAAGCACAGGGTAATCTGAGTAATGCGCTTAGCCGCTTACTGGTTGTGACTGAAAACTATCCAAACCTGAAAGCGGATCAGAGCTTCCGTGATTTGCAGGCACAGCTGGAAGGTACTGAAAACCGCATCGCACTGGCTCGAAACCGTTATATCCAAACGGTGCAGGTGTATAACACGACCTTGCGTTCTTTCCCGAATAATGTGACGGCGAAAATTTTCGGAATGCATGTGCGGCCAAATTTTGTGCCGGAAAACGAAGCCGCTGTAAAACAGGCGCCTCAGGTAGAGTTTTAAAGCTCGAATAGAGGTACAAATTGTTTTACAAAGTGACAGCCGGTTCATAAGAACTGGCTGTTTGCTTTTGCTGAGAACATATAGAGTAGGACTTTTATGTGTAACAATAGTAAGTATTAATTTTTTTTCTAATACTATTGGTTACTTCTCGCCGTATAGCCATTATCTGCCCTTCACCATAAGCTTTGGGACTATCAAGCGGAACACTATATATTAAATCATTTAAACTATTAAGCTAGAATATTTATTATTGTCTTCTTCCGTATTGATGCCTAATTTAAAAATATAACTCTCTTTTTAATTCATTTATTATGGTTTTCAACATTAGAATCGTTATTTTTAACAATAATCTTTTTTAATGTAGATGATGCCTTTCACATGTCACTTTATATCTTTTGCTCAACTGCCTGAATAATGAGATAGTCGGACGTCTCAAACGGTGAATTATCTCTGGCATAATTACTAATAATGGAAGTATTGAAATATATATACTCAATATTTCGTTCAAAACTTGAGGATTTTATCAAAGGACTTAATGATAAAAATGCGATTTTAGAAATATTTAAATGGCATGTAATGGTTTTCTAAAGTGATTATAATGGTTGCTTATTCATAAGAGCAGTAGAGGAAATGCGTGAAACCTTGCCTTGCGCATCAGACATACTTAGGGCGCATAAAGAATTTGTTAGAAGCCTAATTTATTTAAAACTTGAAGAGTATTCCGATAAAGCGTCTTTTAACTTGCTCACGGCTTAACAAATCCAATTCAGTAAAGAGGGTTCAGTCAAAAAAACCGCCATGAAGCGGTTAATCAAAAACGTAAAATAAATGAGAATTAATTATCATTTATTTTATGAGCTTTCAAAAACGCCGGTCTACTCGTCGCTCTTTGAAGATAGTTTTCAAGTTTTTTGTCCAACGTAATGCCAAATGCTTTTGCAAACATTAATCGATGAGATAAAAAGATATCTGCTAACGTAAAGGTATCACCAATGAGCCATGCATTTGTTTCTTTTAGTTCTATCCTAGACAAAACATCAATGGTTTGTTTTTTAAAGTAATTGATAAATTCTGGCCATTGCTGATCTTCAGGAGTAAACAGTATCTGTTTAGCAAGGCAAGAAAGTGGCGTTTCTAAGTCAGTAATCGAAAAACTGATTAAAGAATTGATGATAGCTTTTTCTTGTAAATTCGCAGGGTATAACGTATTTTGTTTTTTTTCACAAATATAAAGGCATATGGCCAACGTTTCACTTAATGAAAAGCTCCCTTCCGTTAAAAATGGCACTTTACCAAAAGGATGAGGTGATTTGACAACCGCATTATCTGTGTGTATTTCAACCCGGATTGCTTCATAAGGAAGACCTATTTCTTCCAAGGCCCAGATAACAGCCAAAGATCGTGCTCCAGGTGCAGTGTATATTTTCAAGCTTAGTCTCCTTTTAATAAATCAAATAATCGGTATTGCGTAAAAGTAAGCATTCATTTTTGGTTTAAGTGATCATTTCCTATTGCAACTCTAGATGATCACCTTATGTGATGACAGATTGTAAAGTAGTTGCTGGATAAAACAAAATCTTTATCTTCTAAGATTTCTTGCAATTTGAATTTACTAATTTAATGCTGATAAATAAAAGGTAGTATTCGGGTGGCAAGATATTAATATAATTCATTTAGGTTTTATCCCTCCCCTAGACGATGCTTAGCAGTAGTGCTAAAAGAATGATTTTGGTGGTTTAGCGATTTGTCGAAATATAGTTGTATAGATGCGATATTAACCGGCTATTTTATCTGCCCTCAGTTTGTGCTTGCTGCTAAGTGTTAAATCTGTACCGATTTTAATTAAATCGTGCTAGCAGAGCCGAATTGATCTTTTGTCTAAAGCCTCTTAGCAAAGTGCTGCCGTGATGGCGGAAACGGCTGACTATCGGTTATGATTCAGATACATGGTCTAAATACAATTAGATTCTGATTCTGGTTTTACAGTCAGCGGAGCCACTCTGCAGTACTGTTTCTAGGTAATAATGATATGAACACTATCCGCTTATCCATCCATAAACTGTTGGTTTTTTTTCTAAGCTGCGTGCTTTATATTATGGCTGCGCAAGCGGAAAATTTGGCGCCGATACCTGCTTTAACTGCGCCGGTGATGGACACTGCAAATATGTTGCAGCAGGATACGCGAGAGGATTTAAATGGACAGTTGCTGGATTTCAGTCACCAGCATGGCAGTCAAATTGTGATTTTAACTGTCCCTACTATTGCACCGGAAACGCCATTTGATTACGCCACCAGAGTTATGAATAACTGGCGGCCGGGGCGCATGGGTGTTGATGATGGTGTGTTACTGCTGCTGGTGCGTGATGAACACAAAACCTTTCTGGCCACTGGCCGCGGACTGGAAGGTGCTATTCCAGATGTGTATGCGAAGCGTATTCTGGATGATGTGCTGCGTCCGCAACTGCGTGCAAATAATACCGATGGTGGGGTACGACAAACGGTAGACATTCTGGAAAAACTGATTGATGGTGAGAAACTGCCAGCGGTATCACAGCAGCCTCCGCAAAAGCAAAGTTTCTCTGCCATGTTTATAGAAGCAATGATGTTGGTCTTTTTTGGGGGGGCATTTTTAAAGAATATTTTCGGCACTCGGCTAGGCAGTTTCATTTTAGCTTTACTGGTGCTGGCTCTGGGCTGGTATATTGGTTGGAACCTGATTCTGGCTGTTATTATTGCGCTTTTTTCCTATATCGTAACTTATGTTTTTGCCGGAAATGTATTTGTCAGTGACCATTACAATCCGCATGATGATAATTTTTGGGGCGGTGGCGGGTCAGGCGGAGGCTTCAGCGGTGGAGGCGGTGGATATGGTGGAGGCGGTGCTTCTGGTAGCTGGTGAAAGCGGCACAGGGTGATGCTGAGCAGACTAAAGTTCTGAAAAATTATCAGACTCCGCGTAAATTCATGTATAGTTATTTGTCTTACCTTACTATTTACGGATTTTATCAATCGGCTGGTCTACATGTCTAATCTCGGTGCAGGTATCTGTTTATTGCTGTTGTGGTTTTTACCTTTGCTCTTCGGTGCTGGTGGTGTGTTGCTGGATATTATACTGATTATCCTGATTTTGTTTTATTTATTTGCTGCCCACATAGTAGATGATGGTACTGAAGATTCCATTGCAACCGATAAAAATCTCTATGTAGCGGTAATGTTTGAAGTGGCCGGCCAGATATGTGCGTCTAAGGGACATGTCACGGATGAAGACCGTTCATCTGTTTATGCCTTGATTAAAAAGTTGCAGCTTAATGATGAATTGGCCGTTCTGGCGCGCTATGGCTTTAACATGGGGCAACTGAAAAACTATCCGCTTAGAGCTCGACTGGGGCAGTTGTACCGTATCTACCGAAATGAAAAACGCGCGTTGATGTTGTTTTGTAAACACATGCTTGAGCTGGCGCTGATTGATGGCAGGCTGCACAATAATGAACGGCGTATTTTAAATATCATTGCTGATGAGTTTCATATCCCTTACTCGCAGATGCTGATTTTTGCCAGCCAAACTGTGCATGGGCAAGAAAGTGAATATAATCATTACTGGCAAACTAATGAGCAATGGAAGCAGCAGCGTCAGAGTAAGCGCCAAAAGGAACGACAGCAGCAATCGCGGCAGCAACAACAGCAGTACCGGCAACAGCAGCAGAGCAGTCGTCAACAGCATCAGACTGTTGAAGAACCTCTGGGCGGCGATCCGTATCAGGTGCTGGGTATCAATCCCCAAGCCAGTGTGCATGAAATCAAACAGGCTTACCGCCGCCTGATGAATAAATATCATCCGGATAAACTAGTAAAACAAAAATTGTCTGCAAAAGAAATGCAGCGGGCTACCGAGCATACTCAACGTATACAAGCTGCTTATGCTTACGTGAAACAGTTGCGTGGTTTTGTTTAGCTTAAATGATGCTTTGCTTTTGTGGATTGAAATCGAATAGCTAATCTGTTATTTGGAATTCCGAGATACAGTGTAAATAGGTTATTGAAAGCAAGAAATTTCTGATTCCGGAGTGGTTTTTTTCTAAGATGGCAACACCTATGAAAATTCATTTCTCAGCAGTGTAGTCCTGCCGGATCTTTGCTCTGAAGATAGTATGGATATTTTTTAAAAATATTTTGTACGGGCTGGTACCTGATTTTTAACGTGCTGAAAGAGGTATAAAGCTTGATTGTAAAAAAGCATTCAGCCGGCGCAGGGTAGACAGTTGAGCGTATTTTTTCCGTCTTCGGTGTAGAGATAAATATTTCTCAGAATTTGATTTTCCCTATCTCTGCGTCCACGAAATCAGCTTGAAGTGCTACCATACTGATTCTGAAACTGCGAAAAGAGCGGACAGGATGCGCACGGATAAACTGAGTATGCGAATGTTGCCTCGATTATGGCGTCACTGGATCCATCCGCGCCAGCGGGTGAGTAAGTATTTTCCTGAAGAAGTGCTGCAACAATTGACCACACACATTGCCAATTCTGAACAGCGCCATACCGGACAATTACGCTTTGTGATTGAATCGCGTATCAATACGGCCAGTTTGTGTCACCATACAACGCCTCGACAGCGTGCGCAGTATTGGTTCAACAATTTGGGTATTTGGGATACTTCTGCACGTTGTGGCGTTCTGGTGTACGTGCTGTTTGCAGACCGCGCTGTAGAAATTATCGCCGATCGTGGAATAGATGCCTGTGTTAGTGCTGCGCAATGGCAGGAAATATGCACGCACATACTTACGGCTTTTCATCAGCAGAATTATGTGGATGGTTTAAGCCGCGGACTGGAAGAACTAACAGATTTGCTGGTGCAGTATTTCCCGCGTACTCAGGCTGGAAGAAACGAACTGGCCGATGATGTGATTTTGCGTTGATATTTGAAGAATAACATGGGAGTTGGGTATCTGTAAGTATCCGCAGATTATATGCTATCCGGCTGGTTAGTTCTGTGCGAAAAGTAATTTCATCTCCGGAAGTGATCAGCGGCATTAGAAACGATATTTTTATCCAATATTGCCACAATAGAAAAAACGCAATAATGGTAATTATTGATATTTATTATCAATAAATTTCTCTGAATTGATATAAATAATTTTTTTTGAATAATATTTCAATGAAAATATAATTTACAGATAGGTTGGGTTTACAATAAGTTGCGGCTTTAAATGACAGATTGAAACAAAGAGCGCATGTATGGCCGCTGATAGCCTGTCTATCAGGCGTCACAACAGCCAGAATAAACTCATTGCTAAAATGGTTATTCTGGCTTCATTTTATTCATGATTACTTTGTGGTTTGTACCTAAAAAATGTTTAGCGTAAGCGTCCGAGAATTATGCTTGGCGCTTTAATTAGCAGCATGATTTCATCGCCGCTATCCAATTGCATCGTTTCAGCACTGTGCCGAGTAATACTGGCAGACAAGCTCAGCTCAGCACCTAAATCTACGGTCACAACACTATTCACGGCACCAGTGTCTATACGGCGTATGCGACCGCGAATTTGATTGCGAGCAGAAAGATTAAAATTGGGAGTAGGGCGAGCTAGTATGATGGCAGAGGCTTGAATCAGTGCCAGAGCATCTACACCTTCTGTGAGCTCCATTTGTTCACAGCTGTGGCGTGTGAGTATGGCCACCAGTTCCTGTCCGCTACTCAAGCATAAATGAACTTCATGATTTACTTTGCCTTTTACAACTCTACTTACTGTTCCAGCTAGCTGATTGTCGGCACTCAAGTCCAAATTCATTTTTTGCCACAGGCCATAATGGCTATGGTCAGACTCGTTATGCAGTTGCTGCATCAACTGTTGATGGCGTTGCTGCATGGTGTGGTAATACTGAAGGAAAGCCGCACCATAGGTAGTTAAAGCGCTTTTACCGCCGCCCTGTCCACCAGTTTGGCGTACCACCAACGGCTGCGGTGCCAGATTGTTTAGTGCGTCAATCGCGTCCCAAGCCGCCTTATAACTCATTGGTACTGCTTTGGCTGCCTGAGTAATGGAACCGAAACGCTGAATGTTTTCGAGCAAGATTATACGTTTGCTGTTTCCCATTCGTTGGCCGTTTATAGTGGGAATCAGCTCAGTATCCAGATTGAATTCATGCATGTCTATGGTCATTGGGAGCAGAATGTAGGCGACCATTATCCATGTGCCAAATAGCAGCGTCAAAAGCAGCGGCATCTGCCGGATCATGGGTAATCAGGAGCATGGGCAAATTTAGCTTCTGCTGCCACGCCGCCAGTTCAGTGCGCATTTGTGCTCGCAATTGGGTATCCAAGGCAGAAAATGGTTCGTCCAGCAAAATAGCATGCGGCCGCGCAATCAGTGCACGTGCCAGCGCAACACGCTGACGCTGGCCGCCTGATAAATGTGCCGGATACTGTTCTGCCACCATATCAAGCTGCATGGCGTTGAGCCAGTGTTCAACTTCTGCCTGCCGGCTGCGCTTGCGCGGATTGAACAAACCATGCTGGATGCCGCAGGCGATGTTTTGGCGCACATTCAGATGAGGAAAAAGCGCATAATCCTGAAAAACATAAGCCAATCTGCGTTCTTGCGGACTCAGATTGAGTTGCTGCTCACTTTGATAAAGCGTTTTTCCGTTAACAATAATGTACCCCTGCTCAGGCGTCAGCAAGCCGGCAATGGCTTTGAGCATCAGGCTTTTGCCACTACCAGAAGCCCCCATTATTATGGTATGTGGTGTCTGAGTGTGTAAGTTGATGTTTAGAGTAAACTGGCTGCCATCGGCACGATGAATGCTTTTCTGGAAATTGATATCTAACATAGCGTCATTGGAGTGAATCAAATATGACCAAGGCGGCTTCTTATAGGAACATAGCTTTATCTGAGATTTGCTACTGGCACTTTGCCGGACAGCAGTCTGCTGGTTAACAACAATATCAGAATACATACCACCGATATAATCAGCACCAGCGTATTAGCGAGTTGATCATCACCAGCCTGTACTGCTTCATAAACCGCAATCGACAAGGTTTGCGTCTGTCCAGGAATGCTGCCTGCTACCATCAGCGTAGCGCCAAATTCTCCCATGCTGCGCGCAAAAGCGAGTAATACGCCGGCCAGAATACCGCGCCAAGCCAGCGGGAGAGTAATGCGCAGAAAAACGCCGACATTACTGATGCCTAATACACGACCCGCTTGCTCCAGCTGCGGGTCCAGACTATCGAAGGCAGCACGTGCCGGTTTAAAAACCAGCGGAAACGAAACCACCGTAGCAGCTACTACTGCACCTTGCCACGTAAAAATCAGATTGATGTTTAAATATTGCTGTAAGAATTGGCCGATAAAACCATTTTTACCCAGTACGACCAATAAATAATAGCCGAGCACCGTTGGCGGCATCACCATTGGCAGAGTGAGAAGGGTATCCAGCAATTCCCGTCCCCACACCGCTTTGCGCGCAAACAGATAGCCGATACCTACACCAAGAATCAGATTGAAAACTGTAGCCCACAGAGCAATTTTAAGCGACAGGGCAAGAGCAATCCACGCCGCAGCCATTCTCTCTCCTTGCAGGAAGATTTATTGATTTATGATAAAAGCATTATTTATTTAGCGCACACTCTGGAAACCATAGCGTTTAAGAATCTGTTGCCCTTTGGCCGAGCGAACAAATCCAATAAAACGGTTGGCTGCAGCCGGCTCTTTAGTATTTATTGTGCGGGCAATCGGATAGCTGATTGCTTTAGTGGTGGGAATAGTAGCTGCTACTTGTACTTTATCCGGCATGATAGCCGCATCCGTGCCGAAAACAAAACCGGCCTCTGTTGACTGACTGGCTACATAGTCCAGCGCCTGCCGCACATTATTCACATTAACAATTTTCGGCTGTACCTTACTCCAGACTTTTGCCTGCTCCATCGCAGCCTGTGCATAACGGCCAGCTGGCGTATAAGCCGGATTGCCCAGTGCAATATGGTGGATACTAGCCTGTTGCAAGTCTTTCATATTGCGTATGTTTAAATTGCTGTTTTTAGGAGTAATCAGTACCAGAGTATTATTTACAAAATTAACTCGGTCTGCTGCCCGCACCAGATTTTTGGCCTGTGCCTGATCCATAGTCTGCTGATCTGCCGATGCAAATACATCTACCGGTGCACCATTCTGAATCTGTTGCAGCAATGAACCGGACGCGCCAAAATTTAGTCGCACCTTATCCTGTGGATATTGTTGTTGGTACGCTTTGGCAATGTCATTAAATGCATTGGTCAGACTGGCGGCAGCGGAAACGGTGAGGTCGGCAGCCAGCGAAGTGGTGCTCAGTACGCACATACCAGCAGTAGTTATCAAAATGCTAAGACGGGCAGAAAGAGAGCGCATAAATTATCCTTAATCAAAGAGAACTAATATTCCAGCAGGGTTAAAAATTATCTGATTATAAAGTAAAACTGTTTCAAAATATACCTAACTATATAACGAATGCTAAATTGCAGGCTGGCTATGCTTAAAAGCTGGAATACGAAAAAAATTAGATGATTAATGAGTTCAAAGACAAAATATTAATAATTAAGAGAAATAATTAATTAGCGTAATAATCTTGCAATATTTTTTCAATTAATAATTGTATTGTTTAAATTAAAATAATCTTAGCAATACGTAAATAAATAATTTAAATGAAAATTATAATTATTTATTCAAATTAAAAAAAACAGATAAAACCACATAATAGTTTAAATAAGGTATTATAATGGCGTTAAATGTTAGAAATTATAAATTTCTCTATTATCAGCAAGCAGGACAGCATTCAGTTTCACTGCAAGATATAAAAAAAATTTAATTAGGAACCAACACACATGAACCTGACAAGACGCCAGTTTTTCAAGGTTACCGCAGCTGGTGCCGGTGCGACAGGATTAGCGGTAATGGGCATGGCACCGGCCACAGCCTTTGCCGAAGTCCGTCAATATAAACTTTTACGCGCAACCGAAACACGCAATAACTGTACTTATTGCTCCGTAGGCTGTGGTACGCTGTTGTACAGTCTGGGGGACGGAGCAAAAAACGCTAAAAAGAAAATATTTCATATAGAGGGCGATCCGGATCATCCAGTCAGCCGAGGTAGTCTTTGTCCTAAAGGCGCTTCCCTGATAGATTTTGTTAACAGTCCCAATCGGGTTTTGCATCCGCAAGTGCGTGAAGCAGGAACCAACGAATGGAAAGACATTAGCTGGGATGAAGCACTGGACCGCATCGCCCGCCTGATTAAAGACGAGCGTGATGCCAACCTGATTGCAAAAAATGCTGACGGCATCACTGTAAACCGGCTAGAAACAATTGGTATGCTGTGTGCTTCAGCCAGCTCCAATGAAACCGGTATTCTGACCCAGAAATTCATGCGCTCGCTCGGGCTGGTAGGCACAGATTCTCAGGCACGTGTTTGTCATGGTCCTACTGTATCCGCACTGGCTGCTACATTTGGCCGCGGTGCGATGACCAATACTTGGACCGATATCCAGAATGCAGATTTTATTCTGGTAATGGGTGGCAATGCTGCCGAAGCGCATCCTGTTGGTTTTAAATGGGTTATCGAAGCTAAAAAACAAAAAGGTACCAAGCTTATCGTTTGTGACCCGCGCTTCAACCGTACCGCATCCGTAGCCGACCATTATCTGCCGATACGCTCCGGTACGGATATTGCTTTCTTGGGCGCAGTAATCAACTGGCTGATTAAGAATGATAAAGTGCAATGGGAATACGTTAAAAACTATACCAATGCTGCTTTTATTCTTGCTGATGATTTTGGTTTTAACGAAGGACTATTTTCCGGTCATGCTGATTACACCAGTGCAGATGGACGTCCGACACCCGAAGCAGCGCCGAAAGGAGCCAAGGGCAGCGCTGTCTACAATAATGCCAGTTGGACTTATGAGCTGGACGAAAACGGCTTTGCCAAAACCGACCCAACCTTAGAAAACCCGCGTTGTGTGTGGCAGGTCATGAAACGCCATTATGCCCAATACACACCGGAAATGATGCACAAAATTACTGGCACACCAATAAAAGACTTTTTGCTGGTTTGTCAGGCTCTGGGTGCCACTTCAGCTAAAAATAAAGCCGGTACGATTTTATATGCATTAGGCTGGACGCAGCATACCTATGGTTCGCAGAATATCCGTACCATGGCCATGATTCAGCTCATTCTTGGCAATATCGGTATGCCCGGTGGCGGTGTGAATGCTTTGCGCGGCCACTCCAATATTCAGGGGCTGTCAGACCTTGGTTTGCTTTCCACCAGCTTGCCGGGCTATCTTAGTCTGCCAAATGAAAAGAAAAATCCCACTTTTGAAGATTACCTGAGCGTACAGACACTGAAAGCAATGCGCCCGGGGCAGCTCAATTACTGGAGCAATACGCCCAAATTTATGGTCAGCCTGCTCAAATGGTTTTTCGGTGACAAAGCCACCAAAGAAAACAATTGGGGCTACGATTGGCTACCAAAGTGGGACAAAATGTACGATGTCCTCCAAATGGCGGAAATGATGTACCAGGGGCAGATGCATGGTCTGCTGGTGCAAGGGTTCAACGCCATGGGTTCTTTCCCAGATTCCAATCGTATCGTTGAAGCCTTCTCCCGCCTCAAATGGATGGTGGTGATGGATCCACTGAATACGGAAACAGCCACCTTCTGGGAAAATCACGGCGATGCGCATAATGTAGATTCCAGCTCCATTCTCACCACAGTATTCCGTCTGCCGGTACCGTGTTTTGCCGAAGAAAACGGCTCTATTGTTAATTCTTCACGCTGGTTGCAATGGCACTATGCCGGCGCAGAAGCACCGGAAGATGCTAGAGCTGATTTGGAGATTTTGGCCGAATTACATCTGCGTATCAAAGCTTTGTATGAAAAAGAAGGCGGAAAAGTTCCCGAGCCGATTATCAATCTGAGCTGGCCGTACAAAGTAGCGCATTCGCCCACACCGGAAGAAATGGCACAGGAATCCAATGGCTGGGCGTTGGCCGATATCAAAGACGAACAAGGCAATATTATTGTGCCCAAAGGTGGGCAGCTAGATAGTTTTGCTCAATTACGCGATGATGGCAGCACCGCCTGTGCATGCTGGATTTTTGCCGGCTCATGGACCAAAAACGGAAACCAGATGGCTCGGCGAGACAATAGTAATGCCGGTTTGGGCAATACCCCCGGCTGGGCATGGGCGTGGCCGGCCAACCGCCGTATCCTGTATAACCGTGCGTCCTGCGATCCATCTGGCCAAGCGTGGGATCCCGAACGTAAACTGATTCACTGGGATGGCAGCAAATGGGTTGGTGCTGATGTGGCCGACTACAAAGCTGATCAGGCACCGGATACGGATATGAATCCGTTTATCATGAATGAAGAAGGTGTAGGCCGTCTGTTTTGTACTAAAAAATTGGTGGATGGTCCATTCCCGACATTCTACGAACCCACGGAATCGCCAGTAGGTAAAAATTTACTGTATCCGAAAGTTCTCAATACGCCCGCTGTACGCCTGTTTGACAGCGTAAAAGAACGCATCGGAAACAAAGACGAATTCCCATGTGTTGGTACCACCTATCGCCTTACTGAGCATTTCCAGTTTTGGACCAAGTCTGTGAAATTGCTGATGATTGCTCAGCCAGAACAGTTTGTGGAAATCAGCGAAGAGCTGGCAGCAGAAAAGAAAATTGCCAAAGGTGATACCGTTAAAATCAGTACTAAACGCGGCTGGGTAGAAGCCAAAGCCGTGGTAACCAAACGTTTGCGCCCTCTGGACATCAACGGCCAGACCGTGCATCAGATTGGTATTCCCCTGCATGGTGGCTGGGTGAATGTTGGTGAGAAAAAACAATTTCTCATCAATACACTCACACCATTTGTCGGTGACTGCAACACTCAGACACCGGAATACAAAACCTTTTTGTGCAATATCGAAAAAGCGTGAGGGGAATAAATCATGGCTTTACAATCATTAGATATTAAACGGCGTTCGGCCACTAATCAGCTCACGCCGCTACCGCAGGCTCGTAAGCCCATAGAAATTGCCAAACTAATAGATGTTTCTACTTGCATCGGCTGCAAGGCTTGTCAGGCAGCTTGTTCCGAATGGAATGACATTCGCGACGAAATTGGTACTAATCATGGCGTTTACGATAATCCAATCGACCTAAGCGCTGATAGTTGGACCGTTATGCGCTTTTCAGAAACTGAAGAAAACGGCAAGCTGGAATGGTTAATTCGTAAAGATGGTTGCATGCACTGTGCCGATCCTGGCTGTCTGAAAGCCTGTCCTTCTCCAGGTGCCATCATTCAATATGAGAATGGTATTGTGGATTTTCATCAGGAAAACTGTATTGGCTGTGGCTACTGTATTTCCGGCTGTCCTTTCAATATCCCGCGTATCTCCAAAAAAGACAACCGTGCCTACAAATGTACATTGTGTTCCGACCGTGTGGCCGTGGGGCAGGAACCGGCTTGTGTGAAAACTTGTCCTACTGGTGCCATACATTTTGGTAGCAAGGAAGACATGAAGTTTTTGGCTAGTGAACGCATCAAGGATTTAAAACAGCGTGGCTTCGAAAAGGCCGGACTTTACGACCCGCAGGGAGTAGGCGGTACCCATGTAATGTATGTTTTGCATCATGCCGATAAACCCAGCCTGTATCACGGTTTGCCGGATAATCCGCATATCAGTACCACAGTTAAGCTATGGAAAAGTATGCTTAAACCAATAGCCGCCTTTGGTATTGCCGCCGCCGCTTTTGCTGGCTGGCTACATTACATTACCATTGGTCCCAATCGTCCTGATGATGATGAACAGGAAGTTCTGAATCGTGATGGTGAAATCCTCGAAGACAAAGGCGACGCATAATGACAAAAAAATTATTAATTCAGCGCTATAAAAAATCCGAGCGTTTTAACCACTGGGTTGTGGCCGGCTGTTTCGTACTGCTGGCCGTATCCGGTCTTGGCTTTTTCTATCCCTCTTTTTTCTGGCTCACTGAAGTATTTGGTTCTCCGCAGCTGGCGCGCATCTTGCATCCGTTTATCGGCGTCATTATGTTTTTAGGATTTTTTATCCAGTTTTTCCGCTATGTGAAACATAATTTTTTCGAGCGCGACGATATCAAATGGATGCTGGGTATCAAGCACATCCTGCTGGGTAAGGAAATCGGTGATACCGGTAAATACAACGCCGGACAGAAATGCATGTTTTGGCTGATGACGATTAGCATGGCGCTGCTGTTTATCAGTGGTCTGATTGCGTGGCGGCAGTTTTTCTCCGGCTATTTTCCTATTTGGGTGGTGCGGATTGCCTTGCTGGTGCATTCGGCTTCTGCCATTTTGTTGATAGTTGGTATCATTATCCATGTGTATGCGGCTCTGTGGATAAAAGGCACCATTCCAGCTATGGTTGAAGGTGTAGTGACGCAGGAATGGGCGAAAAAACATCATCCGCGCTGGTATCGTGAAATGATGGCCAAAAAAGCCGCCAAAGCGCAGCGTACATCTACGACGCAAAGTAGCGAATAAAACGCGTGCCTTTATGCAGCTAGCCTGTCTGGTGACATTATTAAGACAGGTAAATATTGATTCTCTAATCTGTCCTGAAGAATATTCAGGACAGCCTCTTAGCACTACTCCCTGCATGTAGGGACCTAAATCCCATGATTCACACTCCCGCCGAAAGCCGTACTGTCTGGGTAGCTCAGGACGGAAAATGCAGCAGCATCTGTGACGATATCAGTGCCGAAATCCCAGTAGCACTGGTTTATAACGGTATATCCCACGTGGTACTGATGGCTACGCCGGATAACATTGCCGAGCTAGCTCTCGGATTCAGCTTTAGTGAAGGTATCATTGAAAACAAGGAACAGATTTACGCCATTGAAATTAGCGAACAACAGCATGGTTTGGTAGCAGACATTGAGCTGGCCAGTGCTGCTTTTGCCCGCCTGAAAAACCGGCGCCGGCAAATGAGTGGACGTAGCGGCTGTGGCTTATGTGGTCTTGACAGCCTCGCTGCCGTACAGCCGGCAATTACCCCTATAATGCGTTCAGTGAATCTCGAATTTAGCAAAATAGGCGCTGCTTTGACCGATTTTAACCATCATCAACGCCTGCGCGCGCAAACTGGTTCCGTTCATGGTGTGGCGTGGGCTGATGGTGATGGCACAATTGTAACCGCGCGTGAAGACATTGGCCGACACAATGCTTTGGACAAACTAATTGGCTGGGGGTTGCAAGCAAAAGTGGATTGGAAGCAGGGTTTTGTGGTATTGTCCAGTCGCGCTAGTTTTGAAATGGTAATGAAATCAGCAATTACCGGTATCGGGTGTATCGTGGCTGTATCTGCGCCCACTACCTATGCCATTGATTTAGCTCACAAGGCTAATATCACGCTGGTGGGTTTTGCGCGTCATCATCGCCAAGTAATTTATACCCACCCTCAATTTTTTTCATCCTTAACGCATACATAAAACTAAAAATAATAGGGTATACTCTATTGTTTTTGTTTCGCTTGTAAGACTGAATAAGAACTATATTACCAATTACTGTAAGGACGACTATGTTATCGATTATTAAACGATATAGCCGTAATTTGGCCTGGCAAATTCTTTTTGCCCTGATTATGGGGGTAGCAGTGGGATTGTATCTGCATACCTTTTCAGATCCGTCTCATCCATACTACAAAACCTATCAATCTTGGGTAGTCAACGTATTACAGCCCATGGGCGATATTTTTATCCGCCTAATTAAAATGATTGTTTTGCCGATTATACTCAGTACCCTCACACTTGGTATTGCCGGACTGGGTAATTCCAAAAGTCTGGGTAGACTAGGTGGCAAAACCATTCTCTATTTCGAAATCATTACCACCATTGCCATTGGCGTGGGTCTGCTGTTTGGTAATTTGTTTCATCCTGGCAGTGGTATCGATATATCTAATCTGCAGCACAGCAACGTTACACAGTATGTGCAGAAAAGTGAAGCCTTGGCTGAAAAGCCGCATGGCCTTGTTGTCATGATTCTGGACATGATTCCGCATAATATCTTTGATTCACTTAGCACCGGCGAAATCTTACCTGTAATCTTTTTCTGTGTATTCTTTGGTTTGGGATTGACCAAACTGCCGGATAATCAGCGTTTGTTTTTCTCTGATTTTCTGAAAGTCATTTCAGACGTAATGTTTAAAATCACCAATATGATTATGCGCTATGCGCCAATTGGTGTGTTTGGTCTCATGACAGTAACCATCAGCAAATTCGGTTTCGGCTCCCTGATACCGCTGATGAAGCTGATTCTGATTGTATATTTGGCCATGATTGTGTTTACGCTGGTGATACTGGGTGGTGTAGCCTATTTCTGCCGTTTTAACATTTTCACCATCATCAAAATTCTTAAAGATGAATTGATTGTGGCGTTCTCAACCTCCAGCTCTGAAACAGCGCTGCCCAAAATGATTGAGAAAATGGAAGCCTATGGTGCGCCGAAATCCATTACCAGCTTTGTTATCCCCACAGGCTATTCCTTTAACTTGGATGGTTCTACTCTGTATCAGAGTATTGCCGTAATTTTTCTGGCTCAGTTATACGGCATTTCCCTGTCTGTGACCGACCAGATTATGATTGTCATTACCCTGATGGTGGCCTCTAAAGGTATTGCTGGTGTACCGGGCGTATCCTTTCTGGTATTGTCTGCCACGCTGGCCACTACTTCCATACCATTGGAAGGTCTAGGCTTTATCCTTGGTATCGACCGTATTCTGGATATGGGCCGCACCGTTGTAAACGTAATCGGTAATGCACTGGCTTCACTGGTTATTTCACGCTGGGAGCATGATTTCGATGATGAAAAAGCGCGTGCCTATGAAAAAACATTGGGTATCAAATAATTCGCTTTGAGGTACTAAAAAGGTTCAGAGACATCTGAACCTTTTTTATGTACTACAGTGATTCAGACGAAACAGGTATATGCTGTACTGCAATATTTCTACTGGCGTTGTATGGCCGATTAAATTCTAGGCACTGCGGTAAAACCAGACAAAATACATGTTTTTAGTTAAACTTGGTTATTTTGATTCTTAATACTAGCTGTTTAACGTTAGCAATGGTTACGCAGCAATCCTTCACATAAACTAAGATACATGAAAACACAAGCAACACCGGAAGCCATACAGGCTCAGGCATTCTTTCATATCCCGTTTTGGCAGCAGCCCGCTGCTGATATTTTTAGCCAGCGTGCCTTGCGCCTAAACGAACTGGCCGCTGAAGACAATAGCGATTGGCAGCCATATTTGCAGTTGATGGCAGAGGTATGTACAGCTCAGCAAAGTTTACTAGAGCGTTATACAGAGGCAGACTGGGTATTGCCTGCCACTAATGAGGGAGATTTACCACTCACACCGGCTTTGCTGAGTGAGAATCGTGGCTTAGCCGACCAGCTGTTTACTGATTTATATACTTTGCTCCACGAGCAGTTGTCACCTACGGCGGTACAAGTATGGCAGGAAATATTGCCTCTTAGCAGCGAGGAGCGCATCCGGTTGTGCCAGCAGGCAATCAGTCAGCAGCTAGGTCTAGCACAGCAGGATTATCAAATATGGTTGAATGCTGTTGTACAGATTATCTACACATTGGTGGCAAGAAGCTTAGCAGCAGACACAGTAAAACCATGCCCAGAACCTGGATTTTGTCCTTGCTGTGGTACCGATGCCGTTGGTGCTGTGATAATCGGCCATGGTGAACTTGAAGGTTTGCGCTATCTCTGTTGTGGCCTGTGCAATAGCCGCTGGCACAGTGTGCGCGCTCGCTGTAGCTTCTGTGATAATAGTCGTGATTTAGGTATACAGCGTATAGAGCAGGCTACAGAAGGTGTTCTGGCTGCAACTGAAGCAGAATGTTGCCCCAGCTGTAATGCTTACCGTAAACGTTATCGTCTGGCTAAACAGCAGTATGCTGATCCAATAGCAGATGATCTGGCTTCTTTGATATTGGATATGCTTCTGAGTGATGAAGGCTGGCAACGTGGCGGAGCCAATCCATTTTTACTGATGGGAAAGATACCTAAACATTAAAATTAATGATAAGCTCTTAAATTATTTACCTTTATTGAAAATAATAGATTTAAACAGTCAATTTGGACGATCAATTTCAATAAGACATTTATTAGCCGGAACCGTACGTGAACATTTATCTGTATATAGAAATTAGATTAAATGACCAAATTTGAGAAATTTTTTTTTATGACCATCGGGCCATTTATCATCATGCTGGGGATGTCTTGTTTAGTACATTCCATAGTTGATAAACAAAAATTTTATATTTCACTACAAAATAAAGCTAAATATCTATTGAGTCTGAATTGTAAGCTTAAGAAATGTGTCACTGAAGGACAAATAATATATAGTTATTCAGAATATTCAACAAATAATAATAGTAAATCTCTTAGGGCACCTATTTATCATTATCGTTATTACTTTGAAGTTAATGGTAAAACTTATAATAATGATAATCTACGGGTATTTAGCGAGGGCTATGCGCTCACTAGAGGCAGAATGCGATATATCCCTTCCAGTGAATGGGATTCGAATCAATATTCTACAGAAAAAATCATTTATGATCCTTATAATCCTAACATAAATTTACCTTTGGAGTATGCGAAAGTATTGCCGGATATACCTAATCCTTATGTTATATATGAAGATTTATTGTGTATTTTGCTTGGAATATATTTTACCGTAATTTGTTATAAGGATATAGGAATATTAAAACGATAGTGAAATTTAATCAGTGTTTTAATTGATTAAGTAACCATATTTTATTATTTTTTAAAGTATTTTAATAATATATAATCTGATATATTAGATCTTTATTTTATTGGATACATTAATACAAATATATATAGATGTACTATGTTTTCAGCAAACGATAAGAAGTATTTTTAATACTCTGCTATAAATGTAAAAATTGGACTAAAAGACTTTAAATTTTAGTAGTGCCAAATGCTAATTGTTTAGAAAGCTTTAATGCTTTTCATAACTTATGTATTGTTTGCTTTTAAAAAAGGGTCTAATCAACCTAAAGATAGAGAATTTATTTTTTTATCATTCATAGGTCAGGCAAGAATAAAATTTCAAGCTATAGAAATAAATGTTTGAATTTTGGTAGGCTAAATTCAATTTCAGTCTGAATATAATTCAATTGTTTCGAAATTAAATTAAAAGCCTGTATTTTCTACAGGCTTTTGAAGTTTTCAGTAGAGTAAATAATTTATATGGGATGTACAGTCAGCCATTGCCCTTGATGAATATCAGTTTGCGGTGGAATATCGATTAAAACTTGAGCATTTACGCAACTAGATAGCATATGTGAGCCTTGTTTATCCAGAAGCTGAACTTCAGGACCATTTTTGGTAAAGCATAGGGTACCACGTAGAAACTCTCGTCTTTTCTGATGATTTGGAGCGATGCTGAAGGCTGCTTTAGCCTGATAGCATGCGGGTAGGGATTGCTGAATAGGGCGGCCGGCGGCGGTTTGTAGTGCTGGCAGTCCCATTAGTTTGAAGGTAACGAAGCTGGCCACCGGATTGCCAGGCAGGAGCATGACACGGCATAGGTCGATTGTGCCCCATCCAAAAGGTTTACCGGGTTTTATTGCGAGTTTCCAGTGCTCGATGGTGCCCAGCTGCTGTAAAGCTGGTTTAACCAGATCGCGGTCGCCAACTGAGGCGCCTCCTGAAATAATAATACTGTCGCTGTCGGCTGCTGCGCGGGCGAGGGTATCGGTAATGATGTCGAGCTTATCCGGCAAAATGCCGCCATCAATAACCTCGATAAATGCATACTGGCGCAAACAAGCTAGCAGCATTGGCCGGTTGCTGTCGTATATCTGATGCTGCTCGAGCTTGTAATTGCCACTTACCAGTTCATCGCCGGTGGTGAATACGCTGACGCGTAGTTTGCGGTACACTGGCAGTTCACAGGCACCTTGTGAAGCTGCTAGCCCGATGGCCTGAGGGGTAAGCAAAGCACCTTCCGGTAGTAAAACAGTGCCCTGCTTTAGTTCTTCGCCTTGACGGCGTATGTTTTCACCAGTATTAACTGTATGGGTGCTGGTAAGAATGTTTCCATTGACGCTGGTTTTTTCTTGCATGATAACGGCGTCAGTTTGAAGCGGAATGCCGGCGCCGGTGTAGATGCGCATAGCCTGTCCGTGTTGCAAGGTCTGTTGCCGGTTGTCTCCAGCCGCAGCTGTGCCAATAAGCTGCCATTCTTTGCAGTCCAGTCCGCACACGGCGTAGCCGTCCATGGCACTGTTGTCGAAAGCTGGCGCATCGGCCGTGGCGATGAGCGTCTGTGCCAAAATGCGACCGGCAGCCTGATTCAGTGTTACAGTCTCGCTATCTACTACGCGGACGGTCTGTTGTAGCAGGGTTTCCTGTCCCTGATAAAAATCCATCATGATGTTGTTACTCCGCAGCGTAGTCAGGTAAACATGGCGCTGCTGTTGTAGTTGGTAAAAGGGTGGCTGTTGGCAAAGGTAACGATAGCATGGCGGTATGGTTGAATAATAGAGCGCATGCTGTGTGAGCCGTTGCTGTGCAGTTGTTGTTGAATAGCTGCTAAATGATGCCGGCGCATCTGGCAGACAATGGGATGCAGATTGCTATTGTCTGCGGCACAAACGATATCCAGCTCTGGCTGTTGATACAGTGTCTGAGACAGGCCGTTAATAATCTCAGCGCTTAGAAAGGGCAGGTCGCAAGGTACTATCTGCACATATTCGATGTGTGATGGTAAGGTTTGTGCAGCGCTGACTATACCGGCCAGTGGTCCCATTTGCTGATAGTCGGGTAGATCGGTACAGACGGGATATCCGTAGCGGCTCAACTTGTCGATATCGCGATTGGCACTAATAATGATGTGCTCGCTACAATGGTGCAGCTGTTGTAGAACAAGCGTGAGCAGAGGTTGTCCGTTAAGTGGCAGTAGGGCTTTGTTGGCTCCGCCAACACGAGTACCGAGTCCGCCGGCCAGTATAATCAGGCCAAGCTGAGCATTTATTGCCATGATTGCTTACGCTGTTGGTCGCTGTGTTTCATTTCTACCCAATGCTGTTTACCATTGGCAAAACATTCTTTTTTCCAGAATGGTGCTTCGGTTTTAAGATAATCCATGATGAAGTGATTGGCCTGATAAGCATGTTCGCGATGGCCACTGGCGGTAAGGACAAGTACGATTTGAGCGCCTACGGGCAAGTTGCCGATGCGATGAATCACGCAAACATAAGGTAATGTCCAGCGTTGTGCCGCCTGAGTGATGATATTGCTGATTTCATTCTCTGTAACTTCGGGCATGTGGGTGAGAAAAAGGTGGCTGAGAGGCTGCTGCGGATTGTCATTACCTCGCACTTTGCCAATGAAGCTGACGACAGCTCCACAATCTGGTGCACTGGCTTCTGCCAGTGCCAGTTCGTGGCTGAGATTGAAATCTTCCGTCTGTATCAGAATCCTTGTCTGCATATCAGCCTCCTGTTACTGGTGGCAGCAGTGCGATGCTGTCTCCGTCCTGTAGGCTGGTATTGCCATGCCGGATAACGTTATTGACGGCAATTTTGTAGACATTCCCCTCAGCCAGTACCTGTTGCCAAGGTTTGCCGCGCTGACGTAGGTGTGAGAGAAGGGTATTAGTGTCGGTAAAGTTTAGAGGAAGCTGTTCCTGTGTCAGACCAAGCTCTTCGGCAAAGCGTGCCAGATAAATCACGGTAATCATGAAGCAAACATATAGCAATCAATAATGGTTTATTATGCCGTTTTTTTTCCTGCTGTGGCAGATGGCTGCTGTTGATGCAATTGTATTTATGCAGAAAAATAATATAAAATAGCTGTTTTTTCTCAAGTTTTCTAGAAATTTGCCATTACGGGAATAATATTCTTTATCAGGCACTTACTTTACTCATGCTGATTGACCGCTTCAACAGACGTATTGATTATCTGCGCATTTCGGTAACGGATAAATGCGATTTACGCTGTACTTATTGTATTCCGCAAGGATTTACAGAATTTGAAAAGCCAGCAAACTGGTTGTCGTTTGCGGAGATCGAGCGGGTGGCCGGAGCTTTTGCGCGCATGGGGGTGTCGCGGTTTCGGTTAACCGGCGGTGAGCCGTTGCTGCGAAAAAATTTGCCTGAACTGGTGGCACGGCTGGCAGCATTGCCAGGGGTAGAGGATTTGTCTTTAACCACCAATGGCACGCAGCTAAAGAAATATGCTTCTGATTTGCGCCAAGCAGGGCTCAATCGGCTGAATGTTAGTCTTGATTCCTTGCGACGAGAATGTGTGCAGGAGATATCCGGCAAGGATAGTTTTGATAAAGTAATAGACAGTTTGCAGGCGGCACGCGATGCTGGTTTTGAACGGATTAAAATCAATATGGTGCCGCTGCCCGGCGTTAATACTGCTGATATTGACGATATGGTGGCGTTCTGTATTGAAAACGGCTTTATTTTGCGCCTGATTGAGGTTATGCCAATGGGTATGAGCGGACGTAAACTGGAGTATTTCAATCTGCTCGAACTAATTGAAAATCTGCGGCCAAAATATCAGTTGCATGAGAGCCAGCGTGTTTATGGTGGCGGGCCAGCTAAATATTGGGAAAGTGTTGATGGCCGTTTTACGCTAGGGTTAATTACACCGCGCTCGCAGCATTTCTGTGCTACCTGCAATCGGGTGCGGATGTCGGTTGATGGTACGTTGTATCTGTGTCTGGGTCAGGATCAAAGTATGGCTCTGAAGCCTTTGCTGGCTGCAAGCTGTAGCGATGAGCAATTAGAAGCAGCCATCCGGCATGCAGTGGATTTAAAGCCGGAAAAGCATGAATTTAATGAGCAGCCGGATAAGATTGTGCGCATTATGGCCAAAACAGGTGGCTGATACTGAAGTTACGCCCTAAAAAAGCCCGCTGGTTTAGCGGGCGTTTTTGTGTCAATCAAAACAGAGTCAGTGTCCATGGAAGTAAATAGGTTTGCACCAATGTAAATATACCGGCAATCAGACAGAAAAACAGACTGTGACGCACAGTAAAGCGGAACAAGTCAGATTCCTTGCCCGCCAGTCCCACTGCGGCACAGGCAATGGCAATAGATTGTGGGGATATCATTTTGCCAGTTACCCCACCAACAGAATTGGCTGCCACAGCCAATACAGGATCCATGCCTACCTGCAAGGCTGTATTGGCCTGTAGTGCACCAAACAGGGCATTTGCAGAAGTGTCGGAGCCGGTTAGGAATACGCCTACCCAGCCGAGAAATGGTGAGAAAAAAGGAAATGCTTTGCCGGTATCAGCCAGTGCCAGAGCCAGTGTTGAGGATAGGCCTGAGTAGTTAACCACATAGGCAAAGGCCAATACCAGCCCGATAGAAAGCACCGGAAAACGCAGGTCGTACAGAGTGCTTTTGAATGTATCAATGGCAAGACGTGGTTTAATTTTCAGGATAAGCACGGAAATGATGGCGGCCAGCAGAATGGAGGTACCAACCGCGCCAAGAATATTCAGCTTGAATTCAGCCGCTATCGGAGCGTTTTCAGCAACGATAGGAGCTGTTTTGATAACCAAATTATCCAGCATTGGCCAGTGAATCTTAATCTGACTGAATGAATTCAACCATGATTGCAGCGGTTTGATTGTCCATACGGCCACACACACAGTTAGGATAACAAACGGTGACCATGCCAGCATAATTTGTTTTTTACTATATTCTGTGGTTTTGCGCTCAGTGCTGGACTGCTGCATGCCGTTAAAGGTGAATATTTGTTTGGGCTGCCATTTTTGTAAAAACAGAGTCAGGCACACCATACTAACGAGGGCTGAAGTTACATCAGGTAATTCGGGGCCAATGAAATTGGCGGTAATAAACTGTGTGCCGGCAAAGGATACGCCAGACACCAGCAGTGCCGGCCAGGTTTGGCGAATACCCCGCATGCCATCCATGATAAATATCAGATAAAACGGTATAACAACAGACATCATTGGCAGTTGGCGACCGGCCAGCTGGCCAATATGAAAGGGATCGATACCAGAAACCTGTCCACCGACCAGAATCGGAATACCCAGTGCCCCAAAGGCTACCGGAGCAGTATCTGCAATCAGGCATAAGCCAGCTGCAAACAAGGGTCTGAAACCCAACCCTACCAGCAGTGCCGCACTAATAGCAACCGGTGCTCCGAATCCAGCTGCACCTTCTAGAAAGGAGCCGAAGCAAAAACCGATGAGCAGCAGTTGTAGACGCTGATCTTCGGTGATAGAGAGAATCGAAGCGCGGATGATGTCAAAATGGCCGGTTTTAACGGTCAGGTTATACAGAAATACGGCTGTAATGATAATCCAAGCTATTGGCCACAGGCCATAGAAAAAACCATATAATGCGGACGATAATGCAAGTACCGGCGGCATTTTATAGGCTGCTACGGCCACGATAATTGCAAGAACCAAGGTGATGGCTCCGGCAATATGGCCTTTCATGCGCAAGACAGTAAGTGCCACGAAGAAAAATATTATGGGTAACAGGGCAGCCAGTAGGGTCAGGTAGACACTGTTGCCTAATGCCGAGTAGTTTTGTACCCATGTTTGCATGTGGTTTCTCCTCAATGTGTGAGTATGTTGGCTTAAAATTGATTGGTATATGCGGAATATTTGTGATTAGTGTTGATTTTTATGAATCAAATTAATGGTATTGTGGCCGTAATGCTGCTGTGACTGTTACTTTAAGAAATAAAAATGTTATCGTCAATGTTTGTGGTTTTATTTCAATAAATGTAATGATAAACGACTGACTGAATGTGGCTGTTGCGGCTAATAAATGTTTATCTGCATGAGCTAAATGTGTGATTGAGAAAGCCGGCTAGATAAGCTTGCGGCAGTAGCACAAGTATGTACGTCACTGAGAATTGGCTGACACTGTATCTGGTAGTAAACAGATTGACTCCGGTAAATCGTGGCAGATTATATAGACTGTCTGTATACTCAATGTAACAAAATAGCGAATGAATTCCATATGGTTGAGGCTAAGCAAAGCTGTGTCTTGCTGAGATTAGTATGTGATAAGTCGCTGCTTGAACAGCGAAAAAAAATAGGCTTTTAAGGAGAAAAACCAACAGCCGGCAAAATTATTGTGTCTGTCACAAAGTTGTCATGTTGGTCTTTTACAATAAGTCAGGATAGCACCTGCTAATAGGGAGAAAACTGTGTCTGCTTCGTCTACGACCTCGTCGTCTGGGGCAATTATGTCTGTATCTGGGAAAACGGGTAAAGTAAGTATTGTTTTGTTTCTGCTGATATTGCTTAGCGGATTAGCTTATGCTGCGGTGTGTATCTATCATGATCTGCAGGGTATTCCCCGGTCTTCATTGCTGGTCTATGCCTTATTAACAGTTGCTTTGCTGATTGCACTGGCATTTGAGTTTGTGAATGGGTTTCATGATACGGCCAATGCCGTAGCCAGCGTGATTTACACGCGCTCGCTCAGTCCTAATACTGCTGTAATCTGGTCTGGTGTGTTTAATTTTCTCGGGGTAATGCTATCTACCGGTGCTGTTGCTTATGGTGTGATTTCACTGCTGCCGGTTGAACTGATTCTACATATGGGCAGTGGCGTCGGATATGCAATGATATTTGCATTATTGTCCGCAGCAATTATCTGGAACCTTAGTACCTGGTGGCTGGGTTTGCCTGCATCCAGTTCGCATACGTTGATTGGTTCGATTATCGGTGTCGGAGTGGCCAATCAGCTAATGTCTGCTCATCTGGGTACCAGTGGCGTGAGCTGGAAACAGGTGATCAATGTGGGCGAATCCCTGCTTTTTTCTCCGCTGCTTGGTTTTGTGCTGGCTGGTCTGCTGCTGATTTTATCGAAAAAATTGCTGCGAATACCAGCCTTGTACCGTGCACCGGAAAATGACGCTCCGCCACCGTGGCCGATACGCCTATTGCTGATTTTTACCTGTACCACGGTAAGCTTTGCACATGGTTCGAACGATGGTCAGAAAGGCATGGGACTAATTATGCTGATTTTGATAGGAACCGTCCCAATGGCCTATGCATTGAATCATGCTGTGCCCAGAGAAGAATGGGTGAAGTTTTCGGCTAATTCGCTTTCTGCCCAGCAAACTATAGAAGGATTGCTGCCAGCGGGCTTGGTACTGCCGCAAAATGCAGATGCACGTGCTGAGGTCACTGCTTTGGTAGAAGACAAGCAGGGTACGCCGCAGCAGCTGGCAGCGCTCGCGCAGCTGGTGCATATTGTGGCGCATGATGTCAGTAAAAGCGACAGCCTGCGTAATCTGCCGCCGGAGCAGGTAGGCAATATTCGCAATGATATGTATCTGGTGTCAGAATCGCTAACCTTGCTGCAAAAAAATAGCTTGCATCGCCAATATAATCTTAATTCGGCACAAATAGCGAGTTTGAAGGCTTATCATACGTCTATAGATCATGCTACCAAGTATATTCCGGTGTGGGTGAAGGTACTGGTGGCACTAGCGCTGGGACTAGGTACACTAGTGGGTTGGAAGAGAATTGTGGTAACAGTGGGCGAAAAAATCGGTAAAACTCATTTATCGTATGCACAGGGTGCTTCTGCCGAGCTGGTGACTGCTTCGCTGATTTTTGCTGCCGACCGTTTTGGCTTACCGGTCAGCACCACACATGTACTGACTTCGGGTATTGCCGGTACCATGGCTGCCAATAAAAGTGGATTGCAAAAGTCTACCATCCGCAATCTGGTTATGGCGTGGGTATTGACCCTACCTGTTTCCATACTGCTGGCCGGTGTATTATTTTGGTTTTTCCGTACGATTTTTTAGCATATCGGGCAAGTTTGTGTCCTTGCTGGGTGCATACACTGTAATAATTTGCCAAATACTCTTGCGTGGTGCTGTATTTCACAGTTTAATGTCGGTTTAGAGGTGGCTGTGCTGGTGCACGTCATATAGATACTTGCTTCCCTCATTACTGTGGGCATACAAATTGGAAATCGTGTATGAAAAAATCACTGGTATTGTCAGCCATCGTCAGTGTGCTGATTGCTGCATGCTCGGATGCCGGTACAGCAAACAAAAATGCGGCCTCCACTAACGGAGTCATGAATCCCACAGATCAGCTCAATATCTACAACTGGTCGGATTACGTAGACCCTGATACCGTAAAAACTTTTGAAAAAGAAAATAAAATCAAAGTTCGTTACGACTATTATGACAGTAACGAAACACTAGAAGCTAAAATCCTGATTGGCCGTTCCGGCTATGATTTGGTGGTGCCGTCTATAGCCAATGTCGGCCGCGAAATCAAGGCGGGCGCCTATCAGCCCGTTAACAAAAGCCAGCTGTCTTACTACAATAATATCGACCCTAATCTGCTAAAAATGATGGATAAGGTCGATCCAGGTAATAAATACGCAGTACCTTATTTCTGGGGTATGAATACCATTGGCATCAATAAGGTTCTGGTTGATAAAGCACTGGACGGCAAGCTGCCAGATAATCTGTGGGACTTGGTATTCAATCCTGCCTATACGCATAAACTCAAAAGCTGTGGCATTTCGCTGTTTGACAGCCCTACCGAGCTGTATCCTCTGGCTCTGCATTATCTGGGTAAAGACCCGAACAGTAGTGCGCCGGAGGATATCCGTGCGGCAACCAATTTGATTAAATCTGTGCGTAATGACATCAAGCGCTTTAGTTCTTCAGGCTATATAGATGATATGGCGCGCGGAGACCTGTGTGTAGCTACAGGCTATGGCGGCGACCTGAATATAGCCAAAAAACGAGCTGAGGATGCCAAAAGCGGCGTTCATTTAGAGGTACTGGCACCGAAAGAGGGAGTGGGTATTTGGATTGATTCATTTATGATTCCCAAAGATGCTCAGAATGTTGCCAATGCGCTTAAATACATCAATTACACTCTTGATCCTAAAGTGGCTGCCAAAAATGGTAATTATGTAACGTTTGCTCCGGCCAGCAAACCGGCACGGGCTCTGATGAATAGCAAAATCAGTAGTGATCCAAGTATATTCCCCACACAGGCAGTGCTGGATAAAAGTTTTGTGGTATCACCCAAATCTCAGGATGCAGTGCGTCTGGCGGTACGCCTGTTTCAGCAGGTAAAAGCAGGTCAATAGCGATTGATTGCTGAAATGCAAATGCTCAATTCTTTCATTGCCTACATCTTAGTAGTCTAAAAAAACGAACCGTTTCGGTTCGTTTTTTATGTTATTACTTTTACACAGTTTCCATTGATAACAGTTAATCAATACATCCTGTCTGGTCGTTTTACACAGAATATCTGCATTGCATGCTTGTTTGTTGGCACAAAATCAGCATATATAGCTGTCAGAACAGGTGTAAACCCTTATAATTAGTGGCTGAGCTTAAAGCAGATAGGTTTCAGCAGAGATTCTGGCAGTTGCCTGCAGATGGCTTTCAGGTGTCTCCAGCCTTTTATTTCAATAATTGAAACAGGCTACCAGCAATTTCTATGGGCTTAAAGTAGCCCAGTTGTAGCAAGACAAAGATTTTTAACTGGGATAGGTATGAGAATTTTAATTTGTAACGATGATGGATATTTATCCGCAGGATTAGCTCTACTAGCGAAGGTGGCGGCAGAGTTTGCCGAAGTAAGAGTCGTGGCACCGGAAAGCGACCAAAGTGGTGTAAGTAACTCATTTACCCTCAATCGTCCTCTGTCGATAAAAAAAGCTGCTAATGGCTTTTTTTATGTCAACGGCACGCCCACTGACTGTATCCACGTTGCGCTGCATACCATGTCCGATTTCAAACCAGATTTAGTGCTTTCTGGCATCAATCATGGCGCCAATATGGGCGATGATGTCTTGTATTCCGGTACCGTAGCTGCTGCTACCGAAGCATTTTTGATGGGTATACCGGCACTGGCCTTTTCGATTAATGACCGCAGTGGCCGCTACTGGGAGACAGCTGAAAAATCGGTAGCTACTGTTTTATCCAAAATATGCGCACAGCAGCCAGACCAACCGTTGTTATGGAATATCAATATTCCGGCTGTTACTCCAGAGAGTGTTCAGGGTTATCGTGTGGCCAGACTCGGCCGACGGCATCACGAACAGTGTATTGTGCCGTTAGATAGTCCACGCGGCGAAACCATGTATTGGATTGGTGGTGTAGGGCCTGCCGATACCAGCTGGCAGGATACGGATTTTAGCGACAATGAAGCCGGTTTCGTGACTATTACACCGCTTACCCTTGATTTAACTGATTATCAGCAAATGGGTGCAGTCAGCACTTTTTTGCAAGATGTTCAGTGGTGACAGAAGTGGGACAAGGCGTGAGCTGGACAGGCTATGAATTCCGGCGGGCACGGATGGTAGAAAGACTGCGCCAAATGGGAATTACCCGCACGGAAGTGTTATCCGCTATGACTGCTGTGCCGCGTCACGTTTTTGTTGAAGAAGCACTGCGTTCGCATGCGTATGATGATATGTCGCTGCCTTTAGGGTTGGGACAGACCATTTCCCAGCCGTATACTGTGGCAGTGATGACGCAGTTGTTGTTTGCCAGACGCGCTATCAACCCGAGTCTGCGTATTCTGGAAATCGGGACCGGCTGCGGATATCAGACGGCTATTCTACAAGCACTGGGTTTACGCGAAATTTATTCTATTGAGCGGTTGCGTCCGCTACATGAGCGCGCCAAACAAAACCTGCGTGCAGTTCGTTTACTTGCCCATGCACGGCTGGTATGTGGCGATGGCTATCTGGGCTTACCTCAGGAAGCACCTTTTGATTGCATTATTCTCACCGCTGCACCGAAAGAAGTCCCCTTGCCGCTGTTGCAGCAACTTTCTATTGGCGGGCGCATGGTGTTGCCACTGGATGAGGGAGGCGTGCAGTTTTTGTGGGTAATTGATAAAACAGCCGAAGGCTATCAGGAAACCTGTGTCCAACAGACTTTATTTGTGCCATTGGTGAATGATAAATAAATCTATCCTTGTAAAAAATTAAGCTTGATGTTAACAACTCTGCCGTGAGCCAAAGGCTGCTTACTGATATTAAGATTACATTTTTCGCAGATAGCAAAATACCATCTGTGTAAATTAACAGAAAATTACCAAAACTACTGCCATCAAGATTGAGATTTGCGGTGCTATCTCAATTTGGTGTTCAGGTACTTGGCAAATAATGTCCTCATGTCCATAGGCATAGCAGCCGAAAATAATCATATTTCTTATGCAGGCTGTATTGTCTAACCACGATGAAATGGCCGCAAATATTTGTAGTATCAACAGCGCCATCGGCAAACGAAGTGTCGAAATAACCTTTCTTCCTTCGTAGCTGATAGGCAGCTTAGGCTTAAAACACTTGTAATAATAGCTTTTGCTAACTTTAACGCACTGAAATATTTGGTCATATCTTCATTATTGGTTAGATTACAATGCTGATGCAAACATTCACACTGTTGCTGCGCTCATCTTTCAGATACTACTAATAAATGGAAGGTACAACAGCCTGACCGCAGCAAAAACAATAGCACTAAAATAGACTTTTTATATTTCCTAAACAACTTTAATTATTACCCTATTAATAAAATCCTGTATAAAACAGAATTACTGGAAAAGCGATATGAACAAAATTTGCTCTGAAAATTGGTTTGTCAGTTAGGGCAGAGTTTGTATCATCTTTACCAGTGCCGGTGGGAGAAGTAAGATAATCAAAGCAGATGAATTATCCGCTATAAGCAATTTAATGAATCTGGAATCAACCGATTCAATAAGATAGGGATAGATAAAGATGAAAGTTGCCGTTTTTGTGGAACCCGGTAAAGTAGCCATACGAGAAATGGACAAACCAGTTATACAGCAGCCCACTGATGCCATTATTCGTATTGTTCGTGCCTGTGTTTGTGGTTCAGACTTATGGTGGTTTCGCGGTATCAGCCAGCGCGAGTCTGGTAGCACAGTGGGTCACGAAGCCATTGGTGTGGTGGATGAGGTTGGCGATGCCGTAACTCATATTCGAAAAGGTGATTTTGTTATCGTCCCTTTCACCCATGGCTGCGGCCATTGCGCTGCATGTGAGGCTGGTTTTGATGGTAACTGCCTGAACAAACAAGATGGTGGCAATGGCGGCTATCAAGGTGAATATCTGCGTTTCAGTAATGCTGACTGGGCTCTGGTAAAAATTCCTGGTCAGCCACAGGATTATTCAGACGCAGTGCTCAATTCGTTGCTAACACTGGCTGATGTGATGGCTACCGGCTATCATGCGGCTTCCAGTGCTGAAGTTAAAGCAGGGGATACTGTGGTGGTGATGGGAGATGGTGCCGTCGGCTTGTGTGGTGTAATAGCAGCCAAACTACGTGGAGCAAAACGCATTATTGCCATGAGTCGCCATCCGGACAGGGCATTGCTGGCACAGGAATTTGGTGCCACAGATATTGTGCCCGAACGCGGCGAAGCAGCTGTTGCAAAAGTTTTGTCCATGACGGCTGGAGCAGGCGCGGATGCGGTGCTGGAATGTGTAGGCAGTGAAGAATCTTTACAAACTGCTATCGCGGTTGCGCGGCCAGGAGCTGTTGTAGGTTGTGTTGGCGTGCCGCATCAAAACGAAATCAAAACAGGTGATATTTTCTGGCGCAATATAGGGCTGCGTGGCGGTATCGCCAGCGTAACCACTTACGATAAGAATTTGTTGCTTCAAGCAGTGTTGGATGAAAAAATTCAGCCGGGAAAAGTATTTACCCAGCGTTTTGCTTTAAATGATATTCAGGCTGCATATGAAGCCATGGATCAGCGTAAGGCGATTAAGTCTTTGTTAGTTATTGATAATTAATTGATGATAAAAAATTCCCTGCCGGTAATTAACTATCTGGCAGGGAATATATTTTTTCAATAATGTTTTACATTGCTATGCTTTAAAATTAAAAGATACCTTTCATGCCTTCAGGGGTATAACGTTCGCCCTGAATGTTGATAGTATTTTTTAAATCATTTAAAGTCTGAACATCAGCTGCGTCGAGCTTTAACAGACTTGCCTGATTGTTTTCGTGCAGGTATTTAGGGTTTTTGGTACCTGGAATTGGTACGATATGTTCCCATTGTGCCAGCAACCAGGCCAGTGCAATTTGTCCCATAGTGCAGTTGTATTTAACTGTCATTGGTTCGAGTGCCTGTAGCAGCCGTTTATTATGTTCAAGATTTTCATCCTGAAAGCGTGGGTTAGTGCGGCGGAAATCATTTTCAGACAATTCGTCTTTGTTTTGAATTTTACCAGTCAGGAAACCACGACCCAGTGGAGAGTAGGGCACCAAACCAATATTTGATTTTTTCAAAATTGGAAGGATGTCATCTTCAATTTCGCGTGTCCATAAAGAATATTCGGTTTGAACTACATCTACCGGATAAACAGCACAGGCGCGCTGTAATACAGGCACAGATACTTCGCATAAACCAACATTGGCAATTTTGCCTTCTTTTACCAGATCAGCCAAAGTTTGCATGGTTTCTTCTATTACCGCATCTGGGTCAATACGATGGATATAATAGAGATCAATCTGCTCAATACCTAGTCGTGCCAAAGATTCATCACAGCATTTTCTAATATAGTCTGGATGGTTATTAATATTGCGGTTATATCCGGAAGTACTGTTTCTGTCTATACCGCACTTAGACGCGATTGTCAGCCCAGCGCGGGTTGAAGCCGGCAGGGTTTTTAATACTGAACCAATCAGCTTTTCATTAGCTCCGCGCCCATACATATCGGCTGTGTCAATTAGCGTAACGCCGCTGTCGATTACCTCATGCAACATTGAGCTTGCTTTAGCTGTATCAATGTCGCCATAAAATTCACTCAGCCCCATGGCACCATAGCCAATAGCTGAAACGGTTAAATGCTGGCCAAGTTTTCTTTGTGGTAGAGATTGAGTCATTATTGATTTTCCTATCAGTGAAATAATGCCAGAACTGTGTCTTTCAGGAATTTATCTTTTCGGCGCAGCTCTGAACAATGCTTAATTGCTGATACTGATAGTAATTAATCAAATCTGTTTAGAGAAATACAAAATTATTGATACAAAAAACATATCAATGTGGTTGTAAATTTTTACTTATCACAAACATTAGCTTATGCTGATTCTTTAGGTAAATCTTGTTGTGTAAAGTATTCCGTGATGGCCAGAATAGTAGGATTATCCATAGCTGAAGTATGCCACAGAAGATGCATATCCATCGAAAGCATTTGTTCATATTTCGCAGTCAGTTTTTTATATACCACGCCTGCTACTTGAGCCTGTGCCATTGAATCAGGTAGTAGCAACATGGCTCTGCCCATAGCTATTTCCATAAGCATAGTCAAAAAATTAGGTAACTTTTCTTTTAGCAACAGTGGCTTGCTAAGTTGACTATTTACCTTTTGTAACTTATCGTACAAATTAGGATGCTGATAACGCTTACACCAATACAGCGGCAAATCCTGCACCATATTTAAATTAATTTCTTGCTCTACACTGGCAGGATGCTGCTCGGGCAAAGCCAAAACCAGTTTTTCCCTATGAACTAATAAACTTTTGGCTTGAAGGCTGGTGTTTTTATATTCAGAAATAATCACCATATCTATATTGCTTTTATTAAATTCAGCCATAAGTTCTTTGCAAGTATAATCTTGCTGTAACAAGTCGATATGTTGATTAAAGCGGCGGATAAATTCACTGAACAGTGGAATAAAATTAAAACCAAGAATCTTGGTAATACCCATTGTTACCTTACCAGCAGGCAAATTATGCACATAATTGACTGCCTGTGATAAACCTTCCAGCCAGCTTTTCGCTTTTTCCCTGAATTCTCTGCCTTGTTCGGTCAGCAACACATAACGGGTATTGCGCACCAGCAAAGTAGTTTGCAGTTTTTGTTCCAATTCCTTGATTTGCATAGATAGCGGCGGCTGACTAATGCCTAGGCGGCTGGCTGCTTTCCGGAAATTACCTTCTTCACACACTGCCAGAAAGTATTGCAGCTGCTTTATAGTTGGCAGATGCCGACTGTAAAGAACTGAATTGTCTGGATGTAATTGTTCCTGAGGCGGTGATGAATAAAGCATATTTTCCCCTGTTTAAAGTAATGAAAAAACAGCAATAGAGATAGTATAAATCAATTTAATTTCAAAAAAATATATGTATTCTGGTTACGAAATGTTAATTTATTTATTTATTTTCATAATTTTGCCGGTATTTGCAATCTGTTGAAAAAAATTCATTCTGAGCAACTGATGATGCAGTATCTAAAAAAATGAAGCCAGTTACAAAGACCCAGACAGTGAAATTTTTACACTGAAGAATGGGTGTAATAAAACAGGTATAAGAGAAGTGGATACTGGCTTAATCTAATGGCCTATACCAACACTACAGATGAATATCAAGAGCAGCGTGTGAGTAAGTTTAGCTGAATTGGTAGGTTTGCAATGCCAATTCAGCTCGTGAACTTCTTTATTAGATTAAGTTTAATTGGCTAAAGATATATCCCGCCGTCTAAATATCATTACTGCTATAAGAAATAAGATGCAGGTATAGACAATATTGGCCGTAAAGGTAATATATAAATCTTTATCTATAGATTGAAAGTATGTGTTTTTGATCAATTCAATCAAATAATTATTTGCGTTTAGAGGGGATAATTTATAGATTAAACTATCTGGGGATAAATCAAAATAGCGTAAATTTATAATTTTCCACAGAATATCTGCAAAGAAATAATAGATAAAACAGAAGGCGGTTATAAAGGCGGTACTGTTGGTGAAGGTTGAAAGTAGTAGTGCTAGAGAGGAGTAAAATATCGTTACGACTAATGAGAGTGCAATAAATAACACGATCGTTTTCAATATTGCATTGAATTCGGGCAGATGAGCTGTGGCCAATAGCTGTAATAATAAAACACCGATTGCACTTAATATCTGTAATACCGGCATAAACAGAATAATGGAGCCTATTTTTGCTAGTAGTATTTTATAACGCTGGTAGGGGCGAGTAAGAATAAATTTGATTGTACCACGGGATATTTCTGTGCTCAGTGTATTAGATGCCATTAATATGGCAATATAATTAGAATAATAATAGCATATTGTCATCCCCCAAATAAATATCTTTTCTGATTTTTCAGGTGTAATAGCTGTATCTGATTTGCTGACGGCTAGATATATTCCGCCATAATAAAAGATATATACAAACAATAATATTAATGGCATAACAATTGTGTAGGTGGATTTACTAAGGTATTTACGCCATTCATTTAAAATTAACTTCATTATTTAATTCCTTTTTGATACTTTTGATTATCGTTATGAATGATGCTGAGGAATGATTCTTCCAGTGAGCTTTGGGTTAGTTTTATGCTCAGCAGGGGTATATTGTGTTCAATTAGTAGTTTGGCTATTTGTGCTCTTGGGTCTTCTTCAGATTGGTTAATCATGATTTCGAGACTGTTAAGCTGATTGTTTACCTGATAACCATGTTGCTGAAGTATTTCTTCAGCCTGTAATATGTTTCCTCCGACTTCTAGATGAATGATATTATTGGATTTCCCTAGAAAATCATGTATGGAGCCTGCATATATTTGTTTTCCTCGATTGATAATGAAAATATCGTTAACAATTTCCTGTAATTCGGAGAGGAGATGGCTGGAAATAATAATGCTGTTGCCGTCGCGGACAAAGTCTTTCATTAGGCTACGAAAATCTTTTATTCCCTCAGGATCAAGCCCATTCATGGGTTCGTCCAGAATAAGAACTTTAGGCTGATGAATGGTGGCATTGGCAACACCTAATCTTTGCCGCATGCCTAGGGAGAAGCCTTTTACTTTTTTCTTTTCTGCGCCTTTAAGTCCAGTATGGGCCAATGTTTGCATGATCTCTTCATTGGTGATGGCCCGGCGGCTCATATTGGCAAAAATTTGCAGATTTCTGAAACCAGACATGTAATTATAGAATTCTGGGTTTTCGATTATTGTGCCTAAATTGAATGCCGCTTTTTCAAAATCTTTCTGGATATCATAACCACAGATTTTGATTTCTCCGCTATTGGGAAACATTAGGCCGGTAAGCATTTTCAGCATGGTGGTTTTACCAGCGCCATTTGGCCCTATAAATCCCATGATGCGTCCGGGGGCAATTTTAAAGCTGATGTTTTCCAGAATCTGCCGGCCTGAAATTTTTTTGGAAACTTGGTTTACTTCTATCAGATAATCAGTATTGCTCACGATAAGCCTTTCTTATTGTTTGTTTTGTTGTGAATCGATTTGATGCAAGAGTTTCAAGTTTTGCATATTTGTCTCCGATGAAAAGATATATGAATAATGATTTCAAAATATTTTTAAATAATAATGTATTATACAAAAATTAACAATTATATCTAATAAATATGCAGAGTAACTTTTATGTTTGTGCGCATTAGTTGATATGTATGAGTTTTGATTTTTGTGGTTTTTTTGGGCCAGGATATTTAACAGATAACTTGTGAAATTGATTTAATCTACAGCTAAAAGGGTTTGATTTTTTTGTTACGGATTAGACCTTGATAAGTAACCAAGTGTTTTATTCAGATTAATGATTTTACACGGAGGTATTGCGTCCGCATTTTTTTAGAAATAAAGGCATGGCTACTAATATGTCGCTGTTTTTTATTAGTTCGTTGTAATCTTTTTTAAATCAATTGATTGGTTACATTAGTATAAAAGTTGTTTTTAAATTTTTTTGAATATTTTTATATTAATAAATATATTGGTATATATTTGCTTGATTTTATAACCAGTATTTTAGGTACCTCTTTAAATTTTTGATATCGTTTATTTCTCAATAATGATTTAAAAACATTTTTATTAGGGCAACAAGGTTTATTTAAGGCTTATTAAAAGATTAGCAATTTTGTCTTTGTTGGTTCTAAAGTTCTTGGTTTATTAGGATTCTGAAAAATTTGGATTATATTGCTTTTTTACTAATTAGTATGAATACTGGAATGTAGCCCCAATTTGTGTTGAAGCTTGGCAAGCAGGATAGTGCTTGAGTGCTGGCTTGTTTGGATGATGCTGAAGTAGAAATTTTTAGCTCTAGAGCAGAATACAAGTTGATCGCTACTGGGAGTATATTTGTTGAATTCTTAACAAGATTGGCTAGTGTGAAAATTCTTGGGTAGGGCTGATAATAAAAAAGCACAGCATAAGCTGTGCTTTTTTATATTATTTGGCGCGGCGGACGGGGCTCGAACCCGCGACCCCCGGCGTGACAGGCCGGTACTCTAACCAACTGAGCTACCACCGCGCAAGTTTTACGCTATTGCATAAAACAAAAACTGGTGGGTGATGACGGAGTCGAACCGCCGACATTCTGCTTGTAAGGCAGACGCTCTACCAACTGAGCTAATCACCCGTACTTGGGAAAGACGCTATTAAACCAGATATGCTGTCGGCTGGCAAGTGTTGGATGTGAAAAAATTAGCTTGTACCTTGTAATGACCAGTTTTCAAAGAGTATTACTTTGTCTCTAGGACCAAGTACGACAAGTGTATCTTCGGCCTTAAACTGAAAATCAGGACTGAATGCGCGTAGCTGATGTGCATTGCGGCGTACGGAAAGTAGTTTGATTTTTAGTTTCTCAAGTGGGAGTTCGTTGATGCTTTTGCCGACGAGAAAAGCATCAGGTGGTAGGGTGAAGGCTTGACGATAGTAATGTATGTTTTCTTCGGACAGTTCATCATCGCTGCCAGCAAACAGGCCTTCGAGCGCTTGGTAGCGGTTTTGGCGGATGCGCTGCATGATTTGATACACTTCATCAAATGGTTTTCCGGAACTGAGCAATGCTTGGCTGGCCAATGTCAGGCTTGATTCTTTTTCGTCGGAGACGATGTCGTCTGCACCCATGTTGGTAAACACTGGAATGTTGTCGTCGTTGGTTACGCGCACGATTACAGGCATGGTGGGTGCAATAAGCATGATGTTGTTGAGGATGTGTTTGGCCTCGGTCATGTTGTTGATGGTAATGAGTACGGTATTGGCTCGTTTCAAGCCTGCTGCCTGCAAAACTTCCTGTCGTTTGGCATCACCAAAGGTGACTGGTTCACCGGCCGCTTTGGCTGTGGCAACGCGCTCAGCATCCAAATCAATGGCATAGTAGGGTGTGTCTTCTTGTTGCAATATGCGGGCGATGCTCTGGCCGCAACGTCCAAAGCCGATGATAAGGATGTGGTCGGACTTGCTCATGGTTTCAACGAGTATGGTTTGCAAGTCTGCAGCCTGTTCGTCCCAGCTGCGTTTTACCAATAATCCTGAGAGTTTATCTGCACTTTTCATGATAAAGGGCGCCAGTATCATGGAGAGTAGGATGGCGGCGATGGCAGCTTGTTGCAAATTGAGTGAGATAAGTCCAAGCGCACCGCTGATGGCAAGCATAACAAAACCAAATTCGCCTCCTTGTGCCAGATACAAGGCTGTTTTTGTGCTGTCGCTGCTGTTTTCTTTCATGTAGCGGCCAATGCCGTAGAGAACCCCTGCTTTAAGGACAATGAGAAGAGCACATAGAACCAGTATCATGAGCCAGCTGGATTGTAATACTTGTATGTTTAGCTTCATGCCAATGGTGATAAAGAAAAAACCGAGGAGAATGTCGCGGAAGGGGCGAATGTCGTCTTCTACTTGATAACGGTATTCGGTTTCGGATATCAGCATGCCTGCAACGAATGCACCAAGTGCCAGTGACAGGCCGGCTAATTGGGTGAGATAGGCCACGCCAAGGGTCACCAGCAATACGTTTATCATGAAAAGTTCACTGGACTTGGTACGTGCAATTAAGCGAAACCATACGGGCATGATTCTGCTGCCGACTATCAGCAACAAACCAAGTGCCAGTGCCATAGTTAGAAGTGCTTTGCCCATTTGCAGTATTAGGCCGTCACTACTGTGTGCTAGTGCTGGAAACAGAATCATTAAGGGTACGACGGCTATGTCCTGCATCAGCAGTACGCCCATAATCATGTGGCCGTAATGTTGGCTGAGTTCGTTTTTTTCAACCATAATGCGGCTGACGATAGCGGTAGACGACATCGTCATGGCAGCAGCAAGGGTAAAAGCCCATGTAAGTTGAATCCCCATCAGCCCAAAAATGATAAACAGGGCTAGGAGCGTAAGGATAACTTGTAGTCCTCCTAGTCCAAGTACCAGCCGGCGCATGGCTTTGAGTTTGCCAATGGAAAATTCAAGTCCGATGCTGAACATGAGGAAGGTGATGCCGATTTCACCGATGAATTCAGTGGCATGGCTTTGGTTAATTAAATGCAGCCAGCCCGGACCGGCCATAAAACCGACGACGAGATAGCCAAGCATGGCGGGAATGTGCAGACGTCGGCAGATGATGGCGGCCAAAACGGCTACCAAAAGAATCATCACGACAGGGCCAAGAGAAATATGCATAATTCTTTGATTTTATTTAATTAAAATTTTATTATCATATTTTAACATAGATGTTTTGGCTTGTGCGGATAATCCTGAGTATTGCTGATTTTTTCAGGTGAGTTTATGTAAATATTTGCGCAATTGTTTTAATGCGGTCCATGCTGTGGCTTTTAAATGGCTTTGGCGCAATAATCTTGCCGGATGAGGAGAGATGACATAGGGAATGTTGTGCAGATTCTGAGCCAGCACTGATTGATCAAGGCGGCTGAATGTTTGTCCTAAAAGTAATATTGCCTGAGGCTGAATGTGTTTGATTTGTGCACTCAGATAAGGCAGACATGCTTGCAGCTGTTCGCTGGTTACTTTAAGACTAACATTGGGCGCACATTTTACTTGACTGGTATAGAAAACTTCATCTGAGCTAATGTTGATGGCGGCGAGCATATTGCTAAGCAGTTGGCCGACTTCGCCGCTGAATAGTTGCTGATTGCTGTCGTCAGGTGGTGCCGGATTGGTGCTGATAACCAGTAGACGAGCATTTGCCGAACCATAGCCAGATAGGGGCGTGCAGCGCTCCTGATGGAGGTTGCAGCGAGTGCAGGCAGCTAATGCTTCGGGTATGGCTTCGTAGCTGAGTTTTAAATTGTCTGTTGTGCTCTGGCTGCAGAAGTTTTGCCGTTCTTCAGTTTGAGTGGTGGTCGTGGTATCTCTAGCTGCTTGAGGTGGCTGCCTGATGATGTGTTGAAGGGCTGCGTGGTGTGAATGATGGATAGTTTCTTTTGTTGTTGGATTCTGTATGGCACTGGTACTGGAATGTACGGATTCGCCAGGCGGTGCAGGTTGCTTAGCTGTGACGGTTTGTGCCGGAGCTGGCTGTACGGGGAGCAGGCAGGCAGTCTGTGCCAACCACATCGGTCCCAGCCCGAGTGCTTCGTGTAAATACAGATAACGGCTGTCTAACATCGTTTTTCCATGATTATGGCATCTTCACCATTTTGGTAATAGCTTTTGCGCAAGCCACAGTTTTCAAAACCATTGCACTTGTACAGCTTGATGGCGCCCATGTTGCTGGTGCGTACTTCGAGCAATATACGGTCGATAGTCTCTGATTGTACACAGTGAAAGAGATGATTTAATAATTGCTGAGCATAGCCTTGGCGTCTGTGTGCCGGATGGGTGTCAAGCAGGTGAATTTCTGCTTCATTCGGTATTTTTTGCCATACTAGCATGGCTACGATGCCATGTTCGGGTAGGTCGACAACCCAAACGGGTTGCGGTGCAGAGATAATGGTGGTTAGCTGTGCTGTAGACCATGGTGATGGATTGCAAAGCTGTTCTAGCGTTTCCAAAACTGGAATGTCGGTTAGTTGAGCAGGACGTATGGTCATGCTGGCTGTCCTGTTGAACGTCTGGCCGCTTGTTCGGTGGCGGTTAAGGCAATTTTGTTACGCACATAATGTAGGCTTGCTTCTGCAGCGGTGGTTACGGGATAGCGCCCGGTTAAAGCCAGTTGTGCATATACGTCTGCTTGTGGCATTTGGTTTTGCCCTGTGACGGGTAACTCAATATCCAATGCATAAGCGTTGCCGACACCGGTGCCATGGAGATGGCCGTCTGGCAGGTGGATGTTGCTGGCACTGTCAACGCGATAATCAGTGAGGCGGTTCAGATTACGGGTGTCATACCAGGCATAAAAGAGTTCGTTCATGCGGGCATCGGTAGCCGCCAGTACGCATGGTTGATCTGGCATCTGTGCAGCCACAGCGTCCAGACAAGGTATACCAATCAGAGATAGGTTGTTCGGCAAAGCTAAACCGGTTGCTACCCCCAGTCCGATGCGAAGACCGGTAAAAGCCCCCGGCCCTTGTGCATAGACTATGCCATTCAGGTCGGCTAGGGTTAGGTTTGCTGTTTCCAGCAGTTGCCGGATACGCGGTAATATCAGTTCAGACTGTTTTGCGCCCACTGCTTCGTAAATGCTGTGGGTATGTCCGTTGTGATGAAGGCCTAATGATAGGTAGCCGGTGCTGGTATCGATCACCAGCAGACGTGAATTGGTACTGATCATGGTGTGTCAGAATGTTTAGATGGGTGGATTATACCTTTTTATAGCTTTTTAAATGACCCTGATGTCTGAGTTTGCTGTATCCATTATGACCGGGGCAGGGCTAATAAATGCTATTATGGGGTAAATTTTAATAATTAATTGTTTATCTTGCAGAGCTTGCTGCTATGTGAATTGGGTGGTTTGTTCTTTTGCAAATGGAATGTCAAGTTGCAGGTGATGTTCAGGATGGAAGCGGTTTGTGGCTGAGATGTATGTGGGGCGGTTTGCGCCCAGTCCGACTGGTTTATTGCATATTGGTTCACTGCTGACGGCTGTGGCTTCGTATCTGGATGCACGCAGCCGGCAGGGACGTTGGCTGGTGCGTATGGAAGATTTGGATCCGCCGCGGGAAATGCCCGGTGCGGCTGCTTCTATTTTGTCGACACTGGAGGCATTTTCGCTGTACTGGGATGGTGAGGTGGTGTATCAGAGCCGCCGCCATCATTTGTATGCAGCGGCATTGGATGCCTTGCGTGCACAGAATAGAGTCTATCCTTGTTTTTGTAGTCGTAAGACGGTGCAGGCTGAAGCACGGGGTATGGGTGTGGATGGCGTAATTTATGGTGGTAGATGTGCATTAAATGATGCAGCGATATATGCAGTTGCGCATAAGCCTCCGGCATGGCGTTTACGCACAGATACAGCCATTATCGGTTTTCAGGATGCGGTACAGGGCTGGCAGCAGCAGTGTCTGGCTAGTGATACGGGCGATTTTATTTTGCTGCGTGCGGATGGCTGCTGGGCTTATCAGCTGGCGGTGGTGGTCGATGATGCAGCACAGGGTGTAAATCATGTGGTGCGTGGTCAGGATTTGCTGGTGTCGACGCCACGGCAGATTTATGTACAGCAGTTGTTAGGTCTTGCTCAGCCTGAGTATGCTCATTTGCCGTTGTTAACAAATGCGCAGGGTCAGAAGTGGTCGAAGCAGACGCGGGCACCGGCACTGGATTTGCGTCGACGTGAGGATTTGTTACGGCAGGTTTTGCTTTATCTGGGGCTGCCGCTGGCGCCGCAAGTGGATAGTTTGGCGGATTTGCTGGAATGGGCGGTATTGCATTGGCGGCTAGAGCGTGTTCGGCCACACGCTATTGTGGCTGAATAGTTTTAGGTAAGGGATTTTAGATTAAAGGGAGAAGCAGGTTGGCTACACCAAATGTTCAAGCATTTTCTGCGCGTTTTTATCTGCGTATGTGGCAAAAGCGCCAGCGTCGGTCTTTCCGGCTGGCATGGGTGCTGATGCTGACGGCAGCGGTATTAATTATCGTGCAAAGTGCTTTATTGGCCAATCTGTTTGCATTGTGGCTGGGTGGTGAGAATGTGATGGCGGTTCTCCGCCAGTTTCTGCCTTATTTGCTGGTGTGTTGGTTGCTGCGACCGTTGCTGAATTATTTTAAAGATCGGTTGGTGGCGCAAGCCAGTGCGTCTATCCGCATGCAGCTACGCAGCCAGTTGTTAAGCGCTTTGGCTTTTCTGGGGCCGGAACGCAGCCAATATGGCAGTGATGGCGCGCTGTCTTCCTTGGTGTTGGAGCAGGTGGATGCGCTAGATGGTTATTTTAGCCATTATGTGCTGCAACAGCAGTTGGCAGCACTGATGCCATTGCTGATTGCAGCGGCAACCTGTTTTTACAGTCCTTTTGCAGCGGCTTTGTTGTTGCTGACGGCACCATTGGTGCCGGTGTTTATGATTCTGCTAGGGCAGGCTGCTGCGCGAAAAAATCGGGCGCAATTGTCGGCGCTTGCTGCATTGAGCGGTCGGTTTCTAGATTTATTGCGTGGTCTGCCGACGTTACGTCGGCTGGGGGCACAGCAGATTGCGCAGCAGGCAATTGATTCGGCTGCTCATACCTACCGCAAGCGTACTATGGCAGTGCTGCGTCTGGCATTTCTGTCTACGGCGGTGTTGGAGTTGTTTGCTTCCTTGGCGATTGCACTGGTGGCGGTGTATCTGGGATTGGGGCTACTGGGTGTGTTGCCGTGGGCAAATGGTCAGGTGCCGGTACCTTATCAGGGGGCGTTGTTTATTTTGCTGCTGGCTCCTGAATTTTATGCGCCGCTGCGCCAGCTAGGTGCGAATTATCATGATAAGGCCAAAGCGGAAGCGGCAGCAGAGGCATTAATCCCTTTGTTTGAAGTTACTGAAACGGTGACAGCGTCCACTGCTGAGGTGGATTTTGTATTGCAGAGTCCGCCTGAGCTGCGAGGTGAATATCTGGTGGTTTACGGGCGAGATAAGCGGGTGAGGTTGCCTCAGTTTAGTTTCAGTGTACAGGCTGGCGAGCGGGTGCTGCTGCGGGGCGCCAGTGGTAGTGGTAAGTCGAGTCTGTTGCAGGCTTTGCTTGGATTTGCACCTTACTCCGGTATTTTACGGATTAATCAATATGATTATGTCGATTTGAATCTGCCACTACTCAGACAATCGGTGGCTTATCTGGCGCAGTCGCCGCCGATTTTGGCGTTGTCGATTGCTGATAATTTGCGGCTGGCTAATGCCAGTGCTTCAGATGAGCAGTTGCGTGAAGTGTTGCAGCAGGTGGGTTTGTGGGTGCTGGTACAGAGGCTGCCGGCTCAGTTAAATACGCTATTGGGTGAGCGAGGCAAAGGATTGTCAGGTGGCCAGTTGCAACGTCTAGCGCTGGCACAGATGCTGCTGCGCAATTCCCCTTTGTGGCTGTTGGATGAGCCGACTGCACATTTGGATGCGCAAACAGCAGAAGAAATTATGCGGTTACTGGACAGACTCAGCTACGGCAAGACGGTGTTGCTAGTGAGCCATGATGTGAGTTATGCATGTTGGACTGACCGAGAAATAATGCTGTCTTCTGAGCAGGAGCGGGTGCGATGAAACGTTATGATTTGTTGTGGTCGGGGCGGGAGCTGAAGTTATCGGGTCTTTTACGCAGCCAGCAGGGTGCGTGGATTCTGGCGTGGTTTCTAGGGCAGGCTACGGCAATTGCTGGTATTGCTCTGCTGGCTCTGTCCGGCTGGTTTATTACGGCGGCAGGGCTGGCAGGAATGGTGAGTCTGGCTACGGCTTATACCTTTAATTATTTTACGCCAGCAGGAGTTATCCGCTTGCTGGCTATTTTACGTACGGCTGGACGCTATGGCGAGCGTCTGGGTTCGCACGATGCGGTACTGGGATTGCTGGCTGATTTGCGTAGTGGTCTGTTTGCGCGGTTGGCCGCTGCCAGACAGCAGCAAGTGAGCTCGCTTCAGCAGATGCATCGGTTATTAAGTGATATTGAACTCTTGAATAATTGGCCGCTAAATGTGGTGTTGCCATGGTTGTGGGCGTTTATGTTGTTGCTGGGTATTCTTGGTTTAACTCTGGTTGTAGCCGGTGGCGGGCTAACGCTGGCTCTGAGTATTCCTTTGGTTCTGGCAACACTGGTAATTCCGGCACTGGCTGCTGGCTACGGGCAGAATTGGGGTCGTCGGCAAGCGATGCAGGCAGAAATTCGACGAACTGCTTTACTGCAACCACTGGAGGCGCTAACCGCACTATTGCAATGGCAGCAATGGCCACGTTTTGCGACTGCATTTTTTGCAGAGGATGGGAGTTATGTTGGCGCGCAGCTAAGTCAGCAGCGGCTGGCGGGTAAAGTGGTGCTGCTACAGCAGTTGTGTCTCGCAGCAGCGGCTGCGGTGCTATTGTGGCAGGGTAGTGCTTTGTTGAGTACGGGAAAGTTGTCTGTGGCGATGTTGCTAGCTTTGCTGCTGGCAATATTCGGCTTTGCTGAGCTGGTATTGGTGCTGGGAATGAATGTGATGACTTTTGGTTTGTGTCGCGCCGCCTGTACCCGTCTCAATGCGATTGTGCCCAGCGGTGTGCCGGTGTCTGAACCAAAAAAAGATTTACCTCTGCAACTGCATTTGCAGGCAAGAAATTTGTGTGCGCGCTGGCCGCAGGCACTGAATGGTGCTGAGCATATTAGTTTCGATGTGAAAAACGGGGATATTTTATTGTTGCAAGGTGCCTCCGGTGCCGGTAAGTCTACTTTACTGGCGGTGCTGGCCGGAGAGCTGGAGGCAAATGATGGTGAGCTAAGCTGTAATGGTAGGCCGTTTGCGCATTGGCAATGGACAAGGCAGGTGGGATATCTGGCACAGCAGCTAGATATTTTTGATTTAACGCTGGCAGAGAATCTGCGGCTGGGCAAAGCGGACGCGACTGATGAAGAGCTATGGGCAGTGCTGGCCAGTGTGGGGCTGATGGTGTGGGCTGAGCATCAGCCTAAGCAGCTGGATACGCCGCTGGGAGAATACGGTGCCGCAGTTTCAGGCGGGCAGGCGCGACGGATTGCACTGGCTCGATTGTTGCTGCGCCCTTATGTGCTGCTGATTCTGGATGAACCTTTTGCAGGTATGGATGAAGATACGCAGTTTGCACTGGCTGCAATGCTTCAGCAACATCAGCAGCATGGCATTTTGGTTGTGGCCAGCCATCAAGCTAATCCATGGCCACAAGCACAGGTTTTGCAAGTAGGCACGAGTTGAGCGGTATGTCTTTATTGCAGTATGCGTATTGATACAGCCACATTGTGGCTGTTTTTATTTTGAAAAGAAACACGTTGTTTGATTTAAATCAAGTTAATGCTGTGCAGATAATAAATATTGATAAATCCATTGTTTTATAATTTATACTTATATGTGTATGAATTTTTTAAGTTGTAGAGTAAGTATTTTCTAATTATGTGTGATATCTTTTCGGTAATTTATAATCAAACTTTACAATTTTAAATTTATTCTAATTATAAGTATTTGAAAAATTTTATGTTAAGTTTCATATTCTCGATTTGAATAGTATTATTTTATCTATGTAATTGGGATATATGTGCTATTCGGGCTGTGATTTTACTGAATAAAATTTAATTAATTAAAACAAGGAACAAGGCTATGGATTTGGTGGAGCTGTCTCGGCTGCAGTTTGCTCTAGTCGCGCTTTATCATTTTTTGTTTGTGCCGCTCACAATTGGGATGACATGGATTCTGGTCATTATGGAATCAGTATATGTGCTAACCGGCAAGCAAATTTATAAGGATATGACGCGTTTCTGGGGTAAATTATTCGGTATCAATTTCGCACTTGGGGTGACTACCGGTATTACCATGGAATTCCAGTTTGGTACCAACTGGTCTTATTACTCACATTATGTGGGTGATATTTTTGGTGCCCCTCTGGCAATTGAAGGTCTGATGGCTTTCTTTCTTGAATCTACGTTTGTAGGTTTGTTCTTTTTTGCTTGGGATCGCTTGAGTCGTCCTGGCCATCTGCTGGTTACGGTGCTGATGGCGCTGGGTACCAATTTGTCTGCATTGTGGATTTTGGTAGCCAATGGTTGGATGCAGGATCCGGTGGGTGCGCATTTCAATTTTGAATCTATGCGCATGGAAATGACCAGCTTTTCGGAAATCTTTCTGAACGAGGTGGCGCAAAATAAATTCGTGCATACAGTTTCCGCCGGTTATGTGACTGGTGCAATTTTCGTGATGGCGATTTCTGCCTGGTATATGTTGAAGCGTCAGGATGTGGAATTTGCTAAGAAAAGTTTCCGTATCGCGGTGGGTTTTGGTGTGGCTTCGATTTTGTCGGTGATAGTGCTTGGTGATGAATCCGGCTATACGGTTGGTAAATCACAGCAAACCAAAATGGCTGCGCTAGAAGCCATGTGGGAAACAGAACCGGCGCCAGCTTCTTTTAATTTAATTGCTCTGCCCAATGAAGATGCGATGAAAAATGATTTTACAGTCCGGATTCCATGGGCAATGGGCTTGATTGGTACGCGCTCGTTGGATAAGCAAATTCCGGGAATTAAGGAAATCATTGTTGACAACATTGAGCGTATCCGTAACGGACGTGAAGCAGTAATTGCACTGGAAGCATTGCGTAAAAATCGTTCTGATGAGCTGGCTAAAGAAAACCTGAAAAAATATGGTGATGATTTAGGCTTTGGTTTACTGCTGAAATCATATGTACCAGATGTGCGGCAGGCTACTGAAGCTGATATTGCACATGCGGCGCGGGAAACTATTCCGCGTGTGGCTCCGATGTTCTGGAGTTTCCGCATTATGGTGCTGTGCGGATTTCTGATGCTGTTATTGATGGCAGTGGCATTTTATGCTTCGGTTAAAAATAATTTTGCTGAAAAGCGCTGGTTGCTGAAATGGACGTTCTGGAGTCTGCCTCTGCCATGGCTGGCTTGTGAAGCAGGATGGTTTGTGGCCGAATATGGCCGCCAGCCATGGACGGTATACGGCGTGCTGCCCACTAATCTGTCTGTATCTTCGTTAACTGCCGCCAACATCTGGGGTTCTATTTTCGGCTTTGTGACTTTGTACACGATACTGCTGATTGTGGAAGTTTATCTGATGGTACGGTTTTCGCGTCAGGGACCGGGCTCGCTGGGCACGGGTCGTTATGCCAATGAAGCAGAGCATTAGGAGTTGAGCATGGAATTCTTGGATTATCCGGTATTGAAATTCATCTGGTGGTTACTGCTGGGCGTGCTGCTGATCGGCTTTGCCATAATGGATGGACAAGACATGGGGGTTGGCGCTTTGCTGCCGTTTGTGGGCAAAAACGATAATGAGCGCCGTGTGATTATTAATACGGTAGGCCCGCATTGGGATGGCAATCAAGTATGGTTTATTACTGGAGGTGGCGCGATTTTTGCTGCTTGGCCATATGCATATGCTACTGCTTTTTCCGGTTTTTACTGGGCCATGATGGCCGTATTGTGGGCGCTGTTTTTCCGGCCGGTGGGGTTTGATTACCGCAGTAAAATTAATAATCCTCTATGGCGCTCCAGCTGGGACTGGTTATTGTTTGTAGGCAGTTTTGTGCCGCCGCTGATTTTTGGTGTTGCATTCGGCAATCTGCTTTTAGGGGTGCCATTTCATTTTGATGATGATTTGCGTTCTTTCTACACCGGTAGTTTCTGGGGGCTGCTAAATCCATTTAGTCTATTGTGCGGTGTGGTTTCAGCAGCAATGATTATTTTCCACGGTGCCATTTATCTGGCTTTACGTACGGAAGATGTGGTGAAAAAACGTGCGCTACAAGCAAGTACCATCGCGCTAATAGTGGTAGTGGTGACCTTTTCTTTGGCTGGTCTGTGGATTAATTTTGGTATCAAGGGTTACAGCATGGTAGCTGGTAGCTATCTACCAGCAGCCGCACCCGACCCACTCCACAAACAAGTGGTCACCGCCACGGGTGCGTGGATGCAAAACTATCAGCAATATCCGCTGTTGCTGGTGATTCCGGTGCTGGCTTATCTGGGCTTTATTCTGGCTTGGCTGCTGGCCAAAAATGGTAAAGCATTTGCAGCGTTTTGGTCGTCTGCACTGGGTCTAGCTGGAGTGATTGCTACTGCTGGTGTGGCTATGTTTCCATTTATCATGCCATCCAATACCGATTTGCGTTCGAGTTTAACAGTATGGGATGCTAGCTCCAGTGAATTTACTTTGAAAGTAATGCTGGTGGCTGCAGTTATCTTTGTGCCGATTGTGCTGTTTTATACCAGCTGGTGCTACCGTGTGATGCGCGGTAAGGTAACCAGTGAGCATATCCGCCGCAACGATCACAGCGCATATTGATAACGTAGTACCTGCCGGTGCGCACCGGCAGGTATGGCTAAACAGACGGGAGTATATTATGTGGTATTTTGCTTGGTGTTTGGGCATTGGTTTTGCCATATTGCTGGGTGTAGTGAATGCATTATGGGGCGAATATCAGCAGGATAGAGATTCTTTAGAGCAGAACTCATCAGAACCATAAGAAAATTTATGCAGAATCAGGCTGAGCGGAATAAGCTCAGGTAATCTGAACAGTTCCTTTGGTTTGCTGTATACCTATGTAACGGGTATACAGCTTTTTTTGCTTACGGCGTATATTCATTGAGTGGTGAAAGTATCTAGATGGTTGCTCCTTTTGCGGTAAATGTGGGTTGAAGAGATTAATTTTTCTGGAAATTTTTGCATTTTTATATTATTATGTTTGATGGATATTCTCTTCGGAAAGGACTCCGATGAATAAATTGATACGTAATGGCTTGATGTTTTCTGTTTCTATGCTGCTGGCTATGAGCGCTGGCGCTAAGGATATTAAAATTGACGGCAACAATACTTCCTATGCACCGGAAGAAGTGCAAAAGCTGGCCAGCACTGCTGTAAAAATGGGTGTGAAAGAGCCTCTGAATATGAATTTGGCCGCTGGAAGTCTGACAGTATCTGGCGCCAGCAGTACTAAATGTGTGATTAAAGTAGGCACAGGACAGACACCGCAGATTGCTGGTATCAGTTGCAAATAAGCTGCTGATTCAAGCTTTTCCTGTAAAGAATATAAAACAGGCCAATCGTTGGGATTGGCCTGTTTTTTACTGGCAATTTGGCTCAGGGCGATGGTATAAGCGATTGATGCTCGATCGGTGGTGGGTCACCTAGTAGTAATGTGGTTTGTTATCCACACGGGTGGAAGATATACTGTGATTATCTGGCAGAAACAGAGTATATGGGTGTCTGATATATGATCAGTAAAACAGATTTTATGATTGAATAAATTAAGGGGAATGATATGTGGTTAGGTACGGCAGCAATAAATCTAGCTCTAGCGGTAATGCTCGGTGCATTTGGTGCACATGGTTTAAAGCAGATGGCCAGTGCACAGCAGCTTGAATGGTGGCATACAGCCACACAGTATTTTTTTTGGCATGCACTGGGATTGCTGATGCTCGGTGTGCTGGCCAGAACTGTACCGGCTTTTGCCGTTAAAACTCCATTCTGGCTGTTGCAGCTGGGGCTAATTATTTTTTGTGGCTCATTGTATCTGATGGCTTTAGGTTTACCGCGCTGGCTGGGTGCTGTAACACCAGTAGGTGGGGTAACAATGATTATTGGCTGGTTAACGCTAGCTTGGATGGCGTTTAAGCAGTCTTAGCGGCAATTTTGCCAGACAGGAGGTATGGTATGCGCAGTACGGTTTACGTCATAATGTTGGCTTGGTTTGTGGCTGCTTTTCTGAGTGCCTGTCATCGAGTTACAGCAAAAGCGGCAAAAGGTTTGGTGCCCCAAGCACAGGCTGTTACTACCGTCCCTTATCAAGAGGCAAGACACTATTTTATTAAAAATACGGTCAACCGGCCGGTACCAAGGCATATCAATACTGCATCCGAGTTTTCACGTTATTTTGCTATGGCTGCAACTATGGGACCTAATGGTCAGCCAACACCGATTGATTTTAACACTCACGATGTTCTGGTTTATGATGCTGGAATTGTGCAGCGGCAGCTTGATATCACCCCTATGGCACTCAGTCGCACGCGGGATAAACTGATATTAGATATACGTATCCACAACGGTACCGCGCTTGATTATCAGATGCATCCGTTTGTATTATTGATTGTGCCAAAAAATTTGCCTCAGCAGGTGGATTTTAATATCCGAAAATAAATATTTGTTTGAGTTGGGTGTTGATGTGTTCTAGAGATGGCATAGGTGAAGTGCAAAAAAGCAGTCTGAATAACAGACTGCTTTTTTTAATAAAGAAAATTTATTCCTGACCAACTACTACCAGTTTGTGGTTTACGAATTCTTTAATGCCCAGATCGCTCAGTTCGCGGCCGAAACCGGAGCGTTTTACTCCGCCAAATGGCAGCTCAGCCACTGAATCCCCAAAGCGGTTGATGAATACCATACCGGTTTCGATACGGGAAGCCAGTTTTTTAGCGCGTTCGATGTCTTTCGAAAACACAGTTCCGCCCAGCCCAAAATTAGAATCATTGGCCAGAGCGACAGCTTCATCATCATTTTTCACCACATACAGCTGCGCTACCGGACCAAAAAATTCTTCAAAATAAGCTGGATTGTCGCGGCTGATATCAGTAATCAGGGTAGGGGTAAAGAAGTTACCTTCAGCCGGTTGATTGCCGCATAATACTTTGGCGCCATGGCTGATAGCTGCATCAAGTTGTTTCTGCAAATCCTCTTTGCCCTTGCGAGATGATAGCGGTGCGAGTGTGGTATGTTCATCTAGTGGATCTCCCATTACCACATTGGCAAAATCTTCTTTGACAATTCGGATAAACTCTTCGGCCACTTGTTCATGCACGATAAATCGTTTTGCGGCGATACATACTTGTCCGGCATTGAACAGGCGGCCACCAACGGCCGTATGTGCTGCTGCTGCCACGTCTGCATCTTCAGTCACTACAAAGACATCATTGCCACCCAGCTCCATGGTGGCTTTTTTCAATTTGCTGCCAGCCTGTCCGGCTACTATGCTGCCGGCACCTTCAGAACCGGTGAGTGCCACGCCTTGTACGCGCTTGTCGCTAATAATAGTGGCAATCTGCTGTGTGCTAACAAACAAATTGGTATAGGCGCCGGCTGGTGCATTGGCTTCGTGCAGCAAATCTTCCATCAGTTGTGCACATTGCGGCACATTGCTTGCATGTTTGGCAACCACTGGATTGCCAACAGCCATTGCTGGCGCAATCACACGAATCAATTGATATATTGGAAAATTCCATGGTTCAATCGCCAGAATAATTCCGATGGGATGATGTTCTACCCAGCCTTTACCTAGCTTGCTTGGATAAGCTACTGGTTTGAGTAATTCTGCCGCCTGTTCGGCATAATACTGCACGATTTCAATGCAGTTAACCACTTCATTTCGACTTTCGGCCAGACGTTTACCCATATCCTGAGTAATGATTCGAGCAATTTTTTCTTGATGCAGCGTCATCACATCTGCTAGACGGCGTAATAGAGCCTGTCTGTCACTCATGTTTTGTGGCTGCGACCACGCAGACTGATACAGCGCATAGGCCTTAGTGAGGATGTTTTCTACTTCAGCGTCTGTGTGATTGTTGAAAGTTTTAGTCAGTTCGTTGGTGAACGGATTGAGAGATTGATATGCCATGTGTAGCTACTCCCTATAGATATGCTATTAAGAATGTTTTGTCTGTAAATATATAAGACAAGAGAAACGTGCCGTCTGGTAATTACCAGTGCGGCTTTAATGTGATAAGGAATAGAAATAAGATGCCGAGAATCATTGTACGGCAGCGGTAAATATTTTGTAAAGTGAGGTTTAGTCTTTACAGCCACACAATAAACCGTACCAGCATCGGGCCGATCAGCACCATAAATAAACCAGCTAATATCATGGTCAGACTGGCAACCACCCCTTCATCGGCATTGCGCTGAATGGCGCGTGAGGTACCGAAACCATGAGCAGCGTTACCAAAAGCGGCACCATTAGCAAGATGCAGGCGGCTGCGGCTGAAAGCCAGTGTGATGTCACCAAACAGCATGCCGGCTAATCCAGTGATGATGGTAAACACCGATACCAGTGCGGCCGAGCCATGGATTTTATCCGCCAGCTCAATCGCAAACGGCGTGGAAACAGACCGTGCCATCAGGCTATAAGTAACTTCATGATTAAAATGAAACAAACGAGCCATAAGATAGGCACTGCCGACACCAACAGACATGCCAACAATAATGGCCGCCAAGAGTATTGGTAGCTGCCGCTTCATCACCTCGCGATATTGGTAAATGGGGATGGCAAAAGCCACTGTGGCCGGTCCGAGCAGGCCAGATATATAACGTGTGTATTGATTGTAATCGGCGTAGCTAATGTTGAGCCACTGCATCACCGCAATGGTGATGACACTAAATGTAATAGCAGGGGATAACAGCATAATGGGTTTGGCGCGATAACATTTTTTGGCCAATGCATACAGCACGATGGTCCAGATAAAGCAGCCGGCAGCAATGATATTCATATAGGTTTTCTAAGCAGGAAAAATGATTATTGGTTTTTTAGATATGGCGGCGCTTAATCCAGGCACGTCGCAAGCGGTAACAGTATTTCAGCGTCAGAGCTGTACTGCTCATCACCAGAAAGGTGCCGCTGACGATACTTACAATCAATTGCCAGCCTTCAGCCATAAAAAGTGCTTTATATTGCACCACCGCAATCAGAATAGGCATGAAGTACAGCATCAGCTCTCCGAGTAGCGCCTGTGCTCCACTGGATACCCACGACAGCTTGATTATTTTCAGTTGTAAAAGCACTAACAGCAGAAACAAACCGATTACACCAGCGGATAGAGGAATATGCGTAACTTTTTCAATACCGAGTCCAGCTATCCAGAACAATATAATCACGCCGATCTGACTGCAGATACGCAAGCAGTTAGCCGGACAAAGGTGTAAGATATTCATATTGGCTTTCCTGATGCCATTAATTCAGGCGCTAAATTATAGTAAGCCTTATTAGGCGTAATATGAATTATAAGTTTTTTATTATTCTTTTTCTGAATAATTATGATTGATATAAAAGCACTTCAGTGCTGGGTGGCTTTGGTTCAGAATCATAGCTTTTCCGCCACCGCAGAAAAACTGGCTTTATCGCAGCCCAGCGTAAGCAAAATAATACATACATTAGAAAATGAACTAAATGTAGCATTACTTTATAAAGGTGAAAACGGCCGCAAACGACTGGTACAGCCTACCGAAATTGGTCAGCGTGTCTATGATCGTTCGCAGCAGATACTGAATCAGGTCAATCTCTTGCAACAGGAAGTTGCGGATTACCGCAAATTAAAATCCGGTACCTTGCGCATTGGTATGTCCCTGCTTGGGAGCCGTTTACTTACGCCGGTTTTCTTCCGTTTTCATCAGCAATGTCCAGATATTGAGCTGGCGTTTATCGAATCCGGCACCCGCGATATCGAAGCTGCTTTGCTGGATAACCGGCTGGATGCCGGTCAGCTGCTGCTACCGGTAAGCGATGAATTTAACCACATTCCCTTGTGCGATTACCCGCTGATGGTATTGTTTCCACGAAAAAGGCTGGCTAATATTCCCGAATCGATATCGCTGCGCAGCTTGCGTGATGAATCTTTTATTCTGTTTAGCCGAGGTTTTGCTCTATATGAGCGCATTGTCAATGCCTGCCGCGATCAGGGCTTTGAACCGAATGTTGTTTGCTGTACCAGCCAGTGGGAGCTATTGCGAGATATGGTAGAGAAAGAAATAGGTATTGCTTTACTGCCACGCTATTATACTGATGATTTTGATAGCAAAGTGTTTGCAGCCGTCCCTCTCATAGATCCTACAATCAACTGGCGTTTATCTATGGCGTGGCCGCGCCATAAAAAGCTGACGCCGGCACTTAAAGCGTGGCTAAATGTGGTGCGACAAGAATTCGCACAATAACAATTTCTACAATTAATGTTTATTAATATTAGTCTGATAAGAAAACGTTACAGATAGACATGCACTCTAGACAGCTTCCTCTCGTCTTGAGCATAAATAGCGCATTAGTAAAAAGCCAGTAAAAGAAATATATACTGTACGCAGCCATACAGATAAGTGAAAACCTGAGTTACATATAAGGCTAAAAGTTTTGCACTGAGCTGAATATTTACTACCAGAAGCAGTAGCGGTAAGAGCAGTGTGCGTATCATGCTATGATTTAAAAGATGAAGCCGAAATAATAGTAGCTATTCTAAATGCAATCAGTGTAAGAAATGCTGGAAGAGTAGGAATGGCCACTTTTATATGGCCATGCACAGAGCAGGCGGTCAAAATCAAATCTTTAACACCTTCATCTACTGAATACATGTATCCTATTAGGGTATGTATCGTATTGTGTACGTTTCTGCTTCGAAAAAACAGATAGATTGATTTTTAAGTTTTTAATTAAAACTTAAGTGCAAATTTAATATAAATATATTTCAGAATATAAATATTAAGTTTAAAATAAATTTGAGGTATAAATTATTAAAACCTCAGAAAATAATATTTAAATTACTTATGGAGATAAAATGATATGTCTGCAAATAAAAAAACGTCTTCAGCAATAGCATCCAATGCAGCTAAGACTTTAAAAAAACCTGATGCTTCCAAAATTCAAAAGGAGCTTGCCGCTTCTGCCTTGGCTCAATCCAGTACCAATAAACAAACCGGAAAGAAAATAGAAACCATTGCATCGAAGGCTTTAAAAAGTTCAAAATATAGTGAAGAAACCAAATCCTTAGCCGGCTCGGTATTAAGCCAATCGAATAGCAAAAATTAAAGAAATCCGAGTGGATAGACTAAACCGACAATTACATTAAAACCAGTAAACCTTGGCTGGTTTACTGGTTTCAGAGCCGGAATCTAAATGTGCTGTACTGTTTAGTGTTCCTGATACAAATGATCCTGCATAATTTTTTCATACACCGCATCTGGTACATAGCGACGTATCATCGCCTGCCAGTTCTGCGGACCCACCATACCTTTTACCATGGTTGACGAGACTTCGGCATACTCTCGCGGTGGCATCAGAAAAACTGTAGAAATATCCGGTTGTAAATCATGATTGATATGGCGCATCGAACGTTCATATTCATAATCCGAAGCAGTACGGATACCGCGTACGATGAAATCGGCGCCGATACTACGGGCATAATTAACCAAATACTGATTCTGAAAACTAGAAATTTTCACATTAGGAAAATTGGCGGTAATGGCACGCAACATATTCTTACGCTCTTCTATGGTGTAAGTAGTTGCTTTTTCAGGATTCACGCCAATCGCAACTACTAGCTCATCAAACAACGGCTGGGCTTCGCGAATCATCCATAAATGGCCATTTGTCGGCGGATCAAAACTGCCGGCATATACAGCACGGCGGACATTCGAATTAGTCATTAGTGTGTGTTCCAAGCAGCTTTCTGGGTTATTTCATTGAATTAAATGCGACAGATTGCTGGATATTCATAATTTAATTGTAAACCGATGGTGTTTTTTTTCAATGCCGGCAAAAACAAAGCTGCGCAGCTTAATCAGTTATGTGTGTCTTGTCAAAGCCTGCACCTTTCCAAGGTAACTGCAGCACCGTCACACTTAAAAGCGTAAATAATGGTTAATGAGTGCATGCAGGTTCAGGTTTGGGCGCAAACTTATATATTTAATCATCAGATATATTGATGAGAATGGTTTTCATCCTTTACAATCTTAATCTTTTGCCGCTGGTATATTAAAAAGGGCAAAAACACTTAAGTGTGATACGGATAATGAAGCAAATGAAAAAAAAATGGGTGAAAAGGGTAGTATGGCTATTGGTTTTGTTGCTGCTAGCGGCAATCCTGTGGAACCTATTTTTCAAACCCAAAAATCAGATGAATTTTGTGACTGATGAAGTACGTCGCAGTGATATTACCCAGACAGTGAATGCGACCGGTGAAATTGCCGCGGCTCAACTGGTGGATGTGGGTGCACAAGCTTCAGGACAGATTAAAAAGTTGTATGTCAAACTGGGACAGCAGGTAAAAAAAGGCGACCTGATTGCCGATATTGATTCCACCACCCAGATGAATACCCTGAATACCAATAAAGCCAAGCTGGATACTTATCGTGCTCAGCTGGTATCGGCGGAAATCGCATTAAAAATGAAGCAGCGTGCATTTGCCCGTGAGCAAGCCTTAATCGGACAAGATGCAACTTCCAAAGCGGATTATGATAATGCACAGGATAATCTGGCCGCTGCCCGAGCCAATGTGGCAGAGCTGAAATCTCAGATTCGCCAAACTCAGATTGCTATCAATACCTCAGAAGCAGATTTGGGCTATACCCGCATTACCGCGCCGATGGCCGGCACCGTGGTTTCCATTCCGGTGGAAGAAGGACAGACCGTCAACTCTAGCCAGAACACACCAACTATCGTCCAGTTAGCTGATTTAAGCAAAATGCTGAATAAAATGCAGATTGCCGAAGGTGACATGAGCAAGGTGAAGGCAGGAATGAATCTGACATTCACCACGCTGGCCGATAACAGCAAAATGCGTCAGGCGAAATTGGATGCCGTAGACCCTGGTCTGACTACTATGTCACAGGGTAGCTACAACACCAGTACCGATACCACCGATACTGCCATCTATTACTATGCCCGTGCACTGGTACCGAATGATGATGGTGCTCTGCATATTGGCATGACTACACAGAACAATATTTTTGTAAAAGCCGTGAGAAATGTACTCACCGTTTCCAATCAGGCCATCAAGCATCGTCGCGGCAAAAAAGTTGTTCAGGTACTCGATGATAACCAGCAGGTACAGGAAAGACAGATTAACACCGGCATCACTGATGGTATGCGGACCGAAGTGAAATCGGGGCTGAAAGAAGGTGAAAAGGTCGTATTATCTTCTTTGAGCAAAGCTGAAGCTAAAGATGGTGTCAGCATCGAACCGAAAAAGCGCGGCCCGAGAATGTAAGCCATGAGTCTATTGGAAATCAAAGGTATCAACCGCTGGTTTGGTCAGGGTGAAAACCGCGTGCAGGTACTTAAGGATATTAGCCTGAGTATCGAAAAAGGTGATTTTGTTGCCATTATCGGCCAGTCCGGTTCTGGTAAATCCACACTGATGAACATCATCGGTTGTCTGGATGTGCCTTCCAGTGGTTCCTACAAAATTGACGGTGTGGAAACGGCCACTATGAGTGCAGACGAGCAGGCTGCACTGCGCCGCCGCAGTTTTGGCTTTATTTTTCAGCGTTATAACTTGCTAGGCACCTTAACTGCGCGTGAAAATGTGGCTCTACCGGCCGTATATGCGGGCATGGAACACGATGAACGGCTGCAACGGGCAGATGAATTACTGGCGCAGCTCGGCCTGTCAGGTAAAGAAGCCAACCGTCCTAATGAGCTATCTGGTGGCCAGCAGCAGCGCGTGAGTATCGCACGCGCTCTGATGAACGGCGGGGAAATTATTCTGGCGGATGAGCCCACCGGTGCACTGGATACCGGCAGCGGACAGAATGTCATGGAAATCCTGCATAAACTCCACGACGCTGGCCATACCATTGTGATGGTGACCCACGATCCAAACATAGCAGCCAATGCCAACCGCGTAATAGAAATCCGCGACGGACGCATTATTGCCGACCACAGCAAAAATCCGAATATTCCCCCAAGCCGCATCGAAAGTATCGAAGAGCGCAACTCGTGGCTTTTTTATCGCGACCAACTATTTGAATCGTTTCGCATGTCAATTCAGGCGATAATGGCGCATAAGATGCGCTCATTTCTTACTATGCTTGGTATTATTATCGGTATTGCATCAGTAGTATCAGTTGTGGCACTGGGACGTGGTTCGCAGGAAAAAATTCTTGAAAACATTAATGCCATGGGCACCAATACTGTGTCTGTTTATCCAGGTTATGGCTATGGCGATCGCCGTTCTTCGCGGATTAAAACGTTGACCGTAGGCGATGCCGAAGCATTGAAACAGCAGGACTATGTTGACAGTGTTACCCCTGGTGCCAACACCAGTGGCACACTCACCTATGAAAATCAGTCTCTTTCCGCCCAGCTCTATGGGGTGGGAGATCAGTACTTTGATGTACGCGGTATCAAACTTGCTTTTGGCCGCCTGTTTAATGAGGATGATGTTAGTCAAAACAGTCAGGTAGTGGTGATTGATGACAACACCAAAAATAAACTCTTCGCAGACGGCAGTAATCCGTTGGGTCAGGTAATTTTGTTTAATAAGCGCCCTTTGCGCATCATTGGCGTAGCTGCACCTAATAATAATGGATTTGCTGATACCGACAGTTTACAGCTTTATACACCGTATACCACCTTGATGAACCGCATTTCTGGTTCTAAATACATTACATCTGTTACCGTAAAAATCAAAGACAATGTAAATTCCCAGACTGCGGAAAAGGGCATTATTGAATTACTTAAAACCCGCCACGGTACTGAAGATTTTTTTACCCGCAATAGCGACACCATCAAGCAGACTATTGAAAGTACTACCGGTACCATGACAATGCTGATATCCAGTATTGCTTTGATTTCACTGGTGGTGGGTGGTATCGGCGTGATGAATATCATGCTGGTATCGGTAACAGAACGGGTGAAGGAAATTGGTATCCGTATGGCCATCGGCGCACGTCAGCACAATATTCTGGAGCAGTTTCTGATAGAGGCTGTACTGATTTGTCTGATTGGTGGGCTGGTAGGGGTGTTGTTTTCTTTTGCCATCAGTATGTTGTTTAACATGCTGGCCACCGATTTTGCCATGTCATTCTCAACCATTTCGATTGTGATGGCGGTTTTGTGTTCCAGCGTCATCGGTGTGTTATTCGGGTTTATGCCGGCAAAACGTGCTTCACAGCTAAATCCGATAGATGCCCTGTCGCGAGATTAAGCCTATTACCAGTCCAGTATTCTGTAGCGGAAAGAGGTAGGCAGCAGTAATTAAATAAATGCATTGATGGCTGCTGCCAAGAAGATAAAATTAATCATGATGAAAAATATTTCTGTGAAAAAAAGCACCGCAGCTTTAATTGTAGGTTTAAGTGTGTTGCTGAATGCCTGCGCTATTCAGACACCTTATCCGCAGCAGAGCCTACATCGGGCCGGTATGCTCAGCAGTGCTGAAATTGCCGCACAGTATCAGGTAAACGGCAACTGGTGGGAAATTTATCAAGATGCTACATTGAATCAGCTGGTTACTACAGCACTGGCAAATAATATTGATTTACGGCAGGCTGCTATAACCGCTGAAAAAGCGCGCTACACTGCACGGCTGACGGGCACGGATTTATTTCCAAAAGCCAATGGTTCCCTTGGTGCCAATAGCAGTAAAGACCTGAAAGAGGGCGGAGCATCCAACCGTAGCTTTAGCGGCCAGCTGGGACTGAGCTATGAGCTGGATGTGTGGCAAAAAATCCGTGCTAATACCAATGCTGCTATCTGGCGCTATCAGGCCAGCGAGCAGGATATGGCCGCCAGCCGTTTAGCACTAATAAACAGTGTAGTGGATAATTATTTTCATTTGGCCTATATCGATGGCGCCATCAGTCTGACTAAGGACAGCATCGAGCAATACCGTCAGATTGCTCGTATCTCGCAGGCACAGTATGCGGTGGGTAAAGTGAGCAGTATTAATGCTACTAATGCCAAACAATCTCTACTGAATGCAGAAAACAGCCTGACTTCTCTGCAACAAAATCGTGCCGACGTAGTGCAGACGCTGCACAATTTACTTAATCAACGACCAAATGAAACAACGGATATCCAGCCAACACCTTTGAATCAGATTAAATTCAGTGAAGTGAATCTGGATGTACCTTTATCCGTTCTCGCCAATCGTCCAGATCTACGCGCGGCGGAATATCGCCTACAGTCTGCCTATGCTACCCAGCAAGGCACTCGCCGTAGCTGGTATCCAAGCATCAGCCTCAGTACGGCAGTAAATTCTCGTTCGGATTCGGCAAACTCTGCCTTGCGTTTTCCTGTTGGTACGGCCAGTGTTAACGTCAACCTGCCATTTCTCGACTGGCAGACCTTATATTGGCAAAATAAGCAAGCCAAAGCTGATTTTGACAGCGCTAGACTGACATTTGAGCAGTCACTGACAACGGCGCTAAATGAGGTAAAACGTTATTATCAGCAATACACCCTTAGTCGTCATACCTTAGCCAATTCCGAGCAAAAATATCAGTATGATATAAAAAACAGCCGGTACTACCATGCACGCTATCAGTATGGTACCAATCCGCTCAGTGACTGGTTGGATGCGCTGAATACGCAATATTCTTCTGCACAGAATGTCCTAAACAGCCGCTACAACGTTTTACAAAATGAAAATCTGATATATCAAGCCATGGCCGGACGTTATCAGCCGCGATAATGTGAATAATTTGACGATGTTGCGGCAGATTATTCTTAGCTGATCTGGCTTAATTTGCTCAGAAGAACCTGATACTGGCAAAAAAATCGCCCCTAAAAAAGGGGCGCAAAAAGGAACACAAACCACTACCAATAGTTAACTACCAATATAAATCGTTGCGCAAGCAGCAATTTATATGTAAATCAGTTTGGATATTCAAATAAATCAGTACTTTATTTGGAAAAATTTGTTTTGTTGCGTGAACATAGGGGCATCATAAACAAATTGTTTTACAATTGCAAATGATAATTATTTTTATTTCTAAAAATAATTAGTATATTTTATTAAATATTTGTTTTTATTTAAAATAAAAATAGTCATTTCTTTGTGGTCTATTGTCTAAAAGGGCAAAAAGCTGGTTGAAATCTGATTTTAAGGTCTTGGCAACAGGTTAGAGACCTTTCTGTCTAGGAATCGCTCAGAAATTAAAATCAATCGCTGTACTCAATAGAAAACATACCTTGGTTGCCAATTGCATTGTGCGTGTAATGGGATTTTTTAGTATTATTGTTATTTTAAATCTGCGGTATTCTGCCGCTTAAAGCATTAGCATGCGTCAAATTATTCTCGATACTGAAACTACCGGCCTGTCTGCCAGTAATGGCGATAGATTGATTGAATTTGCCGGAGTAGAAATGATAGACCGGCGGCTTACCGGCAATAATCTGCATCTTTATATTAATCCTGAGCGTGATATACCCGAAGAAGCAGTGGCAGTTCATGGCATCACATTGGAAAAACTGCATGAGATGAAAGCTCCAGTCTTTGCCGAAGTTGCCCAGCAAATAGCTGATTATATCAGCGGAGCAGAACTCATTATCCATAATGCGGGCTTTGACGAAAGCTTTCTGGATATGGAATTTAAAAAACTTAATATGCCCGCTACCAGAACCATTACTGAGAAAATCACCGATACTCTGCAAATGGCGCGCGAAAGATACCCAGGACAGAAAAATTCACTCGATGCTCTGTGTACCCGTCTGGAAGTGGATCGCAGCAAGCGCGTACTGCACGGTGCGCTGATAGACTGCGAGCTGCTTGGTGAAGTTTATTTGGCCATGACCCGCAGCCAGTTTAGCTTGGTGGATGAGCTGATGGCAGGTAACACCGATACCAGTATTGCGGGTGGTGGCCAATATCAGATACAACATACAGCTCTTCCTGTCGTCAAACCCAATGCAGAAGATATGGCGGAACACGAAGCATATTTACAAACGCTGGATAAAATTGTCGGTGCACCATGTGCGTGGCGGCAGTGGCAGCAGCAACAAGAGGATAAATCTGCATGAGCCGGCGTATTGCGCTGATTCCGGCTGCAGGTGTCGGCGCACGCTTTGGTGCAGAGTGCCCAAAACAGTATGTCCGTTTAGTAGGGCGAACGGTGCTCGAACATACTGTCACACGATTAGCCGGAATACCAGCAATTGATTTAGTGTTCATTGTCGTGTCGTCACAAGATGAGTACATCGATACCATATATCCATCGGCTGCTTTACCTCCCAATATCGCTATTCTGCGTTGTGGTGGAGACACGCGAGCGCAAACAGTGCGCAATGGCATCAGACTGGCCCAGCAGCACTATGCCGTTCTGGATACAGACTGGCTGCTGGTACATGATGCCGCCCGCTGTTGTGTTAGTACAGAATCAGTTGAACGCCTAATAAAGGCAGTACAGCATCATCCGGTGGGCGGATTATTAGCATTGCCGGTGGCTGATACATTGAAGCAGGCAGACCCGGCACAGCAGGTCAGCAGGACGGTCAACAGAGCAGGTTTATGGCAGGCTCAGACGCCGCAGATGTTTCGTGCAGGTATGCTGGCTGCAGCACTGGATCAGGCAGATTTAGACGTAATAACTGATGAATCTTCCGCTGTAGAGGCCATGGGGCTTGCACCGCTGCTGGTGGCAGGAGATATCCGGAACCTAAAATTAACCAGTGCACAAGATGCTTTACTGGCTACTTATTTCTTACAGCGGGATAACATTGAATGAAATCTATCAGAATCGGGCAGGGCTATGACGTGCATCAGTTGGTAGCCGGCCGGCCGCTGATATTAGGCGGAGTTTGCATCCCTTTTGATAAAGGATTGCTTGGACATTCAGATGCCGATGTCCTGCTGCATGCGATTACCGATGCTTTGTTAGGTGCTGCTGCGTTGGGTGATATTGGCAAACTTTATCCAGATACTGCTGCTGTGAATAAAGATGCAGACAGCCGCGAGTTGTTACGCGGGGCTTATGCACAAGTGCAGGCGGCAGGCTGGAAAGTAGTCAATGTAGACAGTACTGTGATTGCCCAGCAGCCTAAACTGCGCCCTTACATTGACCAAATGCGGCAAAATATAGCCGCTGCACTGAATTTGCCGGTTGATTCCGTTAATATTAAAGGCAAAACCAATGAAAAACTTGGTTATTTAGGGCGGCAAGAAGCAATTGAGGCGCAGGCAGTTGTTCTGCTTACAGCGGTTTAATCTAATGCAGGCTTGAGCTATAATTTTTTGATACAGACAAACTAATTTGTCATCTATTTAGGATAAACAAGGAGCAGTAGTATGGCAGCACAAGATGAACTCAAGCGTCAGGCCGCAGAAAAAGCGGTTGAATATGTGCAGGAAAACGAGTATCTGGGCATCGGTACCGGATCAACTGTACGTTTTTTTATTGAGGCATTGGCGCAAAGCAGAAAAAGAATCAAAGGTGCGGTGTCCACATCTGCCCAGACTAGTGCGGCTCTGAAGAGCTTTGGTATTCCTGAAGTCACATTGAATGAAGTGAACGGCCTGCCGTTATACATCGATGGAGCCGATGAAATCAATCATTTATTACAAATGATTAAAGGTGGCGGTGGTGCTTTGTTGAATGAGAAGATTGTCGCCAGTGCAGCAGAAAAATTTATTTGTATTGCCGACGAAAGTAAATATACTAGTCGCCTTGGCCATGTGCCTGTACCAGTGGAAGTGATGCCAAATGCCCGTTCACTGGTGGCGCGTCGGCTACTGAAATTCGGCGGTGAACCGGAATTACGTCTAGGCTTTACAACTGATAACGGCAACCAAATTCTTGACGTTGCCAATTTGAATATCAGTGAACCAATAAAACTGGAAGATGCTATTAACGGCATACCTGGTGTGGTTGAAAACGGTTTGTTTACCCACCATCCTGCTGATTTGCTGCTGCTGGGTTGCCAGAGTGGCGTTCAGGTGTTAACAGCCAAAGTCTGAATCAGCTGCGGCAGAGGTGAACAAACATATTTGCACTTGTTTTTGTGCAGCCAGCTATTATCAATACCAGCAGCTGGCTGCCATTGTTTTAATGGCGATTTTTATGTCTGTCAGTCTGAGATACTTACAGTAGGGTTTTTTGAGGGGTAATTTTAGAGGTAAATGCAGAACAGACAAAAAGCAGTAAGCAAATGGCGTAAAATTTTAATCTGGCTGGCGATGGTACTGACGCTGGCTAAAGTTTGGTTGCCAGACAGTATAATTGCGCCATTGCAAAACCAGATACAGAAAGCAGATAGTATTCTGCGTTCCGTACAAGATATTTTCAATGGTAGGCCGCACGTTGCCAAAGGCAGAAAGTATGCACCGGCGAGCAAAGGACGTTACACAGGACAGGTTGACAGCGTACATGATGGGGACACCATTCATGTTAAAGATAATAATGGCTATATGCACAAAATTCGACTGGCCAGTATTGATGCGCCTGAAATCAAACAGGCCTATGGCATTGCCAGTAGAGATGCATTAAAAACGCGAATTGAAGGTAAATCAGTCGCAGTGAATGTTGTGGCTATCGACCAATATCAGCGCGAAGTAGGGCAGATAATGCTGAGCAATGAAGACATAAATTTATGGATGGTACAGCAAGGCTATGCATGGCATTACGATTCTATTGCAAAAAAACAGCAGGATCGGCTGAGTTTTAGCCGCTATCAGCAAGCCCAGCTTCAGGCACGCCAAAAACGGCTTGGTCTGTGGCACAATGCACGTGCTATTGCTCCTTGGCAGTTTCGCCAGCAACAGAAAACCGCTAATAGAACAACCTCATGAATGCACATAAACGCGATGAAATATTTAGTCGTTTGCAGGCCGCCTGTCCGCATCCGACCACTGAGCTGCAATATCATACCCCGTTTGAATTATTAATTGCTGTCATGCTGTCGGCACAGGCCACCGATGTATCCGTTAACAAATGTACCGTGCAGCTTTTTAAGCTGGCACCCACAGCACAGAGCATGCTGGCGTTGGGGCAAAGTAAACTAATGGACTGTATTCGCACCATAGGCTTATATAAAACCAAAGCCAAACATGTGATGGAAACCTGCACAATTCTGGTTGAGCAATATGACGGCGAAGTACCGCAGACACGAGAACAGCTAGAAGCTTTACCTGGTGTAGGTCGTAAAACAGCCAATGTGGTGCTGAATACCGCATTTGGCCAGCCTACCATTGCTGTGGACACGCATATTTTCCGTGTGTGTAACCGGACCGGTTTGGCTCCAGGCAAAACCGTACGCGAAGTAGAAGATAAATTAATGAAAGTGGTGCCGAAACAGTATCGTTTGAATGCCCACCACTGGCTTATTTTACATGGACGTTACATATGTAAAGCACGTAAACCTGACTGCGAACGCTGTTTGATAAATGATTTATGCGAATATCCGGCGAAGGCAACTTTAACTGTCTGATTAAGTAACTTTACGCCTCTTTTCGTTACAATATTATTGATCACCGCTTGTGTAAGAAAACAAACAAGATAGGGAAGTTGATGCGGATAAATCGCAAATATATGTTGACGGCAATTTTGTCAGCGTTGTTGGCGGCAGCTGGGTGTGACCGGCTGGAGCACTGGTTTGGCAAAACAGCCAATCAGGGTTTTGTAAAAGAAATACCTGCCGGCACTGATGGTAACAGCAATCAGGTAGCCATGCTGTTGCCTGATTTTACTCGGCTGGTAGACCAGCAGGGTCCCGCCGTGGTAAACATACAGGCCACCCGAGATAACCGCAGCCTTGACGGCGACATTGAAAGCAGCTCCGATACGCTGCCCGATAATGACCCGTTTTACGAATATTTCAAACATCTGTTACCTAATGTGCCTCAGACGCCACAGACAAATGATGATGAATACAATTTCGGCTCAGGTTTTTTCATTAGTAAGGATGGCTATATTCTCACCAATACACATGTTGTCAATGGCATGAACAACATTAAAGTTTTGCTAAACGATAAACGGGAATTTCAGGCAAAATTGATTGGTGCAGATCCTCAGTCTGACGTGGCTTTATTGAAAATCAATGCGGATAATTTGCCAGTTGTGCAGCCTGGCAATCCGAAAGAATTGAAAGTTGGAGAGTGGGTAGCGGCTATTGGTGCACCATTCGGTTTTGACAACAGTGTAACTGCCGGTATCGTTTCTGCCAAAGGGCGTAGCCTGCCAGAAGAGAACTACACCCCATTTATTCAAACAGATGTAGCCATTAATCCGGGCAATTCAGGTGGTCCCCTATTTAACCTAAAAGGTCAGGTAGTTGGCATCAATTCCCAGATATACAGTCGTAGTGGCGGCTTTATGGGCATCTCTTTTGCCATTCCGATAGATGTAGCCATGAATGTGGCTGAACAGCTAAAAACCACCGGTAAAGTACAGCGCGGACGTCTGGGTGTGGTTATTCAGGAAGTGAACTACAATCTGGCCAAATCTTTTGGGCTCAACAAGGCTAATGGCGCGCTGATTACACAGGTAGTAGCCGGCGGACCAGCAGCCAGATCAGGTCTGCAACCCGGTGACATTGTTGAAAGTGTTAATGGAGAAGAACTAGAAACCTCCAGTGATTTACCGGTCAGAGTCGGACTGCTGCCGCCTGGGAAACAAATTATTCTCGGGATATGGCGTAAAGGCCGAAAACAGGATATTAAGGTAACACTGGATAATATGTCACCAGCCACCAGTGTTCCATCTAGTGCAGCCAGCGACATTATGCCTACTGACGGTGATAATTTTTTAGAACAACACCTTGGTCTGGAGCTGCGTGCAAGCAGTAAAGGGCTGGTGATTGAAGATGTTAGCAAATTAGCTGCACAGGTTGATTTACGTCGCGGGGATGTCATTGTCGCTGTTGGTTCAAAATTGGTACACAATGAGAAGGATTTCGAGCAGGCAGTACAGGAAAGCGGAAAAAGTGTCCCTTTACTCATCCGGCGAGCCAATAATACTTTGTATATCGCTTTGATACTGCCCTAAAAGTACACTAAAAATATTTGGCGGGGTAAACCGTCTTGTCAATTCAATGTGTATACAGGCGTAAATTAATCTATCGACTGACTTTTGTGTTCAGACCGGATTCATCATGTTGTCCCATCATTTTAAATTTTGTCACAGCTACTAATTCAATTATTAAAGGTTCTGGAATCATTCTATGTTGTCAGCACAAACTCCGGTAACAGTACGCGGCCCGATTATGGCCGATGTGGAAGCTTTTCATCTGAGCGAAGTAGAACGCAGACGTTTAAGCCATCCCGCCATTGGTGGCGTGATTCTATTCCGGCGTAATTATCAGTCTCGTGCACAGCTCACTGCACTTGTGGCCGAAATTAAAGCCCTACGCACACCCGAGCTCATCGTTGCAGTTGACCACGAAGGGGGGAGGGTACAGCGTTTTATTCCGGAATTTACTCGTTTGCCGGCGATGCGGACACTGGGGCAGTGCTGGGAACAGCATGGCGCGGCCATGGCTGATAAAATGGCTGAAACAGTAGGCTGGGTACTGGCCACAGAATTACGCGCTTGTGGTATCGATTTATCATTTACACCGGTATTGGATCTAGACTGGGGCGAATGTGCAGTGATTGGTAACCGCAGCTTTCATCAGCAACCAGCTGTTGTCAGTTTTCTGGCACTTGCTTTACAGCGTGGCCTGGCCCGTGGCGGCATGGCTACTTGCGGCAAACATTTTCCCGGACACGGTGCCGCCAGTGGAGATAGTCATTTGACTCTTCCTCAGGACAACCGTAATTGGGATGAATTATGGGCTGATGATATTCAGCCGTTTAACGATTTGATTCATCATGGCATGCCGGCACTGATGCCTGCACACGTGGTTTATCCTAAAGTTGACCCTACCGAACCGGCTGGTTTTTCCACACTTTGGTTGCAAGGTGTGCTAAGAGACAAAATGCACTTTGATGGTGTGATTTTTTCAGATGATTTAACCATGGAGGGTGCCAGCATTGCAGGAGATATTCGCCAGCGTGCAGCTCATGCTTTTACTGCCGGCTGTGATATCGCACTGGTCTGCAACAAACCAGATTGGGTAGATACTTTGTTAAACGATTTTCAGTGGCCAGAAAATAGCCGGCTGGCACAACGCTGGCAAATGATTGCCGGTAAAGGGAATGTGGCGGATTACAAAGCCATCATGCAGGCACCGGAATTTCAGGCAGCACAACAACTGGTTGCTAGTCTCGCTTCCGCGCAAGATATCCTAAACGGCGTACAAGTTGGCGAAGCCTGTTAATTTTGCTCATTCGACAACAAAAAAAGCCATAGTCAAACTATGGCTTTTTTATAACTTTGCCTCAATCAGGCATTTTTAAAATCAATCACCATTCGGCCAGTAAACTTACCTGCGGCCATTTCATCGAAAATATCATTGATGTCTTCCAGCGGACGCATGGTTACTTTTGGTACTACTTTGCCTTCAGCACCAAACTGGAATGCTTCACGCAAGTCTTCACGAGTACCCACCAGTGAGCCTACTACCTCAATACCATCAAGAACAAGACGCGGAATATTCAAATCCATGGTGTCTACAGGCAGAGCTACTGCCACAATGCGTCCGCCAGCGCGTACAGCAGCAACGGCTGAATTAAACGCAGATTTAGCCACAGCAGTCACCACCGCAGCATATGCACCGCCTACTTTTTCCTGAATGATATCTTCAACTTTTTCCTTAGCCGGATTCAGGGTCATATCCGCACCCATCTCGCGAGCCAATTCAAGTTGTTTTTCATTCACATCAATAGCAATCACTTTGGCATTAAATACATTCTTAGCATATTGCAAAGCCAGATTGCCCAGACCGCCTAAACCATAAATCGCAATCCACTGGCCAGGTTGAATATGAGATACTTTAATAGCCTTGTAAGTGGTCACACCGGCACAGGTAATACTGCTGGCTGCTTCAGAACTCAGACCATCCGGTACCTTCACCGCATAGTCTGCTACCACGATACATTCTTCCGCCATACCACCGTCTACAGTATAGCCGGCGTTTTTAACTTCACGACAGAATGTTTCACGGCCACTATTGCAGTATTCGCAATGCCCACAGCCCTCAAAAAACCAGGCCACACTGGCACGATCGCCTACTTTCAGCGAAGTGACATCTTCACCGACAGCAGTAACCACACCAATGCCTTCATGTCCCAGCGTTACACCAGTCACATCACCAAAATCTGCATTTTTTACATGCAAATCAGTGTGACAAACCCCGCAACATTCCATTTTCAGCAATGCTTCATTGGCTTTCAGCGGACGGACAGCTTTGTCCTGAATGGCCACTTTTTTGTCTTTTGTTACTACGGCTGCTTTCATAATGAACCCTTTTCATTCAGTAAAGAAGAAGTGTTTGGCCTGTTAGTTTCTGTTGTCAGAAGTTAGACCGGTAGAACCTAAAAAATCAATCACCAAATAGAATCAATACCAGCGTCAGCATCATCCTGAATGAAAATGACAATCAAATTAATTAACAGAGTGAATTTCCCCCGTCACACCGACTAATTGCCGCCTGAATCAGGACTAACGTATAAATTCTCTGGCAGAGATTCTGACAGATGCTCCCTTGCAATACCAGCAGTAAAACTTAAATAATTGTAACTCTAAACAAAGCCTTTGCGTAAGAATAAATTAATGCCAGATACAATATATGTTTAAGAATTCATAGCAGATTTTAAATAATTGATTAATACTAATTCTTATCCTGCTTCAGCATCAGCCAGAACATCTTAAAACCAGCCTAACAGCAACAAACCACGAATTAAGACAACACATCAATTTGCAAACTTAGCCCTTTCAAGCGTAAGCGCTACTTATCCCTGTTGGCAATAGATACACATACCAGACAGCCGCAGAAACCGTGTTATGATGCACGCGCCTGAACAAAGTAAACCAAATTCCCCCCGAATCATCATGAATACACATATCAGCGGACGCAAACGTGCTCTCAGTGGTGTACTGCTGCTGGACAAAGACAGAGGCATGAGCAGCAACAGCGCTTTACAGCGGGCGCGCTTTTTATATGGTGCCGTCAAAGCAGGACACACTGGTGTACTCGACCCGCTGGCCACCGGTCTACTGCCGGTGTGTTTTGGAGAAGCCACTAAATTTGCCCAGTATCTGCTTGATGCAGACAAAGCTTATACAGCAACATTACAACTTGGCGTCGCCACCAGTACCGGCGATGCAGAAGGCGAAGTTGTGGCTACAGCCGATACCCACATCACACTGGCACAGGTGCAGTCTGCCATCGCTGCTTTCAGTGGTGAAATAACCCAGACACCACCCATGTATTCGGCCATCAAACATCAGGGCAAACCATTGTATGAATATGCACGCGCCGGCATTACCATCGAACGCAAAAGCAGGCAGGTAACCATTTATCAGATTGATATTGTAGAATTTGCCTATCCTACACTGATTATCAACGTGCGCTGCAGCAAAGGTACCTACATCCGCACTCTAGCTGAAGATATAGCTCAGCATATGGGGACAGTGGCTCATCTGACAGCACTACGTCGTACCGCTACCGCTGGGTTTAGTATCGACCAGACCCATACCCTTGCCGTTATCAGCAGTCTGGATGAATCAGCACGTGATAATTGGCTGCTTCCCAGCGATGTGCTGGTACAACATTTACCGGCAGCCACACTTAGCGATAAAGAAATTTTGCAATTGCAGCACGGGATAGCCGTGCATTCCGGACAAAATTATGGCACAATGTGCCCCTTGCGTATTTATGCCGCCAGTGGCCGCTTCATCGGGTTGGTTCAGTATCAGGCTGCCAGCAGCCGTCTCAAAGTACTGCGTCTGATGAGCACCAATGTAGAGAGCTAAATACCTAGTTGGAGTTGGCCGTTGTCAGACATCATTGTTAGCTTGGCCAACTTGTCTGCCGAAAGGCTTTTTTAATAGAGTGAATTACATGTTATCTGTTGAACAAAAAGCACAAATCGTAAAAGATTATCAGCGTACCGAAGGCGATACTGGTTCTTCTGAAGTACAAATCGCATTGCTGACCTTCCGTATTAACGACCTTACCGGCCACTTCAAAGCTAATCCTAAAGATCATCACAGCCGTCGTGGTCTATTGAAAATGGTAAGTTCCCGTCGTCGTCTGCTGGCGTATATCCGTCGTACCAAACCGGATACCTACCGCGAGCTGATTGGCCGTCTGGGTCTGCGTAAATAAGCATGATATATTGCTAAAAAAGCCGTCTTGATTACAAGACGGCTTTTTTTAATTCTATAGTAACTTGTAAAAAATTATCCCCAACCAAAGTCCACCCTATATTTATTTTGCCATCAATGCAGGCAGTAGGCAGAAAACTATATATACGGCACATCCTGTCTTATCGTTGAAACAGACAAGGCCTGTGCTTACCCTTGGCTGAAACGAAAAAGCACAGGCCAGTAAAAATCAGCCTATTTCATTATATAAATCAGGATTTAAACGCGCATTCTGAGTTTGGCACCAGTCCAGATGGTCTTTACTTAAATGAAAAGCTTTGGCCTGAAACTCTTTCAAACTTTCCTGCTGTTCTATTTTACGCGTATACGAACGCACAAAACGGCGTACCTCATTTGGTGTTTCCAAAATCAGCCCGGGTACAGTTTGCGGCTTACCGGTAGCAGAATCAATCGCCACCATAGTGAAATAACTAGAATTACTGTGGCGAATATCTCCGTTAATCAGATTTTCCGCTTCCACACGGATACCAATCATCATCGATGATTTTCCCACATAATTTACCCGGGCCTTAATGGATACCAGATCTCCCACATAAATAGGCGTACGAAAATTGACTGTATTAATCGCTGCCGTTACTGTTACGCAGCGCGCATGCTTACAGGCACAGGCATAGGCCGCCTGATCCATCAGCGCCAGAATACGGCCGCCGAAAATCGTATTATTAGCATTGGTATCTTCCGGATGCATGACCACCGAAAGCAATACATCACTGTCAGTTGGTTTTTTATACAAAAGTTCGGACATAATTATCATTCCCCATTAAAACAGGTACAGCCAATCCGGTTGAACCAATAAAATTAACATCAATCACATTAATTCTAACATATAACCCAATCCAATTAATATGCGCACAAATTGGTAAAAAGTACGATCAGCATAAATATCCGCTCTTTTCCGCCAAAAAAGACCAAAAATACCTGCAAAAACCGGTTCTACTAACTAGTAGACATCAGGTTAGAGATAAGCTAAAAAATATATGTTAGAATTTACCCATAATACAAAGCGTATTGAGGGTTACCACAACCCCATTAATCCCAATCAACCATCATTTGCAAACCTCGCCCGGCCAGAAACCCTACCCATGTGTATGTACAAAGCGTATACATTGTTAGGTTTTTTAGCAGGTGCGACTTTTGCAGAAACTGAAACAGAAAGTTCAGCATGTTCAATAAACACATAAAAACCTTTCAGTATGGAAATCAGACCGTTACTCTTGAAACTGGTGAAATTGCCCGTCAAGCAGCAGGTGCGGTCAAAATTTCTATGGGTGATACCGTAGTACTGGTAGCCGTTACTGCAGCAAAAGAAGTTAAACCCGGACAAGATTTTTTTCCGCTCACCGTAGATTATCTCGAGCGCACTTATGCAGCCGGTAAAATTCCTGGCGGCTTTTTTAAACGGGAAGGCAAACAAAGCGAAAAAGAAATTCTTACCAGCCGCCTGATAGATCGTCCAATACGTCCATTATTTCCTGAAGGTTTTTTCAACGATATTCAGATTGTGGCTATGGTGGTATCCATTGACCCTGAAATCGACTCTGATATACCAGCCATGTTAGGTGCATCCGCAGCTCTACTGCTGACTGGCGTACCATTTGCAGGCCCGATTGGTGCAGCCCGCGTTGGTTACGTAAATGGAGAATACGTACTCAATCCTACTAAAGCACAGTTGGCACAATCTCAGCTAGATCTAGTCGTGGCGGGTACCGAAAAAGCCGTATTAATGGTGGAATCTGAAGCCGATGTACTGTCTGAAGAAACCATGCTTGGTGCCGTAGTTTACGGTCACGACCAAATGCAGGCGGCTATCCGTGCCATTAACGAATTTGCCGATGAAGTTAATCCAGAAATATGGGACTGGCAGCCACCGGCCACCGACGATACACTGATTGCTCGTGTACGCGAACTTGCCGGAGCTACCATTGATGCTGCTTTTAAAATCAAACAGAAGCAGGCACGCACTGCCAAGCTCGACGAAGCTTGGGCCGCAGTAGAGGGCGCATTGATTACCGAAGAAACCGATACACTGCTAGCCAATCAGATTCGGGGAATTTTCAAAGATTTAGAAAAAGAAGTTGTACGTGGACAGATTCTTGAAGGCCAGCCGCGTATTGACGGCCGTGATACCCGTACCGTGCGCCCGATTAATATTCAGACCGGTGTTTTACCCCGTACCCACGGTTCAGCTTTATTCACCCGCGGCGAAACCCAATCTTTGGCTACAGCCACTCTGGGTACACAGCGTGACGAACAGATTATTGATGCACTGAGTGGCGAATATACCGACCGCTTCATGTTGCATTACAACTTCCCGCCATACTCTACCGGTGAAGTGGGGCGCATGGGTGCACCAAAACGCCGTGAAATCGGTCATGGCCGTCTGGCTAAACGTGCCTTACTGGCTGTGCTGCCAGATGTGGAAGACTTCAGCTACACCATGCGCGTGGTATCTGAAATTACCGAATCCAACGGTTCATCTTCCATGGCCAGCGTTTGCGCTGGTTGCCTGAGCTTGCTCAATGCCGGTGTTCCACTGAAAAGCCATGTAGCTGGTATCGCTATGGGTTTAATACTGGATGGTAACAAATTTGCCGTTCTGACCGACATTCTTGGCGACGAAGACCACCTCGGCGATATGGATTTCAAAGTAGCCGGTACCACCAGCGGCGTTACTGCTTTGCAAATGGATATCAAGATCCAAGGTATTACCAAAGAAATTATGCAGATTGCACTGGCACAGGCAAAAGAGGCACGTCTGAAAATTCTGACCCAGATGCAGGAAGCCGTAGAAGGGCCGCAGGAATTATCTGCCCATGCACCGCGATTATTTACCATGAAAATCCATCAAGACAAAATCCGCGATGTAATTGGTAAAGGCGGCGAAACCATCCGTACCCTCACTGCCGAAACCGGTACCGAAATCAATATTGCTGAAGATGGCACCATTACCATTGCAGCTACTACCAGTGAAGCTGGTGAAGCCGCTAAACGTCGTATTGAAGAAATTACGGCTGAAGTGGAAGTGGGCAAAGTGTACGATGGCACAGTAATCAAGATTTTGGATAACAATGTGGGTGCTATTGTATCTGTTATGCCAGGCAAAGATGGTCTGGTGCACATCAGCCAGATTTCCCACGAGCGTGTAAAAAATGTTAGTGACTACCTACAAATTGGTCAGCAAGTAAAAGTAAAAGCTTTAGAAATCGACGATCGCGGCCGTGTGCGTTTGTCCATCAAAGCGCTGCTGGAAAAAGCACCACAGGAAACCAAACCTGAAGAACACTAAATTCAGTTGTTACCATTCAAACTGCCTTGCATCGCAAGGCAGTTTTTATATGTGGAAAGCTTGTTGATTAGCCAGATTCATCCACCTCATATACCAACCTGTTGAGAACTATAGGCCAGAATACATCTGCTAAATAGTGTTTTTCATTACTGCAGAGCAATCATCCTTGACAGATTGAGAGCCAAACAAGCAGGAATCAAAACACATGGCAGGGAGTTGCTTAAATTTTAAGCAGCGAAATAAAATTTCATTATAACAACTGCCTAAATTAGTTATCCACAGTTTATGTGCAGTAACATCCCAATATTTACAGGAATAATGTGTATTTATCCCCGCCATGACAGCTTTTGATAAACCTATTTTTAAAAAATAAAGACAATCAGATTAGCTATTTCTATCGTGTGGATATTTCTAATCAGACTTTCCAATGCGCTATTTCAGAAATTTATTTTCCTGCTAACATCTTCTTAGACTATAGCAATGCAAGCATAGCTAGATTAATCAGTTCCAATAAGTTGATGGCAGACATGATTGTTTAGGCTAAAAAATATCCACTGCTGCCAAAAAATAAAAGCACAACATTCATCCTCTTTAGTTTAAATAAAAAGCATATAGGAATATAATATTACAAAAGAATATCAATTTAATAAGGAAACATCATGGGAAACGGTTTAAAACTAGAAAACATTAAGACTTATTTCATACAGCACCAATTACCACCTTTAGATCAGTCTTCAATCATCTATGGCATGATTAATGCCAAAGCTTGGCAATATGCTTTACTATCTGGATTGGCAACTTTATTTATTAGGCATATTCTGATTTATTTTAATGCAGAAAAAATCATTCTCATTGGTCTAACGGCTAACGCCAATTTATCTGAATCTATAACCGTTATTCCGATGACCAAAATTACCAATCTAAGCTACAAAACAGGCTTTTTCAGAGGTGAATTAACGTTTATTTATGAGCAGCAAAAATACACTTTTAAAATTCCAAACTTTATATTAGCCGCCAAATGGCAAAAAAATAATCTGAAAAATATACTGCAACGTTACATCATCAGCGCTTCCTGAGCTGATAGCATTCCGTTAGCAGATATGCAGCTCACTATTAATAATTTCATGTTGTGAATGAAGAGTTCGGATACATAGCTATCAGTACATACTTACTTAGCACACATAAAAAACATCTCAGTACGCCAAAAATCATTTTTATGGCTATCCGCTGCAAAAACGCAAAACAGACGCGTCACAGATATTAACAACGGTCTATAATGCTGGTTTTTAGCGCGCAGAGATAAAAAATGCAGCATATCCACATTATCGGAATTGGCGGCACATTTATGGGAGGCCTTGCTGCCATTGCCAAACAGGCTGGCTACCGCGTTACCGGTTGTGATGCCAAAATGTATCCGCCTATGAGTACCCAGCTGGCTGATTTAGGTATAGATGTGGTAGAAGGGTTTGAAGCAGCACAGCTGGATAACTATCCGGCAGATATCTACGTCATCGGCAATGTTGCACGTCGCGGCATGCCGGTGGTCGAAGCCATTCTTAATCGTAATCTGCCTTATACCTCAGGGCCGCAATGGTTGGCTGAAAACATATTGCAACAGCACTGGGTATTAGCCGTAGCCGGCACCCATGGGAAAACCACCACTGCCAGCATGTTGGCCTGGGTACTAGAAGAAGCCGGTCTTGCGCCTGGTTTTCTGATAGGCGGTGTACCACAAAATTTTGCTGTGTCTGCAAGACTGCCACAAATTCCGCCGGCTACACAGGCTGATAGCCGCGCCGAAACCAGCCCGTTTTTTGTAATCGAGGCCGACGAATACGATACCGCATTTTTTGATAAACGCAGTAAATTCGTTCATTATCACCCGCGTACCGCCATTCTCAATAATCTGGAATATGATCACGCCGACATATTTCCTGATTTGTCTGCCATCCAGACCCAGTTTCACCATCTAGTACGTACCATCCCCAGCGAAGGACTAATTGTAGTCAACGATGAATCCCAAGCATTATCCGAAGTATTACAACAAGGCTGCTGGTCTCAAGTAGAAGGCTTTGGCTCTGGTAAAGACTGGCAGGTAGGCGAAGTGTCTAAAACAGGTGGTTTTGATGTGCTTTTTCATCAGCAGAAAGTCGGCCATATCGAATGGCAACTGCTTGGACAGCATAACCGCATGAATGCGCTGGCTGTCATTGCTGCCGCTCGGCATGTAGGTGTGACCGTAGAGCAATCATGCGCCGCACTGTCACGTTTTCAGAATGTCAAACGACGCATGGAAATCAAGGGCGTCGTCAACAATATTACCGTATATGATGATTTTGCTCATCATCCCACCGCTATTGCGACCACCATTGCTGGCTTACGCCAGAAAGTCACTGATGCCCGTATTTTGGCTGTATTGGAGCCGCGTTCTAATACTATGAAACTGGGTACCATGAAATCAGCATTGCCCACCAGTTTGGCCGAGGCCGATAAAGTATACTGCTATGCCGGTGGTGTGGACTGGGATGTAGCAACAGCATTAAGTCCGTTGCAAAACAAAGTGGAAGTATTTCAGGATATGCCGTCACTAATCGCGGCCATTGTAGAAGAAGCTAAGCAGGGCGATCATATTCTGGTAATGAGCAACGGCAGCTTTGGTGGTATCCATCAACAGCTACTAACAAAACTATCAAATAAATAGCTGATAAATCATCATTGGTAAAACAAACCAAAACCAAAAAGATATAGCTATTCTCAGTATGTCAAGCCGGTTGCTCCCATGTGGGTAGCCGGCTTTAATTATTTAATCAGAATATTCAAACAGCTTATACCAATTCACAATTGTTAGCGTACAGTGAGACACTCAATTGCTGCCGATAAAAAGTTTATCATTCAGGATGCTTCATCTACCATGGCTTTAGCTAACTCAGTATGGTTCATCTTGCCATATGTACTAAGCCAGTCACGGGCAGCTTCGCGCTGATCGCAGCTTTTGGCTGCTTCTATCTGTACTGTATTCATCTCGGTATAGGCCAGTTGTGCCAGATACTGACAATTCAGCACTTGTGTAAATGAAGCTGGTGCAGCCATGGCACCGGCCGGAGTAGGGCGAAAATTGCCCAGTAATAACAATACAGCCACCAACCCGACAGTCTTCAACACATTCATGATTGACTCCATAAATTAGATAAATCTAATAATTTATTTATTTTTTGCTATATTACTTAGAAAAAAATAAATAAACAACCTAAAAATTTCTTGAAAATTAATTTAGTATTTATTTTTTTAAAATTGTTGTATAATAAAAACAAATTTAATAACGTTATTTCTAATAATTGCTGGAGTTTGTGCATGCAAACATTTAAGGATCGTCTGGCTTCACTCTGGCCAGGGGAGCGTCAATCCAAAATTGCCACAGACATAGACATGACCATGGCCGGATTCAGCCGAATCTGGCATGAAGGCGGTCTACCTAAAGCAGAAACCCTGAAACGTATCAAAGAATTGAAGGGATGCAGTATCGACTGGCTGCTCACCGGAGAAGGAGAGCCTTTTCCCGAGCAGCCTACACAGGCGGCACACGATACACTAGGTAATCCAGTGAATGCTGATGACTTTGTCTATGTGCCGCGTTATGCCATTGAAGCTGCTGCCGGACACGGTAGTCTAGTGGATAACGAAAAACCGATGTTTACCATGGCATTTCGCAAGGACTGGATAAACGCAATGATTAGCCCCGAAGTGAGCGGCTTATCAGTTATATCGGTTAAAGGCGACTCCATGGAAGGCGTATTAAATGATGGCGATACCATATTGGTGCAGCAAATGAATCATATCCGCCGTGATGGCTTGTATGTATTGCGTATCAACGACAACTTATTGGTAAAACGTCTGCAGCTGATGCCGGGAAATGTGGTAAATGTGATTTCTGCAAACGAAGCCTATCCAAGTTTCGAAATCAGGCTGGATAGCGAAAGTGACGATGTGCAGATTATTGGCAAAGTTTTATGGTTTGGCCGCTATCTATAAAATTGTGCAAAGCAGATATTAAATTATTGGTTTGAAAAAAAGATCCATAAGGTATTGCATCACAGCGTATAAGCCAGACTGATTTAGCCTACTACCGATGTACTATCTGAATCCATTAAAAAACCGTCTGAATGGCATAATTCAGACGGTTTTTTATATTTGGATAAATCTAGATTATTTTGGACTTTTATAAACACTACCATCCGCGAGTAACCATTCAGGCTCTGCACCTTTATCAATCACATCTTGATTTACCACTACCTTTTTCACATCGGTTAAATCCGGCAGAGCATACATTGTATTCAGCAATGCCTTTTCCACAATGGAGCGCAGGCCACGTGCACCAGTTTTACGCGCCATAGCCAGTTTGGCAATTGCTTGCAGGGCGGAAGGCTGTACTTGTAATTCCACACCTTCCATAGCAAATAATGCCTGAAACTGCTTGATTAAAGCATTTTTCGGTTCGGTCAGAATATTAATCAAAGCATCTTCATCCAGTTCTGCCAGCGTAGCAATCACCGGCAAACGGCCAATCAGCTCAGGAATCAACCCGAATTTAATCAGATCTTCTGGTTCCACAGTCTGAAATAACTCACTGACATTGGTATTTTCATCTTTACTGTGTACCGCCGCACCAAAACCAATACCACCTTTTTCTGTGCGCTGACGAATTACCTTTTCCAGACCAGCAAATGCACCACCACAAATAAACAGAATATTCGTGGTATCAACATTAATGAATTCCTGATTAGGATGCTTACGGCCGCCTTGTGGCGGTACTGAAGCCACCGTACCTTCCACCAATTTAAGCAATGCCTGTTGTACGCCTTCCCCAGATACATCCCGAGTAATAGAAGGATTATCACTTTTGCGAGAAATCTTATCGATTTCATCAATATATACAATACCTCTTTGCGCTTTCTGTACATCAAAATCGCATTTGCTTAGCAATTTAGTAATAATCTGTTCTACATCCTCACCCACATAGCCGGCCTCAGTAAGGGTTGTGGCATCTGCCATCACAAACGGCACATCAAGCTTACGAGCCAACGTTTGTGCTAGCAGCGTTTTACCGGAACCGGTTGGTCCAATCAGAAGAATATTGGATTTAGACAGCTCTACCTGTCCTTCTTCTTTGCCAAAACGCAGGCGTTTATAATGATTGTATACAGCCACAGCCAGTGATTTTTTGGCCGTTTCCTGTCCAATTACATATTGATCCAGATTCGCCACAATTTCCGCCGGTGTTGGCAGCTTGTCTAGGCCGCTGTCGGTATCAGTACCACCTGCCGGCTTAAATTTTTCTGCAGAAGAAGCACCTGCATTATGTAGCATGTCGTTGCATGTATCCACGCATTCATTACAGATTAATGCGTTGTCACCTTCAATCAGATTTTTAACTTCGTTTTCCGGTTTCCCGCAAAACGAACAATAACGAATTTCTTTACTCATAAACAGGTTTTCATCAGAAAAAAGAGCTTATAGCGAAAGCCGATCCAGATGTCTAAAGCGCAAATTGCCCAGATCCGGCCAAAAAACGAGTATATAATGTTATTAGCTTGATATCAAACCAAATGCTGATGTTGTTTTATCCACTTGTGAAATCAGTTTAGCAATGCAAAACTAATTAAAATATCGTTTATAAACAGCTTTTAAACAATTAAATTGGCTCAGAAAATACCGGCCGTGATTGAAATTGCCTTATAATCAATAAGAGAAACAAAATTTCGTACTGATAATTTGTACGTTTAAACACGCCTCTCAACCATAGGTGTAGCCTAGCCGCACCTTTCGTACGTTCAGAATAAGCAACTAATAGAGAATTATATAACCCTCACACAGGGTCAAAAAGGAAGTTATCATGTCACGTTTATCTTGTCTGCGTCGCTGGCAGTGGGTAAGCTTGTTAAGCAGTAGCCTGTTTTTTGCCGTACCTACGGTAGCCGGTGATCTAGATGTTCTCGGCAGATTTATCGAACAAAAACAGGCCGGTGGCCAGTCTGACACCCTCAGCTCATTTATCAGTAACCACCCAGATGCCAATCTGGAAGCTCGCGCACAAATTGCCGGTCCTTTATTAAGTTCACAATCGGCCTTGATTATGAACAATCAAACCGGAGAAATCCTTTATCAAAAAAATATTAATCAAGTTCGTTCCATTGCTTCCATATCCAAGCTTCTCTCCGCCATGGTGGTGCTGGATGCCAATCAGAATATGAACGAGCCGATTACCATCACCGATGCTGAAATAGACCGGCTGAAAAACTCCACCAGCCGTCTATCTGTTGGCACAGTGATGACGCGGCGCGAATTGCTCCACATCGGACTGATGAGCAGTGAAAATCGTGCTATCCATGCGCTGGCACGCACTTATCCAGGAGGAATGCCGGCATTTGTAGAAGCCATGAATCGCAAAGCAGCCGAGCTGGGTATGAATAATGCACGTTTCTACGAACCAACCGGCCTCGACCCGCGTAATCAGGCTACTGCACGCGATCTGGCATTGTTGGTACGTGGCGCCAGCCAATATCCGCTTATCAGACAATATTCCACTGATAATTCCGGCTCAGTTTATACCAGTAATGGCCGCGTAGAGCAGTATCATAATTCCAACGCACTGGTACGTGAAGGTGTATGGCCGATTGCTCTACAGAAAACTGGCTATATCCGTGAAGCTGGCCGCTCCATGGTGCTGCTTACCAGTGTACAAAATCAACCCGTGACCATCGTGCTGCTTAATTCTCCAAGCTCCACCACCCGTGTTAGTGACGCTCGTGCGTTACGTTCATGGGCGATGCAGCAGTCTCTCTGATTATTGTACTAACATTGATTACCCCGTTAGCAATAACGGGGTTTTTGTTATCTTGCCGATAAACCTGACTGCTGAGTAACTTAGACAACACAGCGGAACGTGCTAACATTAGAGTAAACACCGGAATCAATTCTGAAACAGACAACAGGAAAAGGTACAGATATGGCTATATTAATTACAGGTGCTTCTGCCGGTTTTGGTGCCGAAATGTGTCGGGTAATGGTTCGTGCCGGATATCAAGTTATCGGTGCGGCGCGGCGGTTGGAAAAACTACACCAATTACAAGCCGAGCTGGGTACCACCTTTTTACCCCTGCACATGGACGTTGCCGACAAACAAAGTGTAGATAACGCGCTGGCCTCCCTGCAAGGCACATGGGCAGATATCGATTTATTGGTGAATAATGCGGGTCTGGCATTGGGTATGGAGCCCGCTCAGGAAGCAAACTATGCCGACTGGGAAACCATGATTCATACCAATATTCTTGGTTTAACCTATGTTACCCGTCAGATACTGCCACGCATGGTAGCCAAAAATGCCGGTTATATCATCAACCTTGGCTCAACTGCTGGTTCTTGGCCGTATAAAGGCGGCAATGTTTATGGTGCCACCAAAGCTTTTGTGCGCCAGTTCAGCCTCAATCTACGTACCGATCTGGCCGGTACCCGCATACGTGTCACCAATATCGCCCCGGGCCTGTGTGGCGATACTGAATTTTCTAATGTCCGTTTTCGCGGCGATGAGCAGCAAGCTGCGGCTGTATACGAACACATCAGCTATCTGCAACCAGCAGACATCGCCAATACCGTGTTATGGCTCTATCAGACACCAGCTCATATGAATGTAAACCACATTGAAATTATGCCTGTAGCACAAACATTTGCCGGCCTAAGTGTAACCCGTGATTTGGATTGAGGCTGATTAGAATGAGTAGTAAGACCGTGTGGCAGTCCAAAGCTGAAGAAAAAGCCCGCATCATTGCTCAATGTGTCCAGCACAGCGTCACCATCACCCAATTGCGCGAACAAGTTCTGGATATTGTATTAAACATGAGCGGTGTCATTAAAGCTTATCAAGTACTGACACACATGCAGCAACACAGCAGCAGCACCATCGCTCCGCCAACTGCCTATCGCGCATTAGACTTTTGGGCAGAGCAGGGTGTATTGCATAAAATACCAGCGGTAAACGGTTATATTCTCTGTCGCCATGTGCAGCATGAATGTGATAGTGATTGTCATGAAGATGACATCCACCACAACGATTTTGTACTGGTTTGCAACCAGTGCGGTACTGTGGATGAACAAAGCCTGAGCTCTGAATGGGCAGCTCTACGCCGGCGTGCAGCCGACAATGGTTTCATATTGAATGATGAACACATCGTACTTACCGGAATCTGCCTGCATTGCCAGCTAAAGCCAGCCTAAAATATCTCCCTGAATTCAATCAGTTTTCCGCCTGCCTGCTATTCCAAACTTCAGGCTGTGCGGATTTTCGCCATATTTCAACAAGCATTATTCAGTCTTGCCAAAGTGCCTTCACTCTTTAGAAACCATAATGAACGATTAGATTGCCATTACCCCAGCAGCTATCCCTGATACTTAAAAGGCTTAATAGATGTAAACAGCTTCTTCAAGTTATCTTCGATATCATTAATATCATCCAAATAAAGAATCCAAAGTTTTTTCCGTGCGCGAGAGCAGGCGGTATAAAACAGATTACGGCTATTCTCCAATTTTCTGGTTTCCTCTTCCGTATACGGTTTATTCTGGCTCTAGAGACAGACTGGCAAAAAAAATTTTAAAATTATTTTTATTGTTTCTCCTAAGGTTATATCCCAAGATTATTGCTACATTGTTATATTTTTATCTTGGTGCCATCATACGTTTTGTATTGAAATGTTTGCAGCTTATCGTGCTCATTGTTGAAAAGTCATCCATTGCTGTCATAAATCTAAGCCACTGTTCAGAATCTTTTTTATAGCTGAGTTTCTCTTGTTGATTTTTTATCTATTTGTTTATCTGTTAGTTTTACATCGGGCTTGGTTTTTCCTTCTATCCAAACATTTCTTCATGCAGCAGGCCATCAGTATAGCCCTCAATTGTTTTTACGTAATTCATTGATTCTATGCTGGAGAAAATACTTTAACGACTCAATTAGTACGTAGGTTTTATCAGCACACCCACCAGCTTGAATAATATAACTATCAAAATTATCAATGGCTCTAAATATTTTCTGATGTATTTTTTATTGTTGGTCGTAATTGGCTTTCAAACACATTTTTATCCTCTTAATTTTTATTAAGTTAGTTATTCAGTTAATTCAAACCATCCAGAATATATATTTAGGTAATGCTTTTATATTCGATAATGAATCTGTGTCTATAGTAATGATGGTGAAAGTAGCGCACTGTCAAATTTGGTATTGCTTTATTTATATTAATTTTTAGCTGTAATTGAAACAAACTTTCAATATAAATCTGTTCGTTTGAATAAGGATTTTAAATAATTTTGAGAAAGCTGTTTCTAGTAATGCAATAATACTCAAATTTATTGTAGTTTGTTTGAATAATTACCTCTTCAGCAGCCCGAAAGGCATTTCATTGACAAGATGATAATCTAGTAGAGTTTTAGCAGAAATTCCTTTTTTTGATAATAGTAGTGAATAAAGAATTATTATTTTGTATTAATGACAATTTCTAGTGACAGAATAAACTAAAAGTAAAAAATTGAACAGATTTTAAAATTAACTAATAATATTAATATATTAATTAAAATAGGTATGACAAACATTTATTCATGTGTTTAATCTAATTTAAAAATTTATTTGCCAGTCAAATATCTTAAAAAAATTTGCATGTAAAATAAGTTGAGGCTATAAATAATTTTCATTCAACAGTTCTGGCAGCGGCATTCAGTTTAAGGAGATACATATGAACAACATCTCAGTGGGCATTGTGCAGATGGTTTCTGGCACGAACGTGGCGGAAAATATTCAGTCTATGCAGCGTCTGGTGCGGCAAGCTGCGGCTGCTGGGGCTGAGTGGGTAGTGTTACCAGAGTACTGGCCCATTATGGGGCAGAATGATACTGATAAGGTGAAGGTGGCTGAAGTCTTTGGCGATGGACCGTTGCAAACCGCTTTAAAATCGCTGGCCGCTGAATTGGGTATCGTACTCTTTGGCGGTACCATACCATTACAAAGCACAGATAAAGCCAAAGTGCTTAACACTATGATGGTATACGGCCGCGCTGGTGAGCTGCTTGGCTTTTATCATAAAATGCACCTGTTTGGATTTGTGGGTGCCAATGAAAGTTATGCAGAAGCGGATACGATTTTGCGAGGCATGGATGTGCCGCAGTTAAAAGTAGATGATGTTTCCGTAGCTCAAGGCATTTGTTACGATCTACGTTTTCCTGAATTCTTCCGGGCTCAACTGCCTTTTGATGTACTTGTACTGCCCGCTGCTTTTACCTATACCACCGGTAAAGCGCACTGGCACACGCTAATAACCGCACGTGCAATTGAAAATCAATGCTATCTTCTCGCATCAGCACAAGGTGGTACACATCAAAACGGCCGCCGTACCTTTGGTCACAGCATGATCATTAATCCATGGGGCGAAGTGCTGGCCTGTTTGCCGGAAGGTGAGGGTGTGATTACCGCGGAGCTGAATAATGATTTTCTGCAATCAGTACGCAGTAAATTACCGGCACTCCAGCATCGCATATTGTAATCAGGAATGATTTGGTTCAATAAAATAGCAACCTTCGCACTGGAACTGACGAGTTTGATAGACGTTTTGTCTAAATAATCAAATCTGTAATCATTTAAACAGGACAACAGCAATCATTACTTGTCCAAAAAAGAGAATCATGGCATGATTATCGATTAAATTTTGACTATATAAAGTTAAATGTTGAATTTTCTATCAAATTTTGATTTAGGAAGCAGTGGGCAGTTATGAGTGGTGGAACTAAGAAAAAATCGCATTCGCAATGGAGCTCGCGGATGGGCTTTATGCTTGCCGCAGCAGGTTCGGCAGTGGGTCTGGGCAATATCTGGAAATTTCCTTACATGGCAGGGCAGATGGGTGGTTCTGCCTTTGTGCTGACCTATCTGATATGTATGTTTATCATTGGCCTGCCGATTCTGGTTGCGGAATGGTTGATTGGTCGCCGCGGTCAGAAAAATCCGATTCATACCATGGAAGATGTAGCTGCTGCTGAAGGGCGTTCTAAATCATGGCGCTGGGTAGGGATTATCGGCGTTTTAGGCTCATTCTTGATTCTGTCTTTCTATAGCGTGATTGGTGGCTGGGCTACCGATTATATCTTTCTGGCCGGTAGTGGTACCTTTAAAGGACTGCATGGCGATGGTACCAGTCAGGTATTTCAGCAATTTCTCGGTAGTGTAAGTCATCTGCTTACATGGCATACAGTGTTTATGTTTGCAACTGCATTGATTGTTGCCATGGGTGTAGGAGCCGGTCTGGAGCGTTCTTGTAAAATCATGATGCCGGGGTTGGGCGTTTTGTTGATTGGTCTGGTGATTTATGCGGCGGTTGTCAGCGGCCCTTCCTTTGGTAGAGCATTCACTTTCCTGTTTACCCCAAATTGGTCCGCAATTACCGGAAAAGCAGTGTTAGCGGCTCTTGGCCATGCCTTTTTCAGTTTATCGCTTGGTATGGGAATTATGATGGCCTACGGCTCCTATCTGGGCAAAGATGTTAATCTGATTTCTACTGCTCGTACTGTGGTGATTCTGGACGTTATCGTTGCCATGTTATCCGGCATGGCCATTTTCCCTCTTGTATTTGCCAACGGTTTGCAACCGGGTGAAGGCCCTGGCCTTATCTTCGTGACTTTACCAATTGCTTTCGGTAATATGGCTGGCGGTACTATCATCGGTATTCTGTTCTTTATTTTTCTCACTTTTGCAGCACTGACATCTTCAATTTCATTACTGGAACCAACAGTCGAACTGTTGGAAGAAAAAACGCACCTAGGCCGTAAATCCGCCACTCTGGTAAGTAGCGTGGTTATCTGGGCATTGGGTATTGCCTGTCTGTTGTCTTTTAATGAATGGCAGGATGTAACTATTTTCGGTAAAAATATTTTTGACAGCTTGGATTACCTCACCAGTAAACTGATGTTGCCATTAACTGGTCTGGGTACCATTATTTTTGCTGGCTGGATGATGAAACAGGAAACCATCCGGCAAGAACTGAATTTAAGTCCAGTCATATTTGCTGGGTGGAAATTTTTATGCCGAATCGTTATTCCAGTGGCAGTGATTGCTATTCTGATTTACGGATTTATGTAATGTTGGTATAATTATTATTAGAATATAGGTTTATCACCAATAAAAGCACAGGCCGGCAAAGAAAAATGCCGGCCTGTGCTTTTATTGGTAGGTTTTGTAACTATTTGATTTTTATAAAAATAAATAAAATAGTTTATATTTTATCTAGATATAGTTCAATCTTAAACTAGCTTTTATAAAAGCTTCTAAATCATTCTTTTGTATAGTGAATTAGTGCTGCATAAGTCATGCTGCTCGCTTTTAAATGATCTATTTTTCTACCATTTAATACCATGGATTCTTTTTCCATCTGGTTTAAGCAGCAAAATGAAGAAAATGTGATATCGTTTTATGCTTAAGTAATGAAAAGCTATTATGCAGAAATTATTTTTTAACTAAGTTGATAATACTTATGCTCTCCATCTTTGTGCCGATATTTTGAACTGGATGCAATTAAAATATTAGCATCTGATGATAAAAAACAAAATTTTGGATGATAAATATTTAAATTTTTTTCCGTTTCATCAAAGCGCTGCAGATATGTCGAATACCGAAATCTTTAAAAGTAAGCGGATAAATCATTTTTGTGGCAATAGCTCGCTACAGCACATTAGCAAATAAATTACCTAATATCAGCTCCTTCACATCGTTACGCCTGCCTTGCGCGCAATTGCTAAGCCTTCTTCCACACTCATATATTGCGGTGGCTGAACACAATCTCGCAATACAATCGCACCCTGACTAAACATAACTAATTCATTTACAGCCAGTTGTTGCCATTGTTCGTTACAGGTAAGGGGTAGGGTGGCGATTACAGCTACTCGGTCGTGTGGTGTAGTCACCGCAGAAAAATCAATCGCCACATCTTCATCTGATAGTACGGCCTTACCAAACGGCGCCTGTCGAATAATATAAAAGAGCAGGGTACTGGCATGGGCGATTAACCAGTCGCCATTCGAAAGCATATAATTGAATAGCCCATACTGGCGCAGCTCAGCTGTGATTTCTGCAATTGTTTTGAATAATACTTCACGCTCAGGTTTATGGCGAAAACGCTGGCGAAGCTGTTCCAGTAGATAGCAAAATGCCTCTTCCGAATCAGTGGTGCCAACCGGAGTAAAATATTCTCCTTCGGCTGGTTTGAAACCGCGTAGATTACCATTATGTGCAAATACCCAGTATTCTCCCCATAGTTCGCGTACAAAAGGATGAGTATTTACCAAATGCACTTGTCCCTGAGTAGCTTTGCGGATATGTGCGATCACATTTTCAGATTTGATTTTATATTGCTGCACTAAATCGGCTACAGGTGAGCTGGCACAAGGTTTATCATCTTGCAGGAGGCGTACCCCATGGCCTTCGAAAAAAGCAATCCCGAAACCATCCGCATGATTATCAGTTAACCCACCGCGTAAACGAAATCCTTCAAAAGAAAACACGATATCTGTAGGGGTATTGCAATCCATGCCTAACAACTGGCACATACTAATATTTCTCCTTCAATCAATAAATACTGTAATAATAATGTTGCACTATTTTAAGATTATACAACCTGATTAAAGTAATCCATAATTCAAGCGCATAAATCATGATAAAAAGCCTGTAACTGTGGTTACAGGCTTACTTTTAGACTACAAGAGTAGACACTGACTTTTATAGTACTGATGAGGACGATAAAATCTCAGCAGAAGAAGTAAAAGCTTTATATTGAGCTGAAGAACACGCCATACCAGCAACAGCAAATCCTCTATCCATGCTGGCGATGGCCTGATTGAGTAAAGCCGCCGTCGCATGATTAAAAACCTCATAGTCAGCGTTTGCCGCTACTGTAACATCCTTTACTGGTTTGCTGATTGCTGCTGCAAATGTGTTTTCTGCTACCATATCCTGTGCATCATTGTCTCTTAAGATACCAGCATCTGGAAGCATCGTTCTTATATCCGGCCAGTTAAAATATTGTTGTTTTAACCCTGAAGCATTACTGTAAGAATCATCTGAATCTCGCCGCAAACAATCGTCTATAGCATTTATCTGACGGCTCTGAATAGCACTACTGATTACTTCGTTCTATGTGACAGGGCTAAGCGTTTTTTTCTTGGTGATCAGATTTAATAAGGTCTTACCTTGCTTACTATCTTCTGTAAAAATGATATTAGCTAAATCTGAATCTTTTTTCTTGTTCTTAATATCATAGCCAACCAGTTAAATAGCATCGCCATTCACTTTGTTTTTAACCATTATCCCATCTTTATAAGCGGTAAAAGAAAGCGATTATAAGTTGTCCACTTTAATATAAGACAAGCTATTATGATCATCAATGGTTGTAATTCCGTCACCATTTTCCGCAATGTAATAATCATCTAGCTTTAGTATACGTTATTAATGAATTTCTCATACTGAAGTCTCCAGTCATATTGCTGGATAAATTAGCATAGAATTAAGACAATTCTAATAAAAAATATAATTCTACTTATGAAATTAATGATTAAGTCGTAATAAAAGAATTTTTACCGTTAGTTTCTTGGTTCAAATTATTTTTAGCTTTGTATCGTTGAAAAGAATTGAAATGCTATAGAAATGTTAAAAATTAAGGTCCAAGCAAATTTTTTTTTGTAAAATCTAGAAATAATCGTATTTTATTTGTTCTTAAAGAATTATTAATTTTTAAAATATGCGTATTATTTGGTCTGAGAAATTATCTAATATAAAAAATTACCTGCCAGCAATACTGGCAGGTAATATAAAATATGCAGCCTACAAATCTAATTAGCCCCAGTACGCTGCAATATTTGCCTGTTGGGTAAATTGTTGCATTTGGCTAGCCATATCTGGGGAATTAAAATCAGAACTATTGGTAAAGGTAGCCATGGTTTCAACCAGTTGTTGGATTTGTGCCGCGTTTATCTGCTTATTGTCGGCTGTGTTAACGCTATAATGCTGAAAACTTTGATCTGCAAACCAATTCTCAATTCTAACCTGATCATTGGTACCAATATGGCAGATCAACAAGGAATCATTTTCTTGCCTGAACCACAACTCTTGGCTACTGTAATCAGTAAAACTCAATGAGTTGATTTCGTTAGAGTTGGTGTCCCATTCCATTACGGTATCTTGCCCGTGGTTAGCAGCAAAGATATAGCGATCAGCTCCAGCTCCACCATCCAGATAATCATTACCTGTACCACCTATTATGATGTCATCTCCATTGCCAGCAAAAATCACATCATTTCCCGCACCTGAATTTATAACATCATTTTTTTCAGTACCTAATAAGTAGTCATCTCCATCGGTACCGTTAATTGGTAGATTATCAGGTACTTCGCGTGCATTTATCACGCCATCATCAAATATAAATTTATAATCCTGATAATATTGACTATCAAAAAATTTTTCTAATGTAACTGAATCATCGCTGTTATAAGCTTGAACTACTAAATCATTATTTATACGGACAAATTTAACATTACTTTTTATACCGCCTTTAAAGATAAGTTCATTTGATAATGCTGAATTTAACAAGTAAGCAGATTCACCGGCATCATCGATAGTATCTTGACCATGGCCTTCTTCAAATAAGTAAATATCTTTATGATTGTGAGAACCTCTCATACGGTCATTACCTTGACCGCCAATAAAAATATTATAATTTCCTGCCCCATTCAAAATATCATCACCGTCACCTCCATCAAGAAAATTATATTCATTTAGTCCATCTAATCGGTCGTTGCCATTGCTGCCAATTAGTTGGTTCATTGTTTCCAAAGTTTCTGGATCGTAGCCTGATAAAATATCATCTGTATTTGATGCTACCTGCTGCATTCCTTGTAACAAGAAAAGGTCTAAATAATCTGTCATACTCTGGCCACTTTGTTGTGCCAGTTTTTGCGCTACGCCACCTATATCCAATATTTCATCTTCGAAGCTGAAGTTAAAAGCACGATGAAATGCATCTTTGAAATAATCTGTCAGTCTGACGCTATCATCGCTATTGTAAGCATACACAACTAAATCATCACCATCGCGCATGAATATCGCATCCGAGGCATTGGCACCTTCAAATTTTAAAGTATTGGTCTGATTCAATTCGGGTAGCAAGTCGTAGCCCAGATCTTCGATAATATCTTGGCCATGGCCTTTTTGGAAAATATATTCGTCACTTTCCCAGTCCCCACCTTTTAGGTAATCATTGCCGGCTCCGCCAATTAGAATATCATGTCCACTGCCTCCGAAAATATGGTCGTTTCCATTTCCTCCATCTAAATAGTCGTTTCCATCTAGGTTTGCGAAATCAACATAACTTCCGCCGTAGATAAAATCATCGCCATCGCCGCCGTAAATGGTGTCATTGCCTAATCCACCCATTAATTGATCATCACCACCATTTCCATAAATAACGTCATCACCATCCCCACCATTCATCGAATTGGATTCATTGCTTCCATGTAAGATATCGTTTCCAAACCAGCCTTCTATAACATGGGTATCGTTTACTTCTGAAGAAGAAAAGGGAATCTTGGCTAGATCGTTTATCGTGATGATTTTATCATTAAAGATAAATTTGTAATTTCTGTATTCTGCTTGACCATTATTTAAGAAAAAAGAGCGTAAGGTTACTGAATCCTCACTATCGTAAGCTTTGATTATTAAATCATTACCCGAACGGCTAAATATAGCATTGGTTGAATTGGCATTGGTAAACACCAGTTCGTTAATTTCATTTTCAAAAATTTGTGCTTGATTAGGATCAATATTATTTTCGTAAGTAAATATAGTATCGTCTGGCTGGCTGGCTATACCTTTATCTTCGATGATGTCTTGGCCATGGCCTTTTTGAAAAATATAACGGTCTTTTTTGTAATCGGTGCCTTTCAAAGTCTCATTTTGAGCAGTACTGATAATTGTGTTTACATTTGTTGAAGACATATTTTTCCTTTAGAAATATGTAATGCATTAAAAAGAAATAAGATTCAAATCTATAAAAATTGAATTAAAATGAAAATAGTATACTATTTCCTAGTTTTTCAAATGCTAATGTTTTATCCTCCATGAAGTGGTAAGAATATGACCAAATGTTTCCGCTATTTAATATCTTTTGTGATGAATTACTTATTTATCAATTACAAAGTAATTTTTAATTACAGATAACTTGTAGCAAAAAAAAGATCTGCTACTTTTTCACACTTATGTTGATTTATTCTCATGGCTATATCCGCTAAATTTATTTTTTGATCTTTAGTAATAAAGATACTTTGTAAATATACAATAACATATGCGTTATATTCAATCAAGTTTTATTATCTATTATGTTATTGAAAAATTTAATATTTTTGTTTATTTTTATTGAGGCTTTTAATGAATTTTAACTGTACATTTTAATATATGTTAAGTTTTGAGTTAGTTAATTTTGGAATTGAAATTTTAGTGGTTTTGTTAATTAAATTTATGGTTTTATAGTTTATATTGATTTGAAATTATTTTCAGTTGATTTTTCAGTTTAAGTTTAATGTTTTTGATTTAGGGATGGAAGGAAATCTTAAATTAAGATTATATGTGATGATTTTAGAGGTGTTAGGCAAACTTATGTTTTGATTAAAAATTAAGCTGCATGGATTGTTTGATTTGAGAATCTTACTTGATTTTGATGTGGTTGCTGTTTTATATGTATGTGAATTTGTAAGAAGTACGGCAGTAAGTGGCAAAGAGTAAAACTTATCCGATGGCGATTCATCGTGCTATGGGTGAGCTGACTGTAGCAGTGATGCTGCTGGGGGAGCAATCTGAAGTTTGATGGAAATCTGATTGTGCAGGTGCAGTAAGGGTGTGCTAAAAATGCCTGGTACTGAAGCTACTTTGGCTGCTACCTGCTAAGCTATTGCATGTTTTTCTAAGTGATCATTACTTATGCTACCTACCCGGATGTTATTACTAATACCTACTGGAATCTTATCATTTCCATTATTTACACCGAGATTTTAGTAGTAATAAATTTACCTGCCAACATTGGGTTGGCAGGTTTGATTGAATAAAATATGTGTAACTACTTAACCCCACATAGAAGAAATTTGGGTTTGTTGGGTAAATTGTTGCATCTGGCTAACCAAATCAGGTGATAACAAGTTTTCTTGTGATTGAGAATCGGCATAATAATCGTGCGCATTAATCCCATGAGCTGTGTCAAAAGCGGCCATCGCATCAATTAGCTTAATGATTTGGCTTCCACTTAATTGTTTGCCATCAGCAGTAACAATTTTGTAATGGTCAAAGGTAGAATTTTCTTCCCAGTAGTTTACCATTACCTGATCTTGTGAACCAATGTGAGAGATGACTAGCTGACCGTTGTTTAAACTTAACCAAAGCTCATTACTGCTATATTCGGAAAAATTCAGTGTATTCATTTCTCTAGCTGAAAATTCATATTCGATAACTTGATCCATCCCGTGTCCGGCACCAAAAATATATGTATCGTTGCCAGTACCGCCGTAAAGAAAATCATTACCGGTACCACCAATTAGAATATCATTTCCATCGCCACCATTTAAAATATCATAGCCGCTGCCACCATCTAAAATATCATTTCCATCGTCACCTTCTAATTTATCACTACCGCTGCCGCCAATCAAATTGTCGTTTCCTCTTCTCCCAATTAAATAATCATCTTCAGCAGTGCCTGTTAAAACCATATTGTCATATTGTTTTGATTTATTATTACCAAGTTCTACATAGTCAGAGCTGGTATTAATGGCTGGAATAACTGTTATATCAGCCGGAATATCTTTAGCAGTTAATGAGCGGTCATCAAAAGTAAATTTAAAATCAGAATCTTTATAAACAAAGAAATTAAATATAGTGACAATATCGTCATTGCCATAAGCTTTAACTAAAAGATTATCTCCTTGTTGGATAAACTGTACATTATTGGAGTATGCATCCTTAAATACAAATTCATTCGAATATCCGAATCCATTGCTATAAACTGTATTAACAACATCCTGACCATGGCCTTTTTCAAATACACAGATGTTGTTACGGGCACTGGTCCATATATAGTCATTACCTTTTCCTCCATCTATATAGGCATAGTCAAAGCTTTGAGCTTTTATACAATCATCACCATCTCCACCCTCAAGAATACTATAGTCTCCATATCCAATTAATGTATCGTCACCTTTGCCTCCAATTAAATGAGTAGGATACACAGTGGAGGGAGTTTCACAACCTAATGTATCGTTTTCCACTGTGGCGGACAATAATTCCTGTCGGCTAAGTTCATTCATAATTTCAGTTACGTTTTGTCCAGTTTGTTGTGCCACGTTCAAGGCCACATCTGCTACATTTAGTATCTTATCATCAGCGATAAAATTGAATGCACGGTAAGAAGGGGCGTAAAAATAATACGGTAATCTAATACTGTCTTCATTGTGATATGGGTGGATGATTAAGTCATCTCCATCGCGAGTAAATACTATATCTGTAGCCTTAGCACCTTTAAGTACAAGTTCATTACATTGATTTAAAAATGGTAATTCCGCAATACCTCTGTCTTCAATGGAGATTTCTTTACCTTGGCTGCCCTGAAATATATAACGATCACTTTTCCACTTTTCATCATCTTGATAGATATCTTCAGATACAAGAATAGTGTTCATTTCTGTTGTGTTTTGTATGTTAGACATAATCATTTCCTGAAATTAGCGTTGCTTGGGAGAAATTATTTCAGCTCTTATGTTGCTGAATATTCAAGTGAGTGCTGGTTATTTATACCCAATAAGACTTGGAAAAATTTTTAGACAGAATTTAAGTACGTTCTCCAATTTATTCTTCATAGATGAAGATGTTTATAAATGTTATGAATCGTCAAAATAACACAAATGTTATATTCTATCAAGTTGAGTTATCAATTATATTATTGAAATATATATTTTTTTTATTATGTATCTATTAATATTTCTAATGAATTTTTACTATCTATTGGTATGGATGTTTGTTAGTGCTGAGGTTAATTCTGAATTAAATATTTTAAAGTATGTGTTAATTGAATTTATGTTTTTGAGGTTGATATCTATTTGAAATTATTTTAAATTGATTTTTTTAAGTTTGAGTTTATTGTTTTTGATTTAGGAATGGGAGAAGATTTTTTTATAAGTGTATATGTGATGGTTTTAAAGGTTGTGAGGCAAGCTGATGTTTTGCTTAAAAAATGAGCATTGCGGATTGTTTGTATTGGGATATGTAACTTGATTTTTATACTGTAGCAGCCATATTAATTATTCATTTTGTCGGGGTTTTGATGATGGCAGAAACTAAGTTGATATCGTCGGATCAATTGACACGATTTGTGTTTGATGATTGTCCGGTGCGTGGTCTGCATGTGAATTTGCAAGAAGTATGGCAGCATGTAGCAGAGAATAAAGCTTATCCTAAGGCGATTCACCGTGCTCTGGGTGAGCTGACTGTAGCAGCGGTGCTGCTGGCAAGCAATCTGAAGTTTGATGGTAATCTGATTGTACAGGTGCAGGGTAAGGGTGTGCTGAAGATGCTTGTTGCTGAAGCTACATCGGCTGCTACCTGCCGAGCTACAGCACGCTGGGATGAGTCTGCAAAAATCGATGAAAATATGTCGCTCGTGGATTTGCTGGGTGAGGGCGGTATGTTTGTGCTGACTTTACAGCCAGCTCAGGGTGAATCTTGGCAGGGTATGGTGGAGCTGTCCGGAAACAGTATTGCACAGATGCTGATGAATTATATGGCGCGTTCTGAGCAGCTGGCCACGCATATTACGCTGGCCGCTGATGAATCAAAGGCTGGCGGGTTGTTGTTGCAGAGGCTGCCTGAACAAGATATTAATGATGATAGCTGGGCTGAATTGTGTGCTCTGGCAGAAACGCTGACAGCAGATGAATTGTTAAATTTGGATGTGCAGACTTTACTTTTTCGCCTGTTTCATGAACATGAGGTACGGCTGTTTTCGCCGCAAAATGTGGAGTTTGCCTGTACTTGTTCGCGTGGCAAGGTTAGCGATATGTTGTTATTGCTGGGCGGACAAGAGGTGGGTGAAGCTGTAGCTGAGCAAGGCAGTGTAGAGGTGAACTGTGATTTTTGTCATGAACGTTATGTATTTGATGAAGCTGATGTCAATGCTTTGTTTGGCAGTAATGTGGTTGCCACAGCTCAGCAGGAGCTGGCAGCGCGACAAATCAATCATTAATGCTTTAAGCTGAAAAAACAGCCAGTTCAATAACTGGCTGCTTTTTTATACGCTGATGTATCTGAGATGCTAACTTAATGTTGCATTATAGCTTCTATTTCAGGAATGGTTTTGGGTACGGAGGCAGTGAGTACTTCGTTGCCGTTTTCTGTAACCAATATGTTGTCTTCGATGCGGATGCCTATATTGTGAAATGCTTTTGGTATATCATCTGCGGCGCTGATGTACAAACCGGGCTCTATAGTGGTGACCATGCCTGGCTGTAGTAATATGGGTTGTTCTTGATTATCGAAACGACCACCCACATCATGAACATCTAGACCTAGCCAGTGGCCAAGGCCATGCATGTAAAAACGGCGGTAAGTCTGCGCTTCGATGTTTTGTTCCAGACTGCCATGCAGTATGCCTAGATCGATTAGTCCTTGAGTAAGCATTTGGATTGCCGCAGTGCTGATGGTTTGCCAGTATGCTTGTTTGACTGTAGAAGCTATGCTGGCTTGATTAACTGCCAGTACGATGTCGTAAACATCTTTTTGAGCACTTGTAAAACGGCCGTTTATGGGAAAGGTACGGCTAATGTCTCCGGCGTACATTTGATACTCAGCACCGGCGTCAATCATGAGTAGCTCATTTGGCTTAAGCTGGCAATTATTGCTGACGTAATGAAGACAGCAGGCGTTTTTGCCACCGGCTACGATGCTGTTGTAGGAGGGAAAACGTGCTCCGCGCTGCATGAATTCGTGCAGAATTTCTGCTTCTACCTGATACTCGAATTGCCCCGGACGTGTGGTCTGCATGGCTCGTATGTGTGCTTGTGCACTGATTTCGGTGGCGATGCGCATGATTTTTTGTTCATGCTCATCTTTTATTAGGCGCATTGGGTCGAGTATGGTGGCAAGATTCACCATGCTCTCAGGTGCGATTGTGCTGCCGTTGGTTTTGCGGTAATTAGCTATGCGGGCAATTTCATACCATAATTCCTGCACTTTAGAATCATTGTCGGGATAGAGTCCCCAGAGGGCAAACAGGTGGCGATGGCCGGACAGGGCTTTTTTGAGGTAAGCCGGCCACTGGCCGATGTCATCGGCGCAATCAAACGCAAATACTTCGCGCGCAGCGCTGTAGCCATAGCGGAAACCATTCCAGATTTCATGTTCGGGGTCTTTGTTGCGGCACAGTAATGTAGCACTGTGCTCGCGCCCGTTGAGAATCAGGGCTGCACCAGGTTCGGGAAAACCGGTGAGATAATGAAAATAGCTGTCCTGTCGGTAAGGGTATTCGGTGTCGTTACTGCGTCTTTGTTCGGGTGCGGCAAAAATAATAGCCACTCCATCTTCGCCAATTTGACTAAGTACATGTTGGCGTCGCTGCCGGTAAACGTTGATGTCAGTATCCATTATTAGTATTTCTCCCTGCTGCCGTTGCGGCGAGCAGTTTGTATTTGTTGAGCCAGCCATAGTGCGAGTATGGCACCGCTAAGGTCGGCAATGGCATCCATTATATCGCCATTGCGGGTGGTAAACAGTGCTTGAATGATTTCGCTGGTGGCTGCCCAGATAATGGCGCTGATGAGAAGCAGACGTTGGGGTATGGTGAAACCAGCACTGAAACAGGCTTTGGCCATTAACCAGAATTGGCCAAAAAACAGGCCGAAGTGGCAGATTTTATCGAACTGTGGAATAGGCACAGGATTGCCGCTGGATTTGAAAAACAGAAAATAAATGCTAGCTAGAAACCACACGATGGCAATGAGCAGCCATTTGTTGAAATAAAGGGTAGCTTTCATCGGGATTCTGCTTCGCTGAGCCATTGCTGGCACAAAGATGCAAGGCGAATGAATTTATTGCCGCGCTGTAAAAATAGCTGTTGCCATTGCTGTATGGTTGCTGTATCCGGTGCTTCATCTATGCTGCATTCATTTAACCAAAAATCGAGAACTTCGGCACATTCTCCGGCAGAAGCGGTTTGAAAAAATTGGGTAGTGGCTTGCATGAATATGAGCGTTTTGTGCCTGTTGAGGGGAAGTAAGAAAAAACGGACTGGATAGCAGTCCGTTTGGCTTTATTCGGTTTCCAGTACTGCGGTGGTGTAGACGTTCTGAACGTCGTCGAGATCTTCGAGAGCGTCAAGTAAGCGTTGCATTTTTTCTGCCTCTTCACCTTCTAGTACCGTTTCGTTGACCGGACGCATGGTGACTTCGCCGTCAGCAGCATGAAATCCTGCTTGTTCGAGTGCTTCTTTGATGCTGCTGTACTGATAAGGCTCTGTAATGACTTCTTTTGAACCGTCTTCCTGTATGATGACATCATCCGCACCGGCTTCTAGGGCGGCTTCCATGAGGCTATCTTCATCAACGTCGGGGCTAAAGAGTAAATAGCCCTGATGAGCAAACTGAAAGGCTACAGAACCATCTGTACCCAGATTGCCGCCGTGCTTGGTAAAGGCATGGCGTACATCGGCTACGGTACGGGTTTTGTTGTCGGTGAGGCAGTCTACCATCACTGCAGCACCACCTGTACCATACCCTTCATAGCGCAGTTCTACATATTCGACACCTTCGAGATTGCCAGTGCCTTTGTCTATGGCACGCTGAATATTGTCTTTAGGCATGTTGGCATCGGTGGCTTTATCCATTGCCAGACGCAGGCGCGGATTGGCTGATGGATCACCGCCACCTAGTCTGGCGGCAATGGTAATTTCTTTAATCAGGCGGGTGAAGATTTTGCCGCGTTTGGCATCCTGACGCCCTTTACGATGCTGGATATTGGCCCACTTGCTGTGTCCTGCCATTTTAAAATCCTTGTTTCTATGATGATTTTATGTATCAAAACAATGCCAAAGCTTTTGGCTTTGGCAGGTTTTAACGCCATCAAATAATTGAAATATGGTATTAATTTTACCATATTGCTTTTTTATTGAGTAGGCTGCTCTATGGTTTGTATTGAGATGAAGCAAGCTAGAGTTTTTATATATGTTGGCGTTGCCAATGATTTAACCATGCAATGCAGCCGGCATGGATGATGGTGTAGGTTTCGCTAAAATTGCCGCTGAAATAGGGATCGGGGACATAATCGTATTCACTTTCTGGCAGCAAGTCGGTAATTTTGTAAACTTTGTCTGGACGGCTATCGCCGAAAATACGGGCTAAATCATGTAGATTTTTGTCATCCATGGCGATGATATGATCGTAAATGGCGATATCTTCTGGCCTGACCTCGCTGCTTTGAAATCCATCGCTGTTGATATTATGAGCAATGAGAATTTGTTTTGTGCCTTGATGCATGTCTTCGCCGTTGTGCCAGCCGGATGTACCGGCACTGGCTATTTCAATTTGTTCACTCAGCCCTTTTTCTGCTACGAGTTTGCGCAGGATATATTCGGCCATGGGTGAACGGCAGATGTTACCTAAACAGACAAATAATACTTTGGTGGCCGGCATGTCAGTGGCTCCGCGGAAATAGTGGATTATGCCCGATCATGTTGATGGATTGGGCATAGCTGGGTAGTTGTGCTTGCGCACTGATGGGCTCATGCAGTAGGTGGATGTTTTCAACATGGCATTCGGCCAGTAAATCTATGAAATTTTGTACGATGGTATCGATATCATCCGCTTGAGTAAGCGGCCAGCGGAAAATCTGCGGCTGAAGTTCGAATGCGCTGTCGGTAGCGTTGAATCCAAACAGGATATTGCCACCATCTTGTGCTGCGATAACCACGCCCACGCGCGGGCTTTGCAAGCGAATAGAACGGATGGCATTGGTGGTAAATACATCACACGCCATACGCAAACGCATAGCACTGCCGCTGCGTAAGGCATTGAGTGGTGATTGCGGTGGCAGCGGATTAGTAAATAATGTGGCTCCGGCACTGGCTAGATGGGTTTGCCAAACCTGCATCAGGGGTAGGGCGGTATCTGCTAGCTGATGGCCGAGGGCTGGTAGGATGTCTGAGCCGGCAAAGCCAAGTGCGTAAAATACTTGTACTGACTGGCCCGTTTCCACTATAAGCGGGGTGTGCGGCAGCTGACTGAGAAATTCTGCAGCGCTTTGTGGATTTTGCTTGGCAGCGAACCATTGACTGGCCTTGATGTGGGTCAGGGTGGTGTCATTGATGAGGTGTGGTGCCCAGTGGATGGTTTGCCAAGCATCTGTCCATGGTTGGTTTTTAAAGATTTCAGCTATGGCAGTTACTGGGATAGTGTCGGGAAGACAAATATTTTCTTTGGCTCCACCTACAACGATGACAGGCAGTGCGAGCCATTGTACTTCTGTGGGTGTGTGTGCCTGTAAGACGTTTTCTAGGCTTTCCCAGAGGATGTTGTATATCTTGCTGCTGGCTGCCATGGACAAGGCTACGGCGAGGTTGGTGTAATGGTTTTGGGCCAGCATGCGGCTGATTTCTACATGCAGACTTTCGCGGGCAAGGGTGGTCTGTGCTTTGGATGTTGGGTTGGCCAAGCTGGCTGCATGTATGAGCAGGTCGTTTTTGACTGGATCAGTTGGAAATGCCCTTGTATCAGGCAGACAGTGATGTGTGTTCATGATGTTGTGTCTGTTTAAGTAGACTTGTGTAAAGGTGATATTGTAGCAATTAGTTTTGTGTGAAACGAGTACAGGGGTATTTTCTGTTTGTGACCCGTGGAATTTTATACTTTAGATTGCTGCGGATTTGATTAGTTGTTTGGCTTGAAACTGAATCGGGCTGCCCTTATTTTTATCAAACAACAATTATTTTTGGGTAATTCGAGAACAATTATGAAACAAACACACAGTTTTCAGACTGAAGTTAAGCAGTTGTTACAGCTGATGATTCACTCTTTGTACAGTAATAAAGAGATTTTTTTGCGAGAGCTGATTTCCAATGCGGCCGATGCCTGTGATAAGTTGCGCTTTGAATCATTGAATGATGCTTCTTTGCTCGGTGATGATGCTGAATTCAGAATCACGGTAACTGCGGATGCGGAAGCCAAAACGATTACGGTTTCTGATAACGGTATTGGTATGAGTGAAGCAGATGTGATCGAGCATCTGGGCACTATTGCCAAATCGGGTACCAAAGCGTTTTTGGAAAAGCTGACAGGTGATGATAAGAAAGATGCCAATTTGATTGGCCAGTTTGGTGTGGGCTTTTATTCTGCTTTCATTGTGGCCGACAGCGTAACTGTTGAAAGTCGTAAAGCTGGTGTGGCTGAAAATGAAGGGGTGCGCTGGGTAAGTGCCGGTGACGGTGAATTTACTGTTGAGCCGATTAGCAAAGCTTCTCGTGGTACTGATGTGATTTTACATCTGAAAGAAGATGAGAAGGATTTGCTGTCTGACTGGACTTTGCGTCGCATTGTGACGACTTACAGTGACCACATTTCTGTGCCGATTTATATGAAAAAAGCACCGGAATATGATGAAGAAGGTAATGTAAAACCGTCTGATGAGCTGGAGGTGGTGAATCAGGCGCAGGCGCTGTGGCAACGCCCGAAAAATGAAATCAGTGATGAGCAATATCAGACATTTTATCGTCATGTTTCACATGATTATGATGATGCGTTGGCATGGACTCATTTTCGGGTAGAAGGCCGGCATGAGTATACGGGTTTGCTGTATATCCCTAAACATGCACCATTTGATTTGTATGAACGTGAACCCAAGCATGGGGTGCAGTTGTATGTGAAACGTGTATTTATTATGGATGACGCAAAAAAGCTAATGCCTTCTTATTTGCGTTTTATCCGTGGCGTGATAGACAGCAGTGATCTACCACTGAATGTATCACGTGAAATTCTGCAGGAAAGCCGTGATCTGGATGCGATTCGTGCAGGTAGTGTGAAAAAAGTTTTGTCGTTACTTGAAGATTTGAAGAAAAACCAGCCGGAAAAATATACTGAATTCTGGCAGGTATTCGGGAATACGCTGAAAGAAGGTATTGCTGAAGATTTCAGTAATAAGGAAAAGATTGCTGGTTTGTGTCGGTTTGCTTCCACCCATAATGATGGTAGTGAGCAAAATGTTTCACTAGCTGATTATATTGGCCGCATGAAGGAAGGTCAGGAAAAGATTTATTACATTACCGCCGATAGTTATGCCGCAGCAAAAAACAGTCCACATTTGGAAATCTTCCTGAAAAAAGGTGTGGAGGTATTACTACTGACTGACCGTGTGGATGAATGGGTAGTAAATAGTCTGCCGGAATTTGATGGCAAGGCTCTGGTGAGTGTGGCCAAAGGTTCACTGGATCTGGGTAATTTGGCCGATGAGGAAGAAAAAGCGGCACAGGCAAAAACCGAAGAAGACAATAAAGAATTGGTAGAACAGATCAAGACTGCACTGGGCGATAAGGTGGAAGCTGTGCGGGCAACGGCACGGCTGACAGATAGTCCAGCCTGTTTGGTAGTAGGTGAGCATGATATGAGCCAGCATCTGGCACGCATGCTTGAGGCTTCGGGTGCTGCGGGACAAATTCCGCATACGAAACCTACGCTGGAAATTAACCCCGAACATCCGCTGATTAAGAAAATTGCTGTGGAACAAGACGAAGCTCAGCGTAATGAGTTGGCTGAACTGGTTTATGACCAGGCACTGTTGGCTGAGGGCGGTAAGCTGGAAAATCCGGCTGCATTTGTGAAACGTATGAATCATTTGTTACTGACGATGAATCAGTAATAGGATTTTTTAGTCTAAGCTGCCTTATTTAAGGCAGCTTTTTTATGTCTTAATAATTTTTTAGATTTAATTATATTGTATGAATAATGCTATTTATATAATGACTATAAATTGAATATTCAAATGTTTTAAAGCAGATTTTGGCTGATGTCTAAAATAATTAATTTTAATCTATAAATTCAACTTTATTTGAACCAAAATTTTAAATATATGTTCATTAAAAGAGTATAAATTGAAAAATTAGTTAAATTGCGATATTATTTTTTATAGAATGTAGTGATTAAATTTTTTTCAATATTTTTTGGAGTTTTGATGGATAACAATAGCAAGGAAAATTTTGATTTTTCTAATTGGGGCTTAAGCAAAGCTTGGCAGTTCAGATTTGAATTTTATGAAAAAAATGGTTGGCCTAAATTCAAAAATACTGCAAAATTCAAAGAAAATTTCAAACTATTGCCATTAAAACAGCGGATAATAGTAACAGGTAATTTTTTTGCATGTTTTGGTCCATTGTATTTTTTATGTATGGGAATGTGGCGTAAAGCAATTGTATTATGGATATTTCTGTTTTTGATGGATGAAATTATTATTGTCTGTGGTGGAAGTCGAGGAATTTTAATATGTTTCAATGTAATATTATCAATGTCAATAGCAAATACGGCATATTATTTACATCGAGTGAAGAAATCTAAATCCTTTAATATATTTGAAGGAATGTTTTAAGCTGCGCGAATAATATTGTATTCTTGATTGAAAAGTTTTAGTTGTTACTAACTCAGCATTAGTTTGTTAATCATATATTTGTTATAGTTTTATGGACTCTATTTTCAAAATTTAACTTAATAAATTATGTATTCAATAAATAATAAATTTAAGCCGAAGTGGTAATTATAATTTATTACATAAATATTTATTTGTTATTAATTAAATTGGCTTTAAAATAAACTCTTTCATTTTTGAACATATCAGAAAACAATATTTTTATCCATTAGTAATAATATATGGCATTATTTAAGAAATACAACAGCAGCTTCAGAGTAAAGCCTCGAAGCTGCTTTGTATTTAAGTAGGAAAGGTTTACTTTGCTGTGTTTTTTTTATGACATGCCTGAATGAGATAGGCTAGTACTAAGCACACTAGAAAAGGAAGACCAAATAGAAGGGTGGCGTGGAAAATCGGTGTAAACCATGTTGTTATCAGAATACTGATGATGGATATTAAACCGGCCAGCGTAATATAAGGAAATCCGGGTACACGAAATTTTAGTGTCTGCTGCTGTCTCTGCATGCGGATACGAAAACACAGATGGGTCAAAAATACGGCGCCCCAACTGAACAAAGCACCAAACATAGATAACGCTATCATTACTGGAAAAGCGCTTTCCGGTTTAAACATATATACCAGAGCCGCTACAGCAATTCCCGCGGAAGATAAAGCCAGCGCATTCAATGGCACACCGTTACTTTTTACTTTACCGAGTATTTGTGGTGCTTCGTTGGCGCGAGACAGGCTGAACATCATACGTGTGGCGATGTAGAGCATGCTATTCATTGCGGAAAGTGCGGCCACTATAACAATAAAATTAAGGATGCTGTCTGCATACGGGATGCCAACGTTTTGCATGACAGTTACAAAGGGGCTGGTACTACCTGTTTTGATTAGTTCCTGCCATGGTACCAGCATTACTATCAGACTGAGTGCAAGTAAGTAGAAAATCAACAGTCGCGCTAGTGTACCTTTGAAAGCTGTTTTTACGGCTTGCTCGGGGTGAGTGGCTTCTCCGGCGGCAATGGCAATCATTTCGATGCCCAGATAGCTGAATATCGAAATAATCACTCCTGTCCAAATACCCGAAAATCCGTGCGGGGCAAAGCCATTGCCAAACAGATTGTGCTCAATGCGGATGATACTGCCTTGTGATACCAATACAGCCACTGCCAGCAAAATGAATACTATGATGGCAAATATTTTGATGGTTGAGAACCAATACTCTACTGAACCAAATGCTTTAACACTGTAAGCGTTGACGCCAATCAAACAGCAGGAAAACAGGGCTATCCATACCCATGAATCTACTTGCGGAAACCAGAATTTCATATATTCGGCAATGGCGGTGACTTCTGTACCTACGGCTAATACGATGCAAGCCCAGTAACTGTAGCGTACCAGAAAGCCGGCCAGTGGGTGCAGATAGAATTCAGCATAAGCGCCAAATGAGCCGGATGTGGGGTGCTGGACGGTCATTTCTGCCAGACAACCCATAAGTGCCAATGCAATTAGTCCGCCAAGGGTATAGCTGATAATTACTGCAGGGCCGGCAAAGCCGATAGCAAATTTGCTGCCTAAAAACAAGCCGGTACCAATGGCACCGCCAATGGCAATCATGCTCATCTGGCTGGCAGATAGTTTTTTATGCAGGCCGGTTTCCCGCGACTGTATACGCTCGAAATTGCTCATCTTTTTTCCTCAGGATGAGATGCACAAGCCGAGCAGAAGATTCACGCTCGGCTTTTAGCTGACTGAATGAAAGAACGGTCTATCAGGTTACTTGCCCACGTGTATGAAACTTAGGCTGTGCCCATTCCTGATTGATCAGTACCTGTTTCAAATGCTGAACAGCCTGCCAGATATCGGTATAGCTCAGGTATAGCGGTGTGACGCCGAGCCTGATTACTTCGGGTTCGCGATAGTCACCAATTACCCCGCGGGCAATCAGAGCCTGTACAATGGCATAACCATGTGGATGGCGTAGGCTAACGTGACTGCCGCGATGCTCATGTTTGCGCGGGGTAATCAAGGTAAGTCCAAGGCCGGCACATTCCTGCTCAGTGAGGTTGATGAGTAAATCGGTCAGTTGCAGTGATTTGTGTCGTACGGCTTGCATATCAGTTTGGAGAAAGATATCAACGCCACACTCTATAAGGCTCATAGAGACAATTGGCTGTGTACCGCAGAGGTAACGACGAATGTTGTCGGCAGGTGTATAGCTGACTGCCATATCAAACGGTTTTTCGTGTCCCCACCAGCCTGATAATGGCTGGCTGAATGCGGTCTGATAGCGCTGATGCACCCATAGCATGGCAGGAGCACCAGGGCCACCATTAAGGTATTTGTAGGTACAGCCGATGGCAAAGTCGCTATTACTACTATTTAAATCAATGGGTACGGCACCGATGGAATGACATAAGTCCCAAATAAGCAGGGCACCATGACTATGCACAAGTTCATTGGTGGATGCCATATCGTGCAGGTAGCCGGTACGATAATTGACATGTGACAGCACAACTACGGCAGTATGCTGATTAATGCTTTCGGCCAGATCTGCTGGTGTATCGACTAACTGGAGTTGATAGCCCTGATTAATCAGCGCCATGAATCCTTCAATCATGTAGATATCTGTGGGGAAGGAATCACGTTCGGCTATGATGATTTTACGGCGGTTGTCTTTTTGCTGCTGAATATCGACCGCGGCTGCCAGTACTTTAAAAAGATTAAGGCTGGTGGTATCTGTAACGACGGTTTCATTTTCTTTAGCTCCTATGAGCTGGCCGATTTTGTTGCCAAGCCGCAGCGGCAAATCCCACCAGCCGGCTTTGTTCCAGCTGTTAATGAGGTCTGTGCCCCATTGTTGATTAATTACAGACTGTGCTCGCTCTGAGGACTGACGGGGCTTTGCGCCGAGAGAATTTCCATCCAGATAGATTATCCCTTGTGGTAATTCAAACTGGGTTTTAAATGCTGCCAGTTTGTCGCTGGCATCCCATTGCTGACATTGTTCTTGTGTAATCATTGTGCTCAGGTTGAATCTGAAAATGAATAGTGTACTGAATTGCAGCTGGTGATGGTAAATAAATTCACAATTTATTTAGTTCGGTTAAGCTGTATCAATATTTTTCAGATTATTAAATTTTCTGCATGGAATGTCGATTTGGTTTATTCAATACGGGTTTGGTTGCTGCCGATTTTGAATACCTGAGCCAACATACCCATCAGCAGGATAACGGCAGCCAATATGCTAGTGTAAATTACTTCATATTTATAGGTGCCTTCAAATATCATGGTGATGATGGATGCAATAATTAGAGCGATAACCAAATAGGTGAGCCAAGGAAAGCACCACATTTTAAAACTAATGATTTTTCCCTGTTTTTCCAATTTTTTGCGTAGAAATAATTGAGAGAAGCTAATGGCCAGATAGACATACAGAGCAATGGTGCCGGTAGCGGTCATCAATACGTCGTAAACATTCATTTTAGCTGTGGCGGTAAGGTATACGGCCAATAAGGTAAAGACACAGGATACTAATACGCCAATTTGTGGGCTGCCGTTTTTTGAAGTATAGGCCATTATTTGATGGGCATCGCCGCGTTTGGCTAATGAATAGAGCATGCGTGAACAAGTGTATAGAGCGGAATTAAAACAACTGAGTACGGATGTGAGTACAACGAAGTTAACAATGTGGCGTGCCTGTGGAATACCGAGAGAAGTAAGTACCACGCTGTATGTGCCCCAAGTGGCATCCTTCAGATGCGGGTCGTTGTATTGAATCAGACACACGGTGATAAAAATTGAACCTACATAAAACAGAATAATGCGCCAGACTACGGATTTGGTTGCTTTGCGGATTTCTGTAGCTGGATGGCTGGATTCAGCAGCGGCAACAGTAACGATTTCAGCTCCTATATAAGCAAACATAACCCCAAGCAGTGCGGTAACCACGGATGAGATGCCATTGGGCATAAAGCCCTGACCGGTTAAATGCGACCATCCTTGTGCATCTGCCTGTCCCCATGGCCATAAATGCATGATGGCCAGACTACCTATAATCAGAAATAGAACAATGGCGACTACTTTGATAAGGGCGAACCAGAATTCAAATTCGCCGTAATTCTTAACATCCATTAGATTGATGATGACTAATGCGATGGTTATTGCCAGCATGTAGCCCCAGATGGGTATCAGCGGAAACCAGTTGTTAAGAATTTTACCGGCTACATAAGCTTCCCAGCCCATTAGTAGAGCCCAAAAATACCAGTAAAGCCAGCCAATACTGAATCCAGCCCAGCGGCCGATAGCAATATCGGCATATGTGGAAAAAGAGCCACTGTCGGGATGAGACACGGCCATTTCACCGAGCATTCGCATAATCAGCATCACCAATAGACCACCAGCAGCATAAGCCAATATGGCAGCCGGACCGGTATGAAAAATTACTGAACCCGAACCGATAAAAAGGGCGCCACCAATTACGCCGGCTATAGATATCATGGTCAAGTGGCGGGATTTCAGTCCATTTTTTAATGTTGATGATGTACTCAATGTTTTCTCCTCTAAAAGAATTAGTGCTGGACTGACTAATTAAGTCAATTGCAACCCGCAAAAAGTCTTCCTGATCGATGCAGAGCATTCAGGTTTTTTTATAATTGCAGCGGGGAATGCGGCAGCATGAAAGGATGCTGCCGCAGATTCAGAATTTACTGATCGATACCGGCCAGTAATATGTATTTGATTTCTAGGTAATCTTCAATGCCGTATTTGGATCCTTCACGTCCAAGGCCTGATTGTTTGACGCCACCAAATGGAGCAGCTTCATTCGACAACAGGCCGGTATTGATGGCTACCATGCCATAATCCAGATTTTCGCTGACACGTACGATACGGCCGATGTCTCGACTGTAAAAATAGCTGGCCAATCCGAATTCTGTATCGTTTGCCCAGCTGACCACATCTTCTTCGCTGTCGAAGCGAAATACCGGTGCCAACGGGCCGAAAGTTTCTTCACGTGCCACTTTCATTTCCTGTGTCACATTTTTCAGCAGGGTGGGCTGAAAGAAGAGTTCGCCGTGATGGTCTGCAGTACCTCCGGTTACAATTTCTGCACCTTTGCTTACTGCGTCAGCAATGTGTTCTTGAACCTTGTTTACAGCACTGGCGTCAATCAAGGGGCCGACAGTGACATCTTGTTCTAGTCCATTGCCGATTTTCAGTTTAGCGATGGCCTGAGCCAGTTTGCTGACAAACTCATCGTAAACTGCGCTTTGTACGTATAAGCGGTTGGCACAGACACAAGTCTGGCCGGCATTTCGGAATTTGGAAATCATCGCACCTTCAACGGCGGCATCAATATCGGCGTCGTTAAATACGATAAATGGTGCATTGCCGCCCAGCTCCATGGAAACTTTTTTCACGGTGCCGGCACATTGCGCAATCAGTTTGCGGCCTACTTCGGTGGAACCGGTGAAGCTGAATTTTTTCACCCGTTCGTCTTCGGTAAGTACTTTGCCGATTTCACTTGAGCTGCCAGTGATAACATTCACTACGCCGGCTGGAATGCCAGCACGTTGAGCTAGTTCGGCAATAGCCAGTGCAGAGAGCGGGGTTTGTGATGCAGGGCGGATAACAAAAGTACACCCAGCAGCCAGCGCCGGCGCAATTTTGCGCGTAATCATGGCATTGGGAAAGTTCCACGGGGTAATCGCGGCACACACACCTATCGGCTGCTTGAGTACCATAATGCGTTTGTCGTTGGATGGTGCTGGTATGGTGTCGCCGTAAATGCGTTTGGCTTCTTCGGCATACCATTCTAGATAAGATGCACCATAGGCAATTTCACCTTTGGCTTCGGCTAAAGGTTTGCCTTGTTCTGAGGTTAGGATAATGCCTAAATCTTCCTGATGCTGCATCATCAGCTCAAACCAGCGGCGCAGCAAATTACTGCGTTCTTTGGCTGATTTAGCCTGCCATGGTTTCAAGGCAGCCTGTGCCGCGGCGACGGCACGTTCTGCTTCTGCGGCGCCCATGCGTGGTACATCGGCCAGATTGTGTCCGTTGGCCGGATTGATAACTGAAATAACAGCGCTGTTATCAGCATTTACCCATTGGCCATTTATCAGACATTGGGTTTTTAAAAGTGCACGATCATGCAGTTGCATAATTTTTTCCAAATTAACTGTATCAGACATTACAGGCTGCCGAATATGCGGTGAGCACAGGCAGCTTGCTGAGTAGTTATTATTGAGCCTGACGCACGGCTGCTTCAAGTATGTTTAGTGCTTCATCAAATACATTGGCTTCAATGGTGAGCGGGTACAGGCAGCGGATGACGTTATAGTACTGGCCGCAGGTGAGAATCATCAGTCCATTTTCAAGTGCTAACTGCTGAACTTTTTTGGTCATTTCGGCATTGGGTTCGGACGTGCCTGCTTTCACTAGTTCAAGTGCAACCATGGAGCCGGGGCCGCGTACTTCGGCAATTTCTGGTATGGTTTGTTTCAGACTGTTGAAGCGTTCCTTTAAACGGTTGCCCAGCACTGTGGCGCGTTCACACAATTTTTCGGTTTCAATCACATCGATCACAGCATCAGCCGCAGCCAGACCTAGCGGGCTGCCTGCATAGGTACCACCCAGACCACCGACTACCGGTGCGTTCATAATAACTTCTTTGCCTACTACGCCGGATAAGGGAAATCCACCGGCCAGAGATTTGGCAATAGTCATTAAATCGGGTTCAACACCTGTCCATTCTGTGGCGAACAGCTTGCCGCTACGGGCAAAACCAGACTGGATTTCATCAAAAATTAGCACAATGCCGTGTTCATCTGCCAGCTGTCGTAAAGCGCGCAGGAATTCATTTGGGGTAACATTGAAGCCTCCTTCACCTTGTACTACTTCGATGATGATAGCTGCAACGTCGCTGGCGGCCAGATGGCATTTAAAAATATTATGCAGACCATAAAGGGCATCCTCTATGCTCACGCCATGTAAAGCGTTGGGATAGGGCGCATGAACGATGTCGGCTGGAAATGGCCCAAAATCAACTTTATAAGGGGCAATTTTACCGGTTAAAGCCATAGTGAGATTGGTGCGGCCATGAAAAGCACCATTGAAAGCAATGACGCCGCGGCGTTTGGTATAGGCTCGGGCAATTTTGATGGCGTTTTCTACTGCTTCGGCACCGGAAGTAACAAACATTGTACGTTTATCGCCGGAGATGGGCGCAAGTGCATTGATTTTTTCGGCTACTTTGGCATAGAGCTCATACGGCACGGTATTAAAGCAGGTATGAGAAAATTTCTGCAACTGGTCGGCCACAGCCTGTTGAACTTTAGGGTGTAGGTGACCGGTATTGAGTACGCCGATGCCACCGGCAAAATCAATATAACGTTTGCCTTCAGGTGTCCAAAATTCGGCATTTTTAGCGTGATCAATATAAAAGTCACACATAAAGCCGACACCACGCGGGGCGGCAGCCAGCTGGCGCTGACGCACGTTGCTTGTTTGATTCATAAAATTCTCTCCAGAAAAATGTAGACCGGCCTGAGCTGGTGTTTTCGCATACTGAATGTATGGTAATGCGATGTAACTATGTCATTAACTGACTGTATTTATTCAACCAAAAAAAGATTTGGATTTTTCTGTTAAGTTACGGGATTAAATTTGCACTGTCAATGCAACCGAAAGATGCATGTGCAAAAATTATGGTTTTAAATGCTGAATGAGTGGAATTATATAATTTTATCTGTATTAATGTTGGTAATTAGTATTGCAAACTAATTTGATATGGTTATTTAATTGCTTAATTTATGCATATATTCTTTTTTTGGTGGGCGCTCGCCATACAGAAATCTGAGTTTAGGTATATGTTGTAAAAAAGCTGAACCGTTTAGTTCAGCCTGAAAGATGGCCAGAAATGGCTCAGGATGTGTGAATCAATTTTTTAAGTGTTTGGTTTTTTTATGTACCGGATTGGTAATTATTAGACTGAAAATCAGGGAAACCGATACCATGATTAAAGCAAGAATATAAATTAAATGATGGCCAAAATTGGCTGAAGCGGTGCCTTGCAACATACCGGCCAGAATGATGCTGCACGAAATACAGTTATTAAATAGTGTTGAAGCTACTCCCGTCCGCCCTGGCAGCAGGTCCTGAAAATAAATCAGTCCAATACTGGCTACAATACCGATAAACAGGCCATTGAATAGTTGTAGCGCAATCAGTATCCATTCTTTCTGACTGATAATCATGCCTATATAGAAAATGATGCCACATATTACGGCAAAGCAAATTAGGTTTTTATTTCCAAAACGCGGTACCAGCATGCTAGCCACCAGCATGGCCGGAATTTCAATGGCTGCGGCTACGCCCATCAAATGTCCGGGCAGGGATGGGGCGGATGGCAAAATCTGGTTCAGATACAGCGGCATGTCAATTAAATACATCATATTGGCTGTGCCCATGCAGATTGAAGCGATAAATAAAAACATTACGTTGCGGTTGCGAAATATTTTTTCTTTTGGTTCTGAAGATTTGCTGGCTGGAGCAGAACGTCTGATAGCAGGAAAAAACATAAAAATAATTAGGAGGGCAACCAAGAACATAGCCGCTGCACTCAGATACATGGCGGTAAAACCATATTTAACTGCCAATGTAAAGGATAAGGGCGGTCCGATAACCCATGCTAATGATAACTGTGCGCGGAGAATGCCGTTGAATACCACGACATTACGTCCGGTATGGTCGGTATATTCACGTGCTGAAGCAAAAATCTGTGGCATCGCAGCTGACGTAAATGCGGAAAAAAAGATACCCACAGAGATAAGTAATAGGTAGTGGCGTGAAAAGGCGAAGGTGATACAGTTACCGATGCCCATCAGACAACAGAATAAAATAATATTGCGGCGGATACCTTTATTATCTGAGTACTGCGCCAGAAGAAAACTCACAACAATACCAGCAATGGCATTGACTGAATAAAATAGGCCGATCTGATAGGGGTTAGCTTGCACTTCTTTCGCCAGATAACGGCTGAGAGTGGGTGCCTGTAGCGCACCGGCAATACCAATAATGAATGCGGCCACCAGAAAAGAACCAAGAATAATATAGGCCTTTTGTTTTAAACTAATTTTTTCTACCACGTTTAATTTATCTATACTGAAATAAAAGTGTTATATCACATATCGGCTGATACATTGTAAAAGCTGGTACCCAATGGCTTTTTAATATGTAAAGCGCGATCAGGGAAATTGTTAATATATAAATTAAATAGTGAATATAAATGCTTGATAAACAATATTTCAAATAGGATACAGGTGATAGTGGAAATACATGAGAATGAAAATAGAGGATTTTATTTGTTAATTAAAAAATTATTTTATTAATAATGCTATTAAGATAAAAAAATAATATTTTTTTAAGTATATCGGAATATGCAGGATAACAAGTTGGTTTCGACAAATTATCCTGCTCCATAGTAGAACCGTTTAAATCAGCTTCTGCTCTTCTAACAGATTTTCAATTTTTTCTTTACTCCAATGATTGCTAGCGGCAAGAGTCAGAATGGCTACAGCAGTTTCTAGGTTGCATTTACCGCCATTAATCACGCCAGCAGCGCGCAGTTCATTTCCTTGGGCATAAACTGCGGAGGCGTTGCCTTGCAAAACTTGGCTGATATTTAATACCGGTGTGGATTGTTGACTGATGTGTCGAATGGCTGCCAGAAAGCTTGCATCAGTTGGTGTATTGCCATTGCCGTAGCTTTGCAGTACCACTCCGTCCGGCGCGTTTTGATTTAGGCTGGCGCTAATCATGTCTAGATTGGCTCCCGGTGTAAGGGTAAAACAATGGATTCGAACGGTGTTGCTAATGCAGTAGCTTGCTGGTGCAGTAGAGGGGGGGGTGGCTGGAAGGTTAGTGTTAAACCAACCTTCGGTAGCCGACCATTGCGCGAGTGTACCAAATTGTGGGTTGGCAAAAGCCTCCGGCCGCTCGGTACTGATTTTTACACTGCCAATTGCTGGCCAGAGCTGGCCGTTGAATGCGATAGCAGTCTGATTAAAATCGCGTAAGCTAAACGCGGCCAATGCTGTGCGCAGATTCAGTGGGGCATCGCTGTTATCAGCTGCTAGTGGCAGCATAGCGCCAGTCAAGATAAGAGGAATACCTAGCTGTGGCCGTGCCAGTGCGATGAGATTGGCAGTATAAGCCATGGTATCAGTACCATGCAGAATCAGCAAACCATCATAATCTGTGGCTGTGCTGTCTATCCATTCTAAACAATGTTGCCAGTTGCTCAAGGTAATGGCCGACGAATCAATCAAGGGGTCGCTGATAAACCAATCACAATGTACTTCTTCACTAAATTCCTGAAAGATGGGGGCGGCCAGACGCGGCAGATCGTTTGCCGGCGCTAATCCGGCAGGAGTGGACTGCATGCCGATGGTGCCTCCAGTGTAGTAAACAGCCAGATGTTTCGGTGTTGTCATAAAGATTCCGCCTTTCCAAAGCTTATGGGTAGCAATAGCAAGCATAGCATGAACGGGTTTTGTTCAGGCTGGCTTACGCGTACAATAGCGGTTTTTCTGCGTCTGAAATGGTTATCATGATACGTACTCGTTTTGCTCCCAGTCCTACCGGTTTTCTACATATTGGCGGTGTGCGCACGGCTTTGTTTTCATGGGCATTTGCGCGTAAACATCAGGGTAAATTTGTGTTACGCATTGAAGACACTGATTTGGAACGCTCTACTGCTGAATCGGTGCAGGCAATTTTGGATGGGATGCACTGGGTAGGTCTGGACTATGATGAAGGCCCGTTTTATCAGACGCAGCGTTTTGACCGCTATGCTGAAGTATTGCGTGAGCTACTGGCTTCTGGCCATGCCTATTATGACTACACCAGCCGTGAAGAGCTGGAAGCGATGCGGCAGGAAGCAGAAGCACGTGGCGAACATTTCTGGTACGACCGGCGCTGGCGTCCGGACGAGGGTAAAACTCTACCAGCAATACCAGAGGGTGTGCAGCCGGTAGTGCGTTTTAAAATGCCGCTGACTGGTGAAACGGCATGGGATGATTTGGTCAAAGGCCATATTGCTATTGCCAATCAAGATTTAGATGACCTGATTATTGCCCGCGCCGATGGTACCCCTACCTATAATTTCTGTGTGGTGGTAGATGATTATGATATGGGGATTACGCAGGTTATTCGTGGTGATGATCACGTTAATAACACCCCAAAACAGATTAATATTCTGCGTGCAATGGGAGCCACGCTGCCGCAATACGCACATCTGCCAATGATTTTAAATGAAAAAGGCGCCAAAATGAGTAAGCGCCGTGATGCAGTTAGTGTGGTGGATTATGATAAACAGGGTATTCTGCCGGAAGCTCTGTTGAATTATCTGGCACGCTTGGGCTGGGGGCATGGTGATGACGAATTTTTCACGATGGCTCAGTTTGTGCAATGGTTTGATTTAAAGGATGTCAGCCCTTCTGCCAGCCGTTTCGACCACGAAAAGTTGCTGTGGCTGAATGCTCAGCACATCAAAGCCAGTGATGATACACGTCTGGCTGAACTGGTACGCCCACGATTAGAACAGCAGGGCATTGCGGTGGCTGAACAGCCTGCTTTGACCGATGTAATAGCTTTGGTAAAGGAACGAGCTCAGGATTTGAATCAGCTAGCCTCAGAATGTAGCTATTTTTATGTCAAAGCCACACCGAGTGAAAAAGAAGTGGCTAAACACTGGGATATGGATGCACCGGTACGAATGCAGCGTTTTGCCGCTGAGCTGGAAAAGCTACCACAGTGGGATGCGGAAAGTATACATGCCTTGTTTGCGCCATTCTGTGAAGCAGAAAATATTAAAATGGGTAAATTGGGTATGCCATTGCGGCTGGCAGTCTGTGGTACTGGCAAAACGCCGTCGATTGATCAGGTATTGGCTTTACTGGGGCGGGATGAAGTATTGCACCGCCTGCATCAGAATTGAGTCTGATTTGCATTTGCACAGGCTGTCGGGATTGTGATTGATTTGCTTAAGGCAGATTACGCAGTGATGACAGCCTGTGTTTTTTATTTTGTTCCTACTCAAATTGATGTTTGCTTGTGTAAACACATTAATGTTTATTGCAGTGTATTGTGTGTTTATGCTGGCGGTTAGCAAGCCTTATGCAGTATTAATGCTGCCTGTAAGTTGTCGCTATGCTCCGGCTGTGGCAAAATCGGCGCCGATTTTGGATAAATGTAAATGAATACAAAAGCTGATTTATCTCAACGCATTGTTGTTGGAATGTCTGGTGGTGTGGATTCATCGGTGACTGCCTTGCTGCTCAAACAGGGCGGTTATGATGTGCGCGGTGTTTTCATGCAAAACTGGGAAGACGATAACGATGACGAGTATTGCTCCATCAAGCAGGACTCACTTGACGCTGTTACAGTGGCCGATGTGATTGGTATGGATATAGACATTGTCAATTTTGCCAGCCAGTATAAAGATAATGTTTTTGCCTACTTTCTACATGAATATCAGGCAGGGCGCACACCAAATCCGGATGTGCTGTGCAATGCGGAAATTAAATTCAAATGTTTTCTGGACCATGCTCTGGCCGGTGGTGCTGATGTAATTGCTACTGGTCATTATGCCCGCAAAGAGGTGCGCAATGGTGTGCATTATTTGCTTAAAGGGCTCGACCAAAACAAAGACCAGAGCTATTTTCTATATCGTCTCCAGCCTTATCAGCTGCAACGAGCATTATTTCCGTTAGGTGAACTTGAAAAAACTGAAGTACGCCGTTTAGCGGAGCAGGCACAGTTGCCTACAGCAGCAAAAAAAGACAGCACAGGTATCTGTTTTATCGGAGAACGGCCGTTCCGGCAGTTTTTACAACGATATTTACCTACCAATCCGGGTGCAATGGTCACACCGGAAGGAAATGTTGTAGGTGAACATGAAGGTCTGATGTATTACACTTTGGGTCAGCGTAAAGGGCTAGGCATCGGTGGTGATGGCGAACCATGGTTTGTGGCTGGAAAAAATCTGAAAAGAAATGAACTTTTAGTGGTACAGGGGCATGACCATCCGCTTCTATTCAGCCGTAGCCTGATTATGCATGATTTAAGTTTCACAACGCCTGAGCAGCCGGCTGAAGGTCGCTACGGAGTGAAAACGCGTTACCGCATGCCGGATGCTTCTGCTACTTTGCGCTATCTTGATAACGGCAGTGCCGAGCTTGTATTTGATGAGCCGCAATGGGCTGTGACGCCAGGCCAGTCAGCTGTCCTGTATGCTGGCGAAATGTGTTTGGGTGGTGGTATTATCAGCGATACCGATAGCCACAGTATTAATAATAATTAATTTAATTTCAACCGATTGCCTATAATCGGGCAATCATCTTGCTAGCAATGATGCAGTCGTACTGATTTGATGTTTTCTTTACAGTCTGTTTTGACTGATGTTCCCTTACTTCACATTAAATCAGGCGCATTGTTGCAAAGGAAAAAAGATAATGGAAAAAATCTGGTTACAAAGTTATCAGGAAGGGGTGCGCGCAGAAGTGGATGTTCGTGCTTATTCGTCGATTATTGACGTGCTGCACACCAGTGTGAAGAAGTTCGGACCGCAGCCGAGTTTTTCTAATATGGGTACCACTCTGACGTATACGCAGACTGCGACTTTGGTGAATCAGTTTACTTCTTATTTGCAGAATGTGCTTAAGCTGCAAAAGGGTGAGCGCGTGGCAATTATGATGCCGAATGTGTTGCAGTATCCAGTGGCCGTGTTCGGGGTATTGCAGGCTGGCGGTGTAGTCGTAAATGTCAATCCTCTGTATACTCCGCGTGAACTGGCGCATCAGCTAATTGATTCAGGTGCGACGGCCATTATTGTGCTGGAAAATTTTGCACATACGGTGGAAAAAGTGCTGGAGCAGACATCACTAAAACAGGTGATTGTCGCCAGTATGGGAGATATGTTGGGCTGGCTGAAGGGCACGCTGGTGAATTTCATGCTGCGCAAAATCAAAAAAATGGTGAAACCATTTCATATTCCGCAATCCATTACTTTTCCGCAAGCGCTGGCATTGGGTAAAAAGCAGCGCTTTACACCAGTGCCGCTTGGGCTGGAGGATTTGGCCTTATTGCAGTATACGGGTGGAACAACTGGTATATCCAAAGGTGCAATGCTGACTCATGGAAATATTGTTGCCAATATGCAGCAAGCATCAGAGTGGATTAAGGCCAATCTGGTACCGGGGCAGGAAGTGGTAGTAACACCGCTTCCGCTTTATCATATTTTTTCGCTCACTGTGAATATCATGATATTTGCCAATGCTGGCTCCAAAAATATTCTGATTACCAATCCGCGTGATATCAATGCGCTGGTTAAAGTACTCCAAAGTAATCGTGTCACCGTGATGAGTGGGGTGAATACGCTATTTAATGCTCTGATTCATAATGAAAAATTCAAAAAAAATGATTTTTCATCATGGAAGCTTGTTTTGGGTGGCGGGATGGCGACGCAGAAAAATGTGGCGCAGGAATGGAAAGCGATTACAGGGGTGCCAATCATCGATGCCTATGGTCTGACTGAGGCCAGCCCAGGCGTGTGTGCCAATCCGTTGAATAATCCTGAATACACGGGTACAGCCGGTTTACCAGTATCCAATACCGATATTGAAATTCGAGATGATAACGGTAAAGTGCTGGGCATAGGTGAAATAGGAGAGTTGTGGGTACAAGGACCACAGGTAATGAAGGGCTACTGGAACCGCCCTGAGGAAACGGCCAAAGTATTGGATAGCCGTGGCTTTGTCGCTACCGGTGATATGGCAGAAATCGATGCCAAGGGTTATGTACGTTTGGTTGACCGTAAAAAAGACATGATTTTGGTATCGGGATTTAATGTTTATCCGAATGAAATTGAAGAAATAGTAGCTGCTATGCCAGAGGTATTGGAAGCAGCCTGTATCGGTGTGCCAAATGAGAAAACAGGTGAGGCGATAAAATTATTTGTGGTTAAGCGTGACCCTGCACTGACACGTGAGCAAATTATTGCATACTGTCGCCAGAATCTGACGGGATATAAAGTACCGAAGGACATCGAATTTTGTGAAGAATTGCCTAAATCAGCGGTAGGCAAAATTTTGCGTAAGGATTTGCGTACTGAAAAATAATGGTTTTGCAGATTAATAGCGGTTGCTGCTATGGTGCGGCAACCGCTTTTGTATTTATAGACTGGTAGGTAGCTGATACTAAAAAGCTACTGTTGCTAATTTTCTCACTCTTATGGCTTAGAAACAGCAGCTATGGACAGTATTAAGCGATTATTATCAGAAAAAGTCTGTTAAAGATGCCAATTGTTTGGAAGAAAATAAACGCTACTTAGCATGAGGTGCAGGCCAATTCCTGATTTATCAGGCTGGCTGACTGGGTAAATTCATCGCTAAAACATTTTGTCTTTGATTTTCTCGAAATTCCGTGAGTTTCTGAGCTAGCTGGGGATTGTTGTTTGCCAGCATTGCAATGGCAAATAAGGCTGCATTGGCTGCACCGGCCTCGCCGATGGCAAAGGTGGCTACCGGTACCCCTTTGGGCATTTGTACAATAGACATCAAGGAATCCTCGCCATGCAGATATTTGCTTGGAATCGGTACACCCAGTACAGGCAGCGTGGTTTTCGCAGCTACCATGCCGGGCAAATGCGCCGCACCACCGGCACCAGCAATAATGGCTTTGAGTCCTCTGGAGCGTGCATTTTCGGCATATTCAAACATTAAATCTGGGGTGCGGTGTGCAGAAACAACTTTTATTTCATAAGGAATGCTGAATTGTTGTAAAAACTGTTCTGCTTGCTGCATTACCGGATAATCGCTGTTGCTGCCCATGATGATGCCGATTTGAGGAGTATTCATGTTTTGCTCTTATTCTGTTTGTAAATTATTTTTTCAGTTGCTGCTTGGCTTTATTTGCTGCATTACTAGTGGGATAGTTGCTGATAATGCGTTGATAGGTGGTACGGGCAATATCCTGCTGCTGTAAATGTGTCTGGCATTGTGCCACCTTATATAGGGCATTGGGCGTTTGGCTATTTTGTGGAAACAAATTGCTGAAGCGTTTGCCGATATTGATGACCGATTCGCAATTATTTAGACGCATATGGCTTTGTAGTAGCAGCCACATGCGCTCCTGTGCCAGCTTGCTGCCATTGCTGCCGCTATCTGCATTTTTTAAAAGTCTGATACTTTGAGCATATAGTCCGGCGTTGTAGAGGCGTCTGGCTTCATCTGTATTATCGCTATTGCCAGTATTTTTTATTGGGTTCACCCGAGCAGGCTGAATATGTACATTTAAATAACGCGATAGGGTTGATTGTTGCTGGCGTAAATCATTCAATTGATTTTGTAGAGTGGTTACCTGACTTTGCAGACTCATTATCTGGGTTTTCATTTGGCTCAATTGGTCTGCTGTCTGAAGGGTATACGGTGCAGGCGCCTCTGAATTAGTTGTATTTTCAGGGGCAGAGGAGGTACTCATGGTACTGCATGAGCTGATGGTTATCATAGCCAGTGCAGCCAGCAATAGATAACGATAATTAAATAAAAACATTTGGTGCTGCTCTCCTCTAGGTGATTGTTATTATTTTTTCTGCATCAAGGTCAGGCCATCACCCAGAGGGATGATTAGTGGCTGCACACGCGAATCATGTTTCAGGCTGGCATTAAATGAACGCATAATCTGAACGCTTTCTGGTTCGTGCGTGTTTGCAGGTTGAGCCACACGCCCATGCAGCAGTACATTATCAATGGCAATAATGCCGCCAGAGCGAACCAATTGCAGGCAGCGTTCATAATAGTAAGGTGTTGGCGGTTTATCGGCATCAATCAAAGCTATGTCATATTGATTGCTTTGTCCAGCCGCAATCAGTTTATCCAACGTTATCAAGGCCGGTTGTAAATAGAGCTGTATTTTGTGACTGACATTGGCTTCTTGCCAGTAACGGCGGGCGATATCGGTGTAAGTGACATTAATATCACAGGCAGTTATGTGACCGTTTTCCGGTAAAGCCAGTGCCATGGCAGTGCTGCTGTAGCCGGTAAAAACACCGATTTCTAGATAATAGCGTGCTTGTATCAGCGTTGCTAACCATGTCATCAACTGCGCCTGCTCGGGCGCAATACTCATATTTCCTTTGCGGTGCCGGGCAGTTTCAGCACGCAGTTGTGCCAGTAAAGGGTGCTCTTGGGGATTTACCTCCGCCAGATAAGTATTAAGCGCAGGACTATTCACACCAGCTCGTTGACTCATGACAGGTCGGCAGGAGATTATTCGGTTAAATAGGTATAGCCTTTTTTTGGCAGTTTGGCGGCAGCAAAATTTGCTTCATCTTCTGGATTTAGCTGAACATCCCACAGCAAGCCGCGATGCTGGATCTGAGCCTGAGCCTCCTCTGGGTGTTCATTTAGGTATTTATTCAGAAATTGGGTTGTGTCAGACTGATAGTTATACATATAAGTTTCTTCTTGCATATGTTATTTAGAAACAGGTGTATTATTATATACAAAGTGCACCATACTGGTGAAGAAGCAGGCAGAATTGTACGTGTTTGGTCTGCTAACAATGATGAGAAACGAATAGATAGGTTATACTACGCTGTTTTAGTGGTCGTGTTTGCTGTGGCACGCGAGTATTTTTTCATAAGCTTATGTATTTTCTATGCTAAAAAAGTGGTTACACAGGGTTTTGCCGCGTAAGACTGTCAGTAAAGGCAGAAAACGGGAAATACCCTTTGCACAACATCATATTAAGGCGGATGAGCTGAGTTTCGCTGCGGAAAAAGTGATATCCCGTTTGCAGAAAGAAGGCTTTGAGGCTTATGTGGTAGGTGGAGCGGTGCGGGATTTGCTATTGGGTGTGTCTCCCAAAGATTATGATGTCGCCACCAATGCCACGCCCGAACAGGTGCGTAAACTATTCAGACGCAGCCGCATTATTGGCCGACGCTTTCCGATTGTACATGTCATGGTGGGGCCAGAAACCATTGAAGTTACAACTTTCCGTGGTGGTGCCGTCAGTAGCCATAATGAGCTGGGGCGGATTATGAAAGATGTAAGTTTTGGTACGCTGGAACAGGACGCCATGCGTCGCGATTTTACCGCCAACGCACTTTATTATGATCCACATAGACAGGTCATTTTGGATTTTCATCATGGCGTGGAGGATATCCGCAATCGTCGTCTGGTGATGATTGGCAATCCGCAGGAGCGTTATCAGGAAGACCCGGTACGCATGTTGCGTGCAGCCAGACTCTCAGGCAAACTTGGATTTTCGGTTGATAGACAGACATCCAAACCAATTGCCGAATGTGCGCAGTTGCTTCAGCGGGAGCCACCGGCACGGCTATTTGATGAAGTGTTAAAGATTCTATTCAGTGGTTATGCGCAAGCATGTCTGCGTCAGATGGATATATTGGGTTTAAAAAATATTCATCCGCTCTTGGATGCACTGATGCCTGGAGCAGGCGGCAGTGGGCACATAGCTGCGCTGGCTCTGCAAAATACTGATGAGCGTCTGCGTGCGGATAAGTCCGTTTCCATGGGATTTGTACTGGCGGCAGTATTGTGGCCGCATATGCGTGAAGCATGGATCCAACAACAGGCGCGCGGTATGCGCAGTAATGGAGCCATGCATGCTGCCATGGCTTCAGAACGTCAGCACATAGATAAACATTGGGGTGTACCACAGCGCTATGGTGTTACTATGCGTGAAATCTGGTCTCTGCAACCGCAATTTGAAATAATGCGCGGTGGACGGCCATATCGTCTACTTGCTCAGCCGCGCTTTCGTGCTGCTTTTGATTTTCTGTGTCTGCGCGCCAATCTTGGCGAAGTGGCTCAGGAAACTGTGCAGTGGTGGCAGAATTTCCAGCAGGGAACGGATGCAGAGCGTGAAGAGCTGATTCACACTGCGATGCAGGTAAAAACAACCTCTACAAAATCAAAACGAAATCGTAATAAACGCACTAACAAATCCAAGCAGGAGGGAGCATGAAAACAGTAACAGCGGTTATTGCTTTGGGCGCTAATCTAGGAAATCCGCGCAAACAGGTTGAAGCAGCTATGGCTGCATTGAATCAGGTTAGTGGTATCCGTGTAAAGGCAATTTCACCACTTTATCTTACCAAGCCGGTGGGATTGACTGACCAGCCTGATTTTGTCAATGCGGTGGTTTTGGTTCATACCACTTTAAGTGCACAGGCATTGCTACATTCCATGCTAGAACTGGAAAATAAGCTGGGACGTGTGCGCAATGTGCCAAATGGTCCGCGTATGATTGATCTGGACGTAATTGATTACAATCATCAGACCATTAATGAATCTGATTTGAAATTGCCTCATCCAAGTGCGCATGAACGCGCATTCGTAATGGCTCCACTAGCTGCTATTGCACCATACTATGTAATCGGCACTCATGGCAGTGCCTCTACTCTGGCGGCAAAATTACTTAAAGCACAGCCGGATGCAGCCACGATTATTGAAGGCGATCAAAACTAAGTCAGGGGAAAATATGGATTATCGCTACATTGTCGTAGAAGGATCTATTGGCAGTGGCAAATCAGCTTTGAGCCGTCGTCTGGCACAGTATTTTGATGCTTTACTGTTATCAGAGATACCTGAAAGCAATCCGTTTTTAGAAAAATTCTATCTAAATGCTGCCAATCACGGGCTGGCTACAGAGATGCATTTTCTGATGCGCCGTTGTGAAGCTATCAATGTTATCTATGCTGAAGATGAACGGCGTTCACGTATTGTTGCTGATTTTCTGCTGGAGAAAGACCAGATATATGTACCGATAATTCTGCGTGAAGAAGAGCAGACGTTGTATTGGCAAATCAAGCAAAAGGTGATGCCTAAATTTCCGGTACCGGATTTGGTGATTTATCTGGAAGCGGATGATGAATTGCTGGACAAGCGTCTGCGCCAGCGTGAGGATGGTATGATTAATTTGTTTCCTGCTGGTTATTTACAGCAGATTCATGCTGAATATCGCCGTTTTTTCCATTTATACCAGCATGCTCCATTACTGATTGCCAATACCAATGAGCTGGATTTTCTGGGTAATGAAGATCATTTTGAGTTGTTGCTTAATACCATTGCTAATATGCAGGGAAGTCGTAATTATCTGAATTTAAGCGAATAACTAATGTGTTGTGCTGTCGAGTAAAGCTGAATATTTTTTTGCGTAAGAAAGTAAGTTTCAGCCGTTTTTATCTGTAGTAATTTTGCTATTTCAGTGTGCAGCGCAGTTTAATCGGGGGTAAAAAAATATAAATGCCATTATGATGTTTGTTTGATATTTTTTGCATACTGATGCATGTGTTATTCAGTTTGGAAACCGTACTTTTTGGTAGAAAAAAGTACGGTTTTTGTTTATTGGATTGAAAATCAGTATACACATTCACACAATTTGCATGGTTTGGTTACAAGCGTAAAAAAATGATGCTTGGCGTGATTGCTAGATGAGCAGATACGGATGATTAGTAATGTTGAGGACAAGCGCACGTATCATCGTGCCGGTTAAATTTATCTTTAGCAAAATATTTGTTAATCTGCTCGGGTAAAAAGGTTGTCTGTGGTATTTTGCCGCACATTCAATTTGGCCGTTTGTTTATCAGTTTTACTGATTGATGAATTTGTTGTTTCCTTGCAGAAACAGACTGTGTATAACTACCGGCCGTGTTTTCTAATAAATATTATTATTTGATTTATCAATTTATGCATACCATTCACACTTTAAAAAAAATGAAAGCCGCAGGCGAAAAAATCGCTATGTTAACTTGTTACGATGCCAGTTTTGCTCGTCTGATGAGTGATGCTGGTGTTGACGTACTGCTGATTGGTGATTCCTTGGGTATGGCAGTGCAGGGACAAGCTTCAACTATTCCGGTTAGTGTTGACGATATTTGTTATCACACTGCGGCTGTGGCGCGAGGCAATCAGCAGGCACTGATACTGGCAGATCTGCCATTTGGTGCTTATCAGCAAAGTAAAGAGCAGGCTTTTGCGGCAGCTGTTCGGCTGATGGTGGCCGGAGCACACATGGTAAAGTTGGAAGGTGGAGAATGGATCGCTGAAACTACGCATTTTTTACAGCAACGTGGTATTCCTGTGTGTGCACATATCGGCCTGACGCCGCAATCAGTACATACGCTTGGCGGTTATAAAGTTCAGGGTCGCGGTGAAGCTGCGGCACAATTGCTAGCTGATGCTCAGGCACATGCTCAAGCCGGAGCGGATATGGTGCTGATGGAGTGTGTGCCAGTTGCTCTGGCAGCAAAAGTAACCGCATCTGTAAGCTGTCCAACCATAGGTATTGGTGCCGGTGTCGATTGTGACGGTCAGGTACTGGTGATGCATGATATGCTGGGAATTTATCCAGGCAAAACAGCAAAATTTGTGAAGAATTTCATGCACAATCAAACCAGTATTCAGGCTGCTGTCGGAGCCTATGTACAGGAAGTTAAAGCTAAGATTTTTCCTGATGCGGAACACAGTTTTACTGACTGATTGTTTGAATTAAATTTCTGTTTTTAATTGCAAATATTATATTTCTGGCGGTTTTTCCCTTTACAAACAAGGTTGTTTAAACTGATTGGTTTATTTGTATGGACTTGTTTTTTTTGCAGGATGTATATATAAATTAAATCCTTGACTAATAAAAATTATTTTGGGAGTTGCTTATGGCCTTGGCCAAGCCTTACCCTCGTGCATTGACTATAGCCGGTTCGGATTCCGGTGGTGGTGCAGGTATACAAGCGGATTTAAAAACTTTTGCCGCACTTGGTGCCTACGGTACCAGTGTCATTACTGCAATAACAGCACAAAATACTTTTGGTGTGCAAAAGGTCATGGTGGTAACACCGGATATGATTGAGGCACAATGTTCGGCTGTGATGTCGGATATCCGTATTGATGCGCTCAAAATCGGTATGCTTGCGGATATTGAAAGTATACGTGTCGTTGCAGAGTCTTTGCAGCAATTTCATCTGCCTTTTACTGTATTAGATCCGGTAATGGTAGCCACCTCTGGTTCGGCACTGTCTATAGAAAATACCGTGCAAGCTATGAAGCAAATGCTTATGCCGCTTGCCGATATACTTACTCCTAATTTGTTTGAGCTGGCGTTGCTAACCCAGAAAACGATGGCTACTTCTAGTGATGAAATGCTGGAGCAGGGGCAAATTCTGCTGGATGAAGGTTGTCAGGCTGTTCTGGTCAAAGGCGGGCATCTCAGTGAAGATGAAGAAGCCATAGACTGGTTACTGGAAAAGGATTGCGAACCAGTTTGCTTTAAGAGTCTGCGTATTAAAACATCTCATACACATGGCACTGGATGTACGCTTTCAGCAGCAATTGCCGCTTTACGTCCACAGCATGAAACTTTAGCTAATACAGTAGCTGTGGCTAAATGCTATGTGCACGGCGCCATTGAGGCTGGACAGCATTGGCATTTAGGACACGGTTATGGTCCTCTGGCTCATTTCTGGCGTTTCAAGCATGATTAGTGGTTGTATCTGTATGCTAAAATTGGCTGCATGAGTGAGTATCAGGGTAAAGCAGAAATTATCCTAATCGTATAGGGGAGAACATATGCAGACATGGCATCAGGCAATTGGTGCAGAAAAACAGCAACCATATTTTCAGCATATTCTGGAAACTGTCCGTGCCGAAAGAATGGCCGGTAAAATTATTTATCCGCCTGCTCAAGATGTGTTTAATGCATTTAAGGCTACTGAGTTTGCACAGGTAAAAGTGGTGATTCTAGGGCAAGATCCTTACCATGGTCCGCAACAGGCTCATGGCCTATCTTTCTCAGTCCGGCAGGGAATTGCTATTCCACCATCTTTGGTTAATATCTACAAAGAATTAGCAGACGATATTTCTGGTTTTTGTATACCACAGCATGGTTATCTGCAACACTGGGCGGAACAAGGTGTATTGCTGCTCAATACAGTTTTAACTGTGCGCGCTGGTCAGGCACATTCTCATGCTGAGCTGGGCTGGGAAACATTTACTGACCATGTGATTGCTGCACTGAATGCAGAACGTCAGAACGTTGTTTTTATGCTTTGGGGTAGTCATGCACAAAAAAAAGGAGCGATGATAAATCGCCAAAAGCATCTGGTACTGACTGCGCCCCATCCTTCCCCTTTATCCGCCTACCGTGGTTTTTTTGGTTGTAAGCATTTTTCCAAAGCCAATGCATATCTGCAACAGCACGGTATGGCGCCAATCGATTGGCAAATTTAAGTTTACTATCCGATTCACAGATGTCAGGATTAGCTGTTATCAGGCAGATGTCTCATCTATTGCTCCGGAAAGTATCTAGTAAATCATGTTGAATCTTAATCCACAACAGCATCAGGCTATCCATTATTTGGATGGGCCGTTACTGGTACTTGCTGGTGCTGGCAGCGGTAAAACGCGTGTGATTACTGAAAAAATTGCCTATCTAATCAAGCAGGCTGGTTATCCACCGCATCAGATTGCCGCGATTACGTTTACGAATAAAGCGGCTCGTGAAATGCAAGAGCGTGTAGGGCATTTGTTGCACAAATCGCAGACCCGTGGTTTAAACATCAGCACGTTTCATTCATTGGGTATGCGTTTTCTGCGCGAAGAAGCGGCCGCAGCAGGTTATAAAAAACAGTTTTCTATTCTCGACAGTGCCGATGCGGGCAAAATTATCAGCGAGTTGCTGGGTAGCAGTGGCCGTGAAATGGTATTTAAGGCACAGCACCAAATTTCATTATGGAAAAATAGCCTGTTGTCACCAGAAACTATAATTCGGCAGGCAGATGATAGCTGGACACATCAGATAGGGCAGCTGTACGCCTCTTATCAGGATACTCTAATAAGTTATCAGGCAGTTGATTTTGATGATTTAATCCGCATACCGGTTGAGCTGCTGCAATCAGATGCAGACATCCGCTATAAGTGGCAGCTGCGCCTGCATTATCTGCTGGTGGATGAATGTCAAGATACCAATACTTGCCAGTATGCGCTAATGCGTTTGCTTACAGGGGCGGATGGAAAATTTACTGCTGTAGGTGATGATGACCAGAGCATTTATGCTTGGCGTGGTGCCAATATGGAAAATCTGCGTCTGTTGCAGCAGGATTATCCAGATTTAAAAATCATCAAGCTTGAGCAAAATTATCGTTCTACTGCGCGTATTCTGCGCGTGGCCAATCAAGTAATAGCCCATAACCCTAAGTTATTCGCCAAAACTTTATGGAGTGAATATGGGCTTGGCGATATGATTGATGTGATTGCCTGTAAAAACGAAACCCATGAGGCCGATTTGGTGGTTAGCCGCATTGCGCACCAGAAACTGGTAGGCGGAGATGCGGTGCATTATCGCGATTTTGCCATCCTGTACAGGGGTAATCATCAGGCGCGAGTATTTGAAGAAGCTTTGCGCAGCAGACGGATTCCTTACCGTCTTTCTGGTGGGCAGAGTTTTTTTGACAAGGCTGAAATTAAGGATGTGCTCGCTTATGTGCGCTTACTCGCCAACCCCGATGATGATCCGGCTTTTTTACGCGCGGTGACTACACCGCGGCGTGGAGTGGGCGAAACGACACTGGCAAAGCTGAACAATTATGCCAAAGTGGCGCAATGCAGCCTGTACGAGGCGGCGCGCAGTATGAGTGCTTTGGCAGAACTATCTGCCAAGAGCCGTGAGCCTTTACAGCAGTTTATGGCGATGCTGGCGGATTATCAAATACGCGCACGTACTGAAGCAGCTGGCAACTTGCTACACAATCTGTTGTCTGATATTGCTTATGAAGCACATCTACTCAACACAGAAGAAGGGCGTGCAGGTGAAATCAAGTGGCGTAATGTACAGGATTTGCTCGGCTGGATTAGTAAAAAAGGAGAGGAAGACGGTAGAAATATACTTGAAATAGCCCAGGCCATTGCCCTGATGACCTTGCTGGATGGTAAGGAAGACGAAGATGCGGATATGGTGAGTATGTCCACATTGCATGCTTCGAAAGGATTGGAATACCCATATGTGTTTCTGGTTGGTTGTGAAGAAGGCGTTTTTCCGCATGCAGATAGCGTGGAGGAAGGCAATATCGATGAAGAGCGCCGGCTGATGTATGTTGGTATTACCCGTGCTCGTCAGACACTCACGCTGACCCATTGTCATAAGCGCAAACGTGCCGGAACGTGGGAGTTTCATGAACCCAGCCGTTTCATAGATGAAATGCCGGCAGGTGATATACGTTTGCTTGGGCGCAAAGGTAGTGAACCCATTGTCAGTCACTCGGAAGGCAAAAGTATATTGGCCGGAATGATGGCGCGACTGGACAGTCTGCAATCCTGATGGTGCCTTAACATCAGCGGCATGTGATGTTGCTGGTTCCATGTTAAACTACATCCTGTTTGCTGCTCGTGCAGTTTATTGATTATGGAAAAAATTATGAAAATCGCCAAAAACTCTGTAGTGACGCTGGATTATGAAATGTTTGATGCAGATAACCAGCTGATAGATAAAACGGAAGAACTTATCAGCTATCTGCATGGTGGTTATGATGGTATTTTCCCGTTGGTGGAAGAACAGTTGCACGATAAAGCAGTTGGCGATGTAGTAGATGTTACATTGTCTCCGGATGATGCTTTTGGCGAGCAGGAGGAAGATCTGATTCGCATCGAACCACTGGATGTGTTTCCGGTAGAAGTAGAAGTGGGCATGATGTTCGAAGCTGACGATCCAGAAACTGGTGAAGTGATGGTATACCGTATCACCGATGTGGCTGATGGTAAAGCCGTAGTGGATGGTAATCATCCCTTAGCCGGCCAGCGCATTCGCTTTAAAGCAACTGTAAAAGACATCCGCCCAGCTACTGCAGAAGAGCTGGAACACGGCCATGTACATGGTGCCCACGACCACCATCATCACTAATACATTACATCAATACGATTGTAACTGAATCCGTATAAAGAAAAGGGAATATTCATTATGGTATGAATATTCCCTTTATTAGTATTTAATGGGTGATGCCAACAGTATTGTACGGATGAGCCATTGTTAATTATCTGAAAGTTGTCAGTTCACAGTATTTAGGTCTGGCGGTATCATGCTCACACACAACTGTTACCAATTCAACAGCAACATGACACCTGCACACATTCTCGCCACAGCCCGTCCATATTCATTGTTTCTCAGTCGTCTGCTAGATAACCATTTGCTCGACCAGAACAAACTTTTTCCATGGCTGGAAAGACGCCTGAAGTTGGAAGATTTTCACGGTTTTGCCAACTGGACACAATTGCAGGCTGGTGAAAATGAGGCAGAGTTGAAACGCCAGTTGCGCCTGCTGCGCCGCTATGTAGTTGCACATATCATGGCGCGCGATCTGGCACGGGCAAGTGATTTACAGGAAGTCACCACCACCATAACTCATCTAGCTGATTTCACCATCAATATCGCTGAACAGTATGCACATGCTTATTATGCTGGACTTTATGGCGAACCAATTGGCGCCCACAGCAATACATTTCAGCGGCTGAGTATAGTGGGCATGGGCAAGATGGGTGGATATGAACTGAATGTTTCCTCTGATATAGATTTAATTTTTGTTTTTCCGGAAGCTGGCGACACCAACGGTAAACGCCAGAAAAGCAATCAGGAATTTTTTACCAAAGTTGGCCAGAAAATCATATCGCTACTGAATGATATCACTGGCGACGGGCAGGTTTTCCGCGTAGATATGCGCTTGCGTCCAGATGGTGATGCTGGGGCATTGGTAATAAATGAAACCGCGCTGGAACAATATCTGATACAGCAAGGACGGGAATGGGAGCGCTATGCATGGACTAAGGCACGATTAGTAACCGACTATCCGAATCATATCGCTGCACTTGTACGGCCGTTTGTGTACCGTAAATATCTGGATTTCAATGCCTACGATGCCATGCGCAATCTGCATCAGCAAATTCAGCGTGAAGTGACCCGCAAAGGCATGGCGGACAATATCAAACTGGGTGCCGGTGGCATTCGTGAAGTGGAATTTATTGCCCAGATTTTCCAGCTGATACGTGGCGGTCAGATACGCAGCCTGCAACTAAAAGGCACACAGGAAACCCTGCATGCCTTGCAGGAACAAGGCATGCTGTCAGCAGAAAATGTTGATATCTTGCTACAGGCTTACCATTTTCTGAGAGATACCGAACACCGCTTACAATATTGGGATGATCAGCAAACGCAGATGCTGCCGGCCGGCACTGAGCAGCAACAAATGCTAGCGAAGAGTATGGGCTATGCCGATTATGAGCACTACCTTTTTGCATTGAATCAGCACCGTTGTGCTGTTAACCAGATTTTCAATGCCATTTTCACTGAGCCGGACGATAAGGCCAAAGCACAAGATCCTGATATGGTACGTGTTTGGCAGTTTGACAGTGATAGCGAAGAAAAAACTTCTTTACTAACAGCACATGGCTTTAATGCTCATAATGTAATTCAGCGTCTGCAACAACTACATCATGGCAGTCAGTACCGGCAGCTATCGTCATCTGCGCAACAGCGTTTTGATGACATGATTCCGTCTGTACTAAGCGTAGCAGCCAGATATCCGCAACCAGATACTACATTAACCCGATTGCTTGATTTTGTAGAAACCATTGCTCGGCGCAGTTCATATTTGGCCTTTATGCATGAGCATCCGGAAGCTTTAGATAAACTGGCCGGACTCATGAGTCAAAGCAGCTGGGTTGCTACATACTTACAGCGGCATCCGGTATTATTGGACGAACTGCTTAGCAATGAACTAATGCGCAAGGATACTGATTGGACAGTACATGCGCAGGAGCTGACAAATTTGTTGGATGATTGCCATGATGATGTTGAGGCGCAAATGGATGTTCTGCGCCGGTTCCAGCATGCATGGACTTTTCGTCTGGCGGTACAGGATTTAGCCGGTTTGTGGACAGTAGAAGGGTTGTCAGATCAGCTTTCTGCACTGGCAGACTTAATTATACAAAATGCACTGAATAGAGTATGGGCGCAATTACCACGACGTCACACTGAAACCCCGCATTTTGCTGTGATTGGTTATGGCAAACTGGGGGGTAAAGAATTAGGTTATACCTCAGATTTGGATTTGGTTTATGTATTTGATGATAACCATCCCGATGCTATTGATACATATACACGTCTGGCCCGCCGTCTCACCAGCTGGCTAACAGTACCAACCGGTGCAGGTACACTTTACGATATTGATTTACGGCTGCGCCCGAATGGCGATTCAGGTTTTACTGTTACCCATATACAGGCATTCGAACGCTATGAACGTGAAAGTGCATGGACTTGGGAGCATCAGGCCCTAACCCGAGCCCGCTTCATTGGTGGCGACAGCAACGTGGGCATACGTTTTGATGGGGTACGTAGCGAAATATTATGCCGCAAACGTGATATCGTCTCTTTAAGCAACGAAATCATCGCCATGCGCGAAAAAATGTTTCCTACACATCCACCCGTAGACACAAATGTAAAATATGCCCGCGGCGGAGTAGTGGATGTGGAATTTATTGTGCAGTATCTGATACTGGCACATGCGCATCAGTATCCGCAATTGCTAAACAATTACGGTAATATTGCCTTGCTCAGCATCGCTGCCGAATTGGGGCTAGTAGACAGCTGTATGGCCGAAGGCAGTCGCATGGCTTATCGGTATTATCGCCAGCAACAGCACAACACTCGTTTGCGCGACGCTGTCAACACCAACATAGACGCCACTTTGCTCTCCAATTATCAGGTTGTAAAGCAGCTTTGGACACAAGTATTTGGAGTAAAGCCAAAAGAATAATTTCATCTTTTTGCCATGGACAAGTGCAAACGTAAAATCCTTATTCCTCAGTAGCATTACTCCAATGTGCTGCTTGAAAGAAACAAAGCAGACAGCGTACAATCAAAGGCCGCACTACCTTTTCAAACTGGTCTAACGTAGTGAACCAACTGATATTTGACTTTGATGATCGCAGCTATCCCGGATTTGACAAATTTCTCGGCCATACCAACGCCGAACTGATTTATGTTTTACAGCAGCAGGCAGACCCGTTTATCTTTGTTTGGGGCGAAGCCGGTAGCGGTAAAAGCCATTTACTAAAAGCATGGGTAGCGCAGGCGCAATCGCGCGGTCTGAAAGCCGAATATGTTGACGCTGCGAGCGAAGGCCTTGGTTATTGGCTGTTTGACCTCGATTGCGTTGCTGTGGATCAGATTGAATTACTCAGCCCTGCCGAGCAGCAGCAGCTTTTTTCTTTATTCAACCACTTTCGCAATACCCGTCAGGGCAATCTGCTTTTAAGCTCAGCCATCCCCCCTCAGCAGCTTATGATTCGCGAAGATTTACGTACCCGTATGGCTTTTTGTTTGGTATATGAAATCAAACCATTAAGCGACGAAGAGAAATTTAACGCATTGGTAGGCATGGCACGGGCACGGCAAATACCGGTGGATGCTGAAGTTATCCGTTACCTGCTGGCTCACTGGCGCCGCGATTTGGACAGTCTATTGCTAATGCTCAATACCTTAAATGATTATTCACTTGCGCAGGGGCGGCGCATCACTCTTACCTTACTGCGGCAGCTACTTAAACAACAGGAACATGCATGAATCTGGCTATTTTTGACCTTGACCATACTTTGATTAATTGTGATTCGGATAACGAATGGCCGAAGTACCTGATGCAGAAAGGACTGGTCGACAAAGCGTTTGTTGACATGAAAAACAATAAATTCTATCAGGATTACCTAAATGGCTGTCTTGATATAGATGAATTCCTGCAATTCCAGCTCGCACCGCTGGCACGATTTAGCCGTACCGAACTGGACAGCATGCATAGCGAATACATGCGTGACTTTATCGTACCGCATATTTCCACCATGGCAAAAATGCTGGTACAGGGGCATCGTGATGCTGGAGATGAAATGTTGCTATTATCGGCTACCAATGAGTTTATTATCGCCCCGATTGCAAAAACATTTGGTATTCAGAATATTATCGGCGTACAGTTAGAAACAGATGCAGCAGGTAACTATACTGGACGCTACGTAGGCACACCCAGCTTTAAAGAAGGTAAGGTTATCCGTCTGCAACAATGGTTGGCACAACGAGGGCAACAACTGAGCGATTTTACCAAAGTTTATTTTTACAGCGATTCACATAACGATTTACCGCTCCTGCAACTAGTAACTGACCCAGTAGCCGTCAATCCTGATGAAAAACTAGCAAAGTATGCCCACCGCCATGGCTGGCCGATACTCAACTTCATGTAAAAGGATGCATCATGAATGTCGCAGAAAATATGCAAATTGTTGATTACAGTGACCGCTATCATTCTGCTTTTCGTGATTTGAATGCAGCGTGGATAGCTAAATATTTCGAAATGGAAGACAGTGATTATCAGCTACTGGATAATCCTAGACAAGCCATCCTCGACAAAGGCGGCCACATACTGGTGGCACTGGAAAACGGCAAACCAGTAGGCGTATGTGCCCTGATAAAGCTGCATGGTGACCCATATGATTATGAGCTAGCCAAATTAGCAGTGGCCCCAGAGGCACAGGGCAAACATATTGGCAGACATTTGATAGAGGCAATCATTGCCAAAGCCAGAGAAGAGGGCGCAAAAAAACTTTATGTAGAAAGCCATACTAGCCTGAAACCAGCCATCCATCTTTATCAGCAAGCCGGATTTAAAGAAATTACCAACCTTCATAGTACATTCAACAGAGTCAACATCCAGATGGAACTGACCCTATAAAACAATCAAACATAGGCGCAAACGCCAGTGAATTTGCTCAATAAATCCGCTGGCTTTTTCAAATGAAATTATTCTTGAATGGGCTTATGAGCATGATAATGGCTGATGACTTCAGCATGTTTCTTGATTTTCGCCAGACAACACCATAATCCACCAATCGAAGCATTCAGATTACCGGCAAATTTAACATTTCAACCATGGCTACACCAGTAATACTGCCCAGATTTTCACGTTCAATCATTAGTTTGCCTAAAGTTTGCGTTATTTCCTGAAAGATATAATCTTCAGATTCACAATACTCAATTGACAACGTCAAATCCAGCGCACTAAGTTGGCGCGCCTGTTCAGCTACAGGTAAATCGCGATTACAGATATTAGCAACCACTTGAGCGTTGAGTAAAAGCGTGACGGCAATGATATGGCTTATGAATAACATTTGGGAATAAGCAAATACCGCACAAATATTAAAATTATGCGGTTGGCTACATTAAATCCAGTCCGCTAAGACTGACTGCTAAACAAAAAGCGGTAAAATAATACCGCCTTTACTTGTTGATATGTCAATATATTTTTAGAAAAATTATGTTAGTTAATAGAATAAATTGATAAAAATTTTATTTAGCTTATACAAGCAAATATAGACACATAATCCTAAAAAAATTATTTGTCGATTGATATAGCTTGCACCTAAACCATTGTGTTGGCATTTTAAATAATTTGTTTTAAAGTGTTAAACATCAGTTTTTGCTTCCATTTAAACCCATGATTACGTTAACCCAAGGAACAATTTTAAATAACAAGCAATTATGTGATGTATTTCAATGTTCACCACAAGGGGGCATGCGTAAATCAAATCGAACTAACACATTAGTTCTGATAACCAATCATCTTGAGTCGGTCTATAAAGATGTGTGGAAAAATGACATTTTACATTACACCGGAATGGGCCAGATTGGTGATCAATCTTTAGATTTTGCTCAAAATAAAACATTAGCAAATATAGATAATAATGGCGTACAAGTACATTATTTCGAAGTGTTAGCAGAATATCAATATACTTATATTGGCGAAATGCTTAAAGCGGGAGAGCCTTATTGTACTCAACAGTTAGATGCTAAAAACCAATGGCGACAAGTATATATTTTTCCACTACGCTTGAAACAAGGTGGATTACCGGTAGAAATGGTGAATCATTTTGAGCAAGATAGATTAACCGCATTATCCAGATTTTCAGATAAAAAGCTCATAGCTAAAATTCAACGCCAAAATCAAGAAACTAAACAAACCAGTAAAATAACCGTAAAAACACCGCGCTATCGACGTAGTATGGAATTAGTGGAATATGTAAAACGCCAAGCGCGTGGTTATTGTGATTTATGTGAACAATTTGCGCCCTTTGTCAATCAAGAACAACAACCGTATTTAGAATGCCATCATGTCGTATGGCTATCACAAAATGGCCCAGATACTTTAGACAATCTGGTCGCCTTATGCCCCAATTGCCATCGAAAAATGCATATTGTACAAGATAAAAATGATATTAATAAATTAACAGAAATTGCTTTCAAGCGTTTGTTCTTATTCAACGAAAATAACTGATTCTTGGAACAATGATTGAATTAGAAATGAAGCAGGATAAAAACTATTAACTTACCAAAAGATATCCAATAAAAAATCTCTTAATTTTTATTTGCAACAGATGATCTTAAAAAAATCCATTATATTTATTCACAATTAAATTGTGAATTATGCCTTTTCCAAATTTAATTTATTTATAGAAACCCACATCCTCAAATTAAAAACATTTATTACAAGTTGCATGACAAAAAAACTGAAAAGCAATTATGGTTACAGTGTAAAAGGTGAGCGCTAATCATTTCCTTAATTGCAAAAGTTAAAATTTAGTTTTAGCTAGTATATAAATGAATAAAAATAAATGATTTAGGTTAATTTTAGATAAGTATTTGAAATAAAATTGTAATTTTAAATTTTGCTAAATTTGATCAGCTATTTGTTTTATTTACGTTTGCGAGGACCGAATCTGTTATTTATCCCGCATGGCAGTTGATTATACTGATAATAAAACGGTGCATGATTTTGTTAAATAACGCTATAATGTGAACTACTTTTATCAATGCCTATTATTTATAAATTGCTCTGATAGAAGTGACTTTTAGCGTGCTCTTTCAAGAACAGCTTATTGGTGTTGAAAAACCTAAGACTGAGAACAGATATGGATGAATTAATCAAAGAAGCAGCATTACATTTTCATGAAGAACCCCGTCCCGGTAAAATTCAGATTACGCCAACCAAGCCGCTGGCTACACAATATGATTTGTCACTGGCTTATTCACCGGGTGTGGCTGCACCATGTATGGAAATTCACCGTGATCCCTTGAATGCATATCGTTATACTGCTCGCGGTAATCTGGTGGCTGTAATTTCCAATGGTACAGCCGTGCTGGGGTTGGGCAATATTGGTGCATTAGCCGGCAAACCGGTAATGGAAGGCAAAGGGGTACTGTTCAAAAAATTTGGCGGTATTGATGTATTCGATATCGAAGTAAACGAAACTGACCCAGATAAACTAGTTGATATTATTGCTTCTCTAGAGCCCACTTTCGGTGGTATCAATCTGGAAGATATTAAAGCGCCGGAATGTTTCTATATTGAGAAAAAACTGCGTGAACGTTGCAATATTCCGGTATTCCATGACGATCAGCATGGTACTGCTATCATTACAGCAGCAGCGATTAAAAATGGTTTGGAAGTAGTAGGTAAGGACATCAGTCAGGTTAAGCTAGTCTGCTCTGGAGCTGGTGCTGCGGCTATTGCTTGTCTGGAGCTCTTGGTAGCGCTGGGTATGAAACGCGAAAACATCACTGTGTGTGATTCTAAAGGTGTAATTTACCAGAATCGCGAAGAAAACATGGTGGAATCGAAAAAACTATTTGCCATTCCTGATAATGGTCAGCGCAAGCTGGCTGATGCCGTACATGGCAAGGATATTTTCCTTGGCTTGTCCGGCCCAAATGTTCTGAGCGTAGACATGCTCAAAACCATGGCTAAAGACCCGATTATTTTGGCTATGGCCAATCCGACACCAGAAATATGGCCGCCGGAAGCCAAAGCAGCGCGGCCGGATGCTGTAATTGGTACAGGACGTTCTGATTTCCCGAATCAAGTAAACAATGTATTGTGCTTCCCGTTCATTTTCCGTGGCGCGCTGGATGTCGGCGCTACCACTATTAATGAACAGATGAAATTAGCCTGTGTGCACGCTATTGCTGAGCTGGCAAAAGCCGAGCTGAGTGACGAAGTTTCTGCAGCATATGGTAATGCCGAGCTGTCTTTTGGTCGTGAATATCTGATTCCGAAACCCTTTGACCCGCGCCTGATTGCGGTTGTTGCTCCGGCTGTTGCCAAAGCAGCGATGGATTCAGGTGTTGCAACCCGTCCGATTGCAGATATGGATGCTTATGTAGAAAAACTGAGTCAGTTTGTTTACAAATCCAGTCTGTTTATGAAACCGGTATTCTCACAGGCGAAGAAAGATGTAAAACGTGTGGTATTGTGTGAAGGTGAAGATGAGCGCGTTTTGCATGCTACCCAGCATATAGTCAATCATAAACTGGCTTACCCAATTCTTATCGGCCGTCCGGCCGTTATTGAAGCACGGGCGAAAAAGCTAGGTCTGACTATTCAGTCAGGCAAAGATTTTGAAATCGTCAATAATCAGGATGATCCGCGCTACCGTGAATATTGGCAGGCTTATTATGAGCTGCGCAAACGTCATGGCGTTACTGAAGAGATGGCACGTCGTCGCATGATTAGCAGCTCTACACTGATTGGTGCCATGATGGTACGAATGGGCAGTGCTGATGCCTTGCTTTGTGGTACAGTTGGCCGTTTCCATGACCATTTCAATATTCTGGAAGAAGTAATTGGCTATAACAATGCTGAGCAGAATGCTTGTGCAATGAATGCACTCATTATGACTTCAGGCAATATGTTCATTGCTGATACTTACGTCAATCCTGAACCTACTGCCGAGCAAATTGCTGCAAACACACTGATGTGTGTGAATGAGATCAAACGCTTCGGTATCGAACCTAAAGTAGCGCTGTTGTCTAATTCCAACTTTGGTTCACTGGAACAGCCCAGCAGCAGCAAAATGCAGGAAGCTCTGGCTCTGATTAAAGAAGCAGATCCAGAACTGAATGTTGATGGTGAAATGCAAGGTGATCTGGCTCTGGATGAAAAACTGCGTCAGAAATTAATGCCGGACTGCAAGCTTAAAGGTGCAGCCAATTTGCTGGTGATGCCTAATGTTGAGGCAGCCAACATCAGCTACAATTTGTTGCGTACTTCTTCTAATGGTGTAACCATTGGCCCGATTCTGATGGGTATGAATGAATCCGTGCATATTGTTACTCCTATGGCTTCTGTACGCCGTATTGTAAATATGGTTGCTTTGGCTGCAGTGGATGCGCAGCGTAAATAACCACTGAATTAGCTGAAAATGAAGCAGGCTGTCTGTATTTTTCAGACAGCCTTTTTGTGTTAAATATGGAGACAGATTATGTCTGATGTGCAGACGCAACCTGCGCCCAATTACATTACACCAGCCGGTCATCAGGCTTTACAGGACGAGCTTTATCAACTGGTACACAAGGAACGGCCGGAAATCGTGAACGTGGTTAACTGGGCAGCCGGTAATGGAGACCGCAGTGAAAATGGTGATTATCTGTATGGTAAACGCCGGTTGCGAGAAATTGACCGGCGGATTCGGTTTTTGACTAAACGGCTTGAGGCTGCTCAGGTGATTGACCCAGAAACACGTGAGGCAAGTGATCAGGTATTTTTCAGTGCAACGGTAACCATTCTACGCGGCAATGGAATAGAACAAACGGTACGCATCGTAGGTACCGACGAGATTGATACTAGTCGTAATAAGATTTCATGGGTATCGCCGCTGGCACGTACATTGCTTAAAGCACATGAAGGTGATGAAGTACGTCTGCATGGTCCGGATGGGGTGGAAAATATTGAGATACTGGCTGTGGAATATATTCGCATTGATTAATTTACTATTTAGCATACATAATGTTAAACTTAGTTATTAATCATACAGTTTGTGTTTTCAGTCTGTACTTTTATCAATGCTTTTTGCATGAAAACATAATAAACAACTTTTGTTGTGTTTATTATCTTTGAGAAATGCATTGTAACTATTATCAGTATTGCTGACAAATACCCTTTATCTACTATTTTAATACATGAATCCAAAACTAGAACCAATTTTCAAACAGCTTAATGCCCTGATTCTGGGTAAACAACAATTACTGATTCAGATTGTGACCTGTGTTTTGGCTCGCGGACATATTCTGCTGGAAGATGTCCCAGGAGTCGGCAAAACCACGCTCGCTCATGCACTGGCTGCAGTACTGGGATTGAAATACCAGCGTGTTCAGTTCACCAACGATATGCTGCCGGCTGATTTGCTTGGTGTGAGTATATTCCAGCCTAAAAGTGGCGAATTTGTGTTTCATCCGGGACCGGTCTTCAATTCCTTTTTACTGGCCGATGAAATCAACCGTGCTTCACCCAAGCTGCAATCGGCTTTATTAGAGGCGATGGAAGAAGGGCAGGCTTCTGTAGATGGGAAAACTTATACACTGCCTAAGCCCTTTCTGGTAGTGGCTACACAGAATCCGACCGAACAGCTCGGTACCTATCCTTTGCCTGAATCGCAGCTTGATCGTTTTATGATGTGTCTGAGTATCGGCTATCCTGCTGAAAAAGAAGAGAAGCTGCTTTATGTTTCTGGCGGACGCCGCCAGTTTGTACCACGCCTAAAAGCCGTTTGTAATGGGGAAACACTGCAGCAGTGGCAGGCAGAAGTGGCTAAAGTTAATGTATCTGTTGCCGCTGCTGATTATGTGTACCGACTGGTGGCGGCTACGCGGACTCCGGGTATGTTTGCTGTAGGTCTGAGTCCTCGTGCTGGCTTGGCAGTGGTTCAGGCAGCCAAAGCCTATGCATGGATACATGGGCGGGCACATGTGGTACCGGAAGATGTGAAAGCTGTCTGGGTATCCGTGGGAGCACATCGCCTGCAACCAGTGCAGAGTCAATCCAGAAGCAGTACGCTGCTTAATGGGATGCTGGATAATGTTGCCGTGGTCTGAGGTGTCTATACCCACGTTGATAGACGGGCATACGGCTTTGCGTGCTCGAAATATACGTTTTAATCTGACACGCATGGGATGGGGATTGGCTATTGCCTGTATTCTGCTGTGGATTATGGCGGTGAATTATCAGATCAATGTAGCTTATGCGCTGGTATTTTGGCTGCTGGGTATATTGGTGTTTGGAGCGCTGGCCAGTTTCCGGCAGCTAAGTGGTCTGATTTTGGCTGTTGTGCCGCAATCAGAATATTTTGCCGGTAAAGATTGTGTACTGACTTTACGTGCCTGTGACAATAGTAAACGAACACGTTGGTTATGGTTACAGACGGCACAGGAAATTAGCGGTACTCCAGAGGACTGGCAGCTGTGGAAAATTACACCTGAGAATACTGATTTTGTCTGGACTTTACCACCACAACGGCGCGGCATTTTGCCAACACTAATGTTAGCAGGTGCCAGTATGGCTCCGTTTGGTCTGGTAATGATTAAAACACAGTGGGAATTTACAGATGAAATTGTTATTTTTCCACAACCGATCGAACATACTATTTCGTCAGTAAAAAGCATTAGTGGTGAGCAAAACAGCCAAATCAGCCAGAGTGGACAAGATCCGGCTTATCTACTTCCACACCAAAATGCTATTTCAGCACGGCAGATTGCATGGAAGCATTATGCTAAAAGTGGTGATTTACTGGATAAGTATTTTGACCAAGGTGCTCCGCTGGCAGATCCATTGCTGATTTCCTATCGCGATTATCCGCAGGGCACCAGTGTAGAACAGATGGCCAGTAAAATGTGCTTCAGAGTATTGGCCGCAGATGCCCGTGGTGAAAAGTATATTCTCGAATTACCGCGTCAGCGCTATGAAGCAGCGACTGCACAACGAACACAATGTCTGAATGCTCTGGGTAGATGGTAATGTGGCTAGCTGATCCGGTATTTTTGCGTAAATCTCCCCCTAAGCGTACGCAGTTAATTCTGTTGCTGATGCTGGCTTGGATAGCTTTACCGTTGCTGTTTGATTTACCTATGAGTGTTGGTGCAGCATTTGCCTTGCTGTGGCTGATACGAGTGGGTTTACTTTTTACTAAAATCAAAAAGCTGCCATTATGGGCATTGGTAATATTATTGCTGGGTTCAACGGTATGGATATATTTTCGACTGGGCACCATCATTGGACGTGATGCTAGTGTTTCCTTGCTGATGCTGATGATTATGCTGAAAGCCTTCGAGGGAGAAACCTTGCGTGACTGGCAAATTCTGCTTCTGGCTCAGTTGATTTTAATGGGTGGCGGCCTACTGTTTAATCAGAGCATATTGATGGCGCCCTGGCTGATTGTGGCTTTATTCTGCCTTATTTCAGCTTTAGGTTTACTCGCCGCTACTCAGCCATCAGCCGCTATTCGTCAGGGTGCATTGATTCTGTTACTGTCTTTTCCATTGGCGGTGATTCTGTTTCTAGTTGTCCCACGTAAGGATAAGCCCTTATGGGGAATACCCCAGCCGCAGCAATCAGCTGCTACAACAGGTATATCGGATACGCTGGTTGCGGGTAGTGTCAGTAATTTAGTCCTAGACAATGCGTTGATTTTCAATGCTACCTTTGATAATGATGTTAAACCCAGACAAGCCGATCTTTACTGGCGTGTATTGGTAATGGGTAGAAATTATGATGGTGAATGGCGGGCAGTAAAAGAACAATACACAGATGAAGACTCATTGCAATTGCCGTCTAAAGATAATTTGGCTCAGCAAAGCAATAATCGGCTTTTGGGTTACCAGCTGATTATTCAGGATGACCATGGCCGTATTCCAGCGTTAGATCAACCCTTGGCTGACGGTCAGCCAGATTTAAACCGACGCGTTGGCAATGTGGTGCGGGTAAATCGTAGCAGAGAAGGTTTACGTCGTATTCATTTGTATTCTCAGTTGACGCCATATTTATATCAGCAGATGGATGAGGCTTTACTGAGTTATTACACTCAGCTGCCGGATGGATTAAATCCGCAAACTCGTCAATTGGCACAGCAGCTGGCCAGACAATCTGGTAGTAGTGAAGAATTCATCCGTCATATAATGGATTATTTTCGTAATAATCACTTTCAATACACACTCACTCCTCAAACCAGTGATGAACCTGTAAATCGTACAGATTTTTTCTTATTTCAAAGTAGGGAGGGGTTTTGTGAGCATTATGCAGATGCTACTGTGTGGCTGGCAAGAGCAGTGGGTGTCCCTGCACGAGTGGTAGTCGGATATCAGGGGGGTGAATATCATCCTGAAGGGAAATTTTGGCAGATTCGAAGCAAGGATGCACATGCATGGGTTGAAATCTGGATTGCAGAAAAAGGCAGATGGCAACGTGTGGATCCGACTACTGCAGCCGCTGCTTCACGGATAGAAAAAGGGATTGAAGATGCTCTCCCCGCAGGTCAACGTGCCAGTTTGACATCTTCTTATCCTTTATTGCAGAAATATTTGGATAATGGCCAGTTTTACTGGCAGCAATGGGTTGTCAACTATGATACAGGAAGCCAGAAATCAATTCTAACGTGGCTAAATTTGAAAAATTTACCTGCCTCTGTACTGGTTGTGATGATTGTTGTTGTCATCATCATTATGGCATTGCCGTTAGTTTTTTGGTTGCGGCGGCAGGGAGATGTGCAGTCACAGCCGCTTACTGACGGCATTAATTTGCTGAAGCAATCCGTAATAGAAGGTGAAGAAGATGAATTAGCGGCAATGGGACCGCTGGAGCTGCAAGCTCTTCTGGCCGAACATAATCTCCTTAATGCAGATTTGGCAGCTTTGCTGATGCAATATATTGATTGGCAATATGGTGCAGGTGGATTGCCAGACAAGCGACAACAGTGTATTTGGTATCGTAAGATGAAAAAAGCTGTCCGCCAGCTAAATAAACAGGAATAAACGGGTATATCCGTTTATATATCTCCGTTGATGCGGATTAAAATCGATTTTTAAACGAAAACTACCCAACTATTGAGTTTAACTCAATCGCTGGGTAGCTTATTACAGCTGTGAATGATCATATTAATTTCTAGCCTGAAGTTTTTCTGTGTGGTCTGTGAAACAGTCCGTACAAAATTCCCGCAGACAGATAGCTTTTAATCAATTTGATTAAAAGCTATGAAATAACAATACGTTAAATCATTTTGATTGAAAAGAATTAATTATTGTTAATATTTAACTATTTGATTTTAATAATTATAAATTTTTAATAAAGTGTTGTTAAAAACGAAATATCTTTTTTTATGCGTAGTTAATTAACTGATGATTGATTATTTGATGTTTGCTGTTTGAAAGGGATTGTTAAAAAGCAGCTATTATTGAACATAATAAGTTAACGTTTTAATTATAAAGTGTTGTTAGACTGTGTGAATTCTGTAAACCGCAATGATTTTCAAAACAGAAATCTCAAAACCAATTTAGGGCAAAGCTCGATTGAGAATGAGTCTAGGCTATATGGTATCTGATGATTCTGAGCCAAGGTGTGTCAGATACCTTGCGCTATTTTAAGTTTATTTAGTGATATTTTTTGGGATATTAGCTAGTTATTATTTTTTTCTGATTATTTTTGTATTTAGTAAATGTGATATTTGGGAAAATTCCAAACTCTAAACTTAGGCTGATTTGGGGCAGTTTCGTTAAAATAGATATTTTAAATGGTTTACCAAAATCTGACCGATATAATAAAACTTACTGCCCAACCGGATGCTGAGCAGTAAGTTTGTTCGTTTTGGTTTAAATGTTATTTTTTATCATGTCGATAACATCTTTACCTTTGCCTTCAAGAATGGCTTTAGAACCATACCAAACCATGTTTTTAACATTCTCATAGCTGATTGAAGGAGGCATAATCAGTTCTTTGTCGCTGATAACCACGTCCAGCAAAGCTGGTCCTTTGTGTGCCAGAAAACTTTGAACGGCTGTTTCCAGTTCGGAAGATTTGCTTACACTTTGCGCGCTGAAGCCACAACCTTCGGCTATAGTCTTGAAATCGCCGTTTTTCAGGTCTACATACACTTCGACCAGTCCTTCACCTTTTTGTTCCTGCTCAACGAAGTTTAAAGAGCTGTTGTTAAAAACGACAATTTTAATGGGCAGATTTTCTTGTTTGGCAGTAAGTAAATCACCCATCAGCATGGCTAGTCCGCCATCACCTGATAAAGAAATTACTTGCCGGCCTGGAAAAGCTTTTTGAAAGCCATAAGCCTGAGGCATGCTGTTAGCCATGGTGCCATGTTTTAGGCTGGTGAGAAAACGCCGTTTACCATTCATGCTTAGATAGCGGGCACCCCAGAGCATTGGTGTACCGACATCTGCCGTAATCAGAGCATCATCATCTGCATATTTATCAATTAATTCAACTAATTGCTGTGGATGTATTGGGTGTTTATCATCCGGGGTGGCAAATGATTGAAATTTCTCCATGATTTTGGCAAATAGTGCAGTGTAGTGATCCAAAAAGCTGCTATCGCTTCTTGCTTGAATTTTTGGGAGCACAGTTTGCAAAGTGGTTTTTACATCTCCAACTAGTCCTAGATTGATTGGATGACGTAGCCCCAGCTGAGTGGCATCATGGTCAATTTGAATAATGCTGGTGTGGTCAGGATAGTATTCAGACCATGCAAAGCCACAGCCTAATAATAAAAGCGTATCGCATTCCTTGATTGCTTCATAGCCGGCTTTGGTGCCGAACATACCCGTCATGCCTACTAGATAAGGGTTATCCCAGGCAATGCTGTCTTTAGCTCGTGAAGTGTGTACCACCGGAGCTTTTAGTTTTTCTGCCAGAGCAATCACTTCGTCATGAGCATCTTTACTACCATAGCCGGCGTAGATGGTGATTTTTTTACCCTGATTAATGGCTTCGGCTAGTTTTTCGATTTCTTGATCATTTGGTCTGGTTACCGGCTGTGGCTGCCAAATTTGTATAGGTTGTTCGGCTATTTCCATCTTGCTGATGTCACTAGGCAGGATGACCACGGCTACACCACGTTTATTGATGGCTGCCTGAGCAGCTTGCGTAAATATGCGCTGCGCTTCCTGTGGCTGATTTACCATCTGACAAAATACGCTGGTATCCTGATAGACTTTGAGAAAATCAACTTCTTGTGGAAAGCCTGTTCCCATTGAAGTAGCGGCTAACTGGCTAGCAATGACAATCACAGGTGCATTGTTTCGATTTGATTCATATAGGCCATTAATCAAATGCAGGCTGCCTGGTCCACAAGAACCGGCACAAGCTGTAAGCTTGTTGGTAATCATGGCTTCCGCACCAGCGGCAAAGGCTGCAGCTTCTTCGTGACGGGTATGTACCCAGTTTATACTGCTTTTTTGGATGGCTTTGCCGACAAAATTCAGCGTATCGCCGATGATGCCATAACAGTTGCTTACTCCTGCTGCGGTGAGTACATCAACAAGTATTTCTGAAACGGTTTTGGTTTTAGACATGATGTATTTCCTCTAAAGTTGATTACTTATTAATGCTTTGAATAAATATAGAGTAGGCTGAATATTCATTTAAATATCATGCCTGTAATTTATATTCAAAATATTCAAATTAAAGGTATGTTAATTCTTTATCAATATTTAATCTATTGTAGTATTGTGAAATCCACAATACAATAATGTTAATAAAATTCATTATAAGTTTATAATTTTAAATATTATTTAAATAAAAAAGCAGCCGCTAAATTTAGCGGCTGCACTTTTGGGAGAGGTTGTTTCAGATGGCGCGGTCATCAAACAACGGAATACGAGTAATGCGGCTCATGCTATGCATGTAGTCTAATACAGGTGCAGTCCATTCAATGCCTTTAACCATAGTAAGATTGCGCAGAATCGGGAACAACAGGATGTCTTCCATGCCAAAAGTTCCATTCGCACCACGGTCGCTGTGAATGAGTGGTGATAAGGCAATTAAGTCGGCATTCAAACGTTCGATGTAGGTTTGGCTGTTTAGTAGATGCTGTTGAAAATCGCCGTAGATGACAGTTTTTTTGTTGACGAAATAATCAATGGCACTTTGGGTGGCAAATTCAGGCAGATTAATCTGTGTACAACGTGGCGCGGTGAGGAAGTTTCGGTAAGTATCAACGATTTTGATCCAGCCCTGAATTTCTGGTCGGACAGTAGGGCTTAAATGTGTACTGTCTGAAAGATTGTCGATGTATTGCACAATATCCAGACTTTCACCCATGGCGCTGCCATCATCTTTGACTAGTATGGGTACCATTTTTTTGCCAATGAGTTTTATGGGTGTGTTTTCATCATCATTTAGCAGAAAAATATTTTCAACTGGTACTATTTTTTTTCCAAATATCATCCGCGCACGGACGCAAAAAGGGCAATGGTCGTAAAGATAAAGTTGCATTGAAATTTCCTTATTTTAATAGTGTGCGTAATAAATTTAGTGCCGAAAACACAATTCAGACATTTATCGGTTTATTGATATTTTTACTGGTGTATTGCGGTTGATAAATGTGCAGTAAAATACTTTTTCTTACACAATAATCCACAGATTTAAAAATTCTGCTGCTGTGGTTGTTTTGTGCTGTAAATTAATTAACATTATACATATATTAATTAATCAAAGTTTGTGGTTTTTTCATGAGTGGTGATGTATTTAATCAAGTTTTAGATTTTTTTAAAAATTTACAGATCGATTTAGCTGATACTTTGGCAGGAGCTGATGGAACGGGCAGTTTTATAATAGATAATTGGTCTGGTGCTTTAGGTTCTGGTTGTACGAGGGTTTTAAAAGACGGGGCGGTATTTGAACAGGCAGGAGTAAATTTTTCCCATGTAAAGGGTAAAGCAATGCCGGTTTCTGCTACACGGCAACGTCAGCATCTGGCTGGAGCACCTTATGAAGCTATGGGGGTATCACTGGTGGTTCATCCGCGTAATCCCTATGTGCCTACTAGCCATGCCAATGTGCGTCTGTTTGTGGCCTATCCTGAGCACGCCAGTCCTGTATGGTGGTTTGGTGGAGGCTTTGATTTAACACCGTTTTATCCGTTTGAAGAAGATGTTTTACACTGGCATCGGGTAGCTCAGGCAGCTTGTCAGCCATTTGGAGAAGCAGTGTATCCGGAATTCAAACAGAGGTGTGACCGCTATTTTTATTTGCCACACCGGCGAGAGCAGCGGGGGGTGGGCGGTTTGTTTTTTGATGACTTAAACCGCTGGGATTTTGCTCAATGTTTTGCTTTTATAAAGGCGGTGAGCTCAGCCTATACACAAGCATATTTGCCAATTGTGGCGCGGCGCAAGAATTCATCATATGGCGAGCGTGAACGACAATTTCAACTCTACCGGCGCGGACGTTATATAGAATTTAATCTACTCTGTGACCGAGGCACACAGTTTGGTTTAAATGCTGGCGGACGTACGGAATCTATCCTGATGTCTATGCCGCCTGCTGCCCGTTTCGAATATCAGTATGAGCCTGAAACGGGTTCTGCTGAAGCTCAGCTAGCCAAGTATTTACAGATACACGACTGGCTGGCAGAGGGTGAAACTTGCTCAGTATAAATGAGGGAATTCGGCGCAGATTTTCTATTTGTTTAGTGCCTGCTGTACTGGAAGAGCAGTCAGCAGACACAAGCTGACTGGCATAATAATATCAGGTGTGATATTGGTTATTTCTATTACAAATAATATTGCGGTCAGAGGCATTTTTTGCTGTACCGCCAGAAAAACTGTTGCTCCAACTACTACGGCTGCTATCAAGGGCACAGGAGGCAATATACTATTCCATGCGGTAGCCGCAAGTAAGGCAACAAGGCCACCAATCATCATTGAGGGTGTAATAAAACCGCCATAAGCACCGGCTCGTGTAGCCAGTAACAAGGCAAGCCACTTGCCAATAAGCAGAGCTGCTGCATATTGCCAACTAATGCTGTCATTAAATAATAATTCATTACCTGCTTTTCCGTTGCCCAGTATTTCCGGCAGCCACATTGCCAGTACACCTATTAGTACGAAAGCGGCAACACTGATAAAAATTAGGCGCGGTGTGCTGCGGTTTGCGGGTTTACAGTAAGCTAATTGCTGTTGTAACAGCCAAGAACCGGCGGTGATAATAGGGCCGAGTAATAACGCCCAAACTAATAATGTACTATTAAGAGTAAGTGTCGGTAGCTGATAGGAAGTTGAACTGCCTAAACCCAACCGTGCTACCCATGCCGCAGTTGTGCAGCAAATTAAGGCAGCAATCACGCATTGGCGCTGAAAGCTGAAAAGTAGCGTTTCTAGAGCAAACAGGGCACCGGCTAGTGGTACATCAAACACCGCTGCCAGACCTGCTGCCGCACTACAGGCTAAGAGAATTTTCCGTTCCTCGGCGCTGATTTGCAATCGACGGCTGATGCAATCCGCTAGAGCAGAACTAATTTCACGTGGAGCGGTTTCCCGCCCGAGGGGTGAGCCCATACCCACTGTTAAAATCTGCAGCAACGCATGAATCACAGTCGTACCTAGCGGTATGGGGGTGGTGCTGGTACTGATGGCCTGTTTGATATCTACTAGTTTGGCACCAAAACGGTGCAGCAGAAACCAGCCAATGCCACCCACTATGCCGCAGCCAGACACAGCCAGCAGACGATGCATAGCACTGGTTTGTTCTACCATGTCTCGAAAAGTGATGCCGTCAATACGCCTGATGCCATAGACAAGCTGCTGAATCATATGCAGCAGTCCGATTAAGGACATACCTGCCACACCAGCAATGGCTCCGCAGAGCAATAATAAAGCAATCATTCTGGGGCTTAATCGGGTCATGACAGTATGCATCAGTGGTAAATAAAAGTGGTTTTTACACTTTAATGCCTTTATTGTAAATGTCGGAATACGGTTTGCGGAATTTCGGCCTAAGCCTGTGCTAAAATCAGTCTATTTTGTCAGGATTTTAAAGGAAGCATTCCTGTGATTAGTACCAATAATATTACGATGCAGTTTGGCGCTAAGCCATTGTTTGAGAATGTATCGGTGAAGTTCGGTGGCGGCCATCGCTATGGTTTGATTGGTGCCAACGGCTCAGGTAAATCAACTTTTATGAAAATTCTGGGTGGCGATCTGGAGCCTACAAGTGGTGAAGTAGCCATAGATCAGGGGCTCCGTCTGGGTAAACTGCGGCAGGATCAGTTTGCTTATGAAGATATGCGTGTGCTTGATGTGGTCTTAATGGGGCACACTGAAATGTGGGCCGCGATGACAGAGCGTGATGCTATCTATGCCAATCCGGATGCAACCGAAGATGATTATATGCGCGCGGCAGATTTGGAAGCCAAATTTGCAGAATACGACGGTTATACGGCGGAAGCCCGAGCTGCTGAATTGCTTGCCGGTGTGGGTATAGATGAGCATTTGCATAATGCTAATATGAGTGAAGTGGCGCCGGGGTTTAAGCTGCGCGTGTTGTTAGCGCAGGCATTGTTTTCCAAACCGGATGTGCTGCTGCTGGATGAGCCCACCAATAATCTGGATATCAATACCATCCGCTGGTTGGAAGGTGTATTGAATAGTTATGAATCTACCATGATTATCATTTCGCACGACCGCCACTTTTTAAATGAAGTGTGTACGTACATGGCTGATGTGGATTATGGTGGCATTACGCTGTATCCAGGTAATTATGATGATTATATGCTGGCTTCTACGCAGGCACGCGAACGTACACTGAAAGACAATGCCAAAGCCAAGGAAAAATTGCAGGAGCTGCAGGAGTTTGTAGCTCGCTTTTCGGCTAATAAATCTAAAGCACGGCAGGCTACCAGTCGCGCCAAGCTGGCAGATAAAATCAAGGCCGATATGGTGGAAGTCAAGCCATCCAGCCGTCAGAGTCCGTTTATCCGTTTTAATTTTGATGAAAAGAAAAAATTGCACCGGCAGGCATTGGAAGTGCAGGATTTATCTAAACGATTTGACCGCCAATTGTTCAAAAAGCTGAGTCTTATGCTGGATGCGGGGGAACGGCTGGCAATTATCGGCCCAAATGGTGCCGGTAAATCCACTTTGCTGAAACTCTTGGCAGGAGCTTATGATGAAGCTTATAACGAAGGTATTAAAGCGGATAGTGGTAGTGTGAAATGGGCGGAAAAAGCTCAGGTTGGCTATTACCCACAGGATCATGAAAATGATTTTGACGTACCGATGACGTTAACAGAGTGGATGCGCCAATGGGGTAAAGAAGGTGATGATGAACAGGTTATCCGTGGCACTCTCGGGAGGCTGTTGTTTGGCAGCAATGAAGTCGGTAAACAAGTACAGGTGCTGTCTGGTGGTGAAAAAGGCCGCATGCTGTATGGTAAGCTGATTTTACAAGAACCAAATGTGCTGGTTATGGATGAACCGACCAACCATATGGATATGGAAAGCATCGAAGCGCTAAATATGGCATTGGAAAAATTTCCAGGTACATTGGTGTTTGTATCCCATGATCGTCAGTTTGTTTCCAGTCTTGCAACGCAGATTATTGAGCTAGATGGTGAAGGTGGCTTTGAATATTATCTGGGTGATTATGAAGGTTATCTGGCCAAGAAAGGTCTGGTTTGATTTATATTGACTGCCTGTTTACACAGGCAGTTTTTTTATATGGGAGATAATGATGAGTACAAGCAAAAATTCTGCGATAAAACTAGTAGATTGTAATGAGCAGGCGCACGCAGAAGCCATTTTGGCACTTTTTAATCATACGATTGCTTCCTCTACGGCTCTATATGATTATGAACCGCGTACACTGGCATTTATGCATGGCTGGTTTGCCGCCAAACGTGCGCGTAACTGTCCTGTAATCGGTGCAGTGAACGAGCAAGGTGATCTGCTGGCTTTTGCTTCATGGGGTGCATTCAGAGATTATCCAGCAAATAAATATACCGTAGAACACAGTGTTTATGTGCGTGATGACTGCCGTCGACAGGGACTGGCGCGCATGCTGATGCAGGAACTGATTGAACGTGCACGTAAGGCTGATATGCATATTCTTATGGGGGTGATTGATGCGGCTAATAGTGGCAGCATCGCCCTGCATGAACAGCTGGGTTTCACTCATGTAGGCACGCTACCACAGATAGGATTTAAATTTGGCCACTGGCTGGATGCGGCTTTGTATCAGCTGGTTTTGGACACCCCTCTCAGACCGATAGACGGTTGAGAATAAGCAAGATGAAAATCAACAGCATATCAATGCTGTTTTTTTATTGGCAGTACTTTGATATGACTTATTTATAGTATTTTTCAGACGAATTTTAGCCACCACTGTATGCAAAACAAGCCGAATATGGTGAGCAGCAGAGAGCCGCCTGTATGTAAAAGCATATGGGTGAGCGCAAGTACATAGCGGTGGGACTGAAGTAATTGTACTGATTCCATGGAAAAGGTTGAAAACGTGGTTAATCCGCCCAGAAATCCTGTAATAACGAACAAGCGCCATTCAGGGGCTATATTTACGAAATGTAGAAACAGACCACTTGACAACCCGATCAAATAAGCGCCAATCCAGTTTGCAGCTAAGGTGCCATAGGGTAGAGTGGAATGAATGGTGTTTAGACTGATACTTAATAGCCAACGTACAACAGCACCCAGTGCCGCACCACCAGCAATCGCAAATATAGACCGATACATAAACAAACTACCGAAACAGGATACAGATTCATTTATTTTACGCTAAAGCAGCGCCACTAATATTGTCAACTACAGTTGAAATGGCTACGCTAAGGTTCTCAACTACACTAAAAAATTTATTCTTATGAATCTAACCGAAACTAAAATCAGCAGTGAAGAAGTTTATCATGGTGCCTTTATCAATGTATTTGAAGATACTGTTTGTCTGCCCAATGGTAATCAGGCGCAACGGATAGTGGTGCAGCATCCAGGTGCAGCTGCAGTGTTGGCGGTAACATCAGAACAAAAAGTAGTATTGGTGCGTCAATGGCGTTATCCGGTAGGGGAAGCCTTACTTGAGATTCCCGCAGGTAAGCTGGATGGAAAAAATGAAGATCCGGCTCACGCTGCTGTGCGTGAATTGGCTGAAGAAACCCCTTATACAGCCACAGAAGTTAAACTCATTCACACTTTTTACACCGTTCCAGGCTTTGGTGATGAAAAAATGTATCTTTATCTTGCTGAAAATGTGCAAGCTGATAGTAAGCTGAGTGCAGACGAAGATGAGATAATCGAGCCTGTTTTACTCAGTAGGGAAGAGGTGCGTAAAGCGTTGGCCAGTAATCAGATTCATGATGGTAAAACATTGATTGCGTTGCAATATTGGTTATTGTATTGCTAAAGTTGGAGTGGGCTGTGATGCAGATTCTTCCGATACCCGCCTTAACTGATAATTATATCTGGCTGTTACATCAGGAAAAGCAGGCTGTTGTGGTCGACCCTGGAGAAGCGCAAGGTGTTATTGATTATCTGGTTGAGCATGAGATAACTCTTAATGCCATCTGGCTGACTCATACACATTATGACCATGTCGACGGGGTTTCTGCTTTGTTACAGCAGTTTCCACAGTGTGTGGTTACTGGGTCGAATAGATGGAGGCTGGTAAACTGGCCAGTTACAGAAGGGAGTCGGTTTGCAGCTTTCGGACAACAGGTATCCGTATGGCACGTACCTGGGCACACAGAAGATCATCTGGCTTATATACTCACCGATGACGAGAGCCGGCAACATGTGTTTTGTGGTGATACACTTTTCAGTGCAGGTTGCGGGCGGGTGCTTCCCGGAGCCATGGCCAAAATGTTTGCCAGTTTGCAACGTCTAAACAGTCTTTCTCCTGATACATTGTTCTATCCGGCACATGAATATACTGCGGCCAATCTAAGATTTGCGCATGCAATTGAGCCGGATAATGAGGCAATCCAGAAAGCCTCAAGACAAGCTGAAACGCCGCCAACTCTGCCGGTTACATTAGCTCATGAACGCGCTATCAATCCTTTTTTACGTATCAGCCAGCCGCAGGTAATCGCCGCTGCAATACAACATGGTCTGCCGCGACAAAATGCTAATCAGCCGCTGGCTGTTTTTACCTGTTTACGTGAATGGAAAAATCAATTCTGATTCCGATGCCGATTGCAGCATGTTATCATTAAGGCAGCATAATAACGAAGGAATAAATGAGTTGAAACAAGGTTGAATGCCTGAGAAAGATGATATTGGACTGAAAAAATCAGGGAGCATTCAGCTTGTCAACTGCCGAAATATGAATACAACATCTCGATACAGGATGAACTGGAAACAACTGTTAAGTACCCAGCGTTTTAAACCGAACAATGGCAGTATCGTCCCTACCGTAACCGCGTCCAGTGAAGAAGGTGCAGAAGCTCTACGTACAGATTTTCATATAGACTATGACCGTGTGGTGTTTTCCAGTGGTTTTCGCCGGCTAGCACGTAAAACACAGGTGCATCCATTTGCTTTACATGACCACACACACAATCGCCTGACTCATAGTGTAGAAGTGGCTAGTGTGGGACGTAGTCTGGGGAATCGAGTCGGCGTAATGCTTGCAAAAGGTGATTTTTTACCACCAGACAGTCACCCAGCTGATATCGGAGCCATTGTACAGGTGGCTTGTTTAGCACATGATTTTGGCAATCCGCCATTTGGCCATACTGGTGAAGAGGCTTTGCGTGAATGGTTCCGTGATCCCCAACATGCCCATTATTTACATAAACTCAGTGCCGTTGAACGCAATGATATTGAAACTTACGAAGGTAATGCACATAGCCTGCGTCTGGTAGCTAGTCTGGAAATGTATCAGAATGATGGCGGAATGAGGCTCACAGCGTCGGTTATCGGCGCTTTAATGAAATACCCATGGACAAGTTCAGCACAAAAAGGGCGAAATAAATTCAATATTTATCAGACTGAACTGCCTTTTATTCGCTGCGTAGCAAAACAGCTAGGCTTGCTTACTGCGGGTGAGAATCAATGGGTACGGCATCCTTTATCCTATCTGATGGAAGCGGCTGATGATATTTGCTATGCATTACTCGATTTAGAAGATGCAGTCGAACTGGAACTATTGCAGGTAAAAGAAGTTGAGCAAATTTTATCTAGACTGATCAATCAGGAATATAACTTGCATTCAGACACTAGTCAGGCACACTGTGCACGATTGCGTGGTATCGCCATTGGCCGTGCTGTAGATGATATCGCGCATACCTTTATCAAGTATCATGGAGATTTATTAAACGGCGAATTTCGCGGTAAAGATCTTATTGAGCTGGCAAGTCCTGATGTTAGTGATGCGCTTAATGCTGCTAAGGATTTGGCATGTAAACGCATATTTCGTCATCAGAGCAAATTAATTACCGAAATCGCTACTTTTCCCTGTCTTGGTTCGATATTGGGTCTGCTGGTACCAGCAGTACATGACTTTATTAAAACCGACAAAATGAGCAAGCGGCAGGAGCTGGCATTGTCATTATTGAAAGAGCAGAAACTAACTCGTGACGATAATTTGTATCAGGCTTATATGAAAGTGCTGGATTTTGTTGGCGGGATGACGGATAACACAGCAGCGAAGCTGGCACGTGAAGTGTCGGGTATTGGCATGTTGTAATTATTAGCACTGATGAAATGGATAAATAATTATTTAAATCATGTGTATAAATATTATTTTTAATTTTGTGCGGTTTTTTTCTTGCCAAGAAGCAAATTATTGCGTATTATCGCGCTTCTTGATTTTCGGTGACTCTTAAACGAGTTCGAAAGCAGTGCACCCGTAGCTCAGTTGGATAGAGTATCTGGCTACGAACCAGAGGGTCGGGCGTTCGAATCGCTCCGGGTGCACCATCAAGCTAACGCGCCCATCGTCTAGCGGTTAGGACATCGCCCTTTCACGGCGGTAACCGGGGTTCGATTCCCCGTGGGCGTGCCAGATGCTAAAAACCTGTTTGATTGTTCAAACAGGTTTTTTTTATTTTCTTATCTAGAAAAAAGAATAATCTGACTATTCGTAGGTAATAAAATACAGATAAAATGACGCATTTGGGATAAATATTTGAAATATTAAATAATTTATGATTGTCATAAAGTCAGGCTGAAATCATAATGGCATTTTATAAATGAGATATATATCTGCTAACGTAGAATATATGTTTATCAGTTATGCTTGAAGCTATTACTGTTGAATAACGGCCACTTGAAACCAATTTCGGATTTTGTCTTAACCGATGATAGTTGCTGGTTTGCTTTCCCAAATATCATTCAAGTATAAGATGGCATAAAAAAAGAAATAATTTTAAAAAATATATAAATACAAATGGTATTAATATATTGATAAATAATGAAATCATTATAATTATATTCAATAATCCTAAACAATTCATTCAGACATCGATAGATAAAACGAGCTAAAGAATGCACAGATTAATCTTGAGCGGAATTTTGAACTTATAAATGATGAAAAACTTAAAAAGGGATCAATTTTTCTAAAAATTGTGTGCAAGCAAAGTGTTAGTAAAATTTTAAATCCGGTAACCATCATCCTTTATACACCGAGATAAGCAGCTCGTTGTGCCAGCCAGCGCTGTAAATGCTTTCTGACCACTTGTGGTTGCTGATTAATCAGCAGTGGTGCCAGATTGCGGGCTTTTTCCAGTAAGGGCAAGTCCTCTTCCAAATTTGCAAAACGCAGCATTGGTACACCGCTTTGACGCGCGCCAAGAAACTCTCCCGGTCCACGGATATTTAAATCCTGCCGAGCAATCTCAAATCCATCGGTATTTTCATAAATCACTTTCAAACGGGCTTTTGCCAAATCGCTCAACGGTTCACTAAACAATAAAACACAGCGACTGGCCGCAGAACCACGACCCACACGACCACGTAGCTGATGCAGCTGCGCTAGCCCCATCCGTTCTGCATGTTCAATGACCATCAAGCTGGCATTTGGGACATCTACACCCACTTCAATGACCGTTGTGGCTACCAGCACCTGTATCGTGCCAGCCGCAAATGCGGCCATCACTTCTGCTTTTTCCGTCGATTTCATGCGCCCATGTATCAGGCCAATGTTTAGCTGGGGTAGTGCCGCTTGTAACTGGGCAACGGTATCAACTGCCGTCTGTAACTGTAATGTTTCCGACTCTTCAATTAAAGGGCACACCCAGTACACTTGCCGACCCTGAATGCAGGTATGTTGTACCAGTTTTTCCACTTCCTGCCGACGAGTACTGTTGACCAGTCGGGTCACTATAGGGGTGCGTCCCGGTGGTAATTCATCAATAACTGAGACGTCCAGATCAGCAAAGAAGCTCATGGCTAATGTGCGTGGTATCGGTGTAGCAGACATCATCAACTGATGTACGTCACTGCCCTTATTTTTCAGTGCTAAACGTTGAGCTACGCCAAAGCGGTGCTGTTCATCAACAATGACTAAACCCAAATTATGAAACGAAACATCTTCCTGAAACAGGGCATGTGTACCTACAGCGAGTTGCAATGTTCCATTCGCCAGCTCTGTTTTGGTGTTTTCTCTAGCTTTTTTGCGCACACTGCCCGAGAGCCAGCCAACTGTTATCCCTTGAGAGGCAAACCATTGTTGAAATTTCAGATAATGTTGTTCTGCCAAAATTTCCGTGGGCGCCATTATTGCAACCTGAAAACCTGCTTCCACCGCAATAGCGGCGGCCAGTGCACATACAATGGTTTTACCACTGCCTACATCTCCCTGTAATAGACGATGCATTGGATGTGTTTGTGCCAGATCGGTTTTGATTTCATTAATAGCACGTTGCTGGGCACTGGTTAAAGCAAAACCTAAATTTGTCTGTAGAAGCTTGCTGATGTGTCCATTACCAGATAGAGCTGCAGCATGTCCATTTAATCGCTGCTGGCGTGCCAGCCGCATCGATAGTTGCTGTGCCAGTAACTCATCAAATTTCAATCGTTGCCAGGCAGGTAAAGTGCCTTGATGTAAATCCTGTACTGAGTATTCTGGTGGAGGAGAATGCAGAAATTTCAGACTTTGTAATAATGGTGGTAAGTGCAATTGCTGCAATAGTTCATCAGGTAATGTATCGTCGTCAGGCAGATGTTTCAGTGCGGCCTGAATCAGCCGTCGCAATGCAGGTTGATTCAGGCCATTAACCGTGGGATAAACAGGAGTTAGACTTTCTGATAGTCCTTGCTCAATATCAGTGCGGATTTTTGGATGCACCATTTCATCACCAAAAAAACCGTGTCTGATTTCTCCCAACGCCCGAATCACTTTCCCTTCTGCTAGTTGCTTTTGCTGACTGGGGTAAAAGTGAATAAATCGCAGATACAGAACATGTCCGGATAAATCTTGTACTTGTACGATTAACTGCTTACGGGGACGAAACTGGATTTGCTGATGAGTGACCGTGGCTTCAATCTGTACGGGAATACCGGCACGAGCATCGGCAATTGGGGTAATATGAGTTTCATCCTCATAGCGTAAAGGCAGATGCAGAGCCAGATCCCAGATATTATTGATATTGAGCTTGGCCAGTTTAGCCTGCGTGGCGGTACTGACAGGGAAAGGAAAATCTGCTGTAGACATGGTCAGACAGTTAAAAAACAGGAAATATCCTAGTTAACATAACACGATTACACGCATCATGCTATTCCTGCTGATACCATGTAGATGTAATAATTAAGAAACTTTGGCTGCCAAATAGTTTTTTATGAGCAAAACCAGAAATAGAGTTATATTAAGTATAAAAAAATACCCGTTTTACAGATCGAGTTTTAATTTCGCTGCAAAACGGGTAATGTTTAGACTAATTAATCTTGTCTTTCTACCTGAGATACATCACGAACAGCACCAGTATCGGCACTTGTAGTCATGGCGGCATAAGCGCGCAATGCAACGGAAACATGGCGTTGACGGTTTACCGGTTTCCATGCACGAGCACCACGGCTTTCCATTTCTGCTCGACGCTGCGCTAATTCTGCATCGGTGACTGCCAAATGTATGCGTCGCTGTGGAATGTCAATTTCAATGATATCGCCCTCATGCACCAGCCCAATATTGCCACCTTCGGCTGCTTCAGGAGAAGCATGTCCGATAGACAAACCGGATGTACCACCGGAAAAACGGCCGTCGGTGAGTAGAGCACAGGCTTTGCCCAGACCTTTGGATTTCAGGTAACTGGTCGGGTAGAGCATTTCCTGCATACCGGGCCCCCCTTTGGGACCTTCATAACGAATAACGACAACATCGCCAGCCACAACCTGATTACCCAGTATCGCTTCAACAGCCTCATCCTGACTTTCAAATACACGGGCACGGCCAGTGAATTTCAGAATGCTATCGTCCACACCGGCGGTTTTCACTACACAACCACGTTCAGCCAGATTACCAAACAACACCGCCAAACCGCCATCCTGAGAGTAGGCATGCTCTTTATCACGAATACAACCGTTTTCGCGATCTAAATCAAGCTCAGGCCAGATGCAGCTTTGTGAAAAAGCCTCAGTAGAGCGTACACCGCCCGGAGCCGCCTGATAACGGTGACGGGCATCAGTATTGGCTGGATTGCCAATGTCCCAATGTGAGATGGCTTCGGCCAATGTAGGCATATGTACAGTGTGTACACTGGTATCCAGCAAGCCGGCACGATTAAGCTGGGACAGAATGGCCATTACACCTCCGGCGCGATGGACATCTTCCATATGGTATTTTTGTGTGGCCGGTGCCACCTTGCACAGACAGGGTACATGCCGGCTCAACTGATCAATATCTGCCATTTTAAAATTCACACCAGCTTCAGTCGCAGCGGCAAGAAGGTGTAATACCGTATTGGTAGAACCTCCCATGGCAATATCCAGACTCATGGCATTATTGAACGCAGCCTTTGTTGCAATACTTCGTGGCAGCACACTGCAATCATCCTGTTCATAATAGCGTTTGGCAAGCTCAACAATTCGTCGGCCGGCCTCAAGGAACAGCTCTTTGCGTAGACTATGAGTGGCCAATAGTGAGCCATTACCGGGTAAAGATAAGCCCAGTGCCTCTGTCAGACAATTCATAGAATTAGCGGTAAACATGCCCGAACATGAACCACAGGTTGGACAGGCACTGCGCTCCACTTTAGCAACGGTTTCATCGCTGATTTTATCGTTACCGGCCTCAATCATGGCATCAATCAGATCCAGTTTGCGTGTGTGCTGCTGGCCGTCTGTAGTAGCGATAATTTTACCGGCTTCCATAGGGCCACCGGAAACAAATATAGTCGGAATATTAAGTCGCATTGATGCCATCAGCATTCCCGGAGTGATTTTGTCACAATTGGATATGCACACCAAGGCATCAGCGCAATGCGCATTAACCATATATTCAACGCTATCTGCAATCAAATCGCGTGAGGGTAGACTGTAAAGCATACCTTCATGTCCCATGGCGATACCATCATCTACGGCAATAGTATTAAATTCTTTAGCGATCCCGCCGGAACGCTCAATTACACGTGCAACCAATTGACCGATATTGTGTAGATGTACGTGGCCTGGTACAAATTGAGTAAAGGAGTTGGCAATAGCGATAATTGGTTTGCCAAAATCTTGATCGGCGACACCGGTGGCGCGCCATAGTGCACGCGCACCGGCCATATTTCGCCCGTGTGTGGATGTCTGTGAACGGTATTGTGGCATGATGCATTCCCTTGTATTGTTTTTTATATGTAAATGTAAAACAACTGCCAGCTATGGTACGCAGGCAGTTGATGTTTGTAAACTCATAGCTAAATTTTGATTACAATTGTTTTAGCCAAGTAGTCTTCAAGCGTACGATGGAAATTCTCAGTACGAAACAGTATCATCATACAAATGACATAAAAATAGTGCAATCAGATTGGGTTAATTCAATGTAGGAATGATATTTGGATAGATAATCAAATTTATTGTTAGATTAATGACTATTAGCCCAAAAAAGGCAATACATAACGCATTAAAACTGTAACTATAAACTCGGGATTGTTTCTGTTAATCACGATCACTTTTCTGCCTATTAGTTTTTGCCAAATTTTTGCCTTTTGGTACTCATTAATATACTCTGGCCAACGAAAAAGATTATAAAGGTAAAAAAACACCTAATACGATATCGAATTTTTGGGCCATTTGCTGTGGAATATTACACTAAAAAGGGAAATAAAATCGTTCCTAGCATTAATCACAGATATGAAATAAGTCAGTTAACAATAACCGTTATGGTACGTTTCTAAGGTGAAGCTAGCTCAACTTTAATTTCAGACTCATCGAATGAAAACGGCTCATATAAATATTTTGTGATTAAAAATTGGAAATTATCAGTTATATATATCGATAAAATTCAGAACCAATAACAGCTGACAATGCGTAAAATGATAATACTTATAAGAATCAACAGATGATAAAACGGTTAGCCGACTCGATATACATTAAAACCTAGTATAAACAATTATTTTAGAAATAGTTCCAAATGGTGCTGAGCTTAGTATCTTATTATTTCGTAGTGAGTTGTTATTTACTAATATTAATGTGCGCATATTATGAAAATATATATCTAGCTACAAAATTTTATTTAGCAATATATATCTTGTGGAAGCAAACGATTATTATGAAAATATGACATATTCTCTGCTCTGACATGGCAAAATAATTATGAAAAAATTGTTTTTAACTAATTTTCTTGATTTGCATAAATGTATTTGGTAATTATTGTATTAAAAACATAATTTGATTAATTATTTAAATTTATATAATAAGGTGAGTGAAAGCAAAGCATGATATGAATAAAGTTGTTTTCTATATTGATTATTTGTGAGTTGATAGAGCAGCTTATATCACTGCTCTATCTGATTTGGTTAACTGACTCACTAATGCTTGTCATCATAGTTTAAAACAGTCTATGTTGTTTTAAAAAATAAATTTATATATAAAAATATTTAGTTAATTAATACAATATTATGTTTAGTTATTAACTTTGATTACTATAGTGCGGGCTAAATAATCCTGAAGTGTACGATGGAGGGTTTTTTTTCTAAACAGCATCACTAGTAGAATAAATGGTGTCAGATATTCAAAAAAATTACTGGTTAAAGTCTTAGGAAAATTCAAGAGACCCACAAAAATAAACGTTAATATTAACGAAACAATAGTGACAATCATATTAAAAACCATTTCACGGAGTAAAACTGTACCGATAAATCCAGGATTTCGTCCATCCATGCCAATAACTTTGATATTCATCAACCGCTTGCCTAACGATTGACCTGTTTTACTCATTAATATAATTTGCCAGATTCCATAAATGGTTAGCGGTATCATTATGCATAATACAGAACCTATCAGATTATAACCTATAGATTTTGATCGAATCATTTCTATGATAAGGATGATTATTCCTGGCGTTACAACTATCGATGTCAACAGAGTATTGATGATGTAGGCGGCAATTCTGTTCCATGGACTAGCCAGCTCAACTTCTGTTTCTTTTTCAGACTGAGCATCCACGAGATTAGAAGAAAAATTTTCGAGGTTATTAGGCATAATAATTGTCTATCGGTTATTGTAAAGGATGGGTTAAGTTTATAACTCAATGCTATTATTTAAGCATTTAAAATCAAATATTCTAAAGATTGTTATTTGTTTTTCAACGTTTTGATAATTAATATTCAAAATAGTTGCTGAATTTCTATGTATTTGTTCTTAAGTTTTAGATGTAAGTGGTATGTCAACATAAGAAATAGGTGTGGCGTAATTTTTACTTAATCGACATTAATTATACAATCACAAATACAGCTGCTCATTTAGGGAGTGTAATTCTGATTCTTTCATCTTTAACGGTATTTTTAGTAGAAACAACAATGGTACCAGCCATAAAATCCTGAAATGTACGTCGGTTCCACTTTTTAATAAATACCATAGCAGGAACTAACATAAATACAAAATATCCGATACCAAATGTGATTAAACTAAAAACAATTACCAGAATTTGATAAATTAATTCACGCAAAATTACATTACGGGCAAATCCGGGATTTTCTCCATTTGTTCGGATGACCCAGATTTTAAGTATGCGTTTACCTATAGATTGTCCGTATTTGCTCATCCAGTAAATCTGCCATAAAGTATAAACAATCAGTACAATAAAGGTTAAACCAATAATAATTTTTGTGGCAGGCTGGCTTATCCAGCTCACAAAATCTAGACTTTGATACTGATGAATATCTGTTGCATTATCTGTATCGTAATCGGCTTTATCTGGGATCGATAAACACATCAGAATATATAAAGGTATAAAAATCAAAGAGGTTATTACCTGATTGATCATTACGGCGCTCATACGGAGAGCGGGGGTTGCCAGCTCCAGTCCATCTTTTGGCAGAGCAGGACAGGATTGCTGGCTTATGCCTAAATCCGAAACTGCAATTTTCATATTAGATTTATTTTGCATAAAAATTCTCAAGAAAATTATATACACTATTGTAAATATATGATGAATTTTACGCAATATATGTTAAATATTATGAATTATGATCAGTGCTCGTTTTGTAAAAAAACAGACTGTTTGTCAGTCTGCTTGTCATTCTGCAAAAATAAAATTTGTTTTAAGATATAGTTCTCAGTTCGGCAGAAAGTTTATCCAGAATCCCATTGATGAATTTGTAGCCATCAGTTCCGCCAAAGGTTTTGGTAATTTCTATAGCTTCATTAATAATGACGGGATGGGGTGTTTCTGGCATAGCGGAAAGTTCATGACAAGCCATTAACAATACAGCACGCTCCACTGGACTCAGCTCGTCTTCATGTCGGTCCAGTAGCGGGCGGATTCGTTTCATATAATCGCGCTGATTGTTATAGGCGCCGAAAAAAATCTGAGTAAATAATTCGCCGTCGGCTTTGGCAAAATACTCATTGTCACGAATATTCTGGGCAATAATGGCGGCAGATTCTTCTTTGTTTAGCTGAGCTTGATACAGAGCCTGTACTGCAAACTGACGGGCACGCCGGCGTGGAGTGATCATTGACATGTATAAGGTGTCCTTGTTCGGAAAATAATTAATATTTGGTTTTAAGCAAATTGGCCATTTCAATGGCCACCACCGCAGCTTCACTGCCTTTGTTATACATGCGTGCCAGTGCCTGTGCATCATTTTCGGTGGTAAGAATGGCATTGGCAATCGGAATTTGGTGTTCTTGACTGATTCGGGATACGCCTGCGGCAGCTTCATTGGATACCAGTTCGAAATGGTAGGTTTCACCACGAATCACTACGCCAATAGCCACTAAAGCGTCAAATTTTCCGCTGCGAGCCATGCTTTGTAATACCAGAGGTACTTCCAATGCACCGGGAACTGTGGCCAGTGTGATATCGTTATCGTTTACCCCTAGTTTAACCAGACGATCAGTGCAGGCTTTAACCAGTTCTACGCCAATCGGATTGGTAAAACGTGCCTGTACAATGCCGATATGCAGACCGGTACCATTATGTTCTGGGGTAATGATATTCATTTGATTTCCTTTTGTCAGTTTAGCCAGAAGCGTAAAGTGTAAGAACAGACAAATATGTTCACGCTCTTACAACGCTAATGCTGGTATTTATCGGACTGATTTTACCGAATTTGATGATGGGGTGGAATGCCTATGCGGTTTTTTTCGGATTGTGTCTGGGTTTGAGTGAACCCAGATAGATGGCTAGAAGAGTTAAAGCTGTTCCTGTCCATTGGACTGCGTTAATGGGTTTATTGAGGATAAAAAAGTCTATTAATATGGCAGCCACTGGTTCGCTCAGTAATAACAGTCCGGTTAAGGTTAATGATAGGAGGGGTACGGCATAGGCAATCAATCCCCATGCAAAACATTGCATGACTACGCCGTAAATCATTATCAGCAGCACATCTTTCATGTTTGATGGCCAAAAACGATGAGTGTCTATCAGAATGCTGGGTACAATTAATGCAGCTACTGCCCCTACGCTTACCAGCAGCATGAGTGGAAATAATGAAACTGGTTCTGCCTGATGTGCCTGCCGGATACAGGCCATAGAGGCAGCCATGGCAGCGCCTGAAATCAGGCCGATAAATATGCCGTATCCGCCATGGCTGTTGTGATGCAGCTCAGGATGGGCAATGAGTATAATGCCGATTACAGACAACAGCATGCTGAATAATTGTAGTTTACTCTGTCGTTCACCGAAGAAAAACCATGCGATGGCAGCTAGAAAAAAAATCTGCATGCTGTTGAGTAAAGTAGAAATCCCAGGCCCAACAGCGTGAATACTTTCATGCCAGAAAGCCAGATCGAAACCTAAAAATACGCCGGACAGAATACAAAACCGTTTAGCCGTACCGCTAGTTGGTAATTTTTGTCCAAAATGTCGGCTGAGCAGCAAAAAAACGATACCACCTATGAATACGCGCCACAGGGCTACGGCATAGGAACCAATTGAAACAAATTTGACAATCAGACTGCCGAGCCCGAAAACCACGCAGCCAACAGTTAAACCGGAAGCAGCCCATTTTTGTGGGGTGAGTTGCATGAAATTCTATCCTTGAAAGCCACATTACAATAGGCTGTCCGAATTATCTGATGGCAGCAGATGATGACATCAGATAATTCGGACAGCCTGAGGGTGCGTATTGTATTTCAAATAGCCTACTAAAATATATACTTGTTTCGTAAAGAAATATTATTTAGCTGGTTCTTCAAATCCGGATACTTCAAGACCAAAACCATTCAAACCGGTAAAGGCTGATGGCTTACCCATTACTCGCATACGTTTTACTTTAAGTCCGGCTAGTATTTGTGCGCCTATGCCATAGGTTTTGCTGTCCCATTGTCTGGCCTGATGAGTGCCTTTTGGTAAAGTACGGTCGAGCAGGGTAGCACCGGTTTCGGTTCGATGCATAAGAATAATTACGCCGGCATCTGCTTGCTGAATGCGAGCCATGGCTTCCGGTAGTGGCCATGTGTGTAGCTGATTTGGTTGTAAAAAATCCATGGCGCTGAATGGTTCGTGTACCCGAACCAATACTTCATCTGCTGTTTCTGGATTGCCTTTTACCAATGCTAGATGAGTTTCTCCTGATAGCTGATCTACATACACATGCTGAGTGAAATCACCCCATGTGGTATGAATGGTGTTGACACCCAATTCTTCTATCAAACTTTCATGGCGGCTGCGGTACTCTATCAGATCAGCAATCGTTCCGATTTTAATGTTGTGTTTTTCAGCAAAAATCTTTAGTTCCGGCATCCTTGCCATGGTACCGTCATCATTGATGATTTCACAGATAACGGCTGCTGGAATCAGACCAGCCAGTTTGGCTAGATCAACGCTGGCTTCAGTATGGCCGGTACGTACCAACACCCCACCTTTTTGTGCACGCAGTGGGAAAATATGGCCTGGTTGTACAATATCTTCTGCCTTTGCGGCTGGTGAAACAGCTGCCTGTACGGTATGAGCCCGGTCTGCGGCAGAAATACCGGTAGTGATACCATGAGCTGCTTCAATGGAAACGGTGAAATTGGTGCCATACTGGGCACCATTATTCTGAGTCATCAGGGGCAGGCGTAGACGGTCTACAATTTCTTCTTCTAAAGGTAGGCATACGAGTCCGCGGGCGTACTTAATCATAAAATTGATGGCTTCCGGCGTAACAAATTGTGCCGCCATAATTAAATCGCCTTCGTTTTCACGGTCTTCTGCATCAGTAAGAATAACCATTTTGCCTGCTTTAATGTCGGCAATAATTTCTGGAATGGTGGCAATGCTCATGATGTTTTCAACGCTCCCTTGGCAAAATAATGTGTATTTTACTCCTGATTAGGTGATACCGGATGCTTTAATCTGCACTACTCGCGATGACTTGTGTAGATAGGCTGCAATAAGCTCTTGCCGCTTTGTTGTTTGTTGGAATATGCAGACTATTGAAATATCAGTTAATACAAAAAATACAAAATTTTGTTTCTTCTTTGGTTTACGATATTTTATCGCAGTGTTTATAAATATTTTATTGTTAGGTCGTTCTTCAGGTTTTTATTCAGGAATGTTTGGGATGTTTGGTCTATTGGATAATCTGTATCCCCTTTGAAATACCATCAGGTTAGATAGACCGCCAAACAAGCTGCGGGCAAAATTAGAAAACCACTACCAATAAAATAATATTAAAGATAATAGAGTATTGAGTATACTGCCAATACAACCGATTACAACTGTTAATTTATAAAAATATTGAATTTTGTTTCAAAAATCCAGACGGTTATTATGTGTCTTAGTATTGATACGGCACAAAAATTGATAATGCTAATATATTATTCATGTAATTTGGTTTGGGGATGGTAATTATTTCTATCATCAATTTTGCAATCATCATGCAATTGTTCAACTCAAACAAACTTAAATCAATAGGCCAAGCGCTGATAACTATAATTAAAAAAAGAACCTGATAATTAAATAAGAAAACCTTTTTATTATATTCTATTGTTATTTTGCTTCTCGCTTTTTAGCATTTAATTTAAATCCGATAAAGAATTATGTTGAATGAAGTTTTCTCGCAAGCAGTTTATCTTGTACTGTGTTTTTATATTTAAATAATACCATACCAATATAATTTAAAATAATTTATATGATTTGTTATTCAAGCTTAAATTTGGTTTGATTGGTTAGACAATTCATCTATTTCTCGAATGCTTTATTTTTAAAAAGAAAAATTAAATATATTTGAAATTTGATTAATATTATATTTTGACTAAGAATAAATTTTGATTTTAGAAATTTCTTGTATTAAGTTTTTAATCATGCATTGGTGTAACTGACATTGATTTGTTTAAAAACATTAATATATACACTGTATCAAATAGGAAAGATATGATAAATCATCATAAATCTATAACTATTATTCACGCATATTTTTTTCACTGAATGCTTACGCTCTCATAAAACTATATTTGATAAAGCGATTAAACAGAAAACTAAGTTAAGATTATCTTTATTTTAATTCACTAGAATAGTTATAAAATATATTAGCTTGGATATTAATAAAATTCTTATAAAGTATTTTTAACCACCTCATAAAACATTTTTGCTGAGGTGGTTGAATGTTTTAATATTTAGGATTTGGACCGTATTCATTATCACCCGGTGTGGAGTCCAATAGGTTGAAGATAAATATTACTAGTGGGCCAATTAAAGGAATTAAGTTTAATAAAATCCACCAGCCAGAACGACTGATATCGTGTAATCGACGCACTTGTACCGCTAATGAAGGTATAAAAAATATTAAAAGTAAAATCAATTGAAGCGCTTTTATGGCTGTACTAGATTTTCCAACTCCCATAAAACCTGCGATGACGCCTATACCGATACAAATTATGTAAAGAAACAAGATAAACAACCAGTATTCTTTACGACGGGCTCGACCTTGGAAATTAAAATAATTTGTGGTCATACAGCTGATAAACCATTCCATAACAATAAGTATCCTAGTGTAAAATAATTAAAAATTGCAATAGCTTTATTATTTTAAATATAATTAATAATATATAGTAATTATTTACAAATATTATCATTTAATGGTTTGGATTGTTGTTCTTTTCTAATGTTCAGGTTTTCCGTCTGCCTTTTTTTATTAAATAGTAATGGCTGATAAAAATGCTTTAAAACGGGGTTTAAAAATTTGGTGTAGCAATGAATTTATTGTTTATGCATGCAATTGCATATATTTTTGCACGGTATCTACAATTGCCTGTGTCTGAGCATCTATCTCTAGATTGATGCAATCGTTTACCTGACATCTTCCAAAAAGTGTCCTGTTCATGGTTTCAGGTATCAGGTGGACATTGAATTCTTCTGTGGTTACCTCACCGATTGTGAGGCTGCATCCATTTAAACCAATAAAGCCTTTGGTGAGAATATAGGGAGCGGCCTTAGCTGGTAGTTTGAACCAGACAGTCCGATTTGGCGGGGTATCGTCAATGCGGGTTATGCTTGTAGTAGTAAAAATATGTCCGCTCATGATATGGCCACCAATTTCATCACCATAACGGGCGGCGCGTTCAATGTTTACGGCATCACCGATATTTAGTTGGCCGAGATTGGTTCTGGCCAAGCTTTCTGCCATTATATCGAAAGAGACTTCATCACCTTTAATAGCCGTGATGGTGAGGCAGCAGCCATTGTTGGCTACGGAGGCACCGATAGAGAGGCTGTCGCTGGCGCCTTGTGGCAGGCGTACTTGTATAGTGCGCAATTTCTGCTTTTCGCTGATGGCGGTGACGATACCTAATCCTTGTACGATGCCTGTAAACATTGATGCTAACTTTCTAAGATATTTAAACGGTTGGTTTGTGTTTGGCTTTAGCTGCTTTTAAGCGTGCTTCCTTACGGATGGCACCTTCCTGAAAACGGCGCGCCTGTTCATCAGTGCCGATACATAATGGTGGTACTTTAGTAGGTTTACCGTTTTTATCGACGGCTACCATGCTGAAATAACAGCTATTAGTATGGCGGGCACTACGGTGTTGGATATCCTGTGCTTCTACCCGTATGCCTACTTCCATCGAAGTACGGCCTACATGATTGACAGAAGCATAAAAGGTCACCAACTCACCTACATGGATGGGCTCTTTAAAAATTACCTGATCCACGGACAGGGTCACGACGTATTCGCCAGAATAGCGGCTGGCACAGGCATAGGCTACCTGATCTAGCAATTTGAGTAAATCACCGCCATGAACGTTACCATGAAAATTTGCCAATGCTGGTGTCATAAGTACGGACATAGATAGCTGATGCTGTGCACCTTGCGGTGGTAAGGGTGTAGGAACCATTGTTTTACCTTTGATATGTGTGTTTATATGTGAATAATTGTCTTTCTTTGAAGACTGTGTGTAATTATAAAAGCTGGTAAAGGTTATAACCAGTGGCGCCGGTAAAAATAAATTAACAGGCTAACGATAATGGTTGCCATCAGGCCAAGGACGATATAGTACCCATAGTGCCAGTGCAGCTCGGGGATGTTATCAAAATTCATCCCATATATGCCGGTGAGGACATTCAGAGGCATGACAATGATGGTAATTACAGTGAGCATGCGCATTTGTTCGTTAAGGTGGTTGGACTGATAGGATAGGTGTACATCCATCATGCCTGTTACAGTGTCGCGTGCGCTGTCGAGTGTTTCCATCAGTTGCTGCGTATGGTCGTAGACGTCAAGTAAATAGACGTGTATATCTTGGCTGAATAAAGAAAATTCATTATGTACGATGCGGCCGATGATATCGCGTATGGGTGAGAGGGTACGGCGTAGGCTGATGGCATCGCGTTTGAGCTGATGAATGGACATTAATAGGTTTTTGTTGCTGTTGCTAAATAGGCGTTTGTCTAGTCCTTCTACGCGGTTATCAAATTCATCTACAGTTACAAAATAATCGTCTACTATACGGTCCAGTAATGAATAAGCCAGAAAATCAATGCCTTTGCTGTAAATGCTACTGTAATTATGCTGGATGTACTTGCGAATGATATGTAGTAACCCTAATGGTTCGAACTGAAAGGTGATGATGTAGTTTTGGCCAATGATGAGATAAATTTGGTTGTACTGAAGTTTCTGCTTTTTATAGACAAAAATACGTGCAGCAACGAATAGATAGTGACCGTAGTCTTCAATTTTTGGGCGTTGTTTACGGCTGAGTATATCTTCCATCGCCAGTTCGTGGATGTTGAAAGGCTGTAATAACTCATGTAATTGGTCGTTATCTGTTATACCGACAAGATGAATCCAGGTCAGGCTGTCTTTGCTGAGAGCCGGTATGTTTTCTGTGCGGATATCAGCTTCGGTGTAGGTGTGGTTGAGAAACTGGCTGGCATTAATCTGAATGATGGTCATGGATTGTGCCGGCATGTTGCTCACGTTGCTACGATGAACCAGACTGGGTAGGTTGTGGGTCTGAACCAGTTTGTTACTGGAAACATGTTGCGGTGTACTCATGGAACAACCTCACTGAACAGGTTTCAGATAGCCTTAATTTCAAGCTGCAGTCCTATTTTCTGCCATAGAGCAGATTCCTGCAATAAGGCACTGGCGGTTAGCGGATTATGTTGTAACCATTCTTTGTCAAGACTGATGAGTAGCTGATGGCTGTTTTTGTGATAGTGGATGTCACAGTGATTTACGGGTATCTGTATATCCTGTCTTGCACGGCAAAATAGTACTGCTAGCCGCAGTGACAAGATACCAAGCCATAGCATTTCCTGCTGGCTAAATTCGGCTATTTTACGCAGGTCGCCACGTTGTCCCAATACGAGCGTGGCCAATATATGTTGTTCTTTGCGCGAAAAGCCGGGCATATCTGCCTGATCCAGTATGTATGCAGCGTGCTTATGAAAGCCTGTGTGTGAAATATCTAGCCCGATTTCATGAAGTAATGCTGCCCAGCGAACGTACTGCTGCCATTGCTCTGAATGGTCTGAGCTGATGGAGGCGGTGAGGTGGCTAAATATCATTTGCGCCAAAGTGGCAACTCTCTGTGCCTGAATAGTATCTACATGGTAACGTTTCTGGAAGTCAGCAATGGTTTGGTTGCGCATATCATCGCCCAGCTGGCGACCAATCATGTCGTAGAATACGCCATCGCGTAGAGCGGCATCGGTGATGGTCATTTCGCGGATGTTGAGCTCGGCAAAAGCTGCTGTCATTACAGCTAACCCGCCGGCAAAAACTTCTAGGCGATCAGGTTTTAATCCTTCTAGTCTGGCTTTTTTGGTACTGCCGGCGGTGATGATACGGCAGGCAATTTTCTGCATCTGTGCTGCAGTAATGGCATCAATAGATTCATCTCCAGCGGCGATAACATCGCGGATGGAACGGGCTGAACCCGATGTTCCAATAGCATAGCCCCAGCCAATATTTTTGAGTGCTACAGAGATGCGCTGTATTTCGGCACGTGCGCTATTGACGGCGGCCTGAAAATTTTTGTTATTTATTTTGCCTCGTGGAAAAAAACGCATACTGTAGGAAACACAGCCGAGGCTAAGGCTTTCGGTGATGGCAGGCTGTAATTCATGCCCGATGACAAATTCAGTTGAACCGCCACCAATATCGATAACCAGCATGTTTTCGCCTTTAGGTGGCAGGGTGTGAACCACACCAGTGTAAATCAGGCGTGCTTCTTCGCGTCCGGCAATGATGTCGATGGGAAAACCCAGTTTGGCTTCGGCAAGAGGCATAAACTGGCTTATGTTTTTGGCTACTCGGAAAGTATTGGTGGCCACAGCACGTACCTGATCGGGACTAAAACCCCGCAACCGTTCACCGAATCTGGCCAGACAGTCGAGGGCGCGTTGTTGCGAAGACTGATCAAGATTTTTCTGTTCATCAAGACCTGCAGCTAGACGCACCATTTCCTTGATGGAATCGACTACCTGTAAATGGCCATTCTGGTTATGACAAATTTGCAGACGAAAGCTGTTTGAACCAAGGTCTACGGTGGCGAGCATATCTTGCGCGGTCATAATGAAGATGTTTTAACTTTAGACAGACGTAATGTTACCTTATCGTTGTGATAACTGCTATGAATGGCTGTGTGGTGATATGCTTATCGCAAAAAAAGATACACTTCTGATTTTTTGTTATGAAGATGTGTGATGAATGAGGATATTTGAAAAAAGTCCAGTGCTGCGAAATTGGCTGCAGACAATTTGCTTGGTTCTAAGCTGAATATGTTGGCTGGCTTTAAGCTGCTTTTGTTTATGCTGGATGCAGCTATATTGAAAATAAGACCGCCACACATTCAGGATAAATGTGCCGAGGGCAATATGATCCTGAGTGTGAACGGTCTGAGTGATTAGTTTAAAGCTGAGCTCTTATAGGCTGTAATACAGTTCGAATTCAAGTGGGTGAGGAGCCATACGAATACGTTTGACATCTTCGCTCTTGAAATCGATGTAGCTGTCAATCCAGTCCTGACTGAATACACCACCACGAGTGAGGAATTCGTGGTCTGCTTTTAATGCTTCCAATGCTTCCTCCAGAGAGGCGCAGACGGTTGGAACCAATGCATCTTCTTCTGGCGGCAGGTCGTACAGATTTTTATCAGACGGATCGCCCGGATGAATTTTGTTTTGAATACCGTCCAGACCTGCCATCAGCAAGGCGGTAAACGCCAAATACGGGTTGGCGGTAGGGTCTGGAAAGCGTGCTTCGATACGGCGCGCTTTGGCACTGGCTACATAAGGGATGCGGATAGAAGCTGAGCGGTTTTTGGCAGAGTAAGCCAGTTTGGTAGGTGCTTCGAAATGCGGAACCAACCGTTTGTAAGAGTTGGTGGACGGATTGGTAAGTGCGTTCAGTGCTTTGGCATGTTTGATGATGCCGCCGATGTAATACAGAGCCAGATCAGACAGACCGGCATAGCCGTCTCCGGAGAACAGATTCTGACCGTCTTTCCAAATGGACTGATGTACGTGCATACCTGAACCATTATCACCCAGAATTGGTTTTGGCATAAAAGTGGCAGTTTTACCAAAATTATGAGCTACGTTCTGAATCACGTATTTCATGTCCTGAGTCCAGTCTGCGCGACGAACCAGTGTGTTAAAACGAGTACCGATTTCCATCTGGCCAGCAGTAGCCACTTCGTGATGATGAACTTCAACCGGAATACCGATGGCTTCTAATGTCTGGGTGCAGGCTGAACGCAGATCCTGTCCTGAATCTACAGGTGCAACTGGAAAATAGCCGCCTTTTACACCCGGACGGTGGCCGGTATTTTGGCCGTCGTAAGATTCGCCACTGGACCATGCAGCTTCTTCAGAATGAATTTTGTAACGGGTGCCGCTCATGTCGGTTTGCCATTCTACGCCGTCAAATACAAAAAATTCAGGTTCTGGTCCGAAGAAAGCGGTATCACCAATGCCTGTTGACTTCAGATAAGCTTCGGCACGTTTGGCAATGGAACGCGGGTCGCGATCGTAGCCCTGACCATTTGCTGGGTCGATAACGTCACAGGTTAAAACTACGGTTGTATCATCATAAAAAGGGTCGATGAATGCAGTGGAGGCATCCGGTTTCAGGGTCATGTCAGAAGCTTGAATACCTTTCCAACCGGCGATGGATGAACCATCAAAGGCCTGCCCGTTTTCAAACCATTCTTCTGGATCTTCCAGCACAATTCGGGCAGGGACAGATACATGCTGTTGTTTGCCTTTGGTATCGGTAAAGCGCAAATCGATAAATTTAGCATCGTTTGCTTCTATCAGGCTGACTACTTCTTTTATTGACATTTTAGGACTCCCATTAAGGTATGGAGAGTGGTGCACTCTCTTGTAAGTTATCTTGATTCTGCCACAATTGTTTTGTAAAAAAAATGCACTGATGTAAAAAAAGAAGACTTTACTGTGGTTGTTAAATTAATTTATTTAAAAACATGTTGTTATAAATATTTATTCTTCTTTATATCTGAAATACTGAACTATTAGTCTAAGGTGGTCTAGAAAGTAGGGTGATTGTCGCAAATTGCTTTGCTTTATTTAATATCTAATCTTGCTTAAGTAGAACAACTTTGTGTTTGAAGATGGTTGGCAAAACCCAATTCTGAGAGTCTAGTTTAGATAGATGAGAAAAAAATGCTAAATCAAAATAGCCCGCTAACTTTACTAGCGGGCTGTAGTGTAATACTAGCAGGTAATTATTTAATTTTACCGTATTTTTTTAATATGGCTACAAGTTGGTTTTGCGGAAGAGCCTGTACCAGATTATGGTCGCGCCCTTCCATAGTTTCTGCTGCACACAAGGCATTCAGCACCGCTTCTTGTACAGCTTCTACGGTAGCGACATACAACGGATCGATGATTTCATCACTCAGAAAATCAATTTTGCTAATCCCAATTCCATATGCATCTTCATTGGCTGTAGAAAACGCCAGAAAAATGTCACCAGAACCATTATCGCCATAGGCGCCAAGTAAGCCAATACCAATTGGTACACGCTTAGCCAGTTTACTTAACTGCCACGGTAGTAAGGGTGCATCGGTGGCGATAATAACAATAATTGAACCAGTACCCGGTTTGGGGGCAAAGGTATTGATAATCGGCATCGTTTCCGGACCGAATTCATCTTTGAGAGGAATTCCGCATATTTGAAAAGTGTCTCGCATGCCATGGTTGGCCTGTACCAGTACCCCCAGCGTGAAATTCCCTGCTTCAGTGCTGACCAGTCGTGATGCAGTACCGGTGCCACCTTTGAAATCATGACAAATCATACCAGTTCCGCCGCCAACATTACCTTCGGCAATCGCCCCTGGATGGGCATTATGCAAGGCTTCTAAAGCGTGTTTCGGTTTGATATGAAATCCGTTGATATCGTTGAGCAATCCATCCCAAGTTTCTCCCACTACCGGATAAAAATAACCAACTCCGTCTACCGGCTGGCCATTGTTAACATAGGGATAGTAAAAATGGTTGTCAATCATCCATTTGCTGGTGGTGTCGCGCACAATACCCACGCTGTTGGTATTGGTGATCAGTACCGGACCGTGTAGCAGGCCGGAATCGTCCACCCAGTGTGTACCGGTTAGTTCTCCGTTACCATTTAAATCATGCCGACCAGCAAAAACGGCACTTCGCTGGCGACCTCTGGGCAAAATGGCGGTAACGCCGGTCCGGGCAAAAGGTGAACCGGGTCCGGTGTAATCATCTGGTGTACCGTATATGACGGTACTGTAGCCGACTTCTACACCTGTAACATCGGTAATAGCATTGTATTTACCAGTGATACCTGTTAATGGAATACCTAATTCTCGGGCACGTTTTTTAGACATATTTCATCTCCTTGTAGTTTCATTTTTTGTTATAGGAGAGAAAAGGATACACTTTTTTAAAAAAAATTTAAAGTAATTGTTTGAAATCGCTGGAATTATGGGGCTTGCACGCTTTTTTTGCATTTAGTGCACTGAGTAATGCCTGATAGCGGCTGCGGGTGAGAGGATAGCCTATGGCGAAAAACCCAGCCAGTATACCGGCGAGTGCATGAATCCATGTGTTTAGTTCTAGAATTGCGTACTGTGCTTGAGGTGGTTGAATAATTTGTTGTTGCCCGCTGGACGAAATGTAGCCGTGCTGAGCAAGATACAATCCGATAAACCAGATGGCTAGTGCACTACCAAATTTTTGTAAAAATGACATCAGGGAAGTAATTGCGCCTTCCCGTCGTTTGCTGTTGATAAAATCATCCAGCTCACAGATGTCGTACATCATGGCGTAGTAAATAGTCCAAAAATAACTGTTTCCAAGCTGAAGCAGAATTAAATATAGCAGTAGCATGCTAGGGCTGGGAAAACCACTAAAGAAAAAAATTCCAGTACCGATAGAACTGATCAGCATGGATAGATAATAGACATTTTTCTTGTCAAATTTCTGTGCGGTGTAATTCACCACCGGCAGCCATGCCAGAGCGAGCAGGCTGAATATTAGGAAAGCAATGGCAGCATCCTTTTCGCTGTACGCCAGATTATTTAGAAACAGATAATAAAGTGCGCCGGTACTGAGGGCATAGGCTGCCGACCAGAAAAACACCGAAGCACCAAGAAATTTACTTGATGACAGCCGTCCTATTTCTTTCATGTTGCAAATAACTGCTTTGAAAAAAGCCAGTAAATGAATTGGATTGAGTGCTGAGGATGTTTTTTTCTGGGCTGGTAATTCGTAACCGCGGGTAAGATACCAGCACGTAAGGCCACTTCCTAGTGTAACAACAGCAAATATCAAGCTGACGCCATGCCAGCCACTGCTTACGCTGTAGCCAGCATCAACAATCCATTTAACGATTAAGGGCGGTGCTGAAGAAGAAATCAACACCGCTATATTCAGAGCATATCCTGCCCAGACACGTACCGACGTACGTTCATCAAAATCGTTAGTCATTTCTGCACCAAGTGTATAAAAGGGAATTACATAAATTTTGTAGGTAGACCAGAACAGAATGGCAATGATTGTGAAATATATCGTTTTCTGATTGATGCTAAGAGCTGGAATATCGGTATAGAGCAGCAACAGTAGTAGGCTGTAGGGAAGAATGGCCGCCAGCATTAGCGGCCGCCTTCTACCCCAGTGCAGACTGATATTGTCGGAAAATTGCCCGACCAGTGGATCTGCCACCGCATCCCATACAACAGCTATCAGTACGATGGTTCCGGCCTGCGCAGGTGGGATGTTAGCCACGTTGGTAAGGAAAAACAGATAAAAAACATAAAAAAAATTGTAGGCAACTGAATCGGCCATTTGTCCGATAGCATAGCCTAGCTTAACGTGAAGGGGCAGTTTGTTTGTTAGGTGGGGTGTGAAAGTGTGATGTTTATGCATGAGTCATCCCGGATAATTACTGTATCAATGGCTTTGTACGTTTAGGTGCAGATATAAAAGGAATCTGAATGCCGGCTGTTTCAACAGTTTTAGACAAACTGAATGCTGGTTCAGAACATTGATAAGTAGTTATGTGTTTACCTGGATGTAATCAGGCTATATTTAGTATAGTTAGATAAAACGAATATAAAACGATTAAGTCTTAAGTAGATAATATAGTAAGTTTAGGTTAATTAAAAATAAATTTTTACGTATGTTGCTTAAATACAGGTCTGATTGTATGTTGGAAATCAGCTTATTTGCCCAAAAGCAAAAGTTGGCAGCTTTAAATCGAATGAGGCTGAATCAGAGTTATATCGTCATTAATTATTTAATTTTTTATTGTGCTCACACGTTTTTTCATGCATTTTTGCCATAGAGTGGTAGAGGCTGGATAATAGCAACAGCTAATTTTTTTGCAGAGGGGAACGGAACACTATGTTTGCTGTGTTTGGAAATCCGATTGCGCATAGTCGCTCGCCACAGATTCATCAGGCTTTTGCTGCACAGGAAGGACGGGAATTAATCTATGAACGTCGTTTGGCACCCATGAACGAATTTGCGGCTACTGCAAAGGCTTTTTTTGCAGCAGGCGGCATTGGTGCCAATGTTACGGTGCCGTTCAAGCATGAAGCTTTTACGCTTGCCGATAAGCTGACTTCCAGAGCGGAGGCAGCAAAAGCAGTCAATACACTGTTTTGGCATGATAATTGTTTGCTTGGCGACAACACAGATGGTATTGGACTAGTGCGAGCAATTGAAGAGTTGTTGTCGTTTTCACTCTTTAATCAGCACATATTGCTATTGGGTGCCGGTGGTGCGGCACGTGGAGTGATTCAACCACTTTTGCAGCAACATCCGGCTTCATTAACCATTGCTAACCGTACAGTGCACAAAGTACAGTCGTTGGCACAGGAACATGAAGTAAGTTGGTGTGAATATCATCAGATTCAAACTCAATATGATGTTGTCATCAATGCCACTTCTGGGAGTTTATACGGGCAGACCTTGCCCATACCATCTGCTGTGCTGGCAGAGGCCAAACTAGCCTACGATATGATGTATGCGGCGGAACTAACGCCGTATCTACTACAGGCAAAGACTGCAGGATGTCCGCTGCTGGCAGATGGTCTTGGAATGCTGGTTGCACAGGCAGCTGCTTCTTACGAATTATGGCATGGATTTAGACCGGATATCCGGCCGGTAACAAAGCGGATGCGCGCGGAAATGGAAAAAAGATGAAAATTGTGCGCAGTTTATTGATTATGCTGGTGACGTTGTTTTTGCTGTTTAATGCATACGTTTATGGCAGCCTTTTAACTTACCGTGCTGTAGCACCTCACCGTACGGTATTTATGTTGCTGCGTATGCATGAACTGGCTGCTTCCCGTCCTGATACGGAACTAAATTACCAATGGGTAGCATATAACCGCATTTCGCCAAATCTGAAAAAAGCGCTAATTGCATCTGAGGATGCACGCTTTGCCGAACATGATGGTTTCGACTGGAACGGCATTCGTACGGCAATTAAAAAAAATGAACATCAGGGCAAGATTCGGGCAGGCGGTTCTACCATCAGCCAACAATTGGCCAAAAATCTGTTTTTATCTGAAAGCCGCCATTACTGGCGCAAGGCAGAAGAGGCAGTAATCACTTCCTTACTGGAAGCCACAACGAATAAAGACAGGATTTTCGCTTTGTACTTGAATGTTATTGAATGGGGCTATGGCGTATATGGTGCAGAAGCGGCAAGTGAGACAATTTACGGACGTACAGCTATGCAATTATCGGCACAACAGGCAGCCAAGTTGGCCGCTCGAGTTCCTCGACCTTTATACTACGCTGACCACCCGCACGATAAGGAAATCCGCCGCAAAGCCAATGTAATTTTACGGCGGATGGGGTCAGCACAATTACCAGACAACGACCAGTAAGCTTGCTTTCACTGAATCAAAACCATACCGTACTAACCGCGACGGCGCAAATCTTCCACTTCATCTAATAATTGCAAGATCAGGGCGGTGGCACTGGCACTGGCATCGAAATCACGGTGAATGCGCCATGCACGCCGTGCAATTGCCATGTGATAGCCAGTGTAGCGTGCTAGTTCTGGTTTCTGAGTTGCAGGAATGACACTTTCAGCAATCAGACTCAGTACCCAACTGCTTTGATTGTCGCAGGCGCGAACCAAATCGTCAAAGCTTAACTCTATATCTTGTTGAATATTATTCATGTTACGCTCCTGCTATCAAACGTGGTTCTCAGGCTGAAAACCTGCATAGTGCTGAGCCAATGCCTGCCACGCGGCGCGGTCAGCTTCGGTGTCGCTCTTGGGTAGAACGATATTAATCAGCAGATACAAATCGCCAGCCTCTTTGGCTGGTATGCCTTTGCCTTTCAGGCGCATTTTCTGACCATTATGACTGTTGGCCGGAAGATTCATACTTAACTTGCCAGCAGGTGTGCTGACGTCAATTTTACCGCCCAATGCTGCTGTCCATGGTGCCACACTGATGCGCTGGTATACATCCTTTCGATTCTGTACATACAGGTTGTCCTGATTGCGAAAACTGATTTTTAAGTATAAATCTCCAGCTGCTCCACCATTAAAACCGGGCAAGCCTTGTCCGCTAAGACGAATTTGTTGTCCTTCTGTTATACCAGCCGGAATTTTAACATTCAGGGTTTTACGCTCGTAGCTCATCTGACCCTGAGCATTGAGCGTAGGCATTTCCAGTGACATGCTGCGCTGAGCACCGTGGTAGGCTGCGTCGATGTCAATTACCAACTCTGCATGCTGATCTTCCCCTTTGATCGGACCAGTACGGTTTTGCTGAAAACCATGTCCCCCACGGCTGCCAAATGCTGAAAATAAATCATCGAAATGAAAATCACCATTACCGAAAGCACCGTTCTGACCAAAATGGCTGGGGTCAAAATCGTATTGCTGATAATTAAATCCGCTACGACCACCGGCCTGTTGCTGGGCGCCATGGCCAAACGGATTGTCCAGCATAGCGTCGTATTCGGCTCGTTTTTCCTTATCATGCAAAGTTTCGTAGGCAATATTAATTTCACTGGTTTTGGCTACAGCATCTGGATCTTTACTGACATCCGGATGATATTTTCGTACCAGCTTACGATAGGCTTTCTTAATATCATCGTCGCTGGCTTTGCGGTCTACACCCAGAATTTCATAATAATTGCGGTCTGCCATGTTCCGTCCTTTGTGCAGATTTTTTTAGATTTTCAAATTAGCATTGTATCCAAACTTGGGGACAAACGGTTAAAGTTTAAAGTACCTAACTATCATGGTTTTCGCAGTAGCTGAATAAACATGGTTTAGGAAATTTCAGATAACAGAATCAAACCTGCATACCTTCTTACAGATTTATGTAATCCGTATTTTATAGTTTCTCAATGTAGTATTGGACTTACCGATGCTGACTAAAATCAGCCCCGTATCTTCAAATTAACAACTCGATGTGAATAAGGCGCAGACATAAAAATAAATTTAAATAGAAATAAGAAAAACAAAGATACAGAAAATTTTTTCAGTGGATCTGAAGGATTTATTCTGTAATCTAAAAAACGTTTTATTATGTATATGTTATTAATGAATATAAAATATTTGTATTCATAATGGTTTGTGTAAAATTAAGCTTAATAGAATAATTTTTTTTTGTTTAGCGTTGTGTTTTTAAAATCATTCAAATGTAAATGATTTATGTTAATGCTCATAACATTTTAAAGGTTATATCCCTCTTTCATTTACTTTATGCGCCAATGAATTACCCTTTTTTGTCCTTTAATCTACAGACTAAAAGGCTGATATATACTAATTTGTGAACATATGTTTGGTTGTTTTAAATCAGAAAATTGGTGTAAAAAGACATTGCCGATTGCCTATTACACTGGTACGATTTAAGCGAAAATACAGTATGTTGCATCACAATAATGTATGCTTTTATCCAGTTTGGATTATGCTGAATTATTGTAAGTTGTTTGAATTTATATGTATTTTTTCTTATCAATTTGGTAAAGCAATTAAAGTAATTGATGATAAAAAGAAAATAAATAGATGAAATAGCAACAACATAAAGTGTTTTGTTCATGACTCAATCCCATATGAAAGAGGATATTGCTATGTCTGCTGACTTCCATGATCAAGATATCGATCCGATTGAAACCCAGGAATGGTTGGATTCGCTCAGTTCAGTATTAAAAGAAGAGGGGCCTGAGCGCGCACATTATTTAATGGAAAGCTTAGTGCGCTATATACGCCGCCGTGGCATCTACATGCCATTTTCAGCCACCACCGCCTATCTCAACACTATTCCTGTTGGTAAAGAAAAAAAATCACCGGGTAATCATGAATTAGAACATCGTATTCGATCATTGGTACGCTGGAATGCAGCGGCACTGGTATTGAACGCTAGCAAAAAAAATCTCGAATTGGGCGGCCACATAGCCAGCTTCCAATCCTGTGCTACTCTGTATGATGTCGGTTTTAATCATTTTTGGCATGGTAAAACAGAAAATCAGGAAGGCGACCTTGTATTTTTCCAGGGACACAGTGCTCCCGGTTTCTACGCCAGAGCTTTTGTAGAAGGTCGATTAACTGAAGAGCAGATGCAAAATTTCCGGCAGGAAGTTCATGGCCACGGCCTATCTTCTTACCCACATCCTTGGCTGATGCCTGATTTCTGGCAGTTTCCAACCGTATCTATGGGGCTTGGTCCAATACAGGGTATCTATCAAGCTCGCTTACTGAAATATCTCGAATCCCGTGGTCTGGCCAAAACACAGGGTCGTAAAGTGTGGGTATTCTGTGGCGACGGCGAAATGGATGAGCCAGAAAGTCAGGGTGCGATTGCACTGGCAGCCCGTGATGGTCTGGATAATTTGATTTTCGTAGTGAATTGTAATTTACAGCGTCTGGATGGTCCGGTACGTGGTAACGGTAAAATTATTCAGGAATTGGAAGGCAACTTCCGCGGTGCTGGCTGGAACGTATTGAAAGTAATCTGGGGCAGCCGCTGGGATGCACTGCTGGCTCAGGACAAAGACAATCTGCTGAAACAACGCATGGAAGAATGTGTAGACGGCGATTATCAGATGTATAAATCTCAGAATGGTGCCTATGTAAGGGAGCATTTTTTCAATACGCCTGAGCTGAAAGCCATGGTGGCCAACATGTCAGACGATGAAATTTGGTCTCTGAATCGTGGCGGCCATGACCCGCATAAAGTTTATGCAGCTTACTACGAAGCCGTGAACAATCCAGATGGACGTCCGACCGTGATTCTGGCTAAAACCATTAAAGGCTATGGCATGGGTGCTTCTGGCGAAGCGCAAAATACAGCCCATCAGGCTAAGAAAATGGACATGAAATCGCTGAAACAGTTCCGTGACCGATTCGAAATTCCGGTTACCGATGAAGAGATGGAACACACTCTGCCATTCTTCCGCTTACCGGAAGACAGCGAAGAAATGCAATATATGAAGGAGCGTCGTGCTCAGCTCGGTGGCTTCCTACCATATCGTCACCCCGATTCTGAAAAGCTGCCAATTCCGCCATTGAGCGAATTTGCCGCACAACTACAAGATAGTGGCGACCGAGAATTTTCTACGACTATGGCGTTTGTGCGTATCTTGAGCACATTGTTGAAAGACAAAAACATTGGTAAGCGCGTAGTGCCGATTGTACCGGATGAAAGCCGTACTTTTGGTATGGAAGGTTTGTTCCGTCAGTATGCTATCTGGAATCCGAAAGGACAGATTTATACACCGCAGGATCATGACCAGCTCATGTTCTATAAAGAATCTAAAAATGGTCAGATTTTTCAAGAAGGTATTAACGAACCAGGCGCTATGAGTTCATGGATAGCAGCTGCTACTAGCTATTCAAACAACGATTATCCACTGATTCCATTCTATATCTATTACTCAATGTTTGGTTTCCAGCGTATTGGTGATCTGGCTTGGGCTGCTGGGGATCAACGAGCCCGTGGCTTTATGCTGGGTGGTACTGCCGGCCGTACTACTCTAAATGGTGAAGGTTTGCAGCATCAGGATGGCCACAGTCATATTCAAGCAGAACTGATACCAAACTGCATCTCATATGATCCTTCATTCTCTTATGAAGTAGCTGTAATTATTCAGCATGGTATGCAGCGCATGTATGTAGACCGTGAAGATGTTTTCTATTACATCACTCTGATGAACCAGAACTACAAACATCCGGCCATGCCACAGCGTGAAGGTATAGAACAGCAGATTCTGAACGGTATGTATTTGTTGCAGGAAGCTAAAGGCGGCAAACTAAAAGTGCAGCTGATGGGTTCCGGCGTAATTTTGCAAGAGGTGATAGCTGCAGCAGAATTACTGAAACAGGACTTTGACGTAGAAGCCAATGTTTGGAGCGTGACTTCGTTTAATGAACTATACCGTGATGGTATCAATATCGAACGTTACAACCGTCTGCATCCAACAGATACACAGAAAGTACCTTACGTTACTCAACTGCTGTCTGGCCATGAAGGACCGGTGGTGGCCTCTACTGATTATGTACGTCACTTTGCCGACCGTATCCGCGCTTACGTCCCACAAGATGTATTTACTGTGTTGGGTACAGATGGCTTCGGCCGCAGTGATTCTCGTGACAATTTGCGTGAGTTCTTTGAAATCAACCGTTACCACGTAGCGGTGGCTGCTCTGAATGGCTTAGCTGATGAAGGTAAAATCAGCAAACAGGTTGTTCAGGATGCCATCAACAAATATGGTATCAAGGCTGATGTAGAACCGAGCTGGACACGCTAATGAACCGACTGCCTGAATCCTCTTGGGTTTCAGGCAGGTTTTGTTGGCTGTATAAGCTAACGATTGTCGGACGCAGGCAACAGCCTGCTGTCACCAAAGGACATAATGATGAGTCAGATTGTAGAAATAAAAGTACCGGATATCGGTAATTATACCGGTGTCGATGTCATTGACGTGGCTGTAAAAGTGGGCGATAAAATTGCCGTAGACGATACTTTGATTACACTTGAAACCGATAAAGCCACCATGGACGTACCGGCTGACCACGCAGGAGTGGTAAAAGAAGTATTGGTCAAAGTGGGGGATAAAGTTTCAGAAGGCAGTGTGATTGTCAAAGTAGAAGCTGCTGATGCAGCCACTACAACGCAAACGGCTGAAGCTCCGGCCAAAGCTGCAGCTACAGTACCGGCAGCTGCCGCAGCCAAGCCGGTAGCCGTAAATGTACCTGATATCGGTAACTTTTCTAATGTAGATGTTATAGAAGTAGACATCAAAGTAGGTGATGAAGTCGCAGTAGACCAGACACTGGTTACACTCGAAACTGACAAAGCCACCATGGATGTCCCATCCACAGTGGCCGGAAAAGTAACCGCTGTACATGTGAAGGTGGGTGACAAAGTATCAGAAGGCAGTGCACTCATTGAAGTAGCCGCCGTTTCTGCTCCTGCTGCTGAATCGGCTACGCAGGATCAGAAACAAGCTGCGGAAATCAAAAAACAGGTTGCAGCTACGCCGTCAGCAGAAAACAATGAATTGCGTGCCGAAATTAAGAGCCATGTTTCTCAAGCATTTGGCAGCTCTGATATCGACGAAAAAGGGTTTGAAAAAGCCCATGCAAGCCCCTCTGTGCGCAAACTGGCGCGTGAGCTGGGTGTAGATTTAGGTCGAGTAAGTGGCAGCGGTCGCAAAGGACGCATCACTCCGCTTGATTTGCGCAATTTTGTCAAAGAAGTCATGCAGAAAGTCGAGCATGGTGGTGCTGGCACTGCTCTGGGTGGTGGTTTGGATTTATTGCCATGGCCGAAAGTAGATTTCAGTCAATTTGGTGAAATCGAAGTCAAAGAGCTGTCGCGTATCAAGAAAATATCTGGTCAGAATCTGGCGCGCAATTGGGTAATGATTCCGCATGTCACCTTGCAAGAAGATGCGGACATGACCGAACTGGAAACTTTCCGCAAGCAATTGAATAAAGAATGGGAGCGCGCAGGACTGAAAGTATCTCCGCTGGCTTTTATCATTCTGGCCTGTGTGAAAGCCTTGCAAGAATTTCCGGAATTCAACTCATCTTTAGATGGCAATAACCTGATACTGAAAAAATACATCAATATCGGTTTTGCTGCTGATACGCCGAATGGTCTGGTCGTACCAGTTATCAAAAATGCTGATAAAAAAGGCCTCAAAGAAATCACGCAGGAACTGGCCGACATGAGTAAGCGTGCACGTGAAGGCAAGCTCAAACCACAGGAAATGCAAGGTGCCTGCTTCACCATTTCTTCTCTAGGTGGCATCGGCGGCACCGGCTTTACGCCAATTATCAATGCACCTGAGGTGGCGATTCTTGGCGTTTGCAAATCGCAGATTAAACCAAGCTGGAATGGTAAGGAGTTCGAACCGCGCTTACAGTGTCCGCTGTCACTATCTTTTGACCATCGTGTGATTGATGGCGCAGCCGGCATGCGTTTTCTGGTATTTATCAGCCAGCTGCTGGCTGATTTCCGCCGCGTTACTCTGTAAAACTTCAATTCCGGAGGCTGCCTGAAAACCGAAACGTTTTCGGCAGCCTGAATACATGAAATACAGGCACATACTGTTGTTTAACATACAACAGTCTGGAAAAGGTTAGATCATGAGCTTAATTGAACTGAAAGTACCGGATATTGGCAATTATCAGAATGTTGATATCATAGCGGTAGAAATCAAAACGGGCGATACCATTGCGGTAGACGATACCCTCATTACACTGGAAACTGACAAAGCTACGATGGATGTACCGGCTGAAATAGCCGGCGTGGTAAAGGAGGTTAGAGTTAAAGTAGGCGATAAAATTTCTGAGGGTGGGGTGATTGCTGTAATAGAAGCTGCGGCTGCAACAGCCAAAGCAGCGGCACCGGCCAGTGAAATAGCTCCCGTTGCAGCTTCGCAAGTGGCCACTTACAGCGGCAGCAGTGATGCTGAATATGATGTAGTCGTGTTAGGCGGTGGCCCTGGTGGCTATTCTGCAGCTTTTGCTGCGGCCGACGAAGGCCTCAAAGTAGCAGTTGTAGAGCGTTATGCCACGCTAGGCGGTGTGTGTTTGAACGTGGGTTGTATCCCTTCCAAAGCATTGTTGCACAACGCTGCAGTGATTGACGAAGTAAAAGAGCTTAAAGCCAATGGTATTGAGTATCCGGCTCCAAAAATCGATATAGACCAGCTACGCAGCTACAAAGAAAAAGTAGTTGCCAGAATGACAGGTGGTCTTGCCGGTATGGCTAAAACACGTAAAGTCGATATTATCCGCGGTAATGGCCGGTATATCGATCCACATCACATTGAGGTCAAACTGACTTCCGGCGAAGGTAAAACAGAAACCGGCGAAACAGTTACTCTGGCTTTCAAAAACACCATTATTGCAGCCGGCAGTCGTGTGGTGAATCTGCCGTTTATTCCAGAGGATCCACGCATTGTCGATTCTACCGGTGCACTGGCATTGAAATCTGTGCCCGAAAAAATGTTGATAATCGGTGGCGGTATCATTGGCCTAGAAATGGGCACGGTTTACAGTACGCTCGGTGCACGCCTAGATGTAGTGGAAATGATGGGTGGCCTGATGCTCGGCGCTGACCGTGATATGGTAAAAATCTGGCAAAAGAAAAACGAACATCGTTTCGATAATATTATGCTGAACACCAAAACTACAGCAGTGGAAGCCAGAGAAGACGGTATTTATGTTACCTTTGAAGGTGATAAAGCACCAGCTGAACCACAACGCTATGATCTAGTACTGGTGGCTGCCGGCCGTGCCCCGAATGGTAAGCTGATTGGTGCTGAAAATGCCGGTGTAGCGGTTACCGAACGTGGCTTTATCAATGTAGACAAACAGATGCGTACTAATGTGCCGCATATTTATGCAATTGGAGATATTGTCGGCCAACCAATGCTAGCGCACAAAGCTGTACATGAAGGTCACGTTGCTGCCGAAAACTGCGCCGGTCATCAAGCTTATTTTGACGCAAGGGTAATTCCTGGTGTGGCCTATACTAATCCCGAAGTGGCCTGGGCTGGTATAACCGAAGATCAGGCTAAAAAAGATGGTGTCAAAATCACTAAAGCAGTGTTTCCATGGGCAGCCTCTGGCAGAGCTGTAGCCAATGGTTGCAGTGAGGGCGCGACGAAACTAATTTTCGATGCCGATAGTGGATTGATTATTGGTGGTGCCATTGTCGGCCCCAGTGCCGGCGACATGATTGGTGAAATCTGTCTGGCCATCGAAATGGGTTGTGATGCAGATGATATCGGCCGTACCATTCATCCGCATCCAACACTTGGTGAATCTATTGGCATGGCTGCTGAAGTAGCCATGGGAACCTGTACTGATTTACCTCCACAGCGTAAAAAATAAGCTGTTGAAGGCTTGTTATAGCCAGCTGTTCGAATTGGTTCGAACAGCTGGCTTTTTTATTGGGCAGTGAGAAGATAGAAATAGATGAGATAGCTTATTCCATGATCATTACGTAATATTTACAGATATAATCACCTTAGCAGATAAATTATTTCAGAACGTTATTTATTCAGTTATTATTAGAATAATAAAAGGCAGGTTATTGCCTGATTATTGCTGCAAGCTTATTTTTTTAATCAGCAAGAGTATATTTAATGAATATCAACAGCAAAAAACATTCTCCTGTTACTCCATGGATTATTGGCGCGCTAGTACTACTGGGCACCATCAGTTTGTTTATCGGACTAAAACCGATATTAATGCCTTTTGTAGCAGCAGGGGTTCTGGCCTATATTCTTAATCCGCTGGTAGAAAAATTGCGCCGTTTGAAGATCCCACGCTCTATTGCAGCCATGCTCGTGATGCTGCTAGGGCTGAGTGTAATCGTGGTATTGTTACTGATTGTCATACCAATGCTGATTAATCTGCTCGACAGCATTTATGAAAAGCTGCCAGATTTTCTCAATTGGGTTCATCATAAACTGGTTCCGTGGCTGAATCAGACTTTTCATATTCGCCTGCGCTGGGATGCTGATTACATGTCCCGCTATGTTGGTCAATGGATTCAAACCCACAATGCCAGCATTAAGGATGCTGCTTCGAAAGTGTTGCCAGTGGTATGGCAGCATGGCAGCGGCATGGTGGAATGGATAACCAATCTGTTGTTATTGCCATTCCTGTTGTACTACTTTCTACTCGACTGGAACCGCTGGACAGCCGGTATCCGCCACCTGATTCCTCGCCGAGCTCTACCGGTCTACAATCGCATTTCCACTAATATGGATACTGTTCTGGGTGAATTTCTGCGCGGTGAATTATTAGTGATGGTCATTATGGGGCTGGTATATGGTTTGGGACTCGCTCTGGTAGGACTAGAATCAGGATTTGCGATTGGCATGGTGGCTGGTTTGCTTGTGTTTGTACCGTATCTGGGTGCATTTACCGGATTGTTGCTGGCTACGCTGGCAGCTTTATTGCAGTTTAATGGCTGGACAGGACTACTGATGGTATGGGGTGTGTTTGCAATTGGCCAGTTTCTGGAAAGTTTTTTCGTTACGCCGAAAATTGTCGGTGACCGCATTGGACTGTCACCTTTTTGGGTAATTTTTTCCTTAATGGCTTTTGGACAGTTGCTGGGCTTTGTAGGCATGCTGCTGGCGCTGCCTCTGGCTGCCGTATGCTTGGTACTGATACGTGAAGGTACACAAGCATACTGGCATAGTGATTACTTCCGCCAGCTGCCGGAAAATGCCATCATCAAGGACGAAAAACACGAGTAAGCTAAGTAATCTTAATTACTTGCCACCAGCCGAAGCCAGCTAAAAAACAACAAGGGCACTTGCATTTATGCTGCGAAGTCATTAAAATTCGGCGTTTCATGATTTGTATATGTATGTTAGGAGATATTGATGGCCAATAGTGCACAATCTCGTAAGCGCGCTCGTCAGGCACTAAAACAACGTGCTCACAACGCTAGCTTGCGTACCGCTTTTCGCACTGCGGTTAAAAAAGTATTGAAAGCTGTTGAAGCTGGTGATAAAGCCGCTGCTCAGGTTACTTACAGCGAAAGCGTTAAAGTGATTGATCGCATTGCTGATAAAGGTGTTTTCCATAAAAACAAGGCTGCACGTCATAAAAGCCGTCTGGCTGCCAAAATCAAAGCAATGGCTGCCTAAGCTGATTACTGTTATTACATGAGAAAATTCTCGTGATTGCTATCATTACAAGGCTGTTCCCACTGTGGGCAGCCTTATGTTCTATCTTCGCCTATCTGAATCCTGCTGTTTTCGCACCACTGAAACCTTATATTTCAGAAATGCTGATGCTGGTAATGCTGTCCATGGGCATGACACTGAAAATAGCCGATTTTACCCGTGTATTAAAACGGCCGGCACCAATCGTGGCCGGTATTGGCCTGCATTATCTGATTATGCCGCTGGCAGCTTGGCTGATAGCCAGATTGCTTAACATGTCGCCGGAATTGCAAGCAGGCATGGTGCTGGTAGGATGTGTAGCCAGTGGTACTGCCTCCAACGTTATGGTATTTCTGTCTAAAGGGGATGTTGCACTCTCGGTAACCATCAGTGCGCTGTCTACTGTAGTGGGTATTTTTGCTACGCCATTACTGGCTAAATTGTACATTGCAGCTTCTATTGCTGTACCGGTAGTGAATATGCTCAAGGAAATTCTGCTTATTGTGGCATTACCGATTGCTATCGGAGTGGGGATAAATTATTTTATCCCGCAGCAAGTAAAAAAAATTGTACCCTCATTGCCATTGATTACCATGTGCGTAATTATCCTTGTATTGGCAACGGTAGTTTCGCTGAGCAGTGATAAAATAGGGATTGAAACAGCTATTGTTGTATTTGGCGTAATTCTGCACAATGGTTTGGGGCTGATTGGTGGATATTGGGGTGGACGGCTGTTTGGTTTTGATAAATCCATTTGTCGTACCCTTGCACTGGAAGTAGGTATGCAGAACTCAGGTCTGGCTGCAGTATTAGGCACGAATTTCTTTGGGCCAATGGCTGCAATCCCCGGAGCAATATTCTCACTGTGGCATAATATTTCCGGTTCGTTTCTTGCAGGTTACTGGTCAACCAAACCTACCGGCACCAGTAATGACAAAGTGAAACGTGAAGATGTCAGTCTGCATTGATATAGTCTGTCAATAATTAAAAAGTCCGGCCAATTACCGGACTTTTTAATTATCGCGATTTGCCAAAAACTGAGCGCGTAACTAATTCAGCTTTTTTCATCAAACCCATCAATTTTTTTATTGCCTTTTATACGCTATTCCCAAAACTCTTCCTCTGGAAGAATACTCTCTTCCCAAGCACGATGCATAGCTGTATTGATAATATCCATGCTAAATCCACGATAGGCTAGAAAATGCATATATTTGTGCTTTTCTTTTAAATCAGATGGAGGCCGGCGATATTTTTTTTGTAAAACAGCGACTGCATTACTGATTTGTTCCGCTTTGTTTGGCAGATAATCGGCTATCAGCTCCGCTTTAACTCCTTTTTGTTTAAGGCTTTGCTGTAATCGCAGATTGCCGTGTATACGGCTTTTACTGTTGATGTAGGTTTCCGCATAGCGAGCATCAGATTGCCAGTGCCGCTCGGCTAGTTCATCTAGCAAAGATTCAATATCATCGTTTTCTTCTACATGCGGGCGTAATTTACGTGTCAGCTCAGCACGGCTGATTTCTTGCCGTGCCAATATAGCAATGGCACGGCCGCGTAAGCTGATTTTTGGTTTCATGCGCGGATTTCACTATCGCCATGATGCCGCATGCCATCATCAATCTGAGGCAGATGGTCAATAATGATATCTGGTTTGGTATCGGGGTTTTGTGCCAGTAGTCCCATATCGGCATAGCCCCAAGTTACGCCACAGCTTAAGGCACCGGCAGCTTTGGCTGCAAGAATGTCATTTGCTGAATCACCCACCATTAATAAATTCTGAATAGCAACACCTAATACTTCGGCTGTGTGCAATAAGGGCATAGGGGAGGGTTTCTTTTCACTCAGTGTGTCACCACCTACCACTAAACTAAAAGAATCGGCCAGTCCCAGTTCGCACAATAATTCCACTGCAAGAATTTCATTTTTATTAGTAATTACCGCTAAGGGTAATCCCCTGTTACGAAATAGAGCTAGTGCGGTTTCAACCTCAGGATAGGGACGGGTATGAACACTTAGATGAGTACGGTAATAAGCAATAAATGCAGTAAAACCTTGTGCCCAGCTAGCTTCATCAGCCTGTCCGTCTTTACTTCCACTGAGCGCCCGATGCACCAGACTAGACAAACCATCGCCTACGTAGCTGGTGAGTTCTTCTGCGGGTAAAGGTGCCAGATTCATTTCGGCACGCATATGATTGGCCGCTGCACACAAATCGGCAATTGAATCGACCAGCGTACCATCAAGATCGAATGCTATGGCCTGAATATCATTCCATTTCATGCTAAGCAATATGGGTTGGTAAAAGACGTATTCATTTTATCACGAGCAATGTACCGATATGGTCCTTAGTCGAACTGGATTTACTCTGTTTAGCAATCAAAGATTTTACACCTTAATTTGCCTTCATCCAGCAGTTGTAGGTCTAAGTAGGGTTAACTACATATGGGTTGGATAGGATTGCGGCTAAATATATAGCTGATATGCTGTTTATATGTAGTCCCGGCCCGGAGAATATTATTGGGAAAAGCTGGCTGGTTTGCTGCATCGGTATAACCCTGCGGTTCAAAACAGATGGCAGCAAATGGTTGCAGTGCTTTACGTTGCGGTATCGGTTGTTTTGTTAGATGCTGGGCGTTATAAACCACCATTACCGGTGCATCAGTTTTAACCGCCATTGAAAGTCCCGTATCTGGCGCGCTAATACTCGCTACAATGCTTTGATTGGAATGAGGAGGTAAGATATAGGCAGTATCAATTACACTATTGCCAATAGGGCGGGCAGAATGGAAATCCAGTGCTGCTGGTGTCTTAGAAACCTCACCAGTAGGCATCATATCTGCATCTGTATCAATTACTTCCATAGGTAACAACCATAACTGATGCTCGCTGACAGTATTTTCACGCAAAGCCAGATTGAAATAACTGTGTTGAGTAAGATTAATCAACGTATCTCGGTCTGTTTCAGCGCTGAAATCAACATTTAACTCATTATTAGCTGTCAGAGTATAACAAACTTGAACGTTCAGATTGCCGGGATAGCCTTCTTCTCCATCGGCGCTGAATAATTGCAACGTGATGGAAGCGCATTCGTCATCTGTGTGCGTGGTATGCACTGTCCACCATTTCTGGTCGAAGCCGCAAAATCCGCCATGCATGTGATGCTCGCCCTGATTGGGTGACAACTGAATCCATTCCTGATTTAGCTTTGCTTTCGCATGGCTGATACGGCCAGCATGTCGCCCGATTACTGCTCCCAGATGCGGATTGTTGGCACGATAGCTATTGCTGGCATAGTCTTCAGCATTATCAAAGCCCAGTACACATTCCACTGAATTGCCGTCTCGGTCTGGTATTACAATTGAAGTAATAATGGCACCAAAATCCATTACCGATACCTTCATGCCGTTGCTATTGGACAATGTCCATAGTGTGGCGCTGTCTCCATCTATCAAGCCAAATGGCTGGGTTTCAAGTGTACAAAGTGATTGCTTATTTGTTTGCATTCTGACCGGCCTCTTCGTCCAGATTATGTAAAAATGCCAGCTTGTCCGCGATTTTAATTTCCAGCCCGCGTGCTACTGGCTGATAAAAAGACGGTTCTTCCATACCGTCTGGCATATAAGTTTCACCAGCTGCATAAGCATTGGGTTCATCGTGTGCATAACGGTATTCTCTGCCATAACCCAGCTCTTTCATCAGCTTAGTAGGTGCATTGCGCAAATGTACAGGCACTTCACTGGAGGGATGCTGTTTAACAAATGCACGTGCCTCATTATAAGCCATATATCCTGCATTACTTTTGGCAGCACAGGCTAGATACAATACAGCCTGCCCTAGAGCTAGTTCGCCTTCGGGGCTGCCCAGACGCTCATAAGTGAGGGCTGCATCATTCGCTATTTGCATTGCCCGAGGATCTGCCAACCCGATATCCTCCCACGCCATACGGATAATGCGCCTTGCCAGATAGCGCGGGTCTGCGCCACCATCGAGCATGCGTGAAAACCAGTAAATAGCGGCATTAGGATGGGAACCACGTACAGACTTATGTAAAGCAGAAATCTGTTCGTAGAAGCTGTCACCACCTTTATCGAAACGACGCAGCTGTGTGCCAAGACTACTGGCCGTTAATGCTGCACTGATAACACTTTGCTGCTGAGCCTGTGCAGTGTGAATTAATTGCTCCAGAAGATTTAGAAAACGCCGACCATCACCGTCGGCACTGTTGAGAATGAGTGTCTGAGCATCCTCATCAATACTGAATGTTTTGAAAGCCTGCAGACTGAATACTTTCTGCTGAAGCTGTTTTAATTCTTCAATGCTGAGCGAATGCAGCGTATAAACCTGTGAGCGGCTTAAAAGAGCTGGATTCACTTCGAAAGAGGGGTTTTCAGTGGTGGCGCCAATAAATGTGAAAAGACCGTTTTCTACATAGGGTAAAAATGCATCCTGCTGAGATTTATTAAAGCGATGCACTTCATCTACAAACAATATAGTGCGCTGACCATGTTGTAATGCCAGCTGCGCCTTTTCGACCGCCGCACGAATTTCCTTGACACCGGAAAAAACCGCTGACAATGGAATAAACTGAGCATTGAAACTCTGTGCCAGAATGCGTGCCAGTGTGGTTTTACCAACGCCAGGAGGACCCCACAACAGCATAGAGTGTAGATGTCCAGTTTCTACTGCGACCCGTAATGGTTTACCCTCACCAATCAGATGTTGCTGGCCGATCACTTCATCCAGATTCTGTGGACGTAACTGTTCTGCCAGTGGGGCTAAAGGTTTTTGATTAAATAAATCCATATCGTGTCATTCTGTACACGGCAATTCGTGTAAGATATTGTACCTGATTGAATGAAGTTTGCCCGCTATTCAGATTTTACATTGCGTGTATAATCGTGTGATTACATATCTTAAAAAAGGGTGGTTGTATTCGGGTTTGATTATAATGCAACTGACAAAAATTCATGAATAAAATATTGTTTCTGCTGGTTTTTGTAGTGGTAGTGATAGGGGTCGGTATTCAATATGATAAAAAAGCAGAATACGGACTGATCTCCGGCATAGCTGGTTACATGATTAATAATGAGTGTCAGCTTCAGCTGAGTAAGCCACTGCTTATCCGTGGACTCGGTACAATTGACCTTTCTGGAGTGAGTAAACAGTATTGTAGTTGTATTGCTGAGCAAAACAAACGTAAGTTCAGCATCGAAGAAGTAATCAAAATGGTCAATCCACAAAATCGCCAGCAGAATGTAAGTGTATTAATTGCATCAGAGGCTGAAAAATGCAGCTACGGAATGCAGCGTTATTAACTATGGTTCAGATATGATTTCAGAATCATACAGGAGAAACAATGAAATACATTAGTACCAGAGGGCAGACAGCAACAAAAAGCTTTAGTCAGGCATTAATGGCGGGGCTGGCTGATGATGGTGGATTGTTACTGCCACAAAGCTATCCACATATCGATGCATTTACTCTGCATGACTGGCGCTCATTGAGCTATGCTGAGCTGGCTCTGCAAATCATCAGCTTATTTGCTACTGACATACCTAAAGCGGATTTACAGACAATCATTAGCAAAACCTATACTGCAGATGTATTTGGTAGCGATGAAATTACGCCTCTGAGAACGTTGCATGACGGTGTCAATATTCAAGCGTTATCTAATGGCCCTACACTAGCTTTTAAAGATATGGCCATGCAGTTATTGGGCAATCTCTTTGAATATGTGCTTGGACGAGAAAACCGTTATCTCAATATTATCGGCGCCACCAGCGGTGATACTGGTTCTGCAGCTGAATATGCCTTGAGGGGTAAAGACAGAGTAAATGTGTTCATGTTATCGCCTTTTGGCAAAATGAGCGATTTTCAGCGTGCACAAATGTACAGCTTGCAGGATGGCAATATATTCAATATCGCTATCAAAGGTATGTTCGACGATTGTCAGGACATTGTGAAAGCTTTACAGAATGATCATGCTTTCAAGGCTAATTACCATCTGAGTACGGTTAATTCGATTAACTGGGGCAGGATAGTGGCGCAAGTGGTGTATTATTTTAAAGGCTATTTTGCTGCCACCAACAGTAACGAGCAGAAAGTATCATTTTGTGTACCAAGCGGTAATTTCGGTAATGTACTGGCCGGACATATTGCGCGAAGTATGGGTCTGCCCATTCACCGTCTGATAGTTGCCACAAATGAAAACGATGTATTGAACGAATTTTTCAATACTGGTCATTATCGTCCGCGGGATGCAGCACATACTTTTGTTACCTCCAGCCCTTCGATGGATATTTCCAAAGCTTCCAATTTCGAACGCTTTGTATATGATTTGCTGGACCACGATGGTGCTAAAGTGCAGCAGCTCTGGCAACAGGTAGCCATTGGCAGCGGGTTTGACCTAAGCCCATTGCTCGACAAAATCCACAACCAGTATGGCTTTGCTGCTGGTAAAAGCACACATACCGACCGTCTGCATACTATTGCACAAGTTTATGCAGAAGACGGCGAGCTAATAGATCCTCATACTGCTGATGGTGTAAAAGTTGCACGGCAATTGCGCGAAGCTGGTGAAATTATTGTTTGTCTAGAAACAGCACAGCCAGCTAAATTTGCCCAGACTATCCATGAAGCCGTAGGTGATAATGTCAAAATCCCGCGGCCAGATAATTTGGCTGGGCTGGAAGATTTACCACAGCGTGTTACCATCATGGATAACGATGCCGCAGCAGTACGAGAATTTATAGAGGCACAATTGAAATAAAAAAAGTTTTGCCTACATGGCTTAATAAACACTTAATAAAAATGCCGGCTTGATGAAGCCGGCATTTTTAGATTCAGATTAAAAATTATCCGGATTTTCCAATTTGTCTACTTTCTGTTTTAATTCTTCTGGTGTCAGAGCAATCTCTTCACTCGGGTCAGCAGCAGCGGTAGCTACAGCAATCGGATTATAAACAGAAATATATTCTGAACCATCAGACCGATCTTCAATAGTATACATCACACCACTGCGGTTAAAACGATGGCACTGGCGCTGATACCAGCCGCGAAAACCGGTTTTCGGCTCGTCCGGATTGTAATAAAACGCATTCAATACTTCCGGTAACCCCAGACCACATACTACACCTGATAGCAATACACAGATAAAAGTATAACCAACAAGAATATCACTGTATTTGGCCAATGCCGGCATATTGGCTACGGCTAGAATCAAAGCCAGAGAAATACCGCCGCGCACACCACCCCATGACAGAATGGTCAGGCTGCCGTGGTAGCTTTTCTTATGCACTTTAGGAAACAGCATAAAGGCCAGAATATTGCCGATAAAGCGGCTCAGATGTAGTAACACGAATGCAACAATACCGCCGATAACCAGCGTTTTGCTCATGTCTACAATAAAAAGTTCCAGACCAATCAGGGTAAATAGGAAAGAATTGATGATCCCTTCTACCGCATGCCAGAAATTATTAACATCATCTATTTCTTTTTTCTGCAATACTTCCTGCCATTTATTACCGACAATCAGACCACCAACCACGCAGGCAATTGGGCCGGAAGCATGGGCAAAATAGGCTACCAGATATGAACCAGAAGCGAGCAGGGCAGTGGCTAAAATCAGTGATTCATTTTCATGTTTACCGTGTAGCAGGCGTAATGCGCCGATACCAAAGATAAAACCGATAATCACGGCTACAATAATTTCATAGAAGAAATTCTCAATCACACCTATGGGTGATACATGCTGGCCGTTAATCAGCGTTAAAATGGTCATAAACACCACGATACACATTGCATCGTTAAATAAAGATTCACCTTCCAGCTTAACCATCAGATGCCGAGGTGTGCGAACTGAGCTCAATACGCCCTTGATACCGATAGGGTCAGTGGCACCGAGGGCAGAACCAAGTAGTAGCAGCACGAGCAGCGGGACATAATCTCCTACCAGAAACTGGAAAGCATAAAGCAGCCCGCCAAACAGTACGGAACACAACAGCAAACCCAGAGTGGCTAAAATTAATATCTGACGCCAGTAGCGTTTTAAATCGGAAATCTTGAATTTGAGGGCAGAGGAAGTCAGGATAAAACAGATTACACCGTTAACCAGAAAATCATAAAAATTAATATGGCCAACCGCAGCTTTCAACGCCTGGATATCCACATGAATAAAATGATTGCGTCCGAACAAATTCATACCCCATTGCAGAGCGAATACAAGAATTGCGGAAACAATCGGCACACCGATGGCCTGTGGCATATCAAACAACCGTTTATTTAATAGCGTCGTGACTATGGACAACGAAAAAATAACGGTGATGGCCTGTAAAAAAAGTACACTACCCATGCAAACAGTTTTCCTTTATTGAGATGATGTTATAAATTAGAGTTAAACCGAATCTGTCGCAGTTTCGAGCAGGTTCCCCTTGAATAAAACATGCAAAAGTAACTTACGAATCAAATTCATCCATTAAATCAGGAGAAGGTATGAAGTATAGACTGCCGCTCACTGGGGTACTGAAATCCAGCAAACGATCGACATGTCCTTCTGCATTACCGGTGAACATTTGTTTAACCATCTGACGGGTAACAGCAAATGAACGGGCATAGCCAATAAAGAATGTACCATATTCATTTTTCGATGGATGGGCAAAAGCAACATTTGCGCGAACTATTTTTAGTTCATTACCCTCAGCATCATAAACTTTGCTGACATTGTTATGTGCTGTCTGCGGTTTTTCCTCATCGGAAAGTTCAATATCATTGAATCGGCGCCGACCGATAGTTTTTTCTTGTTCCTCAACTGATAATTGTCGCCATGCCTGCATGTTGTGCAGGTATTTCTGAGTGAAAGCATAGCTACCGTTACGAAACAACGGATCTTCATCTCCAACCACGGCATAATCCATTTTGCGTTCGTCGTCAGGATTTTCAGTACCATCGACAAAACCAATAATGGCACGCCCATCCAGATAACGGAATCCGCTGACCTCATCTATCGGATAAGTGGCCTCTCCCAGAATTTCATGGATCATTGCGGCCATTTCATAGCAAATATCCTGACGGTCTGCACGAATATGGAAAAATAAATCGCCTGGTGTGGCCACAGCAGTATGCTTAGCACCTTTGATTTCAGTAAAAGGCACTAGCTCTTTCGGTTTGGGTTTCGCTGGACGCAATCTGTCCCACGCATCCGAACCAATCCCCATTAACGCATTGAAATGTTCATCATGAAAACGGCCATGTAGACTGCGTATTAAAGCTGAAAAACCGGTGATAAAATCAAGAACTTCAGCAACTGCTGTTTCATTGTCCTTAATGCCAAGCGTAATAAACAAAGCGCTTTTACCCGGATAGGCAACTACCGGCGGTATCCTGTTTATAGTCATTAATAAAACTTTCCTAAACCAATATTATAGTAAATTTAACTAACATTATTAAGTACAAGGCAGACACAAATAAAAAAAATTTAACTATTTCGTGCAGAAAAATAATATTTCCATATTCAACTAAGAATATGGAATATGTCTCCGAAATAAGTACAATTTGATGTCCCCTTCATTAATGCAATTAATAAATGGGGATACTTAACTATAATATATGCAAAGATTAGATAAAAAACGATAATTATATATGAAAAGCTGATAAAAGCTTTTATTTATCAAGAATTATCCGTTAATATAGATTACTTACTATTACTGATTATTACCCTGAGAAATCAATGCACCACTCATTTCCACTGGTAGAAACCATTGTAGGCGGATTATTTTTTGCTTTTATACTCGGTTATATAGCCCACAAATTACGTATGCCACCTTTAGTTGGCTACCTCTTTGCAGGGATTATTGTTGGACCGTACACCAAAGGTTTTACTGCTGATATGCATTTATCACAGCAGCTGGCGGAGTTGGGCGTAATTTTGCTCATGTTTGGAGTGGGTTTACATTTTTCTATCCGCGATTTGCTTGCAGTCAAACGTGTTGCCATTCCTGGAGCACTGATACAGATTGCACTGGCTACCCTGTTAGGCTGGCTATTGGCATGGCTGGCCGGCTGGAGCTCTGGTGCCGGAATTGTGTTTGGGCTGGCTTTATCTTGTGCTTCTACGGTAGTTTTAATAGCTGCTTTGCAGCGCTGGCATCTGGGGGATTCTACGCAAGGCCGCATTGCCACCGGCTGGCTCATTGTGGAAGATATAGCCATGGTGTTTGTGCTGGTCATGATTCCGGCGCTGGCGCCGGTATTGTCAGGACAAGGAAGTGTTTCGAGTGCTGATTTATTTTATTTACTAGGCAAAACCAGTGTTCAGATTATTGCGTTTGTGGTAGTGATGCTGTTTCTGGGGCGCCGTCTCATACCCTGGTCCTTACAGCGTGTAGTAGGCACCGGTAGTCCAGAACTATTCCGGCTGGCGGTTATAGCCGTAGCCCTGGGTTGCGCCATATTAGCCAATTATCTTTTTGGTGTCTCATTTGCACTGGGTGCGTTTTTTGCTGGAGCGATCATCAGTGAAACCAGTATGAATCACACAGCTGAAGATGCTTCGAGCGGATTGAGAGAATTTTTTACAGTTTTGTTCTTTGTTTCAGTAGGGATGCTGTTTGACCCCAGTATTATTATTCGTGAACCCTTATTGCTCATAGCAACCCTGCTGGTTGTGGTAATTGGCAAAAGTGCAGGCGCATTTCTGATTGTGCGCGTATTTGGTTATCCGCCACAAACAGCATTAACCATTGCCGTAGCATTGGCGCAGATTGGGGAGTTTTCTTTTATGATAGCCAGCTTAGGGTCGGTATACAAAATATTGCCTCCCTTGGCCAGCGATTTGATATTAGGGAGTGCCCTAATTTCCATTATTTGTAATCCTTTTCTGTTTGTCTGGCTAAACCGGTATCTAGAAAAACAGAATCAACAGGCTACCTCAGCAGCACCAGGCGTGATTGACAGCGGAATGATGTCTGATAAGCCTCATGCAAAAGTGGCTGCTCCCATTAAACCGGTATCGATTTATTTTGTTGATGAAGACATGGCTGTTGCGCCAGCTGTCAGCAATCATACCGTCCTCGTTGGTGCTGGTCCGGTAGGGCAGGAAATTATCAGGCATTTGCAGGCTCAGAATGAAACAGTATATGTTCAGGAAAACCGGCTTGACGTAGTAACAGAACTACGAGCACGTCAGATACCAGTGGCTTACGGACACGCTTTGTCTGATGGGATGCTTGATGCAGTATTTGTGTCCGAAGCCAGAAATTTGATTATTACCATCCAAAATAAAACAGAGATTGTTTCAATTATCAAAGCTGCACTGGCACTCAATCCTCAATTGCAAATCGTGACGTTTAGCCGATATGAACAGGATAAGCAATTATTTATCCAAGCTGGTGCTACAAAAGTAGTTGATAGCCAGATTGTGCTAGCACAGGAAATTATGCAGGCCTTTGAGCAAGCATAAATACTTCATTCCTGTGAGAAATGGTAGAAAAAATTATCAATATTGAACGCCATAAAATATGGCCAAGTCTAAAAATAAAACTGCTTAGAAATAAATAATTAGCGTAAGTTAAATTCTGGCAGCTATTTTAATTTAAACTATGAGCCGGATACGGAAAAACCGTCTTGTTAATAGATACCTATCTGCAGATGGAGTTGATAAAAGCTTCCAACTGTTGGCGGCTGGTAATTTTACTGTCAATTTTAATGTAGATACTGTGTTCTTCAGGCACAATCAAAACTTGGCTAATTCCATTCTGCTGCAATAATTGTTGGCGTGCATTCTCGGGCAAAATCTGATTGCTGCCCAGCGTCAAGCGCAGACTAGCCAGATAGGGTGGTTCCTGCATAGTAAAACTTAGCAGCAACCACACCACAGCTAATACTGTACCAAACAAAAAAACTGAATGAGCACCACAATGTGCAGCCAGCCAGCCACCGATAGTGCCACCGCAGGCTACTCCGAGAAACTGTCCCGTAGCGTAAATGCCCATTGCTGTGCCTTTAAAACCGGCAGGCGCTTCTTTGCTTACCCAAGATGGCAGCAAGGCTTCCATCAAATTAAACGCAATAAAAAACAACAATACACCTACAATTAGGGACCAAAAGGAAACATTGGCCAGCCATAAAACTGTTTCTGCAAGCATCAGACCGGTAACGCATATGACAAAAACGCGTCGCATCCGGCGTTTACTTTCTGCATAAATGATCGGTGGCAAGACCGTAATAAATGCAATCAGCATTGTGTATAAATAAATTTGCCAGTGTTTGGATGCTGGAAATCCTGCTTGCTCAAGTTGCAAAGGCAGAGCAACAAAGGTAGACATCAGAAGAAAATGCAGACAGAAAATACCTATGTTGAGCTTGAGTAAGGGTGCATTACACAATAGAGTAACAAAGCTACCCTTTACGATACCAGATTCACGATTGAGCACATGAACACTGCTCACGGGTACATAAAATAACGTCAGTGCAATAGCGATTACTGCCAGTGAGGCAATGACCCAAAATAGACCGTGTAAACCAAATGCATGTGTGATAATTGGGCCGCATACCATGGCCAATGCAAATGTTATGCCAAAGCTGATACCGATAAAAGCCATCGCTTTAGTGCGATTCTGTTCACGAGTTAAATCTGAAAGTAGAGCCATTACGGCTGCGGCAATTGCGCCGCTACCCTGTAAAGCTCGTCCCAAAATCACGCCCCAGATTGAGGTGGTTACAGCGGCAATGATGCTGCCCAGAGTGAAGATTATCAAACCGCCCACAATCAGTGGCTTGCGTCCAAAACGGTCTGACCATAAGCCAAAAGGAATCTGTAGTAAAGCCTGCATCAGGCCATAAATACCTATAGCCAGTCCGATCAGGCTTTCATTGGCTCCTTGTAATGTCATTCCATAAGTGGTCAGTACCGGCAGAACCATAAACATGCCCAGCATGCGCAATGAAAAAACCGCTCCTAATCCCCATGTTGCTCGCCTTTCGGCGGAGTTCATGTGTGTATCATTATTGTTGGAATTCATATTGAGTACAGCTTAAAAGAAAAACCTGCCTATTGTAAAAGAAACAAAGGCAGGTTGGGGTGGTTTGCGTATTATTATGTATTCATGTTTACGGTATCAACCAGCCAAGCTTAATACAGTAGGAGAAGCCGGTGTCATGAAATCTACCGACATCATAATGCTTAAGGTAGTGATAGCTATAATCGAAAATACAAACAGTTTACGTGCCCATATACGGTCATTATTCTGTGCTTTATAACCAGATAGTGCCATACACAGCCACCATACACTGACGGCAGCAGCCACCACCAGATATTTGTATCCGGCATAACCACCTATAGACAGCATCAGTGTCGCAAACATAAAAGCAATGATATAAAACGTGATATGGTGTTTGGCTACCGCAATACCTTTTACCACTGGCAAAACCGGAATATTGGCTGCCTGATAATCCTTAAAGCGATAAATCGCAATAGCGTAGGAATGTGGCATTTGCCAGAGACTGAAAATCGCTAGCAGAATAAGTGCACCAGCATCAAAATTATTGCTTACTGCACAATAACCAATCACTGGAGGTGCGGCACCTGACAGACTGCCAATAAGGGTACCGTAAACAGAATGCCGTTTCATATAGAGACTATAAATCCCTACATAAACCACAAAGCCCATTACAGATAACCACATGGCCAACGGGTTAGCACCAAAATAGAGCACAATAAACCCAGCAATACCCAGTATCGTGGCTAATGCAAAGGTCACCCGTGCAGAGGCGAGCCCTCGTACTAGAACACGATTCTTGGTACGTTCCATCTTCGGATCGATATCACGGTCAATCAGGTTATTGAACGCACAGCCAGAAGCTACTACCAGAGACACGCCCAGCAGAGTAAGAATTAGCAGGAAACCGTTAATGCTGCCTTTGGAAGCCAGCAAAAACCCGCCGACAACCGAAATCAGGTTGCCGACGATAATACCTGGTTTAGTTACTTGCAGGTATGGCTTAATCATGAACTGCCTTTAACCTAACACCATGTTTGCATTCAGGCTCCACATAATCCAAATGGAAAGGCCTACCAGCAATACAATCACAATTGCGGTGAAAATAAATGAAATTAGATTCCAGCGTTCTTCGGGATTACTGCCCAAATGGAGGAAGCATACCAACTGAACAATAAGCTGTAATACAGCTGTAATCACAATCACCGCAAACAAAGTTTTCTTGTCTGCTGCATGATTCATGACCATCAGAAACGGAATCAGAGTTAATACCACCGACAGGATAAAACCAATGACGTAGTTTTTAGCACTGCCATGTTGTGGAATATGGTCTTGATGGTTTGACTGACTCATAACGCTACCCCCATCAGATATACAATTGAGAACACGCAAATCCACACGATGTCCAGAAAGTGCCAGAACAGGCTCAGGCAGTTAATACGCATACGGTTAACACTAGTCAGACCACGCGAAGCAACCTGAATCATCAGAACTGCCATCCAGATCAGACCGGCGGTAACGTGCAGACCATGGGTACCTACCAGAGCAAAAAAGCCAGACAGATATCCACTGCGATCCGGTCCCATACCATGTGTAATCAGGTGATGGAATTCATACAGCTCCATCCCGATGAAGCAGGCACCGAATACAAAGGTTATAACCAGCCACAACAAAACCTGACTCTGATTATTGCGATTCATTGCCAGTACGGCAAAGCCGTATGTAATGGAACTCAGTAACAGAGCAAAAGTTTCTACCAGCACAAAAGGGAGCTCGAAAATGTCTTTGCCGCTTGGGCCACCAGCCGTGCCCGGCAGGAGCACGATATAGGTGGCAAACAGACAAGAGAACAAAATCAAGTCACTCATCAGGTAAATCCAGAACCCGAATACCTTCAGTGAACCGTTGTCGTGGTGAGCGTGTTCAGGCGCCTTACCGTGAATCAAGGTTTCAGTTGACATTATTTCAGTCCTGCTTTAGTTAATTCATTAAAACGTTTGCTTTCAATGGCTTCAATTTCAGCAACCGGTACGTAGTAATCCACGTCGGTGTCGAAGCTCTTGGCAATGAGACTAATAATCATGCCAGCGAAGCCAATGATGGCCATCCACCAGATATGCCAAATCATGGCAAAACCGAAAATCAGGGAGAATACACCGATAACGAGACCGGCAGCTGTATTTTTCGGCATATGAATTTCTTCATATTTAGCTGGTTTCTTATACGCAATACCTTTTTCCTTTTCGTCCCAGAATGCATCACGGGATTCAACTTGAGGCTGAATAGCGAAATTGTAGAAGGGTACTGGAGAAGAAGTAGACCATTCTAGTGTGCGGCCATCCCATGGGTCGCCGGTCACATCTAGATTTTCTTTACGATGTATGCAGGAAACCACTACCTGAATCACCATGCATACCACACCAAGAGCAATGATGGCAGCACCAGCAGCAGCTACGCACAGCAGCGTGTGGAAAGCTGGGTCAATGTGCTGGCTCAAACGACGGGTCATGCCCATGAAGCCCAGTGCATATAACGGCATAAACGCAACAAAGAAGCCGATAAACCAACACCAGAAGGCGCGTTTACCCCATGTTTCATTCAGCTTGAAGCCAAATGCTTTCGGGAACCAGTAGTTGAGCGCTGCAAACAGACCGAATACCACACCACCGATAATAGTGTTATGGAAGTGGGCTACCAAAAACAGACTGCCATGCAGTACAAAGTCGGCACCTGGTACAGCTAACAGTACGCCGGTCATACCACCTACGGAGAAAGTAATAATAAAGCCTACCGTCCACAGCATTGGGACATGGAAAGAAATACGGCCTTCATACATAGTAAACAACCAGTTGAATATTTTCACCCCAGTCGGAATGGAAATAATCATAGTGGCGATACCAAAGAACGCATTAACGTTGGCACCAGAACCCATGGTAAAGAAGTGGTGCAGCCATACGATGAAAGACAAGATGGTGATACACACGGTGGCCCATACCATTGAGGTATAGCCGAACATGGTTTTACGTGAGAATGTAGCAGTTACTTCTGAATACACACCGAAAATTGGCAGAATCAGAATATAAACTTCTGGATGACCCCATGCCCAAATCAGGTTGATATACATCATCATGTTACCGCCCAGTTCATTGGTAAAGAAGTGGGTGCCAAGGTAACGGTCTAATGTCAGCATCGCTACAGATGCAGTCAAAATCGGGAAAGAAGTCAGAATCAGAATATTGCTACAGAAAGAAGCCCAGCAAAAGATAGGCATTTTCATCATAGTCATGCCAGGAGCACGCATTTTCAGTATGGTAGCGATAAAGTTAACCGCACTTACCGTAGTACCTATACCTGATATCTGCAGACTCCATATCCAGTAATCTACACCAACTCCAGGGCTGAATTCCAATCCAGACAGCGGTGGATAAGCCAGCCAGCCAGTTTGGGCAAATTCGCCCAGACCCAGTGACAGGTTAACCAGCACCACACTGACAGCAGTAAACCAGAAACCCAGATTATTTAGGAATGGATAAGCCACATCGCGCGCGCCTAGCTGCAACGGAATGACGAAGTTCATCAAACCAATAACAAATGGCATCGCTACAAAGAAAATCATGATTACACCGTGGGCGGTGAAAATCTGATCATAGTGATGTGGCGGCAGAAAGCCATCACTGGTACCAGACGAGGCAAGTACCTGCTGGCTACGCATCATCACAGCATCGGCGAAACCACGTACCAACATCACGACTGCGACAATGATGTACATGATACCGATACGTTTGTGGTCAACTGTGGTAAACCATTCTTTCCACAGATAGGTCCATTTATGAAAATACGTAATTGCACCCACCAACGCCAAACCTATGACGATGATGGCTGTAATCGTTACCATGACAATTGGTTCATGGAACGGTATCGCATCTAAAGATAATTTTCCGAACATTGTTTATTTCCTCGCAAGCTTACTCAGCACTGCTGGCGGCACTGGCCTGTAGAGTAGCCGGCATATTGTGATTGGCAAATTTAGCAATCACGTTGCCGTACAAACTCGGATTTGCGCTGGAGAAGTATTCCACTTTGTGGAATTGGCTAGGCGCAGCCAGTTTGTTGAATGAAGCCATGTCATTAAGTGTATTTGGCGACTGTTTCACCTTTTCCACCCATTGATTGAAGCTGGCTTCATCCGGTGTAGCAATGGCAGTGAATTTCATACCAGAGAAACCGGCACCGCTGTAGCTGGATGAAATACCTTTGTATTCACCGGCAGTATCAGCTACCAGATGTAGCTTGGTCTGCATACCGGCCATAGCGTAAATCTGACTACCCAGCTGGGGGATGAAGAATGAATTCATCACTGTATTGGAAGTGATTCTGAATTCCACCGGTGTGTCTTTCGGAAAAGCGATTTCATTAACTGTAGCAATACCCTGTTCTGGATAAATAAACAGCCATTTCCAGTCTAATGAAATAACTTCAATTACTACTGGTTTTTTATCACTTTCCAGCGGACGATACGGGTCCAGAGAATGAGTGGTTTTCCAAGTGATTGTTCCCAGAATGAGAATAATCAGGATAGGAATGCCCCAAACTACGGCCTCGAGTTTATTGGAATGCGCCCATTTCGGCGAATATTTGGCATTGCTTCCCTCTCTGTATTTCAGAGAGAAGAGAATTGCCATAATAATCACCGGAATTACGACTATCAACATCAAGCAGATTGCTGTCAGTATCAGCGTGCGTTCTTCCTGACCTATATGGCCTTTAGGGTTTAGCAGAGCTGCATCACAGCCGCTTAACAACAGCGAACCGATCAGCATCGTCAATACTATCCCTGAGAGCTTACTTAATTTCATGTAACGACCTCAACATTACGGGAAACACGATTAACGTTTGTAAAAAACGGGAGTTACTATTTTAAGACAATGTTGGCAAACTGTATATTGCCTGTGGCTATATGTTATTTAAGGAATGTTAAATAAGTATTATTCTTGTTTTTATTTCTGTTTTTATTTTATATAAAAATCATACATTTATTTTTATTTTTTTTATAGACATGGGAAGAAATGGGTAAAGCTTAAAAATTACATTAATATATTAATACAATTATTAACACACAATTATTGCTACTGGATTACATTTCTGAATTGAAAATATCTTTACTAGGTATATGAATAAATAATTGATATATAACTAAAAATTATAAATTGGTTTTCTTCCTGCTGCTATCTAAGAAGATGATATTTACATGAATTACAATTTAGTTTTCTTAGAAATAATTAATCTATATCAAAATAAGCTCTCTTATAATTTTAATTGCGCATATCGAATATGCTGATTGTATTTCAAAATAGAAAATAAGCTATAAAAAAAGGTAACAAATTATATTTTAAGGAAATTTATATAAATATAGTTTCGTAATAAAAAAATTAGCTGTGTTGTAATTTTATCGCTAAGGATGAATGTGGTTGATAAGATTAATTAAAATACGAAGCAAATAAAGTTTTTAATCGATGTAGATGTCTATTTTATTTAATTTTTTAATGTATCAATGTTGGATAGAGATTAACTTATTTCATTTTTCATTAAAGCAATTAACATGCCATTTTATAGCTGAGCCAAGAATTATTTAAATTAAATTGTAATAGCGCAAAGTAAATTCGAGTGTTTCAAAGTTATTAAATAAGTATGTAAATGATGCTGTAATTTTAATCAAAAATTTTAAGTGTTAGGGTAGTTTGGATCAGCCAGAATATGAGGAAAAAAGTAGAGTTTAGATTGTTCTGGGATTGCATGGATGCTGCCGGCCTTAGCTATAAAGGAAGATCGGTTACGACAGCTCTATGCAATCGTTATGGGATTGATGATGAATGAAAAATTAAACGTTGGATTGTTGTTTGAGCCGTTGAGCAGCATCTAGTGCGAAATAGGTCAGGATGCCATCAGCACCAGCTCGTTTAAACGCCAGTAAGCTTTCTATTATCACCTTGTCCGCATCTAGCCAGCCATTTTGTATCGCAGCCTGAAGCATAGCGTATTCGCCTGAAACCTGATATGCATAAGTAGGTACAGCAAATTCATCTTTAACTCTTCGTATGATGTCCAGATAGGGCATACCTGGTTTAATCATTACCATGTCAGCACCTTCAGCAATATCCAGTGCGACTTCATGAAGTGCTTCATTGCTATTTGCGGGATCCATCTGGTAAGTATATTTATTCCCTTTACCCAAATTTCCTGCACTACCTACAGCACTACGAAACGGACCATAAAAAGCAGAGGCATATTTGGCAGCATAGGACATAATGCGGGTATGGATGAAACCATTTTCTTCCAGAGCTTCACGTACGGCACCAATCCGTCCATCCATCATATCACTTGGTGAAAGAATATCTGCACCTGCGTCGGCGTGAGATAATGATTGTTTTATAATAGCTTCTATTGTTTCGTCATTTTGAATATAGCCATTTGCATCTGGTAATCCATCCTGCCCGTGAGTGGTATAGGGATCAAGAGCCTGATCAGCCATCACTCCCAATTCAGGAAAGCGTGATTTTAAAGCGCGAATAGCCCGCTGGATAATACCATTTTCATCCCATGCTGCACGTCCGTCAGCTGTTTTACATTCTGGATTGGGTACGCCAAACAAATCCAGTACTGGTACACCAAGTTCAAGTGCTTGTTCGGCAACTTTTAACAATTCATCAATGGATAACCGTTCAACACCGGGCATACAGTCGACCGGAGTGCGACCGCTTTTTTCGTGCACGAAAACCGGCAAAATAAAATCATTTGCTGTTAGGATGGTTTCACGCATCATGCGGCGTGAAAAATCATCATGCCGCATTCTTCGCATTCGGGTGTTTGGCATGATACGGGGAGGAAAATTCATAATTGCTATCCTATTATTTTATTACTCAGCATACTGTTAATAGTATTAATGAGTTTGATATCACCGCCAGTGAGGTTTGGTGAAATTGAGTGTGGTATTTTAATCCTTTTTACAGGGTACTTCTAATCGTCTATTCGACGCCTGATTGTTCTAAATAGGTTCTGATTTTTGGGATTGGATGTAAGCTTGTTTGATAATTGAACGAGTAAATGCCTATTGTTATTAGTTGAATAATTATAATTTTAATTTATCAATAGATTGCTTAGATACTGTTTTTAATATGCATTCAGCTAACTTGTATCTAATTGTTTGGCGTGAGGTTATGGGCGCAATGTATGCCGAGTGAAATTTATCAATGAATTCTAATGATTTGAAGACAGCAAATTTACCGATTGTATTTTTATGGATGGCAAACCAAAGCCTATATTCAACATCATAATTTGAATGGTTAAATTTAAATTTTAATATAAAATAATTTTATTAATAATGGTGAAAGAAATCTGGCATCATTGTCTAGATTAAAATAGCCACATAGCCAGCATTACACTAAGTGCAAATAATTAAAGGTTGCAGGTAACGAAATAGCGATGGAACTGGCTGAGAAAATTATATTCGGATGAATATGCTTGTTTAATTAAGTGAGTGCGAGACAAAACCAAACAATTGGAAAGATAAATCTTTTAATAACAGGTTTAGTTTAAATACGGTGTTATGAGTTTTGCAATTGAAAATTTTCTGGAATCTTATATAAAAAGAAACAAACTACCAGAAGAAATAAAAAATAAAATAGCAAAGAGTTGATGCCAAACTTCAGTATATTTTGTGATGTCTGCATAAACCAGTTTGGCATCTTGCAATTCGCTAATTAGACATGATGAGAAAACTTTGCTGCTGAAACTGCTGAAAGCTATTATGAAAATAGGCTCAGTATTTGTCTTGTAAAGAAAGCGAGCATAATTCAATCTGATATTTAAGGTATTAAGGTTAACAAAATAGTTACTAACTAATTATCTATCCCTTTGTTTATTTTTGCTATTCTATATGGTTTTTGATTAATTGTAGCAGCACGATTAGTGTGCTGATGAATTTTTTTCGTTTTCAGGAGAAATGATGGCAAACAAGGGCAGGTGGTCAGATAGTTTCTGCCAAGGCTGACCAGTTAATGGTTTGGCTGCCAGTACTTTTAAATGGCGGATGAAAATTCTATCGAGGCTTAAAAGGGGTAAGCGTGCAGGAAAAGTTTTTGGTGCGTTGTGGTAATTACAAAATGCATCTTGCAGATTCAGTTTTGGGTCAAGAGTATTGTAAGAACGCTGGCGCCAGTCGTTGAAGTCTCCGGCCAGAATCAAGGGCTTCGCAGGGTCTATTTCACTTTGAATATAATCATATATAGTTTGATACTGCTTAATACGATCTGGTTCGCGCAGATTGAGATGAGCACACAAACACACTAATGGCATTTGCCATTGTGGAAGCTGAACTTCGCAGTGTAACAGTCCACGCTGTTCCATTTTATTGACACTAATATCCAGGTTATGGCAAGTGATCATGGGGTGGCGGCTAAGGATAGCATTGCCATGATCGCGGTATTTGTAGCGTGCATTGCGGCCGTAGCTCACGTGATAGTCCAGTTGTTCACTGAGAATCTGGTAATGTGGTTGGCGAGGAAAATCAGGAATATTGTCTGCTCGTTTGCTGTTGTATCCCTGTACTTCCTGTAAAAACAAGATATCTGGAGCAAGCTGCTGTAAAGCTGTAGTCATTTGCAACAGCTGTACTTTCTGGTTTAGTGCAGACATGCCTTTATGAATATTGTAAGTGGCAATAGTGATGGCGTTCATGAAAGGTGTTGGAAAAATAGAATCACCAGCGTTGGGGCAACTGGATAAGTGCTGCACGGTTGGAAGGTGAGAAAACCTGCTCAGCAGCTTGCCCTAGAGGGCACCATTGGTAACGCAGGTGCTCGCGTGGTGATAGTTTAATAGGAGTAGAAGCGTCTATACAAACCGAAAAAACATGTTCAGTGTTATGTGTTACGCCCGATGCATAACGATGCCGCCAATGTGGATAAATTTCAAACACGCTTGAAAACTGCCAGTCGACAATATCGGTAGAAATAATACCAGTTTCTTCAGCCAGTTCACGTCTGGCTGTTTGTTCCAGAGTTTCTCCGGCTTCTTGACTGCCAGTGACTGATTGCCAGTAGCCGGGTTTATCTGCGCGCTCAAGTAGCAGTATCTGGTGGTTGTTGTTATAAACCACCACCAGTACAGACACCGGCATTTTATAGGTGTTAAGACTACTCATGAGGTTTATGCTGGCCTGCATGAAAAGAAGAAACGCTGAGTGCAGTTGGCAGTGGTTCAGAAAAAGATGGTTCTTCTTCAGTAGTAACTTGGTGCGTTATGCTGTCACAGGTAATGGGATCGCTTGCATCGTTAAGTATGCGGATTTCCTGCTGCGGAAATGGAAATTCTATACCTACTTCTTTGAAACGGTTCCATATTTCCAGCAAAATGGCTGAGTTAATGCTCATAAATCCATTTTCGGGATCGCGAATCCAGTAATTAACGTACAGATTGATACCCGAATCGGCAAACCCAGTGACAAAACTATTTGGTTTTGGGTCGTCGCACACTCGTGCCTGTTTGGCTGCTGCTTCTTTCAATATTTCAAGTGCCTGTGGCAGGTCGGTATTGTAAGCAACCTGTAAGGTAAGATTGTTAGACATGATTTTGCTGGAATAGGAATCATTGATTACTGTATTGGAAACGAAGGTATCGTTAGGAATCAATGCTTCAGAACCATCACTGCTGCGCAAGACCACAAAACGAGCGGTTATTTTGGTCACATAACCGGTAAAATTATTGATATTCAGCCGGTCGCCTGGTCTCACGGAATGGTCTGCCAAAATGATAAAACCAGATACATAGTTACTGGCAATTTTTTGCAAACCCAAACCAAGTCCAACACCCAATGCACCACCGAATACAGACAGAATAGTGAGATTGATACCTACCATTGGAAGCGCAATCAGTACAGCCACAACCACAAGCAGAGTTTTAACAATTTTCACCAGCACATAGCGCAGATTTACATCAAGTTTTTCTGCTTTAAGTATATGCTGTTCGGTGATGCGCGATAGCCACATTGCGATAATGATAGCGATGCCAACAATAATGCTGCCGGTAATGACGGTATACAGACTCAGGCTGGTTGAACCTATTGGCAAGGCCAGTGATTTGAGTAATCGAATAATAAAGGTATCCAGACTGGTGAGCCAGAGCAGAAAGCATACCCATAAAAAGGTAGAAAGAGACCGCTCATAGCGTTCGTTGAAGCGGTTATTGGGTATGGCGTTGTGCAATACGGCCATGATAATACGAATCATCAGCAGCCAGCGTGCGGTAAAGGCCGTAAGCTGTAGCCACAGAACAGATTCACCGGTACTGAAGCGCCAGATAACCATGGCAATGATGGTACACAGTAACAGTAATACCGGCCATAATAAGCGTGTAATAAAATGAAGCAGAACCGGAAATTTGATTTCTCTTTGCTGAGTATGTCGGTTGATAACGGCCAGTATTTTCAAGCTTAGCCAGTACGTACCAAACATAATTATCACAGCAAAGGCAAGTTCGAGCCAGCCACTGCTGGTTTTTAAGCTGTGTACCATCAGGCGTGCCAGAAATTCTTTGCGGGCAAACATGGAGTCGAAATAGTTATTCATGGTGGGGCAAAGAAACAATATTTGAATATAACCTTAATGGTAGGCGTTTTAGTGGAGTTCTGTAAACCGTCGTTATCAAAATTTAGTATGGCTACTGAAATGTTTTGGGTTAATGATGTGACTTAAGAACAGTAAAGTGACATTTTGGGCTACAGTGATACAAAGAAATCTCATAGTATGTCTGTATATAAAACAGTTATTCACAATATTTGGGTGGAGATGGCAGACTATTATTTGATTCTGTATGCAAAAATATTTATAATAGCTGGTTTTCCAACCTTGCCCTTTACACTTCGCATGGTAAAGGGATTGATTAGCCACAAGGAGTATTCATGCGTCATTATGAAATCGTGTTCATTGTCCATCCGGATCAAAGCGAACAGGTCGGTGCTATGGTTGAGCGTTACAAAACCATGATTACTGATGCCAACGGTAAAATTCACCGTTTGGAAGACTGGGGTCGCCGTCAGCTGGCTTACCCGATCAACAAAATTCACAAAGCACACTATGTGCTGATGAACGTTGAAACTACACCAGAAGTGATTGACGAAATTGAGACTGCGTTCCGCTTTAATGATGCGGTACTGCGTCATTTGACTGTGAAAATGGACGCAGCAGTAACTGAAGCTTCTCCGATGATGAAAGACGAGAAGTCCAAGAATCTGTTAGCAGGTAACAGCACTGAAGCCACTTCAGAGCAAGCTGAAGCCTGATTAATTTATTGAGGCTGGTTTGCTGAATCAATTATGCCTTTGTGCTCAGATTAAAAGTCTGAATGAATTACGTTATACCCCCGCTGGTTTGCCGGTATTGACTATGTGGCTTACCCATGAATCGTGGCAGATGGAGCTACAACAGCGGTTTCTGGCGAAAATGGAAATTCAGGCAAAAGCATTAGGTGATTTGGCTGCACACTGGCCGTATCAGCCGGGTAGTATGGTGGAAATCAATGGATTTCTGAGCCAAAAAGGTATTTATCATTCTCGGCCGGTACTGCATATCCAACAAATTCGCGAATATAAAGGTTAAACGACATGGCTCGTCAATCATTCAAACGTAGAAAATTTTGCCGCTTCACTGCGGAAGGTATCAAACAGGTTGATTATAAAGCAGTTGACTTGTTAAAAGATTTTATTACCGAAAACGGTAAAATCATTCCGGCTCGTATTACTGGAACCAAAGCACATTATCAGCGTCAGCTATCTACAGCGGTAAAACGTGCCCGTTTTCTGGCTTTACTGCCTTACACCGATCAACATAAATAATAAGGAAGAGTTATTATGCAGATTATTTTGTTAGAAAAAGTCGGTGGCCTGGGTAATCTGGGTGATCTAGTTAATGTAAAAAACGGCTATGCCCGTAATTTTCTGATTCCTCAGGGCAAAGCACAGCGTGCCAATGCTGCCAATCTGGCTGCATTTGAAGAAAAACGCGCTGAGTATGAAGCTCATCAAGCAGCAGTATTGGCCGACGCCGAAGCACGCAAGCTGAAACTGGATGGTCAGACAATCAGCGTTGCTCAGAAAGCTGGTGTGGACGGCCGTTTGTTTGGTTCAGTTACTACTCATGATATTGCAGAAGCCATTAAAGCAGCAGTCGGTGTGGAAGTAGTGAAAGCTAATGTACGTCTGCCTAACGGTCCGTTAAAAGCCATTGGCGAATATGAAATCGAAGTAGCGCTACACAGTGATGCTGTGGCTGCTATTACGGTAACTGTTGTGGCTGCTGCTGAATAAGTATAACTGACCACACATCAGGAAAGCGTAAGCTGTCTGGATTATTCCAGACAGCTTTTTTGTTATAGATGGTAAAAATAGTTTAGACTGTGCATAAAGCATATATTAGGAACCATAATAATGAAATACCTACTGATTACAGGTGCAGCCTTATTGCTGGCGGCCTGCCAAAGCACACAATCTATGCAGAATAAACCAATTAAACCTGTTGTAACGGCTACTGTAACCACACAGGCTGATGAAAAAGTGTTTGCATTAACCGATAGCGGTTTAGATTTGCTAGGCCGTAATGATGTGAACCGCTTTATTGATAATGAGATAAAACGTGGTCACTACAGCCGCGAGCAACTGGAGAATTTTTTTCGGCAAGTACGCTATCGCCCGAGTATTATCCGTGGCATGGATAAGCCGGGCACCTCTCTACCGTGGTATACCTTTGTTCAGAATAATGCAAATAATGTGCGTATCAGTACAGGTAACTCTTTTTGGCAGAATAATGCTGCTGTGATTCAGGAGGTTTCCAAACGCTATGGTGTAACGCCACAATTACTGGTTGCAATAGTGGGTATTGAAACCAATTATGGCGCGAGTATGGGTTCATATCGTGTGGCGGATGCGCTGACTACCCTTGGATATCACTATCCGCGCCGTGCAGCTTATTTTCAGCGCGAGCTGGCAGAATTTTTGCAGCTGGCTTATGAGGAAAAACAGGATCCATTTAGTTTCAAAGGTAGTTTTGCCGGAGCAATGGGTATGCCGCAGTTTATGCCATCCAGTTTTCATCAATATGCTGTAGATTGGGATGGTGACGGGCATAGGGATATCTGGCGCAATGCCGGTGATACGCTGGCTTCAGTGGCCAATTATATGAAGCAACATGGCTGGCAGTCTGGTGCACCGATTGCGGTACAGGTGAGTATGCAGCCAACGCCACAATTACTACAGATTATTGATGAGCCAACTTCCCTAAAATATACTGCTGGGCAATTGCGTCGACTGGGTGTGGTGATTCCGGCGCAGATAGGCAATCAGGAAAAGGGTATTTTGTACCGGCTAGAAATATCACCCGGTGTGTATGATTACTGGTTTGGGCTAAATAATTTTTATACGGTCTGGCAATATAATCACAGCCGGCATTATGTAGCTGCGGTGCGGCAGATTGCCAATAATCTGGCTGATGCTAATGCAAATTTATAATGTTTAATTTGTCACTTTGTCCAAGCTAACTGCTGAGCTAGGTGGCTTGGCGAATAAGCTAAGCTACCTTCTGAATTTTGTACCAAACCTAGAGCTACGAAAAAATGTGCTGAACTCATTATTCCAGTTGTATAAATTGATCTGAGTTGTTTGATGTAAAGCTGGTATGGGTGCAGTAAATTATGTTTCATATTTAGTATTTAATCTTCTTATGGCAATGAATTACAGAATGTAAAAAAGTCGTTTGCTGATAATGCTTGAATTCTTTCTGACAGGCCTTATTAATACGATTTCTTCTAAACGATTTCTTATTGTTATCTACGATTTTTTGCTGTCTTTTATCCTAACCACTGTAGGTTGTTTTTGGTTACAATGTGGTGCCTGTCTGTGTATTTCTGACAGACAAAATTTCATTTTTTGAGTATAGATTCTGCTGTGGCTGGCGGTTGTGGACGGTTATGACTTATCAAGTATTGGCGCGTAAATGGCGGCCGAAAAGGTTTGCTGATTTAGTGGGGCAGGAGCATGTGGTTAAGGCATTGGTGAATGCGCTTGATAAAGGCCGTTTGCACCATGCGTATATGCTGACTGGAACACGTGGTGTAGGTAAAACTACCATCGCCCGTATTCTGGCTAAAAGCCTCAATTGTTTGCATGTTGAACATGGCGAACCGTGTAATCAGTGCGATTCATGCCGTCAGATTGATGCTGGACGCTTCGTTGATGTACTGGAAATTGATGCGGCCTCTAATACAGGGATTGATAATATCCGTGAGGTGCTGGAAAACGCGCAGTATGCACCTACGATGGGACGCTATAAGGTATATATTATTGACGAAGTGCATATGCTGTCCAAAAGTGCATTCAATGCCATGCTTAAAACGCTGGAAGAACCACCCGAACATGTGAAGTTTATTCTGGCTACAACCGACCCACAAAAAGTACCGATTACAGTATTGAGCCGCTGCCTCCAATTTGTGTTGCGTAATTTGAACAGCACGCAGGTGCACGATCATCTGGTTTATGTATTACAGCAGGAACAGATTGATTATGAAGATGCGGCATTGCTGCTGTTGGGTAGAGCGGCTGCCGGTTCCATGCGCGATGCGCTTAGTTTGCTTGATCAGGCAATTGCAATTGGTTCTGGCAAGGTGACCGAAGCAAATGTGCGCAATATGATTGGCGCGGTGGATAAAAGCTATTTGTATGCTTTACTGGAAGCGCTGGCTACAGGTGATGGAAAAGCTTTGTTATCCAAGGCTGAAGAAATGGCTAGCTGTGCAGTGGGTTTTGACAGTGCGCTGACAGAGCTGGCTTTATTGTTACAACGTTTAACTATTTTGCAAACAGTGCCTTCTGCCATTGCATCGGATGAACCTGAATATGCGGCTTTAACCCGCTTTGCCGGCCAGTTTTCTGGTGAGCAAATACAACTCTACTATCAATGCGCTTTACGAGGTAAAGCGGATTTACCTCTGGCACCGGATGAGAAGGCTGGGTTCGTAATGACTTTGCTGCGCATGTTGGCTTTTACACCACTTGCTGCAGTAAATACTCAACTTCTGCATGGTCAGCTTAGCGGCACTCAACTGCAAAATCCGCCGGATAGTAATCTTCTGGTTGCTGAAGGACAATATTTTAAATCTGTGGAGACACCAGTATCTGCGGATATATCGGGTAACGAAGGGGTGAGCACTGATGCTGAGCAAAATGTACAGGCAGAGCCCGCTACACACGTGGAAACCACCCCAGCAGCAACATCTAGTGGTATTGATTATCAGGCAGTTCCACCTGATGTGAATGCTCATAGATCAGCAATGGCTGATGAGGGGTTACCACCTCCGTGGGAAGATGTTCCTTCAGATTTGCCTGATGCAGTTGATGACAATTCTATGCCACCGCCTTTGTTAACCTCTGATGAGCCTGATGTGTCTGAGCAGTTTTCTACTCCACAGTTGGAGGTTGACTCAGGCAGCTTAGCTGCTGATCAAGCTGATAAAACACAACCGGAAATACTTCAGAATAGTTTTCCGCCTCTAAGTGCTGAGAACTGGCCAGAAATATTAACTTTGCTGGCACACCGGCTTGGAGCTGTACAGTTGTTCAGCCAACATTCTGCCGTTGCTGCCTATGAAGAACATACTGGTGAATTGACGATTGCGCTTGCAGAGCAGGGAGAACCGACAGCTAACCGTGAATTATTAACGCGGTTAGCTGAAACTCTTTCGGAAGTTTATAAGCGGCCGATTCGGCTGCAGACTTGCAGCTGGCAAGAACAAAGTACGCTGGAAACACCGCAGATGCGTCAACAGCGTCTGCATGCTGAAGCTCAGCAGCAGGCACAATCGATTCTGGAAGCGCAGCCAGCGGTAAAAATGCTAATGGATACCTTTAACGCAAGTTGGATTCCTGAAAGCTTGCGTCTGGCTGAAGATTAATTACAATATTTGGTTTAATTTTTTCCGTTTAAATTTGAAGTAAAAGGAAGTTGCTATGTTTGGAAAAGCAGGTTTAGGTGGTTTGATGAAGCAGGCGCAGCAGATGCAGGAACGCATGAAAAAAGCGCAGGCAGAACTGGCTAATGTGGAAGTGGAAGGTGAATCTGGAGCCGGAATGGTTAAGGTAACCATGAATTGTCATTACGGGGTTAAGCGTATTCATATTGATGACACTCTGCTTGCCGATGCAGCTGAAGATAAAGAAATGCTAGAAGATTTGATTGCGGCTGCGGTAAATGATGCAGTGCGTAAGGCTGAGGCCACTTCTTCTGAACGGATGGGGCAGTTTACGCAAGGTATGAATCTGCCTGCTGGTATGGGTGATTTCTTTAAATAATTTATTACACAGGGAGGGTGATTTGGATGAGTTGCTCTTCCTTTTATCTTAAAAAATAGCATAAATTGGCTGAACATGCGTTTGCAGCGGCTTTTTCCTTTTAGCTTTTGCCATGCGGTAATTGATTTAAATCTGAAATAAAATCAATCAAATGGCTGTTGCCGCTAATTGTATATTGGCTGATAAATTAAATCTTCAGCAGCGTGTTAATGAGTAATAGAATGAGCACAAAAAACACTGATGCTTTGAGCCGTTTAACCAATGCGTTAAAAGTCTTGCCGAATGTGGGACCTAAAACGGCACAGCGTATGGCTTATGAATTACTACAGCATAAGCGTGCTGGTGCAGAGGAGTTAGTCGCTGCTATTCAGGCCGCTTTGTTACAGGTGCATCATTGTCGGTTGTGCAATACTTTTTGCGAAGGTGAATTGTGTGCCATCTGTGCGGATAAAACTCGTGACGCGAAGCGGCTGATGATTGTGCAGATGCCAGTGGATGTAGCCAGTATGGAATCAGCGAATTGTCATGATGGGCTGTATTTTGTGCTGATGGGACAGGTAAACCCGACACAGGGCGCAGATTTACAGGCTATAGCGCTGGATAAGCTGGTTACAAGGTTACAGGAATATGAAGTAGAAGAGATTATTATTGCTACGAGTTTTACAGCTGAAGGTGATGCTACGGCTTATGTCCTGTCGCAGTTGCTTACGGATTTTCCAGCTAAAATTACGCGGCTGGCTCGCGGTATGCCTCTGGGTGGAGAGCTGGAGTATGTCGATGCCGGTACCTTGGCGCAGGCTGTCTATGAACGACGGAATATAAAATAAATTTTGGCAGTATTAATTTTTGATTCGTATTTTTCTTATTATTTGTTGTAGCTGAAGATTGGTTTAATCTTTAGCTTTTTTTATTTTGATTGGACTTTTATTGGGGAAAATAACGCTTTGAAAGAAGTTTTCTCAAAATAGAGCTGATAATTCTGGCATGGTGAGATAAGCAGGAATTGTTATCTAGTTAAAAATTATGGCAGGCTGAGCAATTTATTCCGCTTAAAAAATTTGATTGTTGCAGCCTGCCGATAATGTCTTTTGATGTTACCAGTTGTTTTTCTAATTTTTAAACACTTAAGACTGAGTTAATTCAAGCCATTACTACAGTCTATACTGGATTTATTTTTTGTCTAGGGTTTCACTCAGAAACAGCTGATAAGCAGCATTATGCGTCTGTTCCTGATATTGATAACCAAGGTGTTCCAAAAATGTATGGAATTTTTCTGTATCAGAAGGAGGAATATCCAGACCCACTAATACGCGGCCGAAATCTGCACCATGGTTGCGGTAATGAAACAGGGAAATATTCCAGTCAGACTGCATGTGTAACAGAAAGCGTTTTAATGCGCCTGGCCGCTCTGGGAACTCAAAGCTTATCAGGCGCTCATTGGCTACTTTTCCAGTGCGACCGCCCACCATATAGCGGATATGCAGTTTGGCCATTTCGTTATGAGTTAAGTCAATGGTAGGTAGACCGTTGCTGTTTAGTTCCTGTGCAATCTTCTGTAAATCGGCGATGTCGTTACTCTGGATCCCGACAAAAATATGCGCTTTCTGGTTATCCCCGTAGCGATAATTGAATTCTGTAATACTGCGGTTGCCTATCAGTTCAATAAAGTGGCGGAAGCTGCCCGGTTTTTCCGGTATGGTAACAGCAAAAATACCTTCATGGCCTTCGGTCAGCTCACAACGTTCGGATACATAACGAAGCTGATGAAAGTTCATGTTGGCACCACTTGTGACTGCTATCAAATTTTGATGCTGGCACTGATTCTTTGCGATATATGCTTTTAGGCCGGCTAGGGCAAGTGCACCTGAGGTTTCGGTAATGCTGCGAGTATCATCGAAGATATCTTTTATCGCCGCACAAATGCTGTCGGAATCGACAATGATGATGTCGTCTAAAAGGTCGCGGCACAAAGCAAATGTTTCTTCGCCCACCAGTTTGACGGCGGTGCCGTCGGCAAATAGGCCAACTTCAGATAATTCGATGCGTTTACCTGCTGCAATGGATTGTTTCATGGCACAAGCATCTTCGGTTTCAACGCCGATTACTTTGATTTCTGGACGTACGTTTTTGATATAGGCGGCAACGCCAGCAGCGAGGCCACCACCACCGATGGCTACAAAAACTGCATCTATTGGTTTGGCATGCTGACGCAGAATTTCCATGCCAATGGTGCCTTGTCCGGCAATCACATCAGGATCATCAAACGGCGGAATGTAGGTTAAGCCGCTTTCGGCAACCAGTTGCATGGCGTGGTTATAAGCATCGTTGTATGACTCACCGGCCAATACAACTTTTCCTCCCCGTTTTCTGACGGCATCAATTTTGATTTGTGGTGTGGTTTGAGGCATGACAATTGTTGCTTCACATCCTAGTTTTTGCGCAGACAAAGCTACACCCTGTGCATGGTTGCCAGCTGAAGCAGTAATAACCCCTTTTTTTAGAGTAGTTTTGTCCAGCTTGGCCATTTTGTTGTAGGCGCCACGGATTTTAAAAGAAAATACCGGCTGTAAATCTTCACGTTTTAGCCAGATGTGGTTGTTGAGTCTGTCGGATAGGTTGGTGGCATAATCCAAAGGCGTTTCAATGGCCACGTCGTAAACAGCGGCGGTGAGTATGCGGGTAAGGTAGTTTGCGTGTTTGTTCATGATTGCTTATAAAGAAGAGTCTGATTTTATTATGCAGATTATCTGCTTAACGGAATTAATCAAAAATTAACGATAACGCGGCTGTTTTTTTTATGCAAGTAAATTTGCCAATATCGCTTATCTAGTGCGGTCAAATGTTTATAATATCCGGTTAAAGATTGGGTGAATGCAGGCAAAGCCGATTTTGAATGTGCTAAAAAAATTATGAGAAATTTAATTTGTGGACTATGGGCAACGATATTGCTGGCAGTTCTGCCAATGACGCAGGCAGTAGAATTGCCTGTGATTAATGCTGCAGCGTATGCGGTGGCGGATGAGCAAAGCGGGATGATTCTGGCAAGCCGTGATAAGGATGCTCGGATTGAACCTGCAGCCTTGACTAAGCTGATGACGGCTTACTTAGTTTTTGATGCTTTGCAAAGTGGCAAACTGAAAGCTCGTCAGCAATTGCAGGTTTCTTCGACTGGTTGGCAGACAGACGGCAGCAGAATGTTTTTACAGCAGGGTGTGCCGGTACAGGCTGAAACAGTGGTGCAGGGTATGTTGGTGATTTCTGCCAATGATGCGGCAATAACGCTGGCTGAAGCAGTGGGCGGCAGTGAAAAAGCCTTTGTACAACGTATGAATACACAAGCGCAGAAAATGGGGCTGCATCACACCCATTTTATGAATTGCACCGGTTTGCCGGCACAAGGACAATACAGTAGTGTGGGAGATTTGCTGATATTAGCACAGAGACTGGTTAGTGATTTTCCACAGTATCAAAAATGGTTTGCTAAGAAATCATTTAGTTATAACGGAGTAACGCAGTTAAACCAAAATCTGCTGTTGTTTCGCGATGATCAGGTGGATGGTCTGGCTGTAGGGTATAGTATTAATGGCGGATATAATCTGGCTGTAAGCAGCAAGCGCAATGACCGCAGTAATATTGCAGTACTCGTAGGTGCAGACAGCAGTGAGGCCAGAGCTGCTGAAGGCAGTAAGCTATTAAGCTGGGCTCTGACTTCTTTCAATACGGTGCGCTTATATCCGGCGGGACATAAACTTGCAGATATCACTGTTTACAAGGGTGCACATCGAAAGGTGCCAGTCGGATTTTTGCGTGATACCTATGTTACTGTGCCTGCTAATGGAGCTAAAGAGCTTGTAATTGAACTAGATGCTGTACAGCCTGTAGTGGCACCTGTGTATAAAGGTCAGAATATAGGGACGTTAAAGCTTCTGGCTGGAAACCAGACAATTGCTGAACAGCAGGTGGTAGCACTGCATAATGTGGATGAGGCGGGTTGGTTCAGTCGCTGGCTGGATAGTGTTGCTTTGTGGTGGCACAATCTTTTTCACAAAGCAAAATAGCTGCGCCGGTTGAGAAAGAAGCAAGTGGCTTTTGATAGCATAAAATAGGTAAAACTGTTCAGGAACCTAACAATAATAAAAAACCCATCATATTGATGGGTTTTTGCTTTTTACTTATTTATTCATAGGGGTGTTGCAGCAAAATAGTTTCTTCGCGATCTGGGCCGGTAGAAATCATGGCAATTGGTGCACCACAGATTTCTTCAATGCGTTTCAGATAAGCTTTAGCATTAGCCGGTAATGCATCGTAGGTTTTCAGGCCGAAGGTACTTTCTTTCCATCCAGGCATGGTTTCATAAATAGGTGTGCAAGCGGAGACAGCATCTGAACCGCAAGGCAGAATATCTATTTTTTCACCATTATAATCGTAACCAACGCAGATGTTGATGCTGTCCATACCATCCATTACATCCAGCTTAGTAACACATAAACCAGAGATACCATTTACCTGAATGGAACGTTTCATCAGTGCGGCATCGAACCAGCCGCAGCGGCGCGGACGTCCGGTAACAGCACCGAATTCATTACCGCGTTGGGCCAGACCTTCGCCCACGTTGTCAAAGAGTTCTGTCGGGAACGGACCTGAGCCAACGCGAGTAGTATAGGCTTTGACGATGCCCAGAACATAATCGATTTTAGTTGGTCCGACACCAGAACCGACTGTTGCAGCACCGGCAATACAGTTGGAAGAGGTAACAAAAGGATAAGTGCCATAATCGATATCGAGGAACGTGCCTTGTGCTCCTTCAAAAAGTAATGATTCGCCGCTTGCGTTCATATCGTTCAGCTCGCGTGAAACGTCCCCAACCATCGGCCGTATCTGGTCTGCCAGTTCTAAAGTTTGCTGATAGATTTTATCTGCATCCAGAGCTTCTTGTCCGTACAGGCCAGTAAGCTGGCAGTTATAGATAGCAACAGCATCTTTAATTTTTTGCTCTAAGACATCTGGCTGAAACAAATCCATTATCCGTACTGCTCGCCGAGCAATTTTATCTTCATAGGCCGGACCAATACCACGGCCGGTGGTACCGATTTTTTTATCGCCTTTGGCTGCTTCACGGGCATGATCCAGTGCAATATGGTAAGGTAATATTAAGGGACAAGTTGGGGCAATTGTCAGCTGTTTGGTGACATCAATACCGGCTTGCTGTAATTCAGCCATTTCACTCAGTAAGGCCTCTGGTGATACCACCACGCCAGAGCCGATAAAACAGCGTTTTCCTGTATGTAAAATACCGCTTGGAATTAGTCGCAATACGGTTTTTTTTCCGTTGACTACGAGAGTATGACCCGCATTATGTCCGCCCTGATAACGTACCACGCCGGAGGCACGTTCGGTCAGCCAGTCTACAATTTTACCTTTGCCTTCATCACCCCATTGGGTACCGACAACGACGACGTTTTTTGCCATATAGATTTACCTGCTCATACTAAAGGTTGGTTATTGCTCCAAAGGAATCAGTTGCCATTGCTGGTTTTGCCAGACAAGTTGGCGGTCGCATCCTTTAACTTCGTTGCATTCAGGAGTGTAATCAATGATGACACATTCACCGGCTGAACGCAGTTGCTCTATTTCGTTTTTTGCAGCGGGGCCATCGTGCACGCTGACTTTTATGCCGCGTAGTTTTTCTACTGGTGGCAGATGCCCAATTAAATCTCGTAAGTCAAAACTGAATCCTGAGGCTGGGCGGCTACGGCCAAAATATTTGCCCAATCCATCATAACGGCCGCCTCGTGCCAACGCATCTGGCCAGTCTTCACTGTAGGCGGCAAACAGTAATCCGGTATGGTAATTGTCTACTCGCAGTTCGCTCAGATCGATAAAGATGCTGTTGCTAGCAAAAGCCGCACATATTTGCTGAAGCTGTTGTAGTGCTATGCTGATTTCAGGTAAGTCAGGCAAGATGGTGCGGGCGGTCTGTAATACTTCTTGCGTTCCATATAGGGTGGGTAAGGCGATGAAGGCATCAATCCACTGTTGCGAAAGCTGCCATTGCAGGACACATTTTTCGACGGCTGAGGCGTCTTTTGCCTGCATTAGCTGTAATAGTGAAGCAGCTTGCTGATCATCCAGTCCGGCAGCTTCAGCTAAAGCATAAAAAATACCGATGTGCCCCAGCGATAAGGTGGGTGCAGAAACATTAACGATAGCTAAACTTTTCAGCATTAAATCAATCAGCTCAATATCTGCATCGATACCTGCGTGGCCATATAGTTCGGCACCAATCTGTAAAGGTTCACGAGTGCTCAGAAAGCCGTCAGGTCTTGCATGTAATACTGGACCGGCATAGCACAGACGGTTTAGGCCGCTGTTGGCAGAAAGTAAATGTGCGTCAATACGGGCTACCTGCGGGGTGATATCTGCACGCAGACCCAGTTGCCGGCCGCTAAGCTGGTCGACAACTCGGATGGTTTTAAGAGACAAACCTTCATCAATACGGGTAAGTAAAGATTGGCTATACTCAAGCAGAGGAGGGCAGACGAGTTCGTAGCCATGAACGCGATAAAGTGCTAACAGCTGTTCTTTGGCGCTTTCCAGCTGGCGCGCCGCAGAAGGAAGGATGTCGGCAATGTATTCGGGCAATTGCCAAGACTGCATTGATATTCCTTACAAAATACAAGCCACACTGCAGCGGAAGCAACAGTGTGACATGGACATGAAAAGGCAGGAAAATGCTGTGCCTGTGGTCTGTTAAAACATCACTTTATCACAATTTAACGTTTTTATACCAGAGGCAATACTGGCTGGCTTACCATTTTACCCAGCCTGTTACCCAAGTTAGCAGGATGATGCCGCCAAATATGATTCGGTACCAAGCAAAGGGAATATAGTTTTTGTGGGCAACGAAGCGCAGTAATGCTTTGACTGCCACCAGAGCAGAAAGAAAAGCGGCAATGAAGCCAATGGCAATCAGCAGCAAATCATCGCGAGTAAATTCATTCAAATGTTTGAGCATGTCGTAGCCAGTAGCGGCAATCATCACCGGTACGGCCAGAAAAAAAGAAAATTCGGTAGCGGCTTTGCGTTCAATACCCCACATCATGCCACCCATAATGGTACTGCCGGAACGGGAGGTACCCGGAATTAGTGCCAGAATTTGTGCTAGTCCTACGACGAGGGCATCACGCGGACGCATTTCCTCTACGCTGCGTACTTTGGGCTGACAACGGGTTTGACGTTTTTCAATCCATAAAATCAATAGGCCGCCGATAACCAGTGCAGTAGCAACGGTAATGGGGTTGAAGAGATAATGTTTGATTTGTTCGCTAAAGAGCAAACCCATGATGGCGGCAGGAATAAAGGCAATGGCAAGATTGAGAACAAAACGGTTAGTGGCTGGTTCTTTGCCGATATGCGTGATGATGTGGGCAAAGCGGTGTTTGTATTCGAAAATAATGGCGAGGATGGCACCTAGCTGAATAGTGATGTCAAATACTTCGCCAGTGGTCTGAAATTTAAGCAGGTTGCCAACAACAATTAGATGGCCGGTACTGGAAACCGGTAAAAATTCGGTTAAGCCTTCTACGATGCCCAGTATTAGAGCTTTGAGAAACAGGACAATATCCATTTTATTTACTGTACTTTATAAATTGAAGCCACAAATTCTATGCAAAACAATAGTGTGTTTGAGGGAAACACACTATTGTTTTAAATCACAGGCTGAAATCTACCGATTTGCAGAAGCAGCTAGTGATGCGCCTATGCTTTTTGGTAGTTTACGTGCGCTTGCAGCACGTGCGCTATTCTCATTGCGTACTTTTTCAATTAATTCATTCAGGGTTTTCATTCCTGCTGCAAATCCTTGCGGAAATTTAAGTTCGTATTTGCCGCCTACAATTACAGTTGGTGTGGAGAGGATATTGTATTTTTCACCCATTTTACGCATGCTGGTAGCGGCGGCGGCATTTTCCAGACTGTTGTAAGATTTAACCAATTTTTGTCCGTCAAAGGCGGTTTGCTGTACCGCCCATTTATTGAATACTTCCGGCCGCCATAATTCAATGTGCTTGTTGAAAATGGCGTCGAAAATCAGCGGGTCTGCCTGTAATTTCATATTGGTGCTGTTAACTGCGGCGGCGACACGGGCAAGATTGTAGTATACGTCATCATCCCAGACTACATGTACTGGACGCAGGTAGGTATCGGGGGCGAAAGATTTCATTTCCTTGAGCATATAGGGTTCAAGGTGGGAGCAATGGATACAGCTGTAGGAGAAAAATTCCAGTACTTCTACTTTGTCTTTATGTAGCTGCGGTATAGGTTTGTCCAGCACAACGTAATCTACGTTAACGAGTGAAGCATGTACTAGGCCACTGGCGAATACCAATGAAGTGGCCATGATGGTAATAATTTTTTTTAGCATGTTGATTTCCTGTTTTTTTATGAAAGCTGAGTAACTCAGGATGCTGCTCTGGTCAGGCTATCGATATTATGTTGTTGCAGTATCTTTTTAATCTGGCCAGCTTGATTCTGGTTCAGATTGTCTGTCTGTACACGGTATTTGGTTGTGCCGTTGACTTTAGCTGTCTGTACTGTGCTATTGATACCGAGCATCACCAGTTTAGCGCGTTGGGCATCGGCATCGGTACGACTGCTGTAGGAACCGATCTGCAGATAGACTTTATTGCCAGTATGTTGTTTTTCTGCTGCCTGCTGAGCTTTTTCCAGACTGCCGTTGCTGAGTATCTGTTCGGGGGTGACATGAGTCTTGCTACCACCTGAGGGTACTTTTTTGGGTGTTTTAGCCGGCTCTTTATGCTCTTCATTTGGTCTGGTTGCCGGTGTATGCACGCCTGTAACCTGATTTTCAATGCCCCCGATGTTTAGCGGTTCTGAGGCAGGGGGCACAGTCTGCGACTGGCTGTTTGAAGATGCTGATGCTGCACCATCGGGAATGAATGGCTGGGTTGCAGATGCGCCGTTATCTGGAGTGAGTATTTCCGGCTTTTGTGGCGCAGATGCCTCAGGGATAGCTGGGGTTTTGAAATCAGACTTGCTTTTATTCAGGTAAAACAGGATACCGGCGATGATGGCAGTTGCTATCAATAAGCCGACGATAAAGCTGATTAATCCTTTACCTGCCTGACGAATCGATGTGTACTTATGCATGTTGAAAGCCTTTATGTTGGCATTTTATACGGCAAATTTTAATCAGGGCCGGATGCTTGTTTAGGGGAGGTGGCATCTGTTATTTTGCCCTATTTCATATTATAAAGCACGGCGAAAACTTATGGCGCGCAAAATGTGCCCGTTTCCAACGTCATGGTTATCATCCATATCGGCCAGAGTTCGGGCAATACGTAATATTCGGTGAAAACTGCGGGCTGAAAGGGATAGTTTTTCAATGGCACCGGCTAAAGTCTGTTTGGCTTCGCTGCTAATGCGAGCGATGTTGTCCAGCTCGCGGTTGCTTAGCTGAGCATTAATTTTACCCTGACGCTGATACTGGCGTGCACGGGCGGTGCTGACTCGTTCGCGGATACTACAGCTGCTTTCACCGTCTGCCTGCTGAATCAAGTCACTAGCTGGCAAGCTGGGTACTTCAATAATGAGATCTATGCGATCGAGGAGGGGTCCGGAAATTTTGTTGCGGTAGCGCACTATGGCTTCAGGTGTACAACGGCATGCTCGTACTGAGTGACCTAGATAACCGCATGGACAAGGGTTCATGGCTGCTATCAGCTGGAATTTGGCCGGATAAGTTGCCTGCCGTGCTGCACGGGAAATGTGTATTTCGCCACTTTCTAAAGGTTCTCGCAGCACTTCAAGTACTTTGCGGTCAAATTCTGGCAGTTCATCCAGAAACAGAATGCCATGGTGGGCTAAAGATATTTCACCTGGACGTGGATCAGAACCACCGCCGACCAATGCAACAGCAGAGGTGCTATGATGCGGAGAGCGAAATGGACGATTTTGCTGGTATTGTTGTTGTCCGTGTGGCAACAGTGACTGTAAAGACCAAACGCTGACCAATTCAGTGGCGGTCAGTGGCGGAAGAATGCCCGGAAGACGTTGTGCAAGCATGGATTTACCGGTACCGGGAGGCCCAGACATGAGCAGACTATGGCCACCAGCGGCTGCGATTTCCAGTGCCAGCCGTGCAGTTTGTTGTCCGCGTACATCGGCCATATCTGGATAGCTGATTTCAGTAGGATACTGATGCAGATGTTCGGTATTTATGGCTTTAAGTGGCTGTTCATAATTGAGATGAGCAACTACAGCTGCAAGTGTTTCGGCTCCAAAGACTTGTGCTTCTGGTAGAAGAGCTGTTTGATAAGCATTGTCTTGAGGCAGGATAAAGGCACGCTGTGCTTGCCGTGCTGCTTCCGCCATAGCGATGGCTCCGCGAATAGGCCTTATTTGGCCGGATAAGCCAAGTTCCCCGGCCAGTTCATAAGTCTGTAGTGCGCTTGGATCAATCTGGCCGGAAGCGGCCAATATGCCGATGGCGATGGGTAGATCAAAACGACCAGATTCTTTGGGTAAATCTGCGGGAGCTAAATTAACGGTAATTTTTTTTGCTGGAAAATCAAACCCAGACTGAATAATAGCTGCTCTGACGCGGTCGCGGCTTTCTTTAACTTCTGTATCCGGTAATCCTACTATACTAAATGCTGGTAGACCGTTGGCCAGATGTGCTTCTACTTCTACTAATGGTGCTGCCATGCCAGCCAGTGCACGACTATATACAACTGCCCATGACATGGCTTATTTCCTTAGGCAGGTGAAGTGTTATTATTTTCTGCGGAGGATATTGGTTGTGCGCTGTCGGTGTTGCTGTTTTGTGCCAGTAAAGCTTCCAGTGCTATCACGCGGCTTTCCAGTTCAGCCAGTTTTTCCCTAGTTTTAAGAAGAACCTGCTGCTGGATATCAAATTCTTCACGGGTAATCAGATCCATGCGATTAAAAGCACTTCCTAGCATGGATTTAACATTTTTTTCCATGTCTTTGATGGGGCTATTGCTGATGGTATCACCGAGTTTTTCGCTGATATCGTCAAAAAATTTTTTGCTGAGCATGGCGTGAATCCTTTTGATGGCAAGGTAATCAATGTGTGTGATTGTACGGGTGAAAGCGCCGGCGATGCAATGCTTATATAGTATTCAGGGGGCGGAAAATACAATATTGTAATGTTGTCCATCCAATGTTAGGTCGCCGAGAAAATCGTTGCGTTCATCCACACATACAGGGAGCACAGCGTGATGAGCAGTCCAGAGGCCATTTCCCTGTGACTTAAAGTCTGTACGATTGAAACCCAAATCCATGTTGCGCATAGTGAAATGGATGCTAATGCGTTTAACTGATGAAGGCACCTGCCGCATAGTGATATTAAAGGGTTTGGTAACGTCTGCCGGTGGGGTGAACTGGATAATGGCACCACCAGGCAGTATGCAGCCGTTGCGTATGTTGCAGTTACTAAGTGTGCTTTGTGCATCTATACGGCTGTTTTGCCAGAATATTATGCCAATAATGAACGGTACGGCCACAATGAATATCAGTAAGCCGATGATAACGGCTGTTGAATTTTTAGCAGGCTGGGACATGATGTTGGCAAAAAGTTTCAGTTTAGAATTGGTAAATGAGAATAAATAGGTAGCGGATTTTTAAATGGTATTTATTTACTTATTCCTGCTCGTGGATGATGCCATGTGCACCTAGATTCATCCAATCGGGTTGCGGTGTTGTTAAACCAGTTTTCTTTTGAAAAACCATGACAGGCACACTTGAGGGCTCTTGTTGTAACAGGGTAAGCAGTAATTTTATATCATCGATACTGGATATTGGCCAGATAATGGCAGCAGCTGATTGTGCCTGCTGCCACTGTTCACGGCTAGAGCAGATTGCCCAGATATGGTCTATAGGGTGTTGTTGTGCCAAATACTGTAATTGATTGGCTGGTGCATATATGCTGGTTGCTGCGGCAATACCAGAGTGATAAGGCAGTATTTTGAGCTGCGGCTCTTGGACAGAGACAGTGTGAAAACCGGTATTAAACTGCCCTCTCATCTTCGTAGGAATGGACAGAGCCGCCAAAATAGGCGCATTAGCCGGTAACATGGGTGTTACTGTAAGCTTACCCGGTTGCTGCCAGCACCAGCTTTGTTGCTCCCGAGCGCAAAGTTGTCCCTGCCATTGTCTGGCACCAATACGATAGAAATGCAGGTGAACATGGGCGTGTTCATATTTGTGAATTTTGGTGAGCCATGGGGTGGCTTGGATGACGTCAATGCCTAGCTCTTCTTTGAATTCGCGCTGTAGGGCGGTTAGATAGGTTTCACCTGTTTCTACTTTTCCACCGGCAAATTCCCAGTAGCCGGCATAAGCTTTACCTGCTGGACGGGAGCTAAGCAAAAATTCTCCTTGTGGGTTGTATAGTACGCCGGCTACAACTTCTACCAGTTTGTCGGTATTCATTTAAGATACTCAGCTACGACAAATGCCACAATATAATTTTCTTCATCGGTGAGGCTGAGATGGATACGGCCGATGTTTTTTTGGCTGAGCCATTGTGCTAAGGGTTTTTCTACTATAAATTCCGGACGGCCCAGCTCATTGTGACCGATGCCAATGTTTCGAAGCGTGACCGGGCTACGCAAACCGGTATGTACGGCTTTGGCAAATGCTTCTTTGGCGGCAAAGCGCTTTGCGAGAAATTGAACCGGCTGATTAGCTGAAGGCCATTCCAGTGCTTCTATCCGAGATAGCATTTTTTCAGCCACGGCATTGGCTCCGTAGGTTTTGCACATTTTGGCGATGCGATCGATTTTGACTAAGTCTGTACCTATGCCGTAAATCATTTTGTCCCTTTTACTGCTGAAAGATTAATAAGGAATACTGCGCGCACGGAAGATGGCGGTCTTCATTTGTTCGATGGCTTGGGGGAGACCGATAAAAATGGCCTGTGCAATCAATGCGTGGCCGATATTCAGTTCCTGAATAGCCAGAATTTTCGCTATGGGGGCGACGTTATGAATGTTCAGACCATGTCCAGCGTTGACGATGATACCCATTTCGCTGGCCTGATGGGCTGCTTCTTCAATACGAGCAAGCTGCTGCCTTCTCTGCTGTGGGGCGGCATCAGCATAGGCACCAGTATGCAGTTCGATAACGGGTGCAGCTACTTCGCGGCAGGCCTGTATCTGATTGCTGTCGGCATCAACAAATAAGGAAACACGAATACCGGCCGCTGTGAGCTTTTGAATATATTCTGCTACTTTATCCTGTTGCGATAATACATCTAGCCCGCCTTCGGTAGTAATTTCCTGCCTTTTTTCCGGCACGATGCACACATCAGCAGGTTGAACAGCCAGTGCGTTGTCCAGCATCTCCGGCGTGAGTGCCATTTCCAAATTTAAACGTGTGCTGATGGCATTTCTGACAGCAAATACATCGGCATCATGAATATGGCGCCGGTCTTCGCGTAAGTGCATGGTAATGAGGTCTGCACCATGCGTTTCAGCCAATAGTGCTGCTTCTAGCGGACTCGGGTAAATACTGCCGCGGGCATTGCGCACGGTGGCAACGTGATCGATATTGACGCCAAGTAGCATGTGCTTTTACCTAGAATTGATTATGGATAGGTTACGATACTTTAGCCTTGTAGGGCTGTAAAGAAAAACGTTTTAATTTTGTCCAGCGGGAAATAAATCATCTTCAAAGAGGTCAGGATTGTTTTCAGGTGTATCGCTACGCAGATGGCAGACTACATGTAAATCGGTTTCTGCTTTACAGCAGCAAGGCAGAATTTCTTCTGCTGCAATAAATGCCAAGGGCTGTTCTGGATAGCTTACTTGTCCGGAAAGCAGTCTGAGGCGGCACGAACCACAATAACCACTGCGACACTGATATTCTACTTCGTGCCCGGTACGTTCCAGACCTTCCAGCAGGGTTTCGTCCTGTTGCAGAGTGAAGGTTTTGTCGCTAGTGGTGATTAAAGCCATGTTTGGTATTATTGTATTTCGGTCAGTTCTGTCAGCTTGGTTTATTTTGGAAAGTCTGGATTTATAGCTCGAAATCGCTTAAATCGTCTTCACTGAGTTCTGCGTCAATCTGGCCGACAAGATAAGAACTAACTTCTACCTCCTGTGGTGCCACCTGAACGTTGTCGGAAGAAAGCCAGGCATTTATCCAAGGTATCGGGTTTTGCTTGGCATGCTCAAAGGCTGGTGGTAAGCCGACAGCCTGCATGCGCAGGTTGGTGATGTATTCGACATACTGACCAAGAATGTCTTTATTCAGGCCAATCATAGAACCGTCTTTAAACAAATATTCCGCCCAGTCTTTTTCCTGCATAGCAGCACGACGGAAAAGCTGAAAGCATTCCTCTTCGGTTTCGGCAGCAATCTGTGCCATTTCAGGGTCGTCGGCGCCAGTACGCATTAGATTAAGCATCTGCTGGGTACCAGTAAGATGCAATGCTTCGTCACGGGCAATCAGTTTGATAATTTTGGCATTGCCTTCCATCAGTTCGCGTTCGGCAAAGGCGAAGGAACAGGCAAAAGATACATAAAAACGAATGGCTTCGAGTACGTTTACGCACATCAGACACAAATAGAGTTTTTTCTTCAGTTCATGCAGGTCGATGACTACAGTTTTACCGTTAATCTGGTGTTCGCCGATACCCAGCAAATTGTAGTATTGAGTATATTCGATTAAATCATCGTAGTAGCAGGCAATTTCTTCAGCACGGGCAATAATGTGTTTGTTTTGTACAATGTCATCAAATACGATGGATGGATCGTTGACGATATTGCGGATGATGTGTGTATAACTGCGGGAGTGAATGGTTTCAGAAAATGACCATGTTTCAATCCATGTTTCCAGCTCGGGTATGGATACCAAGGGCAGCAGAGCTACATTGGGGCTGCGACCCTGAATGGAATCAAGTAATGTTTGGTATTTCAGATTGCTGATAAAAATGTGCTTTTCATGCTCGGGTAGGTTGGCGTAGTCGATACGATCGCGCGATACGTCTACTTCTTCCGGACGCCAAAAGAATGATAATTGCTTTTCAATCAGTTTTTCAAAAATATCAAATTTTTGCTGATCATAGCGGGCAACATTTACTGGCTGACCGAAGAACATCGGTTCTGTCAGGGCGTTATTTGGTTTCTGACAGAATGTGCTGTAGTTCATTGACAGATGTTCACAGGCCATGATGTTACTCTTTATTTAGGTTAATGAATGGAATGGGAAATAAAAGGGTGCATGAGCACCCAGGAATCATATCTTACATGCACCGCTGGCGCAGCCGTCATCTTGAATGCTGGTCTGCATGTCGTCGGCTCCATCGCGGGTATTCTGGTAATAGAGGGTTTTCAGGCCAAATTTATAGGCGGTAAGTAAATCTTTAATTAATTGTTTCATCGGTACTTTCTGCCCTTCAAACCGCTGCGGGTCGTAATTGGTATTGGCTGAAATAGATTGATCGATGAATTTTTGCATAATACCTACTAAATGCAGGTAGCCTTCATTATTTGGCATATCCCATAATAGCTCATATTCGTCGTGCAGACGTTCGAACTCTGGCACAACTTGTTTGAGAATGCCGTCTTTGGAGGCTTTTACGGATACTAGTCCGCGCGGAGGTTCGATGCCATTGGTGGCATTGGCAATTTGACTGGATGTTTCTGATGGCATCAGTGCAGTGAGTGTTGAATTGCGCAATCCATGTTTGACAATATCGGCACGCAGTGCTTCCCAGTCTAGATGAAGTGGCTCCTGACAGATTTTATCCAGATCTTTTTTGTAAGTATCAATCGGCAGTAAGCCTTGAGCGTATGTAGTATCGCTGAATTTAGGACATGCGCCCAGCTCTTTGGCCAGTTTGACTGAAGCTTTGAGTAGATAGTACTGAATGGCTTCAAAGGTGCGGTGGGTAAGACTGATGGCAGAACCATCGCTGTATTTTACGCCGTTTTTGGCCAGATAGTAGGCAAAGTTAATAACGCCGATGCCAAGTGTACGCCGGTTCATCGTAGCCAGTTCGGCCGCTTTGATTGGATAGTTTTGGTAATCCAGCAGAGCATCTAACGCACGGGTAGCTAGTTCGGCCAGCTCTTCCAGCTCTTCGAGATTCTTTAGTGCACCCAAATTGAAAGCGGATAAGGTACAAAGCGCAATTTCTCCGTCTGGATCGTTTATGTCGTTCAACGGACGGGTCGGCAGGGCGATTTCCAGACATAGATTAGACTGACGTACCGGTGCTAGCTTAGGGTCAAATGGACTGTGAGTGTTGCAATGGTCGACGTTCTGGATATAAATGCGGCCGGTTCCAGCTCGCTCCTGCATTAATAATGAGAATAAGTCTATAGCCGGAATACTGCGGCTATGGATGCTATCGTCTTTTTCGTATAAGGCATACAGGCGTTCAAACTCATCCTGATCGGCAAAAAAAGCATCATATAGCCCAGGTACTTCTGAAGGAGAGAATAAGGTAATATTTTCACCTTTAATCAACCGAGTATAAAGCAGACGATTAATCTGCACACCATAATCAAGATGGCGAACGCGGTTTTCTTCTACACCACGGTTGTTTTTAAGTACAAGTAGGTTTTCTACTTCTAGATGCCACAAAGGATAGAATAGTGTGGCCGCACCGCCACGTACGCCTCCTTGTGAGCAGGATTTAACTGCTGCCTGAAACATTTTGTAAAATGGGATACAGCCAGTGTGTTGAGCTTCGCCGCCGCGAATTTCGCTGCCCAGTGCACGGATGCGTCCAGCGTTAATGCCGATGCCGGCACGCTGCGATACATATTTCACGATGGCGCTGGTGGTAGCGTTGATGCTGTCTAGACTGTCATCACATTCTATCAGGACACAAGAAGAAAATTGGCGGGTTGGAGTGCGCACGCCGGACATAATCGGCGTGGGTAGGGAAATTTTGAACGTGCTGATAGCATGATAGAATTTTTTAACATATTCCAACCTAGTGGCCTGCGGGTAGCGTGCAAACAGACACATAGCCACCAACATATATAAAAACTGCGGGCTTTCAAAAATTTGTCTGGTGACGCGATTTTGTACCAGATATTTACCTTCCAGCTGTTTTACAGCAGCATAGGAAAAAGTTAAATCCCGGTTATGGTCTATACAATTGTTGAGCTCATCGAATTCAGCACGGGAGTAGTCAGTTAGGATATGTTCATCGTATTTGCCTGACTGAGTCAGGCTGGTGACATGATCATATAAATGGGGCGGTTCAAACTGGCCAAAAGCGATTTTCCGCAGGTGGAATATTGCCAGCCGTGCAGCCAGATACTGATAATCTGGCGTTTCGGTAGAAATCAGGTCAGCCGCAGCCTTAATGATGGTTTCGTGAATGTCGTCTGTGCGGATGCCGTTGTAAAACTGAATGTGTGAGCGCATTTCTACCTGAGATACGGATACGTTATCCAGTCCTTCAGCCGCCCAAGTAACAACTTGATGAATTTTATCCAGATTGATGTCTTCCAAACGGCCGTTTCGTTTGGTTACTTTTATATTGGCTACCGCATTCATGAGTTATTCTTTCTAGCACAAGTAAAGCAGAAAAAAACAGTGACAACACAAAATGTAGTGGTCAACTGTTATTCTGAACACAATATACTGGTTTTTTGCTTTAAAAAAAAGACTTGTCAAAACCGACTATATCCGCTTCTTCATAACGAATGGGTTAAGTGATGTAATGATTTTGTTGATAGACAAATGGTTTGGCTAAGTTTGGCGTGTTTTGAATTAAAGTGTAAAAATTGCTATCTATTTTTAATTTGTATTAGTTTTTTTTTATCAGCTTTTAAATCTATGCTGTATCTGGCTAGTTTTACTAATAAAAATGAAAACTGTCTAAAATATAAGCTGTGTACCACTTCACTTATTTTTAGACAGTCGTAATCGTATTTCGCTTTTAGTGTTGCAATAGTGACTCATCTAATTTCAAGTCATTGTTATAATTAATGCTTATTTGACTGTCGAGTACTTTTTGGGCGATGGCCTTGGCTTCTTCCAATGAGTGCATAGTATAGCTGCCACACTGATAACGGTTCAGTTCAGGTATCTGGTTTTGGTTGGCTACAGATAGCACATCCTGCATCGCAGCAGCCCATGCACCGGCTACTGTGGCTTCATCTGGTGAGCCAATCAGACTCATGTAAAAGCCGGTGCGGCAGCCCATGGGAGAAATATCGATAATTTCCACATTGTTGCTGTTGAGATGATCGCGCATAAAACCAGCAAACAGATGTTCGAGTGTGTGCATGCCTTTTTCCGGCAGGATGTCCTGATTGGGGTGACAGAAGCGTAAATCAAATACGGTAATTTCGTCCCCTTTAGGAGTAGACATGGTTTTGGCTATGCGTACTGCCGGGGCATGCATACGGGTATGGTCTACTGTAAAACTATCCAGTAATGGCATGATGTTTCCTTTGTCGATGTTAGCCTAAAACTTTGCGGGCACTGGCAAATAGGCGGTACCAGCCAGACATTTCTGGCCAGTTACGCGGTGCCCAGCTCATTTGTGCGGTCTGGAAGACCCGTTCCGGATGCGGCATCATAATGGTTACTCGCCCATCCTGACTACACACACCGGCAATACCAGCCGGAGAACCGTTAGGGTTCAGCGGATAAGTATTTGTGACCTGATTGTGACCGTCTACGTATTGCAGAGCAATGTCTAGCTCCGACGGCAAATCAGACTGTGGCAGATGGCTGAAATCTGCTCGTCCTTCTCCGTGACTCACCACTACCGGTAAGCTGCTGCCGGCCATATCGGCCAAAATCAATGATGTTGATTTTGGCACGGTCACCATACTCAGGCGAGCTTCAAACTGTTCGGAAATGTTGCGGCGAAAACGTGGCCACAATTGTGCACCTGGGATTATTTCAGCTAAATTGCTCAGCATTTGGCAGCCATTGCATACACCCAGTGTCAGCGTGTCCTGACGGGCAAAAAATTCGGCAAACTCATGCCGCAGTTGCTGATTAAAAAGAATACTTTTTGCCCATCCTTCACCGGCGCCGAGCACATCGCCATAGCTGAAACCACCGCAGGCAGCCAGTAGCTGAAAATCAGCGAGACTCACCCGTCCAGTAAGCAAATCACTCATATGTACATCATAAGCTTCAAAGCCAGCACGGCTGAAAGCAGCAGCCATTTCTAACTGCCCGTTGACGCCTTGTTCACGAAGTATGGCTGCTTTGGGCTGTTTGCCGCGCTGAATAAATGGCAAAGCAATATCTTCGGCCGGATCAAAGCTCAATTCAGCAAATAATCTGGGTAAATGCTCTTGTTCGAGTAAGGCAAACTCACTGTCTGCACAGTGCGGATTGTCGCGTAAGCGCTGCATGTGATAGCTGGTTTCGCTCCAGCTTTTTTGTAAATCTACACGGTTTTCATTTAACAGAACTGTATTTCCGTGATGTACCATCAAACGGTCAGTCGTATTGATGTGACCCAGTATGTGCAGGGCATCAGCCATACCGGCCTTGGCAAAAGTCTCTTGAATACTGGCTAAATCGGTATTGTGTATTTGAATCACTGCTCCCAGTTCTTCATTGAACAGGCAGCGTACTGCTGCATCCTGAAGTTTCTGGTTGTGACTCTGATCGTTGATTTGCCGGATTAACGAGGCAATGTCGATGGTGACGCCGATGTGCGCTGCAAACATCATTTCAGCCAGTGTGACCACTAACCCGCCATCGCTGCGGTCATGATAGGCCAGAATTTTCTGTTCCTGAATTAATGACTGAATGATGCGGAAAAAATCAGCCAGTAGAGAGGCGGAATTGACATCGGGAGCCTGACCAGTAAGATTTTTCCATACTTGTTGTAAGGCACTACCACCCATACGGCTGTGACCCTGTCCCAAATCAATTGCTAGCAGTGTAGTATCGGGTATATTTTGTAGCTCCGGTGTGACGGTGTGGCAGACGTTGTTTACTGGTGCAAAGGCGGTAATCACTGCTGTGAGTGGTGACACCACTCTTTTTTCCTCACCGGTATCATGCCAGATGGTTTGCATAGAGAGAGAATCTTTACCAACTGGTATACTCAGCTCTAGTTGCTGGCACAGTGTTGATACTGCTGCCACTGTTTCATATAGACGGGCATCTTCACCAGCAAAACCACAGGCTGCCATCCAGTTGGCAGAGAGTTTGATTTTATCTAGCGTGCCAATGTCTGCAGCAGCAATGTTGGTTACTGCTTCGCCGATGGCCATGCGTCCTGAAGCAGCGCCGGAAAATAAAGCCAGAGGTGATTTTTCACCCATGCTCATGGCCTCGCCCAGCAGCGTGTTAAAGCCCATTTTTGTTACGGCTACGTCTGCAACAGGAGTCTGGAATCGTCCGACCATCTGGTCACGATGGGTCAGTCCACCGACACTGCGGTCACCAATGGTAATTAAAAATTGTTTACTGGCTACGGTTGGCAGGCGTAATACACGGTACAGGCTTTCGCGTATGTCTAGCCTGCTGCCGTCAAAAGCTGGGATAAATTCGGTAACGGTACAATCAGTACAGGTAATTCGGGGTGGTTTGCCCAATAATACATCCAGCGAAATATCTACCGGCAGATTGTCAAATAAATCATCGCGTAACTTTAATTGCCCATCATCAGTGGCAGTGCCTACTATAGCGAACGGACACCGTTCACGCTGGCAAATGTTTTGAAAGGTAGCCAAATTTTGAGGCAATATAGCCAGCACATAGCGTTCCTGTGCTTCATTACACCAGATTTGCAGTGGGTTCAGGCCATGTTCTTCCAAGGGAATGCGGCGTAACTCAAATGTGGCACCGCGACCGGCATCGTTTACCAATTCGGGAAAGGCATTGGATAGACCGCCTGCACCGACATCGTGAATGGATATAACCGGATTATCGGTGCCCATCTGCCAGCAGCGGTCAATAACTTCTTGTGCCCGCCGTTCCATTTCTGGATTGCCGCGCTGTACGGAATCAAAATCCAGGTCGGCGTGATTAGCGCCGGTGCTCATGCTAGAAGCTGCGCCACCGCCCAGTCCGATTAGTAATCCCGGACCGCCAAGCTGAATAAGTAATGCTCCGGCTGGAATGGTATCTTTGAAAACCTGTTGTGCCTGAATATTTCCAAGACCGCCGGCAATCATGATTGGTTTGTGAAAACCACGCATAGTGCCGCTGAATAATTCTTCAAAGGTGCGGAAATAACCCAGCAAATTGGGGCGACCAAATTCGTTGTTAAAAGCTGCACTGCCTATCGGGCCATCAAGCATGATATCGAGGGCACTGCTGATGTGTGTCGGCTTACCGTACTGATTACGGCTGGCTGTGTATTGTTCCCAAGGCTGGGTAAATTCGGGGATCGAAAGGTTGGATACGCTGAAACCGCTCAACCCCGCTTTAGGACGAGCTCCTTTTCCGGTTGCGCCCTCATCGCGGATTTCTCCGCCCGAACCAGTGGCTGCACCAGCAAAGGGAGCAATGGCAGTCGGATGATTGTGGGTTTCCACTTTCATCAAAATGTGGGTTTCTTCCGCATTATATTGATATTGCTGTTGTTGATTAGGCTGCGGATAGAAGCGTTCAATATTCGCACCAGTAATAATGGATGAATTGTCTTTATATGCTACCAGTGTACCTTGGGGGTGTGCCTGATGAGTAGCGCGGATTAGGCTAAACAAGGATTGCGGCTGGGTTTTGCCATCAATAATAAATTCAGCATTAAAAATTTTGTGGCGACAATGTTCTGAATTTGCTTGTGCAAACATCATCAGCTCAACGTCGCTGGGATTGCGTTGTAGCTGCTGATAATTTTCTGCCAAATAATCAATTTCATCTGCAGACAAAGCTAAACCCATTTGCCGGTTGGCTGTTTCCAGTGCGCTTTTGCCATCAGCTAGTACGTCTATATAATTGAAGCTCTGTGCTGATGAGGTATGAAAAAGTTTTATTGCTTCTTTCTCTGACGTAAGCACACTTTCAGTCATGCGGTCATGCAATATTGTTTGCCATTTATCCTGTTCCTGCTGGCTGAGCTGGCGTGAAAAAGAATACAGAATACCACGCTCGATGCGTTCAATCATGCTCAGCCCACAATTGCGGGCAATATCGGTGGCTTTGGAGGACCAGGGAGAAATGGTGCCCAATCGAGGAATAATAAGTAGCTGAGTTCCAGACAGTTTGTGGCTGCTCTGTGGTCTGGCACGCAACAATTGTAATAATTTCTGTTGATTGTCGGATGTGATTTCGGCGGATGAAGCCACGAAATAGCGGTATTCGCTGTTTATCTGAATCTCGCAGTTCAGTTGCAGTTTTGCTGCCTGCTGTAACAGTTTTTCGATACGGAATGGTGAAAGTGCGGCCTCGCCGCACAGTGACAGTACAACTGACATGATGAGGTAAGCTCACTTTGATAGTGGGTTTTGGCTGAGGCGCAATTTTACGCGAAAAACAAGAGTTTTGCTTAATTTTATGTTGTAAGGCAGTGCTGGTTTGAGTTTCAGATAAGGTTATGGTAGTTTTTACTTGTGTGGATACAGTTATAGGGAAGTGCACGTATGAAAAAGATTGAAGCAATTGTAAAGCCTTTTAAACTGGACGATGTTCGGGAAGCATTGTCTGACGTTGGTTTTAGTGGCATGACTGTATCTGAGGTGAAAGGATTTGGGCGCCAGAAGGGGCACACAGAAATATATCGTGGTGCGGAGTATGCAGTGGATTTTTTACCCAAGGTAAAAATTGAGCTGGTATTGCCAGATGATCGGGTAGAGCAGGCTATTGAAACTATTGTAGCTGCCGCACATTCGGGCAAAATTGGTGATGGTAAAATTTTTGTGTTGCCAGTAGAAGAAGCGGTACGTATACGTACCGGTGAGCAGAACGAATCAGCTATTTAATCGCAGTCTTGAACTACAACCCGTCTGAAAGCGCAGACTATTAATAGTATCTGTGCATTTAGACGGTTTATTTTTGTTTGAAACTTAATGATTTAGTGACCCAGAATGCCGCCACAAGGCAAACATGATTAAACTGGCTATAAAAAATTTAAGTAGATCAAAACCGGCAAAGGGTAGATAGCCGAGTTCTACTGCATGATAAATGCCGATATGCAGATAAAATGCCAGATAAACAACTCCAAACACAAAAATAATTTGATGTGCCAGAGCAAATGCACATAAGCCGCTGAGAAAATGCCGATCATAGCCTCGCTCAGCAGCCAGTCCAGCCAGATAGGCACTGACAACAAATCCGTATAGGTAACCTGCAGAAGCCGATACCAGTACGTTAATGCCGCCATGGCCGCCAGCAAAAAAAGGCAATCCGCATGCACCAAGTAGTAAATACTCAAGTATAGCCAAAACACCAAGCTTGCGCCCAAGGCCGGCACCGGTTAGTAATACTGCGAGTGATTGCAGGGATAATGGCACTGGCTGCAATGGGATACTAATATTGGCGGATAAAGCCATCATTAATGCGGCGATGGTGGTGGCCAGTAGCTGGTACTGCCATCCTGTTAATGAATAGCGTTGATAAAGATAAGGTTGATGGGTTTGAGTCAGTGTAGTAATCATGAAACGCCGTCGATATAATTGAGATACGGTGAAGAAATAATCAGCCAGATAAAAAAAGCGGCCGTAGCCGCTTTATTGATGGTTTATAGTACGTATCGAGCCAGATCTTCGTCTTCGACTATATCCTGCAAACGCGCATTAACATAAGCTTCATCAATGGCGATGTCTCCTGCAGGCGCTTCAAAAGATACTTCTTCGAGTAGCTTTTCCATAACCGTGTGCAAGCGGCGTGCGCCAATATTTTCGGTTTTTTCATTCACTTGAAAAGCAATTTCTGCAATCCGAGCAATACCATCTTCGGTAAATTGTAATTTCACATCGTCTGTTGCCAGTAAGGCTGTATATTGTTCAGTCAGATTGGCATTTGTGCTGGTCAGGATGGCTTTAAAGTCGTCCACACTTAAATTTTTTAGTTCTACGCGAATGGGAAAGCGGCCTTGTAATTCAGGTATCAGGTCGCTAGGACGACTGAGATGAAATGCACCAGAAGCAATAAACAGTACATGATCGGTTTTAATCATGCCATATTTGGTTTGAACTGTTGTTCCTTCCACAAGTGGGAGTAAGTCGCGCTGAACGCCCTGACGTGATACGTCGCCACCATGGCGGTTGCTGTCTGTGGCAATTTTGTCAATTTCATCCAGAAAGACAATACCGTTCTGCTCTACTGCTTTGATGGCTTGTTCACGTAATTCATCTTCGCTAATGAGTTTGGCAGCTTCTTCATCCAGCAATATCTTCATCGCTGCGCTGACTTTCATTTTCTGCGCTTTGGTTTTACCCTGACCCATGTTGCTAAACATGTCTTGCAGCTGGTTGGTAAAATCTTCCATTCCTGGAGGACCCATTACCGACATGGCTGGTGAAGGAGTGGCGGCAATTTCAATTTCAATTTCTTTATCGTCCAATTCTCCTTTACGTAACATCTGCCGGAATTTTTGACGTGTATGATTTTCCGGTTGAGCCTCCTGTGGTTCTCCTGCAAAGCCAACTGTGCGAGGAGGAGGTAGTAGCGCATCTAAAACGCGGTTTTCTGCGGCATCCTGAGCTCGGTCGCGGTTTTTTGCAATTGTCTGGCTGCGGATGTTTTTCAAGGCTATTTCAATCAAATCTCGAATGATGCTGTCTACGTCGCGGCCGACATAGCCAACTTCAGTAAATTTGGTAGCTTCTACCTTGATAAAGGGTGCATTGGCCAGACGGGCAAGACGGCGTGCAATTTCGGTTTTACCTACGCCGGTGGGGCCGATCATGAGAATATTTTTCGGGACAATTTCACTTCGTAATGGTTCGGCAACTCTGCTGCGGCGGTAGCGGTTTCTCAGTGCGACCGCTACTGCACGTTTGGCCTGATTCTGGCCGATAATGTGTTTATCCAGTTCATGAACGATTTCGTTTGGTGTCATTACTACTGTACTCATCATGTTCCTATCATAGGGCTGAACCGATGCTAATGATTTAAACTATCGGTCAAGACAATTATAAGGTTTCGATTGTATGGCTCTGGTTGGTGTAGATGCAGATATCACCGGCAATTTCCAGTGATTTTTTAACCACCACTTCAGGTTCAAGTTCCGTATTTTCCATCAGTGCCCGCGCAGCAGACTGCGCGAATGCACCACCGGAACCAATCGCAGCAATGCTTTGTTCTGGTTCAAGTACGTCACCATTACCAGTAATCACTAAGGTATTTTTTTTGTCGGCTACAATCAGCATGGCTTCCAGTCGGCGTAAAGCGCGGTCGGTACGCCATTCTTTGGCCAGCTCAATGGCAGCCAGCATCAGCTTGCCCTGATGTTTCTGTAATTTGCTTTCAAACAGTTCTATAAGTGTGAAGGCATCGGCAGTACCGCCGGCAAATCCAGCCAGCACTTGATTGTTATAAAGTTTCCGTACTTTACGTGCAGTACCCTTAATAATAGTGTTCCCCAATGTCACTTGACCATCGCCACCGATGGCGACGTTTTCGCCGCGCCGAACGGAAATAATGGTGGTGCCGTCAAATTGTTGCATGTCTTATGATCCTTTGCTGATCAACAGTCGCCATAACTGTTGGGAAAAATAACTGCCTTTAAATAAGGGCGCTGATGCAGGCTTTCAAGACATCAGGATGAGAGTAAATAGGCCTAATGTATATGTCTGAAGTATGAGTTGCCGGATACAGCCAAAAGTTTAAGCCTGAATTGCATCAGTAAAAAAAACGGCAACCTCTGTGGCTGCCGTTTTTTAAACATGGTTACTTATTTTTTGTGTTTGTATACTTTTTTGGTAGTTACAGTTTTAGTAGTTCTAACAGTTTTTGTTTTTGCAGGAGCTGCAGCGACAGCAACGGTACCATTATCAACTACACAGTTTTGAGTAACGATTTGCGGAACAATTCTTTCCTGACCATTAACAACCTGTTTGCTAGGCTGTAATAAGCCTAAAGCGCCTACTTTATCTACAGTATCGCTAGTAGCAATTGCTGTTTTCCAAGTGATACCTTCAGGAGAAACGAATGTATTGTAATTTACGTCACGCGCATCACGCATCATCACTGGAGAAAGTTTACCCTGATAGTTTACCTGTGCAGCCACAACGTTTTGGCCTTGTAGACCATACATTACACGTAAGTTGTTTTTAGCGTTGCCAGTACCGCAAAGGTAAGATACTTCTTTACGTCCGTCAATCTGTACATTGGCAGTAGTAGCAGCGGCAGTTGCAGTTGATTGTGCAGCGGGGGCTTTGTGATGAGATTTGGACGCACAACCAGTCAGTGCAATCATTAACAACACAGCAGGAACTAGAACTTTTTTCATGACAACTCCTTCAAGTATTTATGAATAAATTATTAGATAACATAAGCCATGATACTTGGCTTAGGTAAAGAAGCAATAGATGTATCTTAGTCTTTTTTAGCTAATGTAGGTTAGTATTAAAAATGACCAAATAAACGTTATCGTTACTGAGTTAATAGTACATGATTAAAAAACTCTGCACAACTCAATGTTTTAAGAACATAAACTATTTATCACTTTGATAAAGGTAATATTTTAATTATTATTTTACCGGCATTTAATTTTCAAAATTTAACTTTGTTTGACTTGGTGTCTGTACCACGCTTCCGTTTTTAAGGTTGTAAGCTGTGAGACTTCCGCCCCATAGTGCTCCGGTATCGACACAAACAACATTGTCTTGATGGTACAGTCCTAATGCTGACCAATGGCCAAATAAAATAGTTCTGTCTGTGTTTTGTCTCGCAGGTGCTTTGAACCATGGCATTAACTGAGATGGCATATCACCAAGCATACCTTTGTAATCAAAATCCATGGCGCCATCAACGGTAAGTGCACGCATACGTGTGAAGCTGTTGGTAATAAAACGCAGCCGTTCATCGCCATTGAGGTTGTTGTTCCAGCGTACAGGTTTATTGCCATACATACGGGCAAAAAAATCTTGCGGATTGTTTTGTAATACGGTTTCCACTTCTACCGCTAGCCGTTGTGCCTGTTTGCAGTTCCATTCCGGCCAAATACCAGCATGCACCAGCACATAATCTTCTTCCTCACGGTAAAGAGGTTGCTGGCGTAGCCAGTCAATTAAATGTGTTCTGTCTGGGGCATTGAGAATGTCACTGATGGTGTCGCCACGCTTGAGTTTGCCATGACCGTAATGCAATGCGAGTAAATGCAAATCATGATTGCCTAGAATAGTCTGCATACAGCCATCATGCTGTTTGACCAGACGCAATGTGGCCAGAGACTGGGGGCCGCGATTGACTAAGTCACCAGTGAGCCAGATAGTGTCGGTACCGGGATTAAAATTTAGTTTATTTAAAAGCTGTTGAAATTCAGTCAGACAGCCTTGTATATCGCCAATCACATATTGCGCCATATTTACTCTCCAGTTCGTTCAGCTACAGGCAGTCTCAATACTTGCCTGTGCTGAACGAGTCTGACTGTTATTTTTCTAATACTAGTATAGCTTCAGCTTCTACCAGTACGCCTTTAGGTAACGCAGATACTTCTACCGCAGCACGAGCTGGATAGGGTGCAGTAAAGTATTGCGCCATAATTTCGTTGAAGGTGGCAAAATTGCTTAAATCAGTGAGATAGGCGTTTACTTTCACCAGGTCATTCAGATTACCACCGGCTGCCTGTGCTACAGCCTGTAGGTTTTTGAATACTTGATGAGCCTGCTCAGCAAAGCCGCCTGCAACAACTTGCATGGTCTCTGCTACCAAGGGAATCTGTCCAGACAGATATACTGTATCCCCTGCACGGACAGCCTGCGAATATGCGCCGATAGCAGCGGGTGCCTTATCAGTATGAATAATGGTTTTGCTCACAATGCTACTCCTTCGTATTAAAAGGGTTGTCAAAAAAAATCAGGCTTTCAGAAATAAAGCCAACAAGTCATTGAGAAAACTGCGTCCGAGTGTTGTAGGGCGCAGAAAGAATGGGTTGGCATCTAATAAGCCGCGTTTAACAGCTTCACTGATAGCTTGCTGGATTACTGACAGCGGAAGTCCGGTACGCTCATTGAACCATGCAGTAGGTACACCATCTGTTAAACGTAAAACATTAAGCATGAATTCAAATGGCAAATCCACGGCAGCAACTGACTGGCGGCTAATGACGCGTTGTGGTTGCCGCTGCATGCTTTGTATATAGTCTTTGGGATGGCGGCTGCGGGTGGTGCGCACAATTGACTGAGCGCTGGATATTTTACCATGTGCTCCGGCTCCGATACCGATATAGTCACCAAACTGCCAGTAGTTCAGATTATGCTGACATTGCTGATGCGAACGGGCAAAAGCCGAAGTCTCATAATGAATAAATCCGGCTTGCTTTAAAGCTGAATGCACGACTTCTTCTATATCGGCGAGGTGGTCTTCGTCTGGTAATTGTGGCGGCGGGGTATGGGCAAAAGGAGTGTTAGGCTCAAGAGTTAACTGATAGGCACTGATATGCTGTACACCAGTGGCAAGAGCAGTTTGAATATCTTCCTTTGCCTGCATAAGAGTTTGTCCGGGTAATGCATACATCAGATCTATATTTACTTTGGGAAACAGGGATAATCCGACTTCAATAGCTCTTAATGCATCATCACGACTATGAATACGTCCCAATGTGGCTAGCTTGTCGTCAGCAAAGCTTTGTACACCAATTGACAGACGGTTAATACCGGCTGCAGCGTACCCGGCAAAGCGTTGGCGTTCAAAGGTGCCTGGGTTAGCTTCCAGTGTTATTTCAGCAGCGGGCTGCAGATTAATGCGGGCACGTATACCACTCAACAATTGTTCCAATGACGCAGCAGATAGAAGACTGGGCGTGCCGCCACCAATAAAGACAGTATGTACCGTCCTACCCCAGAAATAGGGAAGCTCGGCCTCAAGATCGGTAAGTAAAGCTGAAATATAAGCCCGTTCATCAAGCTCTTGTTTCAACTGATGCGAATTGAAATCACAGTACGGACATTTACGCACACACCAAGGTACATGGATATACAGGGATAAAGGAGGTAAATTTGTCAAATTGGGCGTGGCTGTCTGGTTATTGTGCAATGGTAGAGAAAACTCAGACATGCAGATTTAAACCGGATTGTTGCTTTAATTTAGTGAGTAAAATATTCAGCGCCTGCGCACGATGGCTGACACGATTTTTTTCGTCTTGACTCATTTGTGCTGCTGTGAGGTGCTGTTCGGGAAGATAAAAATGCGGGTCGTAGCCAAAACCATTGTTCCCAGTTGCAGTGGATTGCCACAATCCGCGCCAGATGGCATCAGCAATGACTGGCTGTGGATCATCTGGATGGCGTACTAGCACCAATACACAGACGTAAAATACAGTTTTATCGCTGAATGGTTGTAAGTCTGCATCCAGTTTGGCATTGTTGGCTGCATCTGATTTGGGTTCTGTACCGGCGTAGCGGGCGGAATAAACTCCAGGTGCGCCTTTTAGTGCATTGGCACAGATACCTGAATCATCTGCCAATGCCGGTAAGCCACTATAGCGGCTGGCATGGCGGGCTTTTGCTAAAGCATTTTCAACAAAAGTAATATAAGGTTCTGGACATTCTGGAATATTGAATTCAGCCTGTGGCACTATTTCAATATTTAATGATTGTAGCAGACGCTTGAACTCAGTTAATTTACCCTGATTATTACTGGCAAGAACAATTTTATTCATGTTTAACATCTTTAGAAGATAAAGACCGATATATTTGCTGGGCAGCACGTTCACGTAATGTGAATGCCAACGCTGCAAACTGGCCTAATGAGCTAACAAATGCGAGTAAACAGCAAATCAGCGCAATATTGCGCTGATTTTGTACCCAATAATAGCAGCCCAATATTATCCAGCCAATAAACATGAATGTACATGATGCTAGAATAAGTAATAAAAGTTTGAATTTTGTCATTTACGCAGGCTCAAAAACAACAGTATAGCGACAAATATGTTTTATTACTTAAAATTTAATGATTTTGCGTTGGATCAGTTTCACGTTTTAATTCAAAAAAAATGTTAAAGCGTTAACTAAATACAAATCTAACAAAAGTGATGCCATTTAATACTCTAGATATTAAGATTTTTGTTTTTGTCCTAGTTTAGATAATTTCAAGCTTAATGGAATATCTACAATTAAACAAAATATACTGATGATGAAGCATACAGTGCTGTATATTGTAAGCTGTTGCTCTTTTTGAAAAAGAAAATAGCCAGTGTAAAGTGACACTATAAATACAATAAAGCTAATGCTAAGGAGAATTATTATTCTGAACATAGTATTTAAATGAAATGTATAAAAGTATAAAAAAATGTTATTTTATTGAAGTTTACCTTATTTGGTCTTGAAATTCCATATGTATTTTATTATTTCTAAAGATTGAATTCTAGTTAGTTTTTTGTGATGTTAAGATAAGATTTCTGTCTAACATTAATCAGTTTAATTGTAAAGGGTGCAATAAAAATCAATCCTGTAATAGCTATTGCAAAGCAGCACAGGCAATACCATAAGAAGTAATGGATATCTGTAAAAAAGATAGTACCCAATATAAATGCTTCAATAAACATGAATATACATGACGTTAGAATAATTAATAAAAATTGAATTTTGTCATTTACTCAGGTTCAAAAACAACTGTATAGCAACAAATTTTTTTATTACTTAGACATTAGGTGATTTTGTGTTAAATAAGTTTCACCTTTTAATTCTGAAAGATGTTAAAGCGTTAACTGTATACAATTCTGACAAATGTCATGCCATTTAATACTACTGATGAAAAAGCATACAGTACTATATGTTGTTAGCTGTTGCTCTTTTTGAAAAAGAGAAAAGCCAACGTAAAAGGACACCATAAACAGAATAAAGTTAATGCTCAGGGGAATAATTATTTTAATCATTGTATTTAAAATAAGTATAAAAAATTTTAAAAATTGTTATTTAAGTGTATCTTGCCCCATGTGATCTTAAAAATCATTTTGTATTTTATTTTTTCTAAAGATTGAATTCTAGTCATTTTTTTGTGATGTAAGAAGGAGTTTCTGGCTAACTTTAATCAGTTTAATTGTAAAGGGTGCAATAATAACCAATCCTGTAATACCTACTGCAAAACAACACAAGCTGTACCATAAGGGGTAACGGATGTCTGCAAAAAAGATGGTACCCATAATAAATGCAGCAATTATCAGTAAAGATAGAAAACTATAACTGATTATCATTTTTTCATATTAGTCGATTCAAGAATTTTATAAGATGAAAGCAAGTGTAGCTTAATTGCCAGCTATTGTATCTGATGAAGCATTTTCCTAGGTAATGGTTCTTAAAAATTTAAGATTATTGTGTTGATACTGTTTTATTTATCAAAATAATTTATAGTCACGATTTGATTATAAAAGAGTTGTCAAAAGTATCTTACAGTATTGTTTCACGGTAGTGTTTAACTCATATTTGAAGTTTCTAGAGAAAGATGGGCTATACCAAGCCAATAATGTAATTAACGATATTGATTTTTATATTAGGTTTGTATTTAGAGTTTAGCTGCTTGAAAAGTAAATAAAAAAATTTTGGGCAATGTTAAAAGGTTGCTGATAAAAAAGCCTGCTGTAGCAGGCTTTTGGTTTTTATCGCAACTGCTGATCAAGTTGCTGAATCCATTTTTTACCATCTTTACCGGTATAAGGTGTGCCGTCAACATTGGCTAGACTGACGCGTGTTCCTCCATCTTTCAATGGTTGAGCCAGTACCATCAAACGCGGCTGCTCTTTAGGCTGTTGCTGGCGTTCGATTTTTTTGCTGCGACCAAACATGCGGCTAAACAGCCCCGGTTTTTTGTTGGTTACAGATGAGGCTTCGGCAGCGGCCACTTCCACAAGATAGGCATACTGGCTCTGATTTTCTCCAATAACATTTAGACCTACGCGATCCAGTGCCAGAGCAACGCGGCGCCAGTTGCGTTCCTGTGGGCCAAGCAGATAAACACTACTGCCATCGGTTCTGGCCAAAGCGTTCTCATTCGGATTTTGCTGTTGAGCGGCTACCTGTTGCTGTACCTGTTTGGCATCTGCACCTAGATACTGCATGAAGCGTGCCAGAAATGCTGCTTCTAGTTCAGGTTCATTAGGGCGAGGCTGCCATGCGGTACTGTCACCATCTTTGCTGGTATAGACTTCTTTCATGCCTTTCTGGCTGAAGAATACATCAGTACCACCCTTATTGTTTCTTTCCAGCCGGATGGTAAACATATCACGTTCACCACTGGAGTAAACGCCACCCAAGCCAACTTTTTCAAATATACCGCGAATGGCATCTGAAGGCAGTTTGGCCCGATTTTCAGCCCAGTTGGTCTGCATCAGGCCGATAGATGGTTCTTCACGCTCTATAGTAAAGCCCTGTTCCTGCCAAAAAGCTTTTAATAGAGGCCATAACTCAGCAGCTTGTTTATTGTCTACCGTTAACCAGCGGATGCTGCCATCACGTTGAAAATGAATATCCGGTACTTGTGTCAATACCTGCGTATTGGCTGCGGGCTGGTTTTTGTTATTGCGTTTGTTCAGATCACTGGCACGGACGGCACCATTAATCAGCGAGCTGCCAGGAGCACTGAAACGATTACCTTGATTGGGATCAGTCAAATCTGGCGGTACATCCAGCTGAACAATTTTTTTATTGTCTGACTGATAATCGAGTTTAGGTAAGTTTTCTTTTTTGCTGGCACAGGCGGCAAGACTGGCTGCCAGCATGGTCAGGACAACGGTTTTACTTATATTCATATCGGCCACTTTCTGTGTGTATTTTTCTGATAGGGTAGGCTTATGTTCAGATTAAGCCGGCTTCGCGCATGGCAGCTGTTACTATAGTCTGTCCTGCTTCAGTCAGCTCCGTAATGGGCAGGCGGCATACCGGATTGATTTTACCGATCTGGGACAGTGCCCATTTAGTAGGTGCCGGACTGGGTTCGCAGAAAAGGTCGCCATGCAAACGCTGTAATTTATCATTCAGGCTTCGCGCACCGGCTATATCACCGCGTAGTGCAGCATGACACATGTCGGCAAACATTTTCGGAGCTACATTGGCAGTCACACTGATAACACCATGGCCACCGCATAGTAGGAATGCCATCGCGGTAGGATCATCGCCAGAGTAAACTGCAAAGTTTTCGGGAACATGTTTAAACAGATAACAAGCTCGGCCGATGTTGCCAGTGGCTTCTTTGATTCCGACAATATTTTCTATCTGAGCTAGCCGCAAAGCAGTATCCGGTTGCATATCGGCAACAGTGCGTCCAGGCACATTGTACAGAATCATCGGAATAGAAGTAGCTTCAGCTATGGTTTTGAAATGGCGGTATATGCCTTCCTGATTGGGTTTGTTGTAGTAAGGCACTACTGACAGTGTCATATCCGCACCAGCTTGCTGTGCTTCTCGAGCAAGATAAATAGCTTCGTGCGTATTATTTGCACCTGTACCGGCAATCACTTTAATGCGTCCGGCTACGTGTTCTACAGCAGTTTTAATTACGTTTAGGTGTTCATCAACACTAAGGGTTGCTGATTCACCTGTGGTTCCTACAGCGACAATAGCGTCGGTACCGGATTCGATATGCCAGTCAATAAGCTGTTTGTATTGGTCGTAATCAATACTACCATCTGCATGCATAGGCGTTACGATGGCAACCAGGCTGCCTGTCAACATAATTCTACCCTTTACAGGAGAGCTAAAAATGTGATGATTGTAGCGTATTTTATCCCTTGATGGAAAATAGGCCGTTCATAATGTGTTTTGATAAAAGAGGTTTGCTTGAGTTAAAGATTTTATTACTCAATTGTCTGATGTAGATTAAATGTATCTGCTTAGCTTAAAATACGGGGCTTTATATTCGTTTTTTGCAAGTATAAAGCAAATAAGAAAGGTTGAAATGGCCGATAATCCCTCTGTTCTTAAACAAGAAGAACGCTCTGATCTGGTCTATGGTCTGGAGGATAAACCTCCAGTTTTTAATGGTTTGCTGAGTGCATTAACCCATTTACTCGCTCTATTCGTACCTATGGTGGCTCCGGCTTTAGTGGTGGGCGGCGCACTGAAACTGCCGGCAGATATGACTGCCTATTTGGTATCGATGTCTATGGTTGCTTCAGGTGTCGGTACGTATATTCAAGTGCACCGTTTCGGGGTGATCGGTTCTGGGCTGTTATCGATTCAATCGGTTAATTTTTCATTTGTTACTGTGATGATTGCGCTAGGACTGGGCATGAAGGAAAACGGGATGAATGAACATACCATGATTTCTACTTTATTGGGCGTCTCTTTTGTGGGCGCCTTTTTAGTAGTCGGAGCATCATGGCTATTGCCGTTTCTGAAAAAAATTATCACTCCTACGGTAAGTGGTGTAGTGGTATTGATGATAGGCTTAAGCTTGATTCATGTCGGGATTACTGATTTCGGTGGGGGGCTCACCGCTAAAGCTAATCATACATTCGGTTCATGGCCGAATCTTGCTCTTTCTACTTTTGTTCTTTTTACCGTACTGTTATTTAACTGCTTTCGCAATGCATGGTGGCGTATGGCAGGTATTGCGGTTGGTTTGATTTCTGGTTATGTAATCGCCATTTTTATGGGTATTGTTGATTTTTCCAATCTGCATGATCTGCCGCTGATTACCATTCCAATTCCATTCAAATACGGTTTTGCTTTTGACTGGCATGCATTTATGGTAGCAGGTACCATTTATCTTCTGAGTGTATTTGAAGCTGTTGGTGATTTAACTGCTACTGCTATGATATCCAATCAGCCGGTGGACGGAGCAGCATATACTAGCCGCTTACGCGGTGGCGTCATGGCCGATGGCTTGGTTTCTGTAATTGCTACCGCACTTGGTTCGTTGCCGTTAACAACATTTGCTCAGAATAATGGTGTGATTCAGATGACCGGTGTTGCATCTCGCCATGTAGGCAAATACATTGCAGTGATTTTGGTGATATTGGGCTTGTTCCCTTGGGTTGGCGCAATTTTTACCACTATTCCGAGCCCGGTTCTTGGTGGTGCAATGGTGGTTATGTTTGGTCTGATTGTTACAGCAGGTATCCGTATTATTATCACAGCTGGTATTCGCCGCCGGGAAGCAGTTATCTGTGCTACTTCTTTAGGATTGGGGTTGGGCGTAGCTTTTGAGCCGGAAGTATTTGCTCAATTGCCTATTCTGTTTCAAAACCCGATTTGTATGGGGGGTATTGTGGCTATCATACTGAATATTTTACTGCCCCATGATAAAAGTGAACCAGCAGTGTATTTGAGTGATGATATTCCTCATTAATTTATTTATGCTGAATGGAAGACTGCCTTTTTAAGGCAGTCTTTTTATTATGTAAAAAAAACGTTATTAGTAATTTATTTTTCTCTGGTAAGTAGATTATCACCATCGGTAGGATGCAGACGAGCGAATATCCAGCTGGAAAGCAGGGTAAAGACGCCCAAAATAATGAATGTGACACGAAAGGCACTAGTGATATTTTGATGTATAAAGCTGGCTCGGCTAAGGTTTTGTAAAAGTAAGGCACCGATCGCGATACCAAAACTTAAAGCAAGCTGCTGATTAACTGCCATTAGGCTAGTACCACTGCTTACTTGATTAGGCCGCAAATCAGCCAGTGTAATGGTATTCATACCGGTAAACTGTAATGAATTACAAGCGCCGAGTACGCACAGATGAAGCAAAATAAGCCATTGTGGGGTAGCAGCACTGATAAATGCCAGAGACATTATAAGTATGCCGATGATACGTGTGTTCCATGCTAATGTGTTGCGGTAGCCGAAATGGTTCATTAATGGTTTCAGGAAAGGTTTGGCAAATATTGCAGCCAGTGCCAACGGCATCAGTAGCCAACCTGAATTGACTGCATCGTAGCTGAATGCAACCTGAAACAGTAAGGGTAATAATAAAGGTAAAGCACTCATACCCAAACGGCTGACAAGGTTACCGGCCAATCCGAGACGAAACGTGCGTACCAGAATCAGATGAGGTGGATACAAAGCGCGGTTGTTCTGGCGTGCATGTGCTAAATAGGCAAATAATGCACCAATTCCGGCAGCTGCCATCATACAGCCGAAAAGAATGTTATTTGCGTGAGACATGGTTTCAAAGGTCAGAGTCATGCAAAATGCGGACGCAGAAAATAAAAAGAAACCTAATCCGTCAAAATAATTAGCCGGCCGGTTAAAATCGGGCATGATGTACCATGTGACCAGCAATCCCAGCAGACCAATTGGTACGTTTAATAAAAAAATCCAGTGCCAGCTCATATAGACGACCAGATAACCACCAATAATCGGTCCTAATACTGGGCCGATAAGTGCTGGCATAATGGCATAATTCATAACGGTAATCAGTTTAGAGCGGTCATAGGCTTGCATCATGGTTAATCGTGCTACAGGAGTAAGCATGGCACCACCCAATCCCTGAATAATCCTAGCTAATACCAGCAGGGGTAAATTGTTGCTGGCTGCACAGAGAACTGAACCGATAATAAATATGACCATTGATCCCATGAAGAGCTTGCGGGTACCTAATTTGTCCGATAAAAAACCTGACAACGGCATCATGATGGCCAGCGTCAGTGCATAGGCAATAATTGCCGATTGCATATTCAAAGGCGATTGTCCTAAATCCGCAGCCATGGAAGGCAGAGCAGTATTCAGGATGGTGGCATCCAGCTGCTGCATGAAAATTGCTATTGCTAGTAATATAGGCAAATAGCGTGAAGGTTTTGTTGTGCTAATGGTAGCCATTGAAGCTGTTGATAACGATTATGATTTAATCCATTATAACAGAATCATGTTGTGTTCCATTAGGCAGCATTGATACATTATCAGTTGGGTATGCCAATATGTTGCTATGAATTATGGCTGGTAAAAGCTTTACTGCTGTCTAATATTGATGAGCTCAGATATTGATGTTGATTACTCTCAATTGATGGTTTTATATCTATATTTAAATGTTCAAATTATTAATAGAAAATAATTTTATTTATTTCAGATTTGTTTTCAAAAAATATATGTGTTGATTGTATTATTAGAAAAAGGTGAAAGTGTTAATTTTAAATTTCACCTAACAATATTTATGAAATTATAAGGTAAGGGAATTATTACACTTGATAAGTTGGTGAAAAAATATATTTCTATTCAGTATATTTGAAAGATAAAGAAGTCAATAACTTTATTCTTATCTTTTCTGATTAGAGAAATTCGGCAGCCAAAAATTAAACCGTATAGGTGGTATCCTATACGGTTTAATCCAAGCTTGATTACTTGCGCATGGTGTCTACAACGTCGATCATGAATTCCATTTCTTCTTCTGATAATGCAGTAAAGCCTTCAGGGAAGTTTAATGCTTTTACAATATTGGCGCCATCGGCGTCATCGGCCATTTTACATAGCACATCTTTCAGAAGTTCAGCGTTGGAAACTGCATCAGGATGATACAGCATAACGTGTGAAACTTCGTTAATACGACTCTTCAATAATACTTTCAGCTGATCTTTGGTGACTGAGTTGAAGCTATCATATACATCAGATTGGATAATTCCTACTTTTGCATGATGCCGAATTACACCTGAGGCAACCATCAGGAAATTATCTTTGCGTTTAATAACTAGTTCATCATCACTCAGATTAGCTGGTTCTAGCAGGCGTAACCCAATGAAATTAGCATCTTCATTATTTGAAAGTGCTAATTCTACAGTTCCTTTCAGATCTTCAATTGCATTGATGTCTGAATCAGCGGCTGCAACGATGACAATTTCGTCTGATTTATTTTTAGGTCTAACGAGCGGTAAATAACCTTGTTCACGTACATAAGTACCAGCAGCAAAAGGGTTAACAAAAAGCATAGATACTTTTTCTTTTTCCTGATGAGCTGTGACTTCATCAAACGAAGGAGGCATGATCAGTGATATATTTTGATCGCTTTTCTTTTGAAGGTAGTTATTGAGCAGATACCAGGTACTGAATTGGTCAGGCAAATAATCAGGTACAACCATTAAACTTAGCATATTATTTTCCTTCCTGTTCAGATTTCAGCATTTCTGCATACTTCGCGCTCATTTCATTTACTTTTTCGCGGCTCGGTTTGCGGCGGATTGAGCTATAGCCGATAACTTTGCCCTGACGCAGGTTGGGAATAACAGTTGCATATACCCAGTAATGACCACCGTCTTTGCGCAGGTTTTTGACATAGCCATACCAGCGTTCTTTTCTTTGCAAGGTAGCCCACATGTCGGCAAAGGGTGCTTTGGGCATATCTGGATGACGTAATAGGCAGTGCGGCGCGCCGATAATTTCATCACGGGTCCAACCACTGATATCAACAAATACATCATTGGCATGTGTAATGATACCGTCAAGATCAGTACGGGATACAATCAATGCGCCATCAGGATAGGGAAATTCCTGATTGGTAACATATACTGTGGATTCCCCTTCTTGCTGATAATGTTTGATTTTATACTCTGTAGATTCGCTCTGAGGTTTTGGCTGAATCCAACGACTCATATCCATGTTAATTTGTCCTTCAATTTGGTTTAATCTGGTGAAGAATGAGTGTGCTTAATGTAAGCATTTCAGTGTTATTATGTTTTTGTAGCAGCTCTGTCTGTTTTGATGTTATACGTCAATTGCTGCTGAAAACTTCTGAATATGCTTTTCGGGGACAGAGTAATCTTCGCCCGATGTTTATATGCTATGCTTTAATCTAAAGGATGCTTAAAGATATTAAAATTTCTGTCATACAGTAAAACCGGTTTTTGCTTATATGAATTTGCCTGACAGCGATCAATCCTGTTTATGAAACCGGATTTGAACAATTCTGAAAGATTAAACCAAATTTTCAGTGTTGTGCTGATTACAAAAACCGTTTTGGATATACCATTTATTTTGCATGTATGGCTTTAATTAGGCATGGCACATTTCAGGTTAAGCAAACTGAATATTAACCAAAATGATCAGCTAGTTCTTTCAATGCACGTTTAGCTTCAAACAAAATCAAACCTAATTTTGCTTCATGTGTTGTAGTGATGGTTAACAAGATGGCTTCAGATGCCTGAAACAGCAGCATATAGCCTTTATCTGTATGAATAATAGTATTATCCAAAGAACCTTTTAATACTTCTTTAGCAGAGCGGTTACCCAATGAAAGTAATGCCGCAGCCATGGCGCCGATTCGGTCTTCATCCATGCCACTTTGCAGTGCTGAGGCGATTGGCAGACCGTCAGTAGAAATAACAGCAGAAGATGTAATGTCAGGTGTACTGTTTAGTGTTTTTAATACGCCTTCGATGAAATCATATTTCATGAAAATTCCTCTAAAATTGACTGTAACCGTGTTAATTATAAAGATGGGTGAATTTTTTTGCAAAAAAATGTTATTAAATTTTATCAATTATCTTTATAGATAATTCTTATTTTTATTTTCGATGCATTTTTTTTCTGATTTGACGTTGTATTGAAAGTAATATTCTGTAGTATTTGTTCAGTCTATTTTATTGGTCTTCAGAAACTATTCTTTATTATAACATTATTCTAAATATGGACAGAATGCTGGATTGCTTAAAGAACATTTATTTGATTTAAATCAATATCCGTTTGACTTAAAGTTCAATTTTAAGTTGTGTGACTACTATGTATAAATATAAATTTACATATCTAATTAGCAAATAATATACGACTTTGTTGGCCATATTTTAATTAAACTAATATTAAATAAAATTTATGTTCATTTATTTTAATGACCTGGTGTTTAGAGTTTGCTTTTACCTTCTGATGAGGGTATGTCTTTATATAGTTTGTGACTCTTGATTTGGTTATGCTGTGAGATATTTTAATTTTGCTAGATTTTGTACGGATTTTAATTCTAAAGTTTTGGGGAGATTTAGTCTGTATTGCATGAAGGTTCTTGCTATACAGAATTTGTTTCAAGTTTTTTATTCGTGATGTAAGTTGAGCATTGTTGAACAAGCTAATTATATTATTTAGCGGTAATGGTGATATATTATTTGACTATTAGCTTAATTCTTATAAATAAAAAAGCATTGATACGTATTTAAACATATAAATGTAACTACAGGTTGTTATTTGTTAAGAACCTGTAGTTACATTTATATAAAACTTCATTGCTTACGGATATGCTTTGATACAGAGTCTTATGTATTTAGGTCAAGCCGATATTGGTTATATGGTTAATTATATATCGGTTTCTACTTTGTCTCCTTCTGCTTCCATCCATACGCGTCTGGATGCTGCTTCTCCTTTTCCCATTAGTTTAACAAAGATGTTGCGGGTTTCGTTGCTGTCTTCTTCTCTTATCTGTACTTGTAAAAGGCAGCGGGTATCGGGGTTCATGGTGGTGTCTTTAAGCTGATCTGGATTCATTTCTCCCAGACCTTTAAATCGACTGATACTGTAGGTACTTTCTTTAACCTTTTCGCTTTGCAGTCGATCCAGAATGGTATCTAGTTCTGCCTGATCCTGTGCATAAAGTTTACGCGCTGGTTTATTTTTACCCTGTGCGTTGACATCCACTCTGAATAGAGGCGGCTGGGCTACGTAGATGTGTCCTGCATCAATCAGACGGGGAAAGTGGGTATAAAAGAGGGTAAGTAGTAGTACTTGAATGTGAGCACCGTCTACATCGGCATCGGATAATATGGCGATTTTGCCGTAGCGAAGGCCGGATAAATCTGGATTATCATTTTTTCCGTGCGGGTCTACGCCAATGGCTACAGAAATATCGTGAATTTCTGCATTGCCAAATAACTGATCGCGATGAATTTCGAAGCTGTTTAATACTTTGCCGCGTAAGGGCAGGATGGCTTGGGTATTTTTATCTCTAGCCAGTTTGGCAGAACCGCCGGCAGAATCTCCTTCGACCAGAAAAAGTTCATTTTCACGTATATCTTCACTTTCACAGTCTGTGAGTTTACCTGGCAAGACGGCTACTCCGGATCCTTTTTTCTTTTCTATTTTTTTGGTTGAGCGCATGCGCGCCTGCGCCTGACGAATGGCCAGTTCGGCTATTTTTTTTCCGGTATCGATATTTTGGTTCAGCCAGAGCTCAAGCGGATCGCTGCACATAGCTGCCACCAGTTTGAGTGCATCACGGCTGGTGAGTTTGTCTTTGGTTTGTCCCTGAAATTGTGGATCCAGCAGACGGGCGGATAATACAAAAGCGACGCGGGAAAATACATCATCTGATTGAAGTTTTACACCGCGTGGCAGCAGGTTGTGGTGGTTAATGAAATTATTGACGGCGTGAAAGACGGCTTGTTTGAGACCTGCCTCATGTGTGCCGCCAAGGGCTGTGGGTATGAGGTTTACATAGCTTTCACTGGGTGCATTACCTTCTTCTACCCAGCTTAATGCATAAGCTGCACCTTCGCCTTGATTGAAATCTGTGTCATGGTTGGCGCCTAGATAATTTTCACTAGCAAAGATAGGTGTAGCGGTTTGGCTATCTGAAAGGAGATTCAGTAAATAACTTTTTAGGCCATTCGGATAGTGCCAGTTTTGTGTCTGTGCTTCATCTGTACCATTGATATACCGAGTAAGGGTGACGCTGATACCTGGCAGTAATACTGCTTTGGCACGCAATGTGCGTTCAAGTTCAGCTATGTTGTATTGTGGGTTGTCGAAGTAATGACCGTCAGGCCAGATGCGAACTTCTGTTCCACTATCTTTGGAGGTGCATTTGCCAATTTCAGTCAGGGGCTGAATAACTTCTCCAGCTGCAAAGACAATTTGATAAATTTTGCTGTTTCTTTTAACGGTGACTTCTAATCTGGTAGAGAGGGCGTTGGTAACGGAAACGCCGACACCATGTAGCCCGCCAGAGAATGCGTAAGCACCATCACCACTTTTTTTGTTAAATTTACCACCCGCATGAAGCTGGGTAAAAACCAGTTCGACTACGGGAACCTGCTCAGTTGGATGTAATCCAGTTGGTATGCCTCGTCCATTATCCTTTACGGTTACTGAACCATCCTGATTTAGGATTACGTCGATGTTTTGTGCATAACCGCCAAGTGCTTCATCGGCAGCATTATCAATGACTTCCTGAATGATGTGGGTAGGGCTGTCGGTTCTGGTGTACATGCCTGGCCGTTCTTTAACTGGTGCCAGACCTTTGAGTACGGTTACGCTAGATTCATCGTAAGTTATGGATTTGCTCATAATTTATTTCAGACTGGTAGTATTGCCAATATAGAACAAATTACCGTAAAAAATTTAATTTTTCGGTAATTTGTTTTTGTTTTGTGCTGGGATCAGGCAGGTGAATGCCGGCTGAATGACCGGCTTTTATTCAGCCAGTGAATATTTATCATCGTGGTTCTGACGGTTTTGTACGAATTCTGTCCACTCCGGTAGTTGATGCAGAAAACGCGACAATTCGTGCAGTGCATTAAGATAGACATTGCGTTTGAATTCTATCACTTCATCCACTGGTGCCCAGTACTGGTGCCAGCGCCATGCATCAAATTCGGGATGGTGGGTGGCACGCAGGTGGATATCACTTTCCCGTCCAGTCAGACGCAGCAGATACCATATCTGTTTTTGTCCTTTATAGGAGCCTCGCCATTCGCGTTTAATCCAATGTGTGGGAACGTCATAACGTAACCAGTCACGAGTGCGCCCAATGATTTTGACATGATGTGGCAACAGGCCTACTTCTTCCATCAATTCTCGATACATGGCAGCTTCGGGACTTTCTCCCGGTTTGATGCCACCCTGTGGAAACTGCCAAGAATGTTCGTGTACCCGTTTGCCCCAGAAAACCTCATTACGGTCGTTGGTGATGATTATCCCGACATTGGGGCGATAACCTTCTCTGTCTAACATGGTAGTTCGCCCAGTAAATAAACTGAATTTTCGCACAAATCGAGATAGGAAACCAGTTAGGATTGTTTGATGATGAGACAAGGCTATTTGCTTAATTAAATGCTATTGGTATTTTTGTTGATTTTATATATTAAAGGATTTATCAAACAAGAGTAGAGTAAGTAATATGTTATGTTGATTGTATATTGCAATTGAGTCAGTATTGGATATATTGATTATCCGGATAATTATGAATCAAGCCATATCTGATCAATATGGCTTGTTATGTATTACCTAAGTACTATTACTGGTGCACAGTTTCCAATAGAAGAATATTTTTTTCGTTTTCTTCTGGAATCTGCTCTTTTGTATTAACCGGCTGAGTGTGCTGGTAAAATGCAGCTCGTTTGGCTGCCTGAAAAATTTGTAATCTTCGACGATGTTGCATAGTTAATTCCTTTCTCGCTTGTCGGTGTTGTGCACCAACTGTTGTCATTAATACTTGTTTTACAGGTACTACTATAAGGTGACAATGCTTATGCCTGCATGAATATTATTATTGTTTTTTTAGATAATTTTCGTTTTATTATAAAATATATTAGATATAACAAAAATTTGCAAGACAGTAAAGATGTTCTGTTTGATGATGATAAAAACAGATATGGTCTGAACTTAATAATTTTGAAGATATCAGGCAGCAAAAGCTGCCTGATAAATGTGTAGATAATTAAGAATTAATGTTTTGGTTGGCTGTTGCTGCTATGTCTATTTTGCGGATTGCTGCGCTGACGTCCTGCTTGGTTGCCTTGGCGCGAACGGTTGGGCTGCTGCTCATTATTATGGCGACGGCCGGCATTCCAGTTGCCGCTTTTGCCTTGGTTGCCAAATGAACGACGACCTTTATTAGCAAATTTACTCGAACGCTTGCGAGTGGGTTCCATGCCGCTGATGGTATGTTCCGGCAGTTTCCGATTGAGGTAGCGTTCTATTTTGTGAACTTTGATGTACTCGTTCACTTCAGCAAAAGTAATGGCCAAACCGGTGCGACCTGCACGGCCGGTACGTCCTATACGGTGTACATAATCTTCTGCCTGTTTGGGTAGGTCGTAATTGATTACATGCGTAATAGTAGGTACGTCAATACCTCGTGCAGCTACGTCTGTAGCGACCAGAATTTTAATTCGGCCTTTGCGTAAATCCATCAAGGTACGGTTTCGCCAGCCCTGAGGCATGTCTCCATGCAGACAGTTAGCAGAAAAACCTTTTTCGTATAGTTCGTCAGCCAGTTGTTCGGACATAGCTTTGGTGGCGGTAAAGATTACTGCTTGATCGATACTGGCATCACGTAACAAATGATCTAGCAGACGATTTTTATGACGAATATCGTCACAATATAGCAATTGTTCATCGATTTTGCCTTGTTTTTCTTCACGGGCAATATCAATTTTCTGAGGCTGGTTGGTTAGTTTCTGCGCCAGTTTGCCAACCATGCCATCCCATGTGGCTGAGAATAATAGGGTTTGACGTTCGGCAGGAGTGGCTGCGACGATGGTTTCGATGTCATCAATGAAGCCCATGTCTAGCATGCGGTCTGCTTCGTCCAGAATGAGGACTTCCAAACGCCCAAAATCGATGCGTCCCTGACGCATGTGATCCATTAATCGTCCTGGAGTAGCTACGATCAGGTCGATGGGGCGCGCTAAGGCTCGGATTTGTTGTCCGAAGGCGGTGCCGCCCACTAGGGTAACTGTGCGCAGCCAAGGCATATTTTTGCCGTATATCTGAGCATTTTTTTCGACTTGCTGGGCAAGTTCACGTGTGGGCGTTAATACCAGTGCACGCGGGCCTTTGCCGGATTTTTCGCTGCGTTTAAGCAATTTTTGTAGCGTTGGCAAAAGAAAAGCGGCTGTTTTGCCTGAACCTGTCTGTGCAGAAACCATTACATCCTGATTATTTAAAACAGCGGGAATAGATTCCAGTTGTACGGGAGTTGGGGTTTCATATCCGGCAGCAGTGAGCGCGCTGGTAATTTGTTTGTCTAAATGTAAATCTGAAAAAGACAATGTCATGGTTTTCCTTTGGTTAAACGACCAACCAAACGTGATAATCTAGTTTATTTTGTTGAAAATAGATTACTGGAAACTGTTGCTAGCTTAAGCCAAGGAGGAAAGTAATATAAAGATAGCAATTGGTTGTCGTTAGCTTGTGTGTGGGTATTTTATACATCGACGACAACCAAGTAGCGAAAGCAATACTGCGGCTAATGGTAGATGGCGTTACATCATAAAAGAGATTATGGATACGCCGGAATTAACTCAGGTTGTAAACGATGGTTTCAAATTATTCGTTAAATTATAAGTTATTTCGGTTTTTTTAGCAACCTGATGACTGGATGGTTATTTCAAACGCGCTGGGGAGATGGTGGTTTTTTCCGTTACAATGTGGGTATTAGGTTGTTTATGGCAGATATGTAAAGTTTTATTTATGAGTAATGATATAGGTGCTTTTGCTAACCGTCTTGGTAAGAATATTAAACATTTGCGTAAGTGGGCGCAGCGTCAGGGGCTGGAGGCATGGCGGATGTACGACCGTGATATTCCTCAATATCCGTTTGCGGTGGATATTTATAAGGATCAGGTTCATTTGCAGGAATATGATACTGGCTGGCTGATGCAGAAGGCAGAGTATGAGGAATGGCTGGGCGGGGTGACTGAGGCGATAGTGTTCGTTACAGGGCTGCCTGCAGACAATATTCATGTTAAAAGACGGGCGCGCCAGAAAGGTAAAGAGCAGTATGAAAAAACCGGTGCTGAAGGCACAGATTTTGTTATTCATGAATACGGACGTGCTTTTTGGGTAAATCTGGATAAGTATTTAGATACGGGTTTATTTATAGATCATCGTAATACTCGCAGGTTAATCGGTAATCTAGCTGAAGGTAAACGTTTTTTGAATTTATTTGCTTATACGGGTAGTTTTACGGTTTATGCGGCCACCGGTGGAGCCATATTGAGTGAAACAGTCGATTTGTCAAATACTTATCTGCAATGGGCGAAACGTAATTTTGAGCTAAATGGATTGGATAGTTTAAAGCATCAGATTGTGCGTGCTGATGTGTTCCTGTATCTGCAGCAGGCAGCTGAACTAAGCAGGCAGTTTGATTTAATTGTAATGGATCCACCGAGTTTTTCTAATAGTAAGAAAATGCGTGATATTCTTGATATTCAGCGGGATCAGGAAAAGTTGATTGATGGGGCGATGCATTTATTGGCGCCACAGGGGGTGTTGTTTTTCTCAAATAATCTGCGGAGTTTCACGTTGAATGCTGGTTTGCATCAACGCTACAGCATTCGGGATATTTCTGCAAATACTGTACCTGATGATTTTCGCAATACCCGCATTCACCAGTGTTGGGAGATCAGGCATCGATAATTTCTGGGTTATGATTACGGGAGGTGATAATGATTGGCAATATACAATTCAAGCAAATTTTGATTTTGATGAGTATGCTGTGTTGTCCAGCTTTGACCGAAGCAGAGGTCATATATCATTCCGGTCATGGTGAACGCGATATCATTGTTGATTTGCCTATTTCACGAACCACTACGATTAATAAAACGGTACATATTGATGCCCCTGCTGGCGCAACTGTGATTTATACTGATACGCCCGTATATCCTGCTGCTCTGCCTTATCCAGATTATCCTGAAGGTTTACCTTATCCGCCTGTTTATCCTGTTTCTTCCAGTATCAGCTTGCGTCCGCTCAATAGTGTATGTTTGCGTACGAAAAGCATGGCTTCGGTATGGCAGCCTGTTTTGCTTGAAACTTGTACGGCTGGAGAAATCAGTGAGGCTATGTATTTCCATCAGGGAAAAGTATGGCTGAACAATCGTTGCCTTGCTGTTAAAAATCATGATGTTGGAGTCGTTTCTTGTACGCAAAGTAGAAGAAATAACTGGTTACTAACGGGACGCCAGCTTCGAGATAGGGATAGTAAATTATGTGTGGATGGGGCTAACGGCTCTTTGCAATTACAACCCTGTAGTGATGTTTCTAGTCAGCAATTTCATTAAAACTATGAATAAATTGGAAATTGATTAAATGTATTTTGGGTTTGTGGTATCTAATTAGATGACTGTTGACTGCTCTGTTTTACTAATTTTGAATTTAAATTGATGGATTATAACTGGTCATTTGTGTTTGATTTTGTAATCAAGAATTGATTTATGTTAACATAATTGAAGGTAATATTATTTTGGGTTTACTTAATTTTATTTTTCGATTGGTTAAGGTAATTTATTTAAAGAATTTTATTTTTTTATTTAAAAATTCTGAGATTTGGCTGATATGAAGGTTTTTTGCAACCTATCTGGCTGCTAAGTGCATTAATTACTATTATTATTTGCATAGTTTGTATATTGATTTGCTGACAGGTAAATTAGACACTGAGTAAGTTTAAGATCTCAATGCGGTTAGCTGTTTTGGCATAAGATTATTTTAAAATGATATTGTTTGTATTCTGAGGGTTGTTCTATACCGTTATGTCTTGTTTTTCTTCCTGTATTCTGCCACCTTCAATGCTGGGCATTATGGGCGGTGGCCAGTTAGGGGCAATGTTTACAGTTGCTGCTAAAACAATGGGTTATCAGGTGATGGTATGGGATCCTGATCCTGAAGCTCCTGCTGCTCAATTTGCTGATGTGCATTTGTGCTCTGCTTTTGATGATTCTAAAGCTTTACAGGCTATGGCTGAATGTGCGGCGGTAACGACGGAATTTGAAAATGTCAATGCTCAGTCTATGCGCTGGTTGGCACAATATACAGTTGTGTCTCCCTCTGGTGAATGTGTGGCTATTGCACAAGACAGGCAGCAGGAAAAGGAATGGATTGCTAAAGCTGGGCTGAAAACGGTACCTTATCGTGTTGTTTGTGCTGAATCTGATATTGATAGCCATGTTGAAGAATTATTACCAGGAATACTGAAGACGGCGACGCTGGGCTATGATGGTAAAGGTCAGATAGCGGTTAGTACAATTGCTGAATTGAAGTCTGCTTTTGCCAAATTAGGGCAGGTGCGCTGTGTGCTGGAAAAAAAAGTAGATTTGCGTGCGGAAATTTCGGTGGTAGTGGCACGGCTTGATGAAGAGCACACGGTGTGTTTTCCAGTTGCAGAAAACCAGCATGAAAATGGTATTTTGGCATATTCGCTGGTACCGGCTAGACTACCTCTTTCAGTTTTACAGCAGGCTGAGCAGATGGCATGCCGGCTGGCTCAGGCCATGGAATATAGAGGGGTCATGGCAGTTGAGATGTTTGTTGTGGGCAGCAAGATGCATCTGGTAGTGAATGAAGTGGCGCCGCGGCCGCATAATTCGGGCCATTTTAGTATGGATGCCTGTATTTCGGACCAGTTTCAGCAACAGGTAAGGATAATGTGTGGTTTAAAACCGGCTGCTGCTGATTTGTTACAGCCTTGCTGTATGGCCAATATTCTTGGTGATGTATGGCCGCCGCAAACTGAGCCGAACTGGTCTGTCGTGCTGAATCATGCAACGGCATTTTTACATCTGTATGGTAAAAAACAAGTCCGTCCGAGTCGCAAGATGGGACATTTTACTGTTCTTGCACAGGATTCTGAGCAGGCCTTGCAAATGGCTCGCGCTCTTCATCTGCGTTTGCAATCTGGTGCTCAAGAATTTTGCTCGACTGATGTTAATTTATCCTGATGATTTGGGCTAAAGGATAATACCTTGGAACTGAAAAGCTTTAAGTGGCGGCCTTTGGTATGGCTGTCACATGGCTGGAAGATGCTGGGCTATGTTTTGCCGATGGCTCTTGCCTGTGCCGGTATCACCGGCTTGCCCATTTCTATGGCTCTGGCCAGCTTGTTGTGTGCACTATTGTGCTGCCTTCTTTTTGGTGGCCGTAATAAAGTATTGCTGACGCCCGCACCGTTTTCAGCTTTGATGCTTACCGCATCGATAGCTTACTATGCCGGTGCGGTGTCGGATCGGCTTATGGTAGCGAGTATGCTGACTCTGTTTACTGGAGGCTGGTTAGTATTGCTGACTGTGATTCTGCCACGGCATTGTATGAACTGGATTGCCCGTCCGGTGTGGCACGGTATTGGAATGGGGATTTCCTTGACTCTGATGGTGATGCTGGCACCGATTATTCTTGGTGTGGCCGCCAATAATAGCTCATGGCTGGAGCAATGGGTGCTACTGCTAAACTGGCATAGCTGGAACTGGCCGAGCGTGGTGCTGGCTGCTCTTTCTCTTGCTTTACTGCTGTTTTGGCGAACGCAATCTCAGCCGAAAGCTTTGTGGGTGTTGCTGTTGGTATGGATGCTCAGCCATATTTGGCCGTTTACATTGCTGGGTGTGGCTACTCCGGTACAGCAAAACTGGCAAGTTTGGATGCAAGTGAGTCAAGTACATGCAGACTGGGCTTTGCTGGTATTTATGAGTGCTACGATTGCTTTATTGATTAATGTAGAAATTTGCCAATATTTACCAGATCGTTTCCGGTACAGCACTGGTTTGACTGGTTTGACTAATATTCTGTCTGCGCTGACTGGCGGTATGGTGGCCAGTGTGGGTTATGTAGATGATCAGGCTCTGCGATTAACCCGTTCGACGTTGTTGACAGCGCTGGTGATATTGTTACTGATCTATTGCTGGTCATGGTGGCGTGCGGTTCCGCTGCCAGTGCTGGCCGTAATTGCGCTGTATGCAATCTGCGTGCAGATAAACTGGAGTGAGTTGCGCTTGTATTATCGCCAATGGGGTGATTTGTTATGGTTGTGTGTTTCTGCGCTGCTGATTGTGTTGTTTGGTATCTGTGCCGGTTTATGGCTGATTATTTCTTTAGGCTTGATTGTGATGTGCTGGCATACTATTCGTCTGCGAGCATGGCCGTTGTTGCTGCCTGAAGTGCAGATTGTGGTACAGGAAGCTGTTATTACGCTGCCACAGATTTTGCTGTTTGCTAATGCCAGTAGCTTACTCCATAGAAGTTTTGATTTGGTTCGGACATTGAAAGTACAAAAGGTTTATCTGGATGTGAGTGCAGGCTGTCATACTGATGTGACGGTATTTGTCCATCTGCAGGTGTTGGCACGTAACCTGCATCAGCAAGGTAAAACTTTATATATCTGTGGCCTGAGTGAAGCGGCATGTATGGTGCTAACGACTAAAAAATTGGATTATTTGCTGCCTGAGCAATTGAGTACGCGTGATGCTGAATCTTTATTGATCAGCCCAAGCTATGCTGGTGAGCCTGTAACAGTATGAATTCGGTTGTGATACGGGGCTGAGTTGCGATTGTGTGGGTTTGTAAGTAACCAAGTTTTATAATAAGGGAATAGAAATAGAATGAGTAAATTTTGGAGTGAGAATACTAAAAGGTTGCAGCCTTATGTACCCGGTGAGCAGCCTAAATTTTCTAATCTGGTTAAACTGAACACTAATGAGAATCCATTTGCACCATCACCTTTGGTGTTACAGGCAATGCATGACGCAGTAAATGGGGATTTGCGTTTATACCCTGATCCGAATGCAGATAATCTTAAGCAGACAGTGGCAGACTACTATGGTTTGCAAAAATCGCAAGTGTTTGTGGGAAATGGCTCTGATGAGGTGCTGGCACACGCTTTTGCAGCTTTTTTTCAAGGTAAACAGCAGTTGTTGATGCCCGATGTTAGCTATAGCTTTTATCCAGTGTATTGTCAGTTGTATGATGTGAAACCGCGTGTGATACCACTGGATGCGCAGTTTGCCATTAATTCGGCAGATTACGCTGGGGCAGTGGCGGGTGTGATTTTTCCAAACCCGAATGCACCTACCGGCTGTATCCTACCACTCGTAATGATTGAAAAGATATTGCAAGCTAATCCTGATTGTGTGGTGCTGGTGGATGAAGCTTATATTGATTTCGGTGGTGTCTCTGCGGTGAAGTTGATTACAGATTATCCTAATCTACTCGTAGTGCAGACATTATCTAAATCACGGTCGCTAGCTGGTATGCGGGTTGGTCTGGCATTGGGGCAGGCTGAATTGATTGAAGGGCTAGAGCGAGTAAAAAACAGTTTTAATTCCTATCCGCTGGATCGTGTGGCACAGGCAGCGGCTATTGCTGCCTTCAAGGATGATGGCTATTTCCGTTCTACTTGTAAAAAAGTCATCGATAACCGTATCTGGCTGACTGAACAATTACGGCAACTGGGTTTTGAAGTCTTACCTTCTTATGCCAATTTTGTATTTGCTTGTCACGTAGAAAAAGCTGCCGAGGAGATTGCTGTTTTTTTGCGCCAGCATGGTGTGGTGGTGCGCCATTTTCAACAGGCTAGGATTGATAATTTTTTGCGTATCAGTATTGGGACAGTTGAGCAACAGCAGCGTCTAATAGCGGTGCTGAAAGAATTATTGATGAAATAATGATAATTAAAAATATTGATTTATTATTTGGGTATTGGCTATTTCAGGCAGTTCGTAGGAATTCAATTTAGTTCATATGAGCAAATTTGGTAATCATCTGCTAGTGATTTAAATTCGAAGTGCTGATTGGATCTGATGATTATTTTTTTGTCTTTGGTCACAAATATGGCACCCATATATTGATGTTTATCTAATTCTTTTATTCCTCGTTCTACTCCCAAGCCATAAAGAATTGTGGAATAGATATCGCCAGTCAAGGAGTTGTCGGAAATGATGGTGACACTTTGCAGCTCATTGTCTAAAGGGTAGCCACTCTGAGGATCAATGATGTGGTGATACAGTTTTTCATTCAGGATGAAATAGCGTTCATAAATCCCAGATGTTACAACTGATTTATTTTGCAGATGCAGAATTCCCAGCAGGCTGTCTGCGGCGGCAAACGGGCGTTTTAGTCCGATATGCCATTGCTGATTGCTGGTGAGGGGTGAGCTTCCAATGGTTAATACATTACCGCCACAGTTGATTATGGCCTGATGGATGCCATAGCTGGCTAATACCAGTTTGGTTATATCTGCTATATAGCCTTTGGCAATGGCGCCTAAATCTATTTCCATGCCGGTTCTGGTCAGAAAAACAGTATGATTTTTTTCGTCTAGCCTTATTAGCTCAGGACTAGTTAAAGTTAGCCGTTGGGCAATTTCTTCAGCAGGCGGGACGCTGTGGCCGTTAAAACCGATTTTCCATAGTTTAACCAGTGGTCCAATGGCAAAGTTGAAACAGCTATGGGGGAGTAGGCTGGCCTGTTTGGCCTGACGGATTAAATCAAATACTAGTTTGCTGACTGCTACCGGCTGTGAGCCGGCAGCATGGTTGATGCTCATCACTTCTGAATGGTTTCTGTTGACCGTTAATCGTGTTTCCAAAGCCTGTATGGTTTGAAACACAGCTGACACAGCCGGCAGGTTTTCTACAAAAAGTTGTAGAGAAACCGTTGTTCCCATAAGCTGCTGGCTGTAGGTATGGCAGATTTCTGACATGGTGATGAGCAAGGTAAATCAATAATTATAGGTCTTTTGCATAGGCAGCTGCCTGATCACCAGCCTGAATACCAAAAATAATAATATCGGCAATGGCGTTACCACCGATGCGGTTACCCCCGTGTACGCCACCAGCTACTTCGCCTGCTGCGTATGCGCCTTTAATAACTTGCGCATTGGTATCCAGTACTTCTGTATTGGTGTTGATAGTAACACCACCCATGGTATGGTGGATACCTGGTGCAATCGGAATTGCATAGAATGATGGCTGGTTTAAAGGATGGCGCATGCCGGTGGTGCGGCCGAAATCTTCGTCATGCTGCTGTTCGACAAAACGATTATAGCGTTCTACCGTATTGCTGAGGGTTTCGGGATTGATATCCAGTTTTTCTGCCAGTCCAACTAAAGAATCGGCCTGTACAGCCAGTCCTTTGCCGATGTAGGTATCTGCTGCTTTGTTTTCCTGACGTATTTGCTCATCGAATAATATATAAGCATAATGATCGGTAAGGGCGATGATACTGTTGGAAACTTTATCGCGTGTGTCTAGCTCGTTGACAAAGCGTTTGCCATGCCGTGATACCAGTATGGCACCACCGCCACGTATAGATTCTGAAATCAGATAGGCAGTTTTTTGTTCGACTGTGGGATGAATCTGTATTTCATTCATGTCAACTGTACCAGCGCCGATTTTCTGTAACAGGGCGATACCTGAACCGGTAGCGCCTTTGTGATTGGTGGTTACAAAATTTGCTAAGTCTGGTCGGTAATGTGTCACCATCTGCGCGTTAGCACCAAAACCACCTGTGGCTACGATGATTGCTTTGGTGCTGATGCGTTGTTCATTGCCATCTTCGTCATTCACTATTACTGCATTGATCCGTCCATCTTTTAGTTCAATATCGGTGACTGAGGTATCGAGCATCAGTTCGATACCGCGCTCATTGATGTTTTTCAATAAGCCGCTAATCAGAAATCCGCCTACGGCCGCACCATTATTCGGACGATGGGTGCGGTCTACGCTCATGCCGCCTGTGGTGGTTAGATTGTTTAAGCGGATTCCTTTTGCGTCCAGCCAATTGATAGCCGCCGGCGCATGTTCGACAAAGTAGTGTAATAGTTCAGGATTGTTTTTGTTTTTACCGCCTTTTAGGGTTTCGTTATAGAACCATTCTTTATGGTCGGTAATGCCTGCCTGTTGCTGGAACAGGGTTTCTGCGGCATTCATGCCGGCTGAGGCTTTATTGGTATTGCCACCGGCAATTGGCATTTTTTCAATGATGACGACAGATGCACCTTTGTCGTGAGCTTCTATTGCTGCTGCCAGTCCGGCACCACCACTACCTACTACAACCACATCACAGGTTTTGTCGTCGCCATCGCCGCCTTCAACAATGCTGGCTACTTTGTAGGAGGTGGAAATGGCTTTTGTTACTGCTTTTTTAAAGGCATCGCACTGTGATGTGGCACCACTGATGGCATCGACATAAGGGCTGTTGGCAGCCAGTATCCGCTCTTTGATTTCGTTGAAATTGCGAACGGAAACATGGTCTAGCTGTTCGGCATTTATAAGTGACATGTCTTTGATGAAATCTTCTCCCAGCTCTACATTGATAACGAATTTGTTTTCGTAGTCATCGCTGACTGTCTGCTGGTAGGTGCCGGCATGGAATTTTTTGGTGTTGATTTCTCGTACCATGCTATGGATAAGCGGAAAGCGCCATAAGGGCTCGGGTATGCACAGCTCGGTACGCTGATCGCTATTCATGGACAGTTGTAAATCATCGTATTGCTGTATACGATCTGCCCAATCTGGATAGGCAACGCATGCTCGTCCTGCAGCTACTAAATCATAGCCGTGTGCCATGGCTGTATCTGCATCAGCCTTGTTTACTACATTACCTACGCCGATTACGGGTACTTTAGCCAGCGCTGCTGAACGCTGTTGAATGTATTTATCTATTAACGGTGTTTCGTCGTCAGTATCAATGATGGATGGACGTAAAGTCGCAGCCATGGAGAAATGGACATAGTCAAGACCGGTCTGTGCTAGTTTATCTAGTAAAAACAAGGAATCTTCAAAGGTAATCCCAGGTACTTCTAGCTCTTCTGGTGAGAAGCGGTAACCAATGATAAATTCTTTATTTGCATGTTCTTCTGCCATTTGCCGGCTGATTTCTAGTACCGCTAGCGGGAAACGGGTGCGGTTTTCACGGCTACCACCCCATTTGTCTTGTCGCTGGTTGGCATGAGGTGAGAAAAACTGTTGAATCAGATAAGTATTGGCGCCATGAATTTCAATGCCATCGAAGCCGGCGGCTATGGCTCGTCTGGCGGCATCGCCAAATTTTATAATCATGTCTTCCACTTCACCTGCGCTCATTGCTACCGGTACTGTGGCATTTGGTCGAGGAATAGCGATGGCACTGGGTGCTTTTGGTGTTTGGCCGCCGATAAGCTGAGGTTCCACCATGCGTCCGCCATGATAGATTTGTATAATTGCTTTAGAACCTTGTTCTTTGATAGCTGCAGCAAGCAGGCTCAGACCTTCGATGCAGTCGTCGTTATGTATGCCGATGGCGCCAGGAAAAGCCGGTCCCATGGTATCGACGAACCCGCATTCCACTATAACAGTTCCGATGCTGCCAGCTCGCTGGCGGTAATATTCAATTAGGTTGTCGGTAACCGTGCCATCATAGAATCCGCAGCATGTTGTCATTGGTGCCATGACCAGCCGGTTTTTCAGAATGGCCCCGTTGGGTAGGGTAAGCGGATTATATAGTGGAGAAGATGGGGTATTCATACGCATTATCAGTTAATCAGAATCAGTCTAAAATTAGAAATAGGCGCATGGTAGCGTAAACCTTTGTACTCTTCTATTGAGCAAAAGTAGTATATATAACAATGGCATATATTAAAGCTATTGTATTGATGATAATCAAAATTAGGCGGTTAATTCTGGTAAAACTAAGCTGATTTTTGCTATGTAGATGCTCTTTCAACAGTGCTGTATTTGTGTATTTGGAAGTGTGTTTTGAAGGTTAGAATGAACTTGGGTTGATAAAAGCAGTTTGCTTTTAGGATGACATATTTATGCGTTTGTGGTTTTAGGTTTTTATGGTTCAGAAATTAAGTTCGACCTATAAAATATTTAAAAGGTTAAATATAATCAATTATTTGAATAGTCTAGTCTACTTGAGATGAGAGATGTTCAACTGGTGCTGGTGTAAAACGATAGTTTGATTAACGAATATTAACATTGTTATTGTAAGTGTTGAGCATGACGCTGCTCGTTACGCTCGGGTACAATCAGTTTTTTCTATTGAAATTTTTTACTCATGGCATCTCTGGAAACATGGATTGGTTTACGTTATTTACGGGCCAGGAAACGTAACGGGTTTATGTCATTCATTACCGCAGTGTCAATTGCTGGTATCGCACTCGGAGTTACTACTTTGATTGTGGTGCTGTCGGTGATGAATGGTTTTCAAAAAGAAATTCGTAATCAGTTACTCAGTGTCGCACCGCATGCTGAAATGGGCTTTTATGAAAACAGTCTGGATCAGCATTGGCAGGATTTGCAAAAGTTAGTACAAGGGAATCCACAGGTGGTGGGCACGGCACCCTATGTAGCAGACCAAGCTTTGTTAGCCAATGCCGGCGAGGTACGTGGAGTGCAGATTCGCGGCATTGATCCCGCACTGGAAGGCAAAGTTGTGGATTATGGAGCCGGCATGCCCAAAAATGGTTTTGCTTCACTGAAACCTGGTGAATTCGGTATTTTGTTGGGCAAGGATTTGGCAGAGGCGCTGGGTGCTAATATTGGAGACAAAATCACTGTTATCACGCCTGATGGAAATGTCACGCCAGCTGGCATGGTGCCGCGTCTGAAACAGTTTACTCTGGTAGGGGTAGTAAAAACCAAGATTTATGAAGTGGATAATACGCTGGCTTTAACCCATATTAGTGATGCTCAAAAGCTTTACCGGCTAGGAAATAATGTAAGTGGTCTAAGGTTGAAACTGGCTGACCCACAAAATGCACCAGATGTGATTCGCAAAATTGTGCCACCTAAATTACAGAATGAAATTTGGATTCGTGACTGGACTTTCCAAAACCGCAGTTATTTTGATGCAGTACAGATGGAAAAACGCATGATGTTTATTATTTTGCTGCTAATAATTGCGGTGGCTGCATTTAATCTGGTGTCTTCATTAGTGATGGCGGTAACTGAAAAGCAGGCAGATATTGCTATATTACGCACTCTTGGGCTTTCCCCAGCCGGTGTAATGCGTATTTTCATGATTCAGGGTGCGGTAGCCGGTTTTCTGGGTACTTTTTTCGGAACCTTGTTTGGTGTCACTCTTGGTTTAAATATTGGCCGCATTGTTGCCTTTTTTGAGCACCTAACTGGTAAGCATTTGATTCCATCGCAAATTTATTTTGTTAGCTACCTGCCGTCGGATGTGGAGTTTACTGATGTTTGTACTATTGCGGTGATTTCTTTGCTACTGGCTTTTGTGGCTACGCTGTATCCGAGCTGGCGTGCTGCCAAAACTCAACCGGCGGAGGCATTACGTTATGAATAAGCCGGAATATGTGATTGAATGTGAACATGTCAGTAAAACTTATGATGATGGCCATTTACAGGTATCGGTACTTGATGATTTGAATTTCAAAATCGGGAGTGGCCGAAGTATCAGTGTGGTTGGCGCTTCCGGCAGTGGTAAATCCACTTTATTACATCTTTTGGGTGGCCTGGATACACCCAGCTCAGGCAGCATTCGCCTAATGGGGCGTGATATTACTGAGCTGAGTCAGAAAGCCATTGGTCAGCTGCGAAATCAGTATCTGGGTTTTGTATATCAGTTTCATCATTTGCTGCCAGAGTTTACAGCGCTGGAAAACGTGATGATGCCTTTGTTGATTGGTCACATGCCCAAAGCACAGGCGGAAGAACAAGCAAGAGCAATGCTGGATAAAGTGGGTTTGAAACAGCGTTTGGCGCATCGTCCTGGAGAATTATCTGGCGGTGAGCGGCAGCGTGCTGCCATTGCTCGCGCTTTGGTTACTCATCCAGCCTGTATTCTGGCGGATGAACCTACAGGAAATTTGGATCGTAAAAATGCCAGTAATGTGCTCGATATGATGCTCGATTTGCAACATGAGCTAGGCACCAGTCTGGTAGTGGTGACCCATGATGATGAGCTTGCTGTACGTTTTGATGAGGTATTAACGGTATCAGATGGGAAATTAATACCTTTTGCAGCAAACTGACCCTAGGGTTAATGGCTAATGATGGTTGCAGTGTATGGCAAATGAAATAACGGTGCAGGCAGGCTCTGAACAACCCGACCATCCGGCTCTGGCGGCAATGGCTCAGGTGCTGGGTACAGTTGTTCCGGCTGAATGGGCTGTGATGCAACCTTGGGCTAATGCACTGTTATGGGCGTTCAATCGGGGGGACAGTTATATTGTTGTTCCGCGCGAATACCGGACATCTGTCCGCAATTGTCGGATGCTGGTAGGGGCAGCCGGTGCGTATACGCCATTTGTTTTGCTGGATAATCATTTGTTTTCAGGCCGTATCTGGCAACTCGAGCAGGATATTGCTGAGAATCTGTGGAAACGCACGACAGTAAAATCTGTACCTTTAGATATGGAGGCTGTGGCTGTTGATCTGACTGAGTGGTTTCCGGATGCAGACAGTGCACAGCAGAGGTTTGCAGCGGCGCTGGCTCTATTACAGCATTTTGTGGTTATAAATGGCGGGCCGGGTACCGGAAAAACGACTACTGTTGCCAAAATTTTGGGATTGGTGCTCAAGCACGCATGGAAATTATCACGTCCGCCGCATATTGCTTTGGTGGCGCCTACCGGTAAAGCGGCAGCACATATGGCCAATGCCTTGCAGCGAGCTTTAAGTAAACTACCTTTGGATCAAGATAGTAGACGTTTGCTGGGACGGCTTGGCGGTCAAACTGTACACCGGTTGCTTCAGCTACAACCGCCTCTTTTAACAGGCCCTTATGATGCTGAGCATCCTTTACCGGTGGATATTCTGGTGGTAGATGAGTCCTCAATGCTGGATTTATCTTTGTTTCGGGCATTGCTGCGTGCTCTGAAAGAGGATGTTCGCCTAATATTGCTTGGTGATGCTAATCAGCTTCCAGCTGTTGGTGCTGGTAATGTATTAGCAGAGTTGTCGCGGCCGACAGTATTGTCTCCTGCTCTAAAACAAAAGCTTACCACGCTGCTGCCAAATCAGATTCTGCCCGAAACCAGCAGTCAGGCTGGAATGGCAAGTCATGTGGCTACATTGAGTCACAGCTACCGTTTTGATGCTACGCAAGGTATCGGTGCTTTGGCGACTGCCTGTATTAAAGGTGATGATGAAAGTGCTATGAATGCCGTCCGCCGTTTTCCGGCACAGTTGCAGGTGCGTTCGGCTGATTGGCAGCGGATGTGTCATGATTTGTATGCTCTGCATCAGCCATGGTGGCAGGCCGTGGCCGATCATGATGTTGATGCAGTTTTTAGCCATCTAAATGATATTATGGTGTTGACAGCTTGGCGAGCTGATGCTGAAGCATTTAATCGGCATTACCGGCAGTTTTTGCGTAGTCGGCTGCATCTGAATACCAATAGCTGGTTTGCTGGTTTACCTATCATGATTACCCAAAATGATTATGCGGTGGGTTTGTATAATGGCGATATAGGTATCATTCTTCCTGATGAAAATCATTCTGGTCACCTGTGTGCCTATTTTAATGATGGTAATTCTTTTCGTTCGATGGTTCTCAGCCGTCTGCCTCCTCACGAAGATGCCTTTGCGATTACGGTACATAAAAGTCAAGGTTCGGAATACGATAGTGTATGGTTTGTGGCTCCTCAGACTAACGCAGCAGCAGATGACCCACTGTTTAACCGAGCGCTTTTTTATACTGCGTTGACTCGTGCACGGGAGCAGTTTATTTTCTGTGGTACTGCCAGACAAATGGTTCAGGGAATTAAAAATAGCCAGCAACGACGCAGTGGTCTGGGTGCTGCTCTGGCTGGAAAAGCATTACAGCAGTCGCAATTGTCTTTATTTTAATTCTGCTACTAAATGTGGAATCAAATTATCTGGTTTGGTTTAGGTAACATTGACATTGTTAGTATTCATGCCTATCTGGCTGCATAAAGTAAATTCTGCTATCCTGTTTTTATCAAAAAATATGACAAAGATTGAATGATGCCAACACCTTTAATTGCCGTTATTGCTGCCATGCAGCCTGAGCTGGATTATTTACTAACTCAACTGGAAAAACGTCAGGATGATGTGGCTGGAGCAGTGCATTTTTATCTAGGTGAAATTAAGGGTGTGCGGGTAGTGCTGGCACTAAGCGGAATAGGTAAAGTCAATGCGGCACTGACAACAGCAATCATTATTGAACGATATACACCTGATTATGTGATTAATACGGGAAGTGCAGGCGGTCTTAAAGCTGGTATGCAGATTGGTGATGTGGTGGTAGGACAAGAAGTAGCTCATCATGATGTCGATGTTACCGCTTTTGGCTATGAATCTGGTCAGGTGCCACAGCTGCCACCTAGATTTAAAGCTAGTCAGCTTTTGGTTGAAGCAGCTACTTGTGCGGCGCAAGTATACACTGGTGCACATATTCATACAGGCTTGATAGTCAGTGGAGATCAGTTTATTGGTACTGCCGAGCAGAACAGCGCCATCAAAGATAAATTTGCTGATGTGCTGGCGGTGGAAATGGAAGCCGCTGCCATTGCTCAGACCTGCTATCAGTTGCATATCCCGTTTGTCATCATCCGAGCCATTTCCGATAATGGTGACGCTAATGCTGCCATCAGTTTTGATGAGTTTTTACAGCAAACAGGCCAAAATTCTGCACGCATGGTAATTGATTTAATTACTTTAGGTCTGCAAAATAACCCTGAATGATATGTTAAATTAAGCGCTACAGAAACGTGATGCCGGCTGTACATTAGTTGCCTGCATCGTTTAAGTATTTTGATGCTTAAAAATATAATGATAATGGGTTTGTTTCTTTGCTTTTTATAGTGAAATAAGCTAATAAATATTTAATATAGAGGATAATATTTTTGTGGAAAAAATGGCATATTTTAAATTTTCTAGCCATTGCTCATTTTCTGCTATCTTTTTTTCTGCTGGTGGAATTTGGGTACCGTAATTTTTACGAACAAATCCAAATCCATTTTAAAATGGATGCTCTAAGCCAATTTGCTGTGCTTGAGACTAGCAGACACAACAAACAGATGTTTAAAATAAATCCGTTACTGGATTAACTATATTGATTGACTTTGTGGGTCACTCGCTTTTTAATAGCTTCTTTACAATCTCTGCTGATGCATGCATATGGCTGGTGACGCACGAGCTGACATTGTTGAAACCATCTTTTTTAACCGGTAGTTTTTTTGTCAGGATGAAATTGTGTTCCAGTCGTTTTTTCCTAAGCCTCGTTGGTTTTTTTTGTCGGCCATTTTGTGGATTGGTTTAAATATTGCTCTCTGGTATACGGGGGGTAAGTCTGCAGGTGAATGGTTCGGCTTTCCGCAAGGCTATGCTGATAAGCCTCTGGCTATTGGCCTTTCGCGTTTTTGGTCGCCTGCTTTTGTATGGTTTTATATCTGGTTTGTGCTGGCTACGTTGGTATTCGCGGTTTTCTGGTCGGTGGTGGCACGCCATCCATGGCAGCGTTGGTCTATATGGGGTTCGGCATTAATTCTGTTTAACATCTGGTTTAATGTGCAGGTAAGTGTGGCGATAAATGCCTGGTATGGACCGTTCTGGGACATGATACAGAAGATGCTTAGCAGTGGTGGAGGGCCAATCAGTAATATTTATCAGAATATGCTGACATTTTTGCTGATTGCGATGGTTTCGGTGACTATGATTATGCTGAATGCTTTTTTTGTCAGCCATTATGTGTTTCGTTGGCGCACTGCGATGAACCAGTATTATATAGACCACTGGCCAAAATTACATACAGTAGAAGGGGCCTCTCAGCGGGTGCAGGAAGATACAATGCGCTTTGCCACTATTGTGGAAGAATTGTGTGTCAGTCTGGTACGGGCTGTGATGGTGCTGATTGCTTTTTTACCGATTCTATTTGAATTGTCGAGCCATGTACCTGTGCTTGCATTGATTGGTGAAATTAAATACTCGCTGGTTTGGGCAGCGATAGGCTGGTCTTTATTTGGTACGGTGCTGCTGATGGTGGTGGGGATTAAGCTACCGGGATTGCAATTCAATAATCAGAAAGTAGAAGCAGCTTACCGGAAAGAGTTGGTATATGGAGAGGATGATATTGCACGCGCCCAGCCAGCTACGTTAAAAGAACTTTTTGAGCGGGTAAGGGTGAATTACTACCGATTGTATTTTCATTACGCCTATTTTAATTTGGTGAGTACATGGTACATGCAGTTGGATAATTTATTCGGTTTATTCATATTATCCCCTTCGATTGCAGCAGGCACGATGACTTTGGGGCTAATTAATCAGATTCTGAACGTGTTTGGCAATGTGCGTGATTCGTTCCAATATCTGATTAGTTCGTGGAAAACTATTATTGAGCTATTGTCGATTCATAAACGTTTGAAAGCTTTTGAATCGATATTAAATACTAAAAATTAATATTTATATTCTTACGTTATTTTGGCTATATGGTTTGCACATAAAACATCAAACCATCTTATATTGATTTTATATCAGGCAGAAGATTTATCTGGCAATGCTTACATATTTGCTGGCACCGAGTGCTGCAGACGTGTCATCAGTATTAGCGCTTGTTGGATTGGCCGGAAAATTAGCTAATTATAATCTGATTCAGGCAGCAAATTGTTGAATGAGCCAATAGTCGCTGAGACTTTCGGAACTGATGCTCAGTAATCCAATGCAATTAATCTTTTTCCAATGGCGGATGCAGGCTGAAATTCACTGCTGATGATATATAAGGTATTGTTTTTATCCTGTAAGAACAGAGGAATTGCTTGCGGATGGTCTTGACAGTACTGATGATAGTTGTAGGCAGCAGTAATGTTGGTAATTTTTATCCGAGCCTGCTTGTTTAGCATGTTTTCCAGACGCCCGAATGTCACCTCTTTTTCAAACAGTTGGCGGGAAACAAACTGATGTTGTTTCTGGGCGCGAGCGGTTAAATGCTGTTCTTCGGCAAAACGGATACGGTAGATATTCTGCTCGCCGAATTCATGCCGAAATTGGAGTTCACATAAGGTATTCAGTTCTTTATCGCGGCTGACGGCGAACAAATGGCCAATGCCAATTAGGTCGAGTTGTGTCTGTGCATTTTCTGATACCGGATTACCGAAATAGGTGCGAAGACCCTGCATGCGGGCACGGGCAATCTGTATGTAGTGATAATCGGCAACCAAAACATCGATATTCAGTTGTTTTAGCGTATTAGCCAGCATCAGGGCGACATCGTTGCTGCCAACAATCAGTACGCCGTTATTGGCTGGTTCGCGTACTTTCAAGATGATAGCAATTGTTTTTGCGCCCAGCCCCTGAATCAACACGGTACCAATAATAATTAGAAATACCAATGGTGCCAGTAGTTCTGTACCGGCTAAATGCTGGTGCTCTAAACGCATTGCAAACAATGAGGCAATCGAGGCTGCGACAATACCACGCGGTCCGATCCAGCTAATCATTAGTTTCTCCTGCACGCTTAAACCGGAGTGGATAGAAGAAAACCAAACGGCCAACGGACGCGCAACGAACATGGCAATCATCAGTAGCAACAATCCGTGCCAGCCAAGACCAAGTAGCGCAGCTAGGTCCATACGTGCCGCAAGAATAATGAATAATGTCGGAATGAAGAGTAAGGTAAGGGATTCGTTAAACGCCAGAATACTTTGACGAGGAAATTGGGGCCAGTTAGCTAGTGCAAGTCCTAAAATCGTTACCGTGAGCAAGCCGGATTGGCTTTCCAGATAGTTGGAAAAAGAGAACAGAATAAGTACAAATGCAAAGGTGACGACGTTGCGCATGTATTCCGGCAGCCAATAGCGTTTGATGGCATTGGCTAGAATTACAGCACCCAGCCCACCACAGATTACAGCTACCAGCACAATTTTGCTAAAAAGCAACAGTGAATTTTCGTGGCCGTTGGAAACTATGTACTCGTAGACGAGTACAACGGCAATGGCGCCGATGGGGTCGATGATAATGCCTTCCCAGCGCAGAATATTGGCAATCTTTGTACGTGGCCTGACGCTACGCAGCATGGGCGCAATAACAGTTGGGCCGGTGACACAGACGAGAGCACCAAACAGTATAGCCACCCGTATGTCCAGTTTAAACAGCCAATAGGTAGCTAGTGACAATACTGCAATGGTAATGAGGGTGCCAAAGGTCACCAGATTTTGAACTACACGGCCATGCTGGCTGATTTCGTGAAATTGCAGCGTAAGGGCGCCTTCAAACAAGATAATGGCTACACCTAAAGAAATACACGGAAAAAGGAGGTCGCCCATGACTTTATCAGGCTGAAACCATCCCAGCACTGGCCCAATGATTATGCCAGTGAACAACAGAAACAGTACGGATGGTTGTTTCAGATACCACGCCAGCCATTGTGCACCTATGCCCAGTGCCAGTAATGCTGAAAACTGAAAGGCTATATCCATTATTTTATATGTGTTGTTTGGTAGTTTCTATTCTGCCACAAACTGTTCCCTATATTATTTTTTTTCATAATCAATTGCTGTTAGAGTGGCATGAAGTTAGGATCTTAGCTTAGGAATTTGTATCTAAGTTCAGTTAAGTGTTGATAGGTAAATGATGTTGGAAATTTATAATCAAATCTTATGTTTATATTAATATCTATTTACAAATGTGATAAATTGGTGGCTAAGATAGCTGAATCGCTGCACAATTAAGCTTCTTTAGAATGGGGATTAAATATATTCCAGAGGGTCTGCGAGTGTAGTTAATGCCTGACCGCTGCACAAATATTTGTTTTATTTTAAATAAAATGTGTGCGTAATCATGGAGACGTTATGAATACACGTATTGAACATGACAGCATGGGTGAGATCGCTGTATCTGAAAATGTTTATTGGGGAGCGCAAACTCAGCGTAGCCTGCAAAATTTTGATATCGGTGGTGAAACTTTGCCGCCAGCCATGATTCAGGCCATGGCTTTGGTAAAAAAGGCAGCTGCATTGACCAATCAGCAGCTCGGACGCATCAGTGACGAATGTGCCGGACTGATTGTACAGGCGGCAGAACGTGTTCTGGCTGGCGAACTGGCAGATCAGTTTCCTCTGGTTGTGTGGCAGACTGGTTCTGGTACGCAGAGCAATATGAACATGAATGAGGTTCTGGCTAATGTGGCAAACGAAATTGCCGGACAGCCTCGTGGTAGCTACAAACCAGTGCATCCAAATGATCATGTGAATCATGCTCAATCTACCAATGATTCATTCCCGACAGCCATTCATGTGGCGACGGCTATCCAAATTAATCAGCATTTGTTGCCAACAGTAAAAGCATTGAGAAACACATTGGCGGCGAAAGCTGAAGCCTTCAAGGATATAGTTAAAATTGGCCGTACACATTTGCAAGATGCTACACCGCTGACACTAGGACAGGAATTCAGTGGCTATGTTAGCCAGTTGGATCATGGTTTAGAACGTTTGCAGCAGGCATTGCACTGGTTGTATGAGTTACCATTGGGCGGTACTGCTGTGGGCACTGGCCTGAACAGCCATCCGGAATATGCGGTAAAAGCGGCAGCAAAACTAGCAGAACTGACTGGTTTACCGTTTGTAACTGCACCAAATAAATTTGAAGCACTTGCTGGCCGTGATGCTGTGGTGTTTGCTTCTGGTAGCCTGAAGACACTGGCAGTAAGTCTGAACAAGATTGCTAACGATATCCGCTGGCTGGCCAGTGGCCCGCGCTGTGGCATTGGTGAAATTACTATTCCCGCCAATGAGCCTGGCTCAAGTATTATGCCGGGTAAAGTGAATCCTACTCAGTGTGAGGCTATGACGATGGTCGCAGCACAAGTAATGGGTAACGACACGACGATTACTGTAGCCGGTGCGTCCGGTAACTTTGAACTGAATGTGTTTATGCCTGTGCTGGTGTTTAATATTCTGCAATCAGTTCGCTTATTGGCAGATGCATGTAATAGTTTTAATCTGCGTTGTGCGGAAGGTATTGAGCCGGTACGTGAGAAAATTGATGCCAATTTGCATCATTCTCTAATGCTGGTTACAGCTCTGAACCGCCATATCGGCTATGAAAAAGCTGCTAAAATCGCCAAAACTGCCTATGCGCAAAATACCAGCCTGAAACAGGCTGCTATTGAGCTGGGTTTCCTCACTGCCGAAGAGTTTGATGAGTGGGTGATTCCTGAAGATATGATTGCTCCGCATTAATTCAGAGTAATTAAATAGCCACATTGTCGCGGACGACAATGTGGCTATTTTTGTTTTGTAAGTGCTTGTAGATTATTTATTGCTAATAATGTAATGGAAAGCTTAATGTTGTTCGTTGTCGGCATCTTTTATTAAACGAGCTTCGACACGTACATAGTGCTGTTTATCTAACAGTTGCAGCCGCACTCCGGTGGTATCGTTTATGATACGCCATGAATTAACGAAACCGAGGGTACCGGTACCGGTGCGTTCATCTTCGATGTTGGCACACATTTTATCGATACCGAACGGTTGGCTTAGATGCAGAGTGTGGCGAAAATCTCGGTAGTTACCTTGGATATGATTACAGCCAAAAAAAGCATAATATTGATGTGTATTTGGGTCGAAACGGATTCGAGCGCTGGTATCAGGAGTAGGCTCACCATTTAAAGTACGAATTTGCCAGTTACCGGACAGATAACGGGTATTGGGTTTGTCTGCAATGGCACAGGCACTAACCATTAACAGGGCAGTCACGGTAGCCAGAATCAGTTTCAGCTTTTTCATTTGTTTAATTTCGTTAATTTATACAGCTAAATAATTTTAATTTAGCCTATAATTTTAGCATTTTTATTTAATTTTGTCAGGTTAAGCGCATTATTGTTGGGATTCGTGCTGTTGTTTGTATAAACGCAGCCATTCCTGTGCCTCTGCTTTTTGCTTTTCATTTCCATACTGGAAATCACGCATGGCGCGGCGGTAGCTGGCCTGTTGCTGAGCTTTGGCAATCTGCTGTTGCTGAAATGAATCGTGATTATCCGGCACACGTCGTTGCTGCTGCTGAGTATGAGCTTTAGCCATGGCTTTGGCAATCAGAGCCGCTGAATTGATGTTGCTTGCTGAATTTAATTTAGTTGTTGTGGCTGTGGTTTTCTTCTGCCGTGCCTGTAGTTGCTGTTGTTTTTGTTTTTGTAGACGATGCAAGCGTTCGTTACGGTGTTGGAAACGGGTATGAGCCTGTTTAGCCGCGGCAAAGCGCTCATTTTGAATGTCTTCAGTTAAAAGACGAGAGCGGGGTAACCATTGGTCTGCTACTGGCTGCATATGGATACAGTCTACCGGACAGGGGGGTAGACATAATTCACATCCACTGCATTCGCTGGTAATAACGGTATGCATTTGCTTGGTTGCACCAAAAATGGCATCTACTGGGCAGGCTTTGATACAGGCGGTACACCCAATACATTCGTCTTCATCAATGATGGCTATAGCCTTAGGCTGCTGAGCTTTATTAATGTCAGCAGGAGGGATCACCGGTACATTGAGTAATTGCGCCAGATCACAGATAACTGCCATTCCTCCCGGTGTACACAGATTAATGGCTGCCTCGCCTCGGCTTAATGCCTGTGCATAAGGGGCACAGCCCTGATAGCCACATTGCCTGCACTGGGTTTGTGGTAATAGCCGGTCGATGTGTTCTGAAGCAATAAACATAATAAAACTGATTAAACGAATACTAATTAAAAATCAATTTTAACATACTGGTTGTTGTGCCAATTTGCAGCAGGGTGCTGACTGACCGTTAAAAAAATTATGCTTGTTTCGAGAAATAAGTCCAAGTATCAATGATGGGTATCAGTGTTTCTGGCTGGAGTCCAGCCGCCACCCAATGCCTGATATAGTGAAACCTGTGCGTTCAGGTAATCCGCTTTACTCTGAATTAGCTGACTTTCTACACTGAGCAAATTGCGCTGACTATCCAGTACGTCTAAGTAAGGTGAATATCCGGCATGATAGCGGTTGCTAGCGTGATGTAGAGCACTTGCCAGTGCTTTCTGCTCCATTTCCAATGCCTGTTCCTGTTCTTGCAGACGGTAGCTAGCGGAGAGCTGGTCTTCCACTTCTTTTAGCGCTGTGAGCACGGTTTTTCGATAATTCCATGCAGCTTCGTTGCGTCTGGCTACATTCAAATCAAAGTTGGCCTTGATACTACCGCCTTCAAAGATGGGTGCCAGTATACTGCCGCCTATACTCCAGACGTTTACCGGTTCTTTAATCGGAGCAGTGGAAAAAATACGGCCAAAAGCAGCACTGATTTTCACTGACGGTAGAAACTGTGCTCGCGCTGAAGCCAGATTGGCATCGCTGGCAGCCAGTAATAATGAAGATTGAACTATATCTGGACGATTCTGCATCAGTTCAGACGGCAGCATGTCAGGAATGGCCGGTGCTTGCAGTTGGGATAATGGTAAACCACGCTCAATGGTGCGGCTGCTGGAACCAACCAGCATACTCAATGCATGTTCTTGCTGGCTGATACTCGATTGGACTACCGGAATCTGCTGCAATGTGGCGGCATACTCTGCTTGTGCCTGATTTAGCTCAAGTTTGGATGTATAACCAACATTAGCTTTGGACTGGGCAATTTTCAGTTCGCACTGTCGTGCATCTAATGTTTTTTGTAGCAGATTGAGTTTTTCATCCAGAGCTCGTAGGGTAATATAGGATTTTACTGTGGTGCTGATTACACTCAGGCGTGTTGCAGCTTCGGCCGTTTCAGTGGCTTGTCGGTTTAAACGGCCAGCCTGATAGGCATGGCGGTTTTTACCGAATACATCCAGTTCATAGGCGGCCTGAAAACTAGGCTGTTCTAATCGTGTTAAAGTGGCCACTCCAAACGCATTCAGACTTTTCTGGCGGGTGGTGCCACCGCTGGCCTCCAGTGTGGGTAGCAACGAGGCGCGCGAGGCATGTTCCTGAGCTAGTGCTTCCTGAATACGGGTCTGAGCCAGAGCTAAATCAATATTGTTTGTTAGAGCTTCATTGATGAGCTGATCCAGCACAGGGTCATTCAGCTGTTTCCACCATTGAGCATCTGCGTTCTGACTAGTTGTTGTGGATTGTTCGTGCCAGTGAGTGGGGGCTTGTACTCGTGCTGTGGCCGGTACAGCCGGTATACGAGGAATACAACCGTTGAGGCTGATAGCCATAGCCGTAAGTAAGGATAACTTAATAAATGGGGCGTTCATGCTTTCACCCTAGTGGTATCAATACTGACTACTACCGACATGCCGGGACGCAGGCGTTCAAATAGTTCATTATGGTTATCGATACGGATGCGTACGGCAATGCGTTGCGGTACTTTGACAAAGTTGCCAGTGGTGGTATCAGGTTTGATGGCGGAAAATTCACTGCCTGCAGCTGGTGAGATTTTTTCCACTGTGCCTCTGATTTTGGCGCCGTTTAATGCGTCTACGGTAAACCATGCCGGCTGGCCAATTCGAATATTAGCTGTCTGAGCTTCTTTGAAATTGGCCACTACCCATTTGCGTGCCGGTACCAGAAACATTAATTGTGTGCCTGCATTTACTAGTTGGCCATTTTTAACGCTGATTTCACTTAGACGGCCATTTTCCGGCGCTCTCACTACCGTATTGGACAGGTCAATCTGTGCCAGACCTAGCTGGGCATGTGCATTATCCACATTGGCTTTCAGGCCGCCCTTATTGACATGGGTGCTTTTCAGGTCTTCCTGAGCAACGCGGTACTGGGCTTTGGCTTCTGCAACGCCGGTTTGTGCCTGTTTTAATGCGGCACGTGTCTGGTCACGCTCACGCAAAGACAGAGAGCCGTCTGCCACCAGTACATTTACCCTTGCCATATCGGCCTGTGCTTTTTCCAGCTGAGCCTGTGCATTGGCTATATCTGCTTCTCTGGCAACCAGATTGGCTTCTTTGATACGGCGGTTTTGTTCGTAATTAGCTAGGGAGCTATCTTGCAGACCAATTCCGGCTTCCGCAGCCGCTACTTTCTGTTTATAGATGCGATCATCTATCTGAATAAGTGGCTGACCAGCTTTTACTTCGTCAAAATCCTGTACATATACTTTGGTAACATAGCCGGTGACCTGTGGGCTAATGATAGTGGTCTGGCCTCGTACATAAGCATTATCGGTAGAAACCATGGAATTGCGAAATGGTGGCAATTTCCATGCGCGTAAAATCATTAGAACACCTAGCATCAGCACCAGTACCAGCATAGCGGTGACAAACCATTTGCGTTTAGGTGGCTGCCACTGATTGGCTGATGGCTGAGTGGGTGACGTGTTATTCTGGCCGGCGGCCGCAGCACCGTCGTTTTGATTTGAACTGGTCTGTTTGTCACCGGTCTGTGCTGATGAAGAGGCGCTGCCTAAATTTTGGGTGGCAGATGCCGAGTTTTCAGGCTTGTTTGTTTCGGTATCTGGTTTTTGTCCAGATGTGTTTTGTGGTGTGTTTGTCATTATTATCCTAAATATTATTTCAGCTTATTGTTTGGGCGGTTCCTGCATCGCGCGCTGGCGTGCTGCTGCAAAGCCTCTGAGTTCTTTTCCGATAGGGTTGGTGCCATGCAGCTGATGCCACCAGCGTTGTGCGCCAACTACTAGAAAACAGATTAATGAACCAATGCCTACGGTAACGAATAAATCATTGTAAGCGGCTACTTGTGCCAGCATGGTATCTTGCTGAATCAATTTACTCACGCCATATGCGTGATTCCATGTGCTGTCGAAGCTGAATCGCTGGCTGGCTTGCGCATTTTGCTGGATGAGTTGATTAACCTGAGGGTCAGTTAAATAGGAACCATCGGCGCTATTGATTAAATGCACACGGGTACGAATGGTGATAAAGGCGTTCAGCAGAGCTGAACCAATTAGACCACCGACAGTTTGTGAAAATCCAAATACAGCGGAGAAGCTCATGATGTAAACAGGATCTTTGGCCAGCGCGCGAATCATACCCTCCATCATCACAGGACCGAAAAAGAATAATGATGCAAAAGCAATCATGAATTCTGGTAGGTAAAAATTCACTGGTCGCGACCACTGATTTTGTCCAACTTCCATAAAGCTGGCAATGGCGATGATGGCGAATGAAATCACCAGTGGTAATTTAATATCGGTAGGTTTGAATGTTAGTACGCTAGTCATTAGTCCCAATGCTGCGCCACAAGATGTTACGGCATAGAAATGAATCATCTGATCGTTACTTAGACCTAATGCTGTCATTAGACCAGCTGCACCCATGTTTTGCTCGGACAGGGCTACGCGGATAAGTGAGCCGAAAACCAATACCTGTAACATGCCGTTGGTATGCATCATCCATTTGATATCAAACATTGGCCGCTTGCGGTTGTATTCAATAATTACGGAAAGCATACAGCATACAACGCCGGCAACAAACAGCCAGCCAATCCAGTCTTTGTCCCACCAGACAATGCGTCCCTGCACTGCACCAGCGGAAATAAAGGCGATGCCTGCAGCCATTAGAGGAAAACTAATTAGGTCGATTTTTTCGAATGATTTTTCCAGATAGCCAGAAGGAATAGGAAGTAGCCATACGGCTCCGCATACCAGCAACGCCATGCCAAGCTGAAAGCTGAACACCAGCTGAAATTGTTCGTGCTGCAACAGCAAAGGAGAAAGAAATCTGGCCAGCGGCTGGCTTAGCTGGGTCAAGCCGAGGCCGAGTAGTATGCCTTTACCGCGATGTATAGCGGGCATGGCTTGCATCATGTAGTACATGGCCATGCTATTTAAACTGCCACCTACGAGTCCGCTCATACCGCGAGCAAATAATTCCATATGATAATCATGGAAAAAGAATTGCAGGCAGTTGGTAATGATTAGTCCCGTAACGATATAGCTAACATAACGTGGCAACCCGAAATTCTGACGAATTTTAAATAGTAAGACGCTAATGATGGCACTAAACATATAATAAGAGACTTGTATCCAGCCTCCTTGCTCGGGTGTCAGCCCCAAATAGCCTTGAATCTGAGGAATATTGGCCAGCATCATGCCATTGGTAAATCCGGCAGTTAAGCCTACGATCACGCCGATGATGGCATAGCAGACGCGGCGTTTCCACGGATGGTCCGGAAAGGAAGGGGAACCGGCCATCATTGGGCGTTCATGCGGTTTTAACTGATAGGTAGTATGAGACATGAGTTGATTATTGCAATTTACATTTATGCTGAGTCGGCCACAATTAAAAACGCCATCCAGTAATCCTGAGCAGCTCAGGTGGATGGGCGATGTTGGTTCAGCTTTTGCATATTCTAAAACAAATTATTGGTTTCTGCTAACAATAATTTAACAGATGTAATAGTTACTTGAGATGAAGATTATTGATTAACAATTTATTTTAATTAAATTTTTTGTTATTTGCTGTATTGAATTATTAATTTGTGATGAGGGTGCTCTTATATGGATTGATTAATAAATACTAAAATTTATTAATCAGTTTTATTTATTGGTTGCATCTAATGTAGTTGGATAGTCTTGCCTAACAGTATTTTTTGGACATAGATGAGAGTTTAACAACACAACCATTATTTTAAAGTAAATATAAATACCTGAATTAATTGTTTCAGTCATCAATTATGTAAATTGGGATGAGTTATGGCTGTTTTTATGGGTGAAGGTGCTAATAAAGCGTTGGGAATGACTTGAAAAGCAAGATACTCAATGGATTTGAAGGAGTTGGAGGCTTCTTCGACTCTAAATCTTCAGAAAATAAAAAGTCAGTATTTTATTTGTACCGGATATTCGTTTAGGCTGGCTCAGCTGATTAGCGTTGTAATCCATAGGTTATATATGGCGGGTGCGTTATTATTAGATCAGGTGTGTAGAAGGAAAAACTTAGATTGTGGACTGATTATTCGAGAGATGTAATGATTAAATTGCAAATAAAAAAGCGTAATCGTTTGATTACGCTTTTTTTTAACTGGTGCCGGCACCAAGAGTCGAACTCGGGACCTTCTGATTACAAGTCAGCTGCTCTACCAACTGAGCTATGCCGGCTAAAGAGAGGCGCATTATGCGCAATAATGAACAAATACGCAAGAGTAAATAGGAATTATTTTTTAAATTTACAAATAAGGCTATGATTTAAAAATTAATTAAATTATTCAAGCTTTAGCTGATTGGCGACAAATTATAACTATTTTTTATTTGGTACTAGACTATAATGAAGAGTTTTTGATTATTTTATGGGGAGTGTCTGGGTGGGACACCAATTTAAACTAGCGCTGGCCGGCGCACAAATTTTGTTTGTGGCCTTTGGTGCCATGGTTCTGGTGCCGTTGTTAACAGGGCTAAATCCAGCTCTGGCGCTGATGGGTGCGGGTGTTGGCACGTTATTATTTCAGATTTGTACTAAACGTAAGGTGCCGATATATCTGGGTTCTTCGTTTGCATTTATTGCCCCGATTATATATGCCATGCAGGAATGGGGGTTGGGTTCGACTATGTTTGGCCTGTTCGCTGCTGGCTTTATGTATTTTGTCTTTGCTGCGCTGATTAAGTGGCGCGGGCTGGCTTCGGTGCACCGTTTGCTGCCGCCGGTGGTTATTGGTCCGGTGATTATGGTAATTGGGCTTTCTGTGGCGATGGTAGCCTGTAATATGGCTATGGGTAAGTCCGGTGATAAACAAGTTGTGGATTATGCGCATTCGCTGTTTTTGTCAGGTTTTACTTTTGCGGTAACAGTAATAGTGACGGTATTCGGCAGTAAGATGATGCGTTTGATTCCGATTCTGATAGGTGTGGCAGCCGGTTATATAATGGCATTGCTAACCGGAATGGTGGATACCAGTGCTATGGCTGCGGCGCCGTGGTTTGCTGTTCCCCATTTTGCTACTCCGCAAGTTAATTGGCAGGCTGCGCTGTTTATGCTGCCGGTAGCGATTGCGCCGGCTATTGAGCACATTGGCGGAATTATGGCTATTGGTAAGGTGACGGGTAATGATTATGTGAAAGACCCCGGTTTACATCGAACTTTAGCTGGAGATGGTTTAGGTGTGTGTATTGCCGGTTTAATCGGCGGCCCTCCGGTAACAACCTACGGTGAAGTTACCGGTGCGGTGATGATTACCAAGAATAGTAATCCGGTAATTATGACATGGGCAGCTGTGTTTGCGATTTTAATGGCCTTTTTTGGCAAATTTAATGCTTTTCTGAGCTCAATTCCGTTGCCTGTAATGGGCGGTATCATGTTGCTACTATTTGGCACGATTGCTTCTCTGGGGCTAAAAACGCTGATTGATGCTAAAGTGGATTTAATGCAACCGCGAAATCTGGTGATTGTGAGTTCTGTTTTGATTGTGGGTGTAGGTGGCATGGTTGTGAAAATCGGTACCATGGCTTTTGCTGGTGTAGGACTATGTGCTTTACTGGCGATAGTGCTGAATTTACTGCTTCCAGCCGGAACAACCGTTCAAGCAGAATAACTATCAGATTTGAGTTGAAGACCGCAGCTTCTAATAGGCTGCGGTTTTTTTGTGCAGAATGGTAAGAAGTTTAGATAAAGAGAGCAACAGTGTGCTTGATATAGTTACTTATGAAAATTGTATTCTGATGGGGAACGGATAGGATTTTCTGAATCAGAACATTATTCAGGTTTTTAAGTACAATAAATTAAAAATCGGACCAGCTATTTATTTAGCAAATTCAGTTATTTATTTGAATTCTATTAAATTTGATGTGTCTAAACTAACCAACTGGTCCTAGTTGAGCTGATATGAATAAATGACAGGCTACTGGTAATTGCAGAATGTAAGTATATTCAGTATCAAACAGAAAATAGCGGCATTGCCGCTATTTTTGTCTAACCGGACAACCGGCTAAGATTAAGCTGCCTGAATGTTGGCCGCTTGTTTACCTTTTGGACCGGTGGTCACGTCAAAAGATACGCGTTGACCTTCTTTCAAGGTTTTGAAGCCGTTCATATTGATTGCAGAGAAATGAGCAAACAAATCTTCACCACCTTCATCAGGTGTAATAAAACCAAAACCTTTAGCGTCGTTAAACCACTTAACAATACCAGTTGCCATGAAACTTCCTATACATAAAAAACAAAATAAAGAACAAGTTTGCGACACAGTAGAACCTACAAATTAGTGAACAGGTGTACAACTATTTGTTTGGCAGTCTATGTCTGACTTGTTAAGTAGTCTTTTTACATAGGTTAAGAACTAACGTCAAGCAAGCTTACCGAAAAATGATAAAATTATTAAAACCGTTACTAAAAACCCACAGATACATGTAGATTTATGCACAATGTCAAATACTAGAACACAAACTGTTAGCCAGAATCAGGAAAGCATGTTAAAGCCACCGAAGCGCTATAAAGTGGTATTGTTGAATGATGATTACACACCGATGGATTTTGTGGTAACTGTACTCATGGAAGTGTTTCATTTGCCACATACTCAGGCGATTGCCATTATGCTGATGGTGCATGAGTCTGGACGCGGTGTGTGTGGGGTGTTTCAGAAGGATATTGCCGAAACCAAATGCAATCAGGTGCTTGAACGTGCCGAAGCTGCTGGCTTTCCTTTGCGTTGTCTGACTGAAGAAGAATGAGATGTTGTATTAAAACCTAGATGCCACGGTACACTCGGCGGGTGTTACTTGATTTTTAACGTGAGTGCTTCATGTATATGCTGATAATGCTGTGTGTTGCATTCTGAATTGAAAATGTTACTTTGTCAGGAGGTCGGGTATGATTTCGGCGCAACTAGAAAAAATTCTGCAGTATGTTTATGCCGAGGCTCGGAACCATGCGTTTGAGTTTATTGGTGTGGAGCATTTACTGCTCGGCCTGTTGCAGCAAAGTGAAGATGTGAGCGGGGTGCTACGGGCTGTAGGGGTGGATAATGAATTGCTAGCCAAACAGCTTCAGCAAAGTATTCATGAGAATACACCGGTGTTGCCGGAAAGTGTGGCAGAGCAGTCTGAGTTGGAGCCTACGCTTGGATTTCAGCGTGTATTGCAGCAGGCAATTGTGCATGTACGTGCTGCGCATACTGAAGGTGAGGTGACACCTGTGGATGTTCTGGTGGCCATTATGTCAGAAAAGGACAGCCACGCGGTTTATTTTCTTGAATCGCAGTCCGTGAACCGTCTGGATGTGCTGCGCTATCTGACACTTGGCAATCATAATCCGGTTCAGAATAAAAATACTGAACAAAATAATGAGGCAGATGCGGGCAAGGCAGAAGTAAAAGCTTTAGAAAATTATACTGTTAATCTGAATAGGGAAGCTCTTGCCGGCCGAATTGACCCGCTTATTGGCCGTAATGAGGAGATGCAACGCCTGATTCAGACTTTGTGCCGGCGGCGTAAAAATAATCCTTTACTGGTAGGTGAAGCCGGTGTGGGTAAAACGGCACTGGCAGAGGGGCTGGCTTATATGCTGGTACATGATAAGGTGCCAGAATCTATCAAAGGATCAGTGGTTTTTTCGCTGGATATGGGCGCTTTGCTTGCCGGTACCAAGTATCGCGGTGATTTTGAAGCACGCATGAAAGCCGTTATTAAAGAATTGGGCGAACTAGATAAGGCGGTATTGTTTGTTGATGAAATTCATACCATTATAGGTGCCGGCAGTGTGTCTGGCGGCACGATGGATGCCTCTAATTTGCTTAAGCCGGCATTGGCTAAAGGAAGTATGCGCTGTATTGGCGCCACAACTTATCAGGAATACCGTACTATTTTTGATAAGGATCATGCTTTAAGCCGACGATTTCAGAAAATAGATATTGTAGAACCATCGGTAACTGAAACGGTGCAGATATTACAAGGGTTGCGACCTGCATTTGAAAATTTCCATCAGGTACGCTATACGCGAGGTGCGCTTCAGGCAGCTGCTGAGTTGTCTGCTCGCTATATTAATGAGCGCTTTCTGCCAGATAAAGCTATTGATATTATAGACGAGGCCGCGGCAGCACAAAAAACCCAGCCGAAATCCAGACAACGTAAAGTTATCGGCCGTGCTGAAATTGAGGCGATTGTGGCAAAAGTTGCACGTATTCCAGAAACCACTGTTTCGCATGATGATAAGCAGGTATTGCGCTTTCTGGCTGATAATTTAAAAGCAAAAGTATTTGGACAAGATCAAGCTATTGATGTACTGGTAGCGTCGATTAAAATGGCGCGCTCTGGTCTCAAACAGCCTGATAAGCCGATTGGCAGCTTTTTGTTTGCCGGCCCGACTGGCGTTGGCAAAACTGAAGTTGCCAAACAGCTGGCGCAGCTGCTGGACTTGCCTTTGCTGCGGTTTGATATGTCGGAATATATGGAACCACATGCTGTTTCGCGTCTAATTGGTTCTCCGCCGGGTTATGTGGGCTTTGAGCAGGGCGGATTACTTACTGATGCAGTCAATAAACAGCCATATTGTGTGCTGCTGCTGGATGAAATTGAAAAGGCACATCCGGATGTATTCAATGTGTTGTTGCAGGTGATGGATTATGCCAATCTTACGGATAATAATGGACGCAGTGCGGATTTCCGGAATGTTATTCTGATTATGACCACCAATGCCGGTGCTGCTGAATTGGCTAAGCCTAATTTGGGCTTTACAGGAAAGCGCGGACAGGTTGATAGTCTGGCCGTTATTGAGAAAGCGTTTTCGCCTGAATTCCGCAACCGTCTGGATGCAATTGTGCCATTCACAGCTCTGGATCAAGCAATAATTGCGAAAGTCGTGGATAAGTTTTTGTTGGCACTGGAGCAGCAGTTGCTGGCTAAACAGGTGGTGGCTGAATTCACACCAACTTTACGCAGCTATTTGGCCAAACACGGTTTTGATGCTGCATTGGGTGCTCGTCCCATGCACCGGTTGATTCAGGAGCGTATTCGTAAGCTGCTGGCTGATGAGTTGCTCTTCGGCCGTCTGAGTGAAGGAGGTGATGTATTGATTGATTATTTGCCGCAGTCTGATGAAGTGAAGCTAGTTTTTTCTACTGCCAATCAATCCGGCTCTAAGAAAAAGGAATCGGTAACAATTGAATGATTTGATTAAGAAAGCTAAAATTAAAATAAAAAAAAGTGTGGCGAAACGCCACACTTAAACACACACATCAAGAGGAAACCAATCAAAGTAAATTCATTATAATGTTTTCATTTGAGTGTGTTTTGATACAAATCAAATGAAAATGTTTAAGAAAATTAAATCAAAATTAATGTTATATCCCTGCTGAATAAATTAGGCAGGGATATTTATTTTTTATTACAGATAGTTAGTATAGTGAGTTTATTTACTGTAAATCTGCAGGCAAAGGATCATCCCGTAGCTGTTTGACGGATTGTAAATGCTGGTTGAAGTCGAGAACCTGCGGATTGTTACTGTTTGCCGTGCTGAAAAACTGATTGGCAAATGGTAGTTGTGGTGAGCAGATGCCCAGCCATTGTGCAATTCCGTCTAATAGTTCCAGCCCACTACGCTGAGCCTGATTGTGTGTCTGCCTAGGCTGATCACTGTTGATAATGACTAGCGGGACATGATAATTCTGATAAAAATGGTCGTTGTGGCGCAGGATGCTTGAAGAACGTACTAAACTGTTTTTCTCAAAGGTGTTTTTGTCATGACTCAGGCCATGGTCACTAAAATACAACATGCTGAAAGGCTCACCATTTTGCTGCAATGTTGTATATATCTGGCTTAATAGAGTGTCTGTCTGACGAATGGTATCGATATAGCAATTACTGTTGTTATTTTCCACATAGTGCTGTGGCGGGTTGGGCAGCCGGTCGCATGGATTGGGATGAGAACCCATAATGTGCAATACAATCAGGCGGGACTGACCAGCAACCAGAGGCTGAGCCAGTACTTTCTGCAATGGCTCAATGAGCTGATTATCATAACTGCGTTGGCCGAAATCGTAGCCGGTAGTTTTTAGAAATGTGACGTGATTGGCCTGATGAGCAATCGTTGAAATAGATGTATCGTATTGTCCAAGTGCCCCCTGATTTGACAACCATGCTGTATCCATACCGGCTTTTTTCGCCAGAGTAATCACATTATTCTGAATTGAGAATGATTTACCATGGCTGAGAGTAAGACCATGTAAGAGCGAGATGGGCGTATTGGGACCGGCAGACAGCATGTTATCCATGATGATGCTGGCGTGCTTGTCCAGAAATGGGGTGTCCGGATATTTGAATCCGTATAGATGTAAATAATCTGCGCGGGCACTTTCACCAATAATCAATACATAGTTGCGGTATTGCTGTTGACTACTGCTAATTTGCCAATTATCTGGTTTAGCTAAGTCGGCTTTCATCTTTGCTAGTTCGGCGAAGTAGGCACGCGGTTGCAGATATGCATCGGCCAGAAATTCTATTGGCTGTGCACGTAGGGCAAATCCACCGGTAGTATAGCCTTTGCGCGCTGTCTGTATTGTCATTACCATTAGTACGATTACAAGCGGAATAGCCCAGTAGCCGCGCCAGCGTGGGATAGCCGTATGGCGGCTGAAACGCATAATGAGTAGCGGTATAGCGGCCAGAACAATTGTCATTACATAGGTATGCCATGATATGGCTGCTATGTATTCACTTGCTTCACTGGCTGTGGTACTAAGTAATGAAGTGACGATGCCAAAACTCGGTTTTCCGTACAGAGTAGCAGTAGGATGATAGAACAGAACAATGATTGCGCTCAGCCACATCATGATGCACCATAGTCGTGAGCAGAAACGTTGCAATAATATGCTGACCAGCCATGTTTCAATTATGCGGTTAGGATTTGGCGGGTAGGCCAGTGCATAAATCATTACGATGCTGTAAATAAGTAAGAGTAATACATTCAGTGCATAATGTTTACGGGGCGTTAGTTTCATAGATCACTCAGACAGCTGGGGTGAAGTTATCAGCAAAAAATGCGTCTTCAGGCAATCCAGCCTGATTTGTAAATAAATTTTTGGCCTGATGTATCATTTGCGGATGGCCGCATGCATACACTTCATATTTATTCATATCTGGATGAGCAGCCAGTGCCGCTTGTTGAACATAGCCACGTGCACCTTTCCATGATGCTGATGGATGCGACAATACTGCTGACCACTGTGCCTGTGCTAACTCTGAACAAAGCTTATCCAGCACGGCAGCATCATACAAATTTTCTTCTGCTGCCATACCCCAGTATATTGATACCGGTAGTTGAAATTGCTGTTGTTTCAGTGTTTCCAGCATGGCTTCAATCGGTGCAATACCGGTACCGGAGGCCAACATAATAAGTGGTTTTTGCTGGCTGTTTAACTGAAAATTGCCCAGTGGCCCGTGAAAATGCAGAATGTCTTTCGGGCGCAAGCGGCCATCAAAGAGTTGTTCGGAAAAGACGCCACCATGGTGACGTCGTACATGGATAATTAACAGCCGGCGGTTTGTGTCAAAACCCGCTATCGAATAACTACGGCGCTGATTCTCGGATAGCACAATATCGATATATTGGCCGGCAGTGAAATGAAATGGTTTTCGCTGTGCCAGCTTCAGCGATAGGATGGCAGTATGGCCACAATAGCGAATATCTTCAATTCGTGCAGTCAGCGTTTGTACTGGTTGTGCTGAATGGCCATTATAGTTGGGCAAATATAGAGTTAGGTCTGTTTTGGCACTTTGGCAGCACAGTAATATATCCTGCTGATTTGTGTTATTACTGTTCAGGGCAGACTGTGGGTTGATTTCAGTAGTTTGACCCTTGACTAGCTGAGCTTTGCACGCTCCGCAGCAGCCGCTTTTACACGCATGCGGTAGCATGATCCCCTGATCGATTGCTGCCTGTAGCAGTGATGTTCCCTCTGGTGCCTGAAAAGTTTCACCGGCTGGTAAAACCGTTATTTGATAACTCATTTTAGTTTTAGCTTATTTTAACGAGTTGGCTATTTTAGAACGCTGTGAAATAAAAGCCAAATGTGCAGATGCGTTTTGAAGAAATGGAAACTAAAGTAAATATGGCTTTGGCCAGAATGCTGATACATACAGTTCAGCCCGCTATTCAGGATAACGGGCTGTTTTTTTCTTCTGAATGCAAATTAAAGTTTAGTTGGAAAAGTATTTTGCGTATATTTTGTCATATTCGCCACTAGCGCGGATTTTTTTCAGTGCATCATTCAGTTTCTCCACTGTGGCTGTATCGCCTTTGCGAACCACAAAGCCGTAATGGTCAACACCGAATTCGGGTACCTTATTAATGGTGAATTTATCAGCACCGTTGGCTTTAACATAATTACTGATTACGGCACCATCGGATACCATGGCTTCTACACCACCATTTTCAAGCTCTTTGATGGCCAGGGGGACGCTGTCAAAACGGGCAATTTTCGTGCTTTGTGCACCCAATACTTTTTGTACTGCCAAATCGCCAGTTTGGCCTGTGGCTACGGCTACGCGATGCATGTTATTTAATTCAGCCAGCGAATGGAATGTTTTGGCTTTTGGCGTGAGTACCATCATAGAAATATCAAAATACGGGTCACTAAATAGCATACTTTGTTTACGCTCATCAGTGATGGTCACACCGGAAGCCACAATGTCTAGATCGCCGTTGTTGAGGCTAGCAAATAGTCCATCCCATGGCTGATCTTTAAACTGTACTTTGAAATTGCCAGCTTTGGCCATGGCGTTGAGCAAATCAATATCAAAACCGGTGAGCGAACCGTCGGCTGTGCGGGATTCAAAAGGTGCAAATTCTGCATTGGTGCCAACTATAAAGGTTTTATCTGCATTGGGCTGAGCAGGCGCAGAAGCAGAATTGCTGTTGCTGCCACCACAGGCAGATAGTATCAGTGCAGAACACGCGGCTGCAGCGGTCAGCCAGTATTTGATTTTCATATACACTCCCTGAATTTTATTGAAATTATTGGCTGAAGGCTGCTTACAATACAATGGTTTGCATTTCAAAATATGCATCCTTACCGCCATGTCTGGCTTGATAGTAACATATTTCACTGTTGAAACAAGCTTTATCCGTACACTGTGTTACTGCTTAGCGGTGCTATAATCCCGCTTTCATGGAGACATGACTTTACATAATTTTGTGCTGTTTTAATTTGATTAAGTCTAACAGGATAAATAATGCATATATTTCATACCATTACTGAACTGCGTTCATGGCGCAAGCAAGTGAAAAGGGTGGCTCTGGTGCCGACAATGGGAAACTTGCATGCCGGTCACCTAGCTTTGGTGCGTACTGCCAAAGCACACGCTGATGCGGTAGTGGTGAGCATATTTGTTAATCGCATTCAGTTTGGAGTGGGCGAAGATTTTGATCTGTATCCGCGGACATTGGCTGAGGATGTGGAAAAGCTGACTGAGGCCGGTGCTGATGTGGTGTTTGCGCCGTCAGAAACAGAATTGTATCCAAATGGAACGCAGCAATATTTTGTTGAACCGCCGGCTATTCAGAATGAGCTCTGCGGCCGTAGTCGTCCTGGCCATTTTCGAGGTGTGGCCACAATTGTGACAAAGCTCTTTAATATTGTGCAGCCGGATGTGGCGTGTTTTGGTAAAAAGGATTATCAACAACTGGCAGTAATAAAGGGAATGGTGCAGGATCTGAATATGGATATTGACATTATTCCAGTTGAAATTGAGCGTGCTGATAGTGGTTTGGCTTTGTCTAGCCGTAATGGCTATCTGACAATTGAACAACGTGAACAGGCAGCGCAGCTATCGGCACAGCTGAGGACTATGGCTGAAGCAATGCGAAGAGGAAATCGGCAATTTGCTGCTTTAGAAAATAGTGCAGCAACCTATTTGCAACAGCATGGCTGGCAAGTGGATTATATTGAAGTCAGACACGCACAAACGCTGACAAAAGCTCAGATTTCTGATAAAAATCTGGTAATTGTTGCGGCTGCTATACTGGGGACGACGCGTCTAATTGATAATTTAGAAGTGCAGTTGGAGCACGAATAAAATAAAAGAGTCTGTAAACCGGATTTTAACCAAAAGGCAGCGTGAATACGTATGTGGTGGATTGTATTATTACTGTTAATTATGGCTATAGGCGCATTACTCTGGTGGCGCAATATTGAAGAGCGTAAATGGCAGCTGGAAATGACCTATTTAACCCGCTATGAAGAGCATTTAAAGCACAGTAAAGTGTCGTCTTCAGCTCCGGCTCCTGTATCTTTACTGAAAAGTATAGTGAGAAAATTAGCAGTGCGGCGCAGTCAGCAGCAACAGAAAGTACAATCGTCAGCAGAATCACAACATTCTTTACAGAAAGTACCAGCAGCACCGGTGGAAATTGCGTCAGCTACATCAGAGCAGAATGTACAAACTGAGCCTGATGCAATGGATTCTGTAGCGAGCAAGTCTCAGCTGCCCATAAAACATCCTCTAGCCCGACAGATTACTGTAACTGAGGCAAGCCCGAAACCTTTAAAAGCCGAAACGCCTCATCCTGCTACGCTAGATAAAGAATATCTACAGTCGAAGGCAAAAACTGCTGAAGAGATGCCGGAAGCAAACAACACACAGTTGCCGATAGCAGATTCTTTCTCAACACAGAAAATGCAATCTTCCGTTGAAAATAAAACTGAGTCTGAACCAAAAGTGGTTGATGTCTCCAACACTGATAAGGAACTGATAGCAGATACGGAAGAAGAGTCCACTACAGAAAAAATTTTGGTAAGCAGTGAAGAAGTGGCTGAGCCAGCGGTGGTATTTAATCAGAAGAAAAAACTGGAAGTTATCACATTAGCAGAAGCCACGCGTAAGGTAGCTACGCATCCTCTAACGGATGCGGTAGCTGAATCTGCTCCGGCGCTAGAGGTGATACAGATTAACTGGCAGCATAAGCCAGTAAATAGTCAAAAACAGCAGAATAGGCATGCCAGAGAAATTACTCCTGATGATCCGGCGTTAAACAGAGTTCGCTTGCATACTAAGGCTGAACAAGCCGCCCTGCTTAAAGCTCGAGCGCTGAAAAATTTCGATTTAAATGATTTACAGCAGGCTACTCAGCGCAAATTGGGAAACTCAGTTGGCGTTCCTTCACATCTGGCACATGCAGCAAACTCCCTTTCTGCTCACGCTCATCACGAACCTAGACAGCGTAGTGAACACAATGGAGTCCATGTCATAAATGAAGAAGATATCCGTTTAAATTTGTTGCGCCAGAGATTGGCTCGTCAGCGCCATCAGGAAACGTCCACTCATACTAATTCTGGCTATAGTGTACCGGTTATTGCGGAAGATGAAATTTACGCTAATCTGGCTAAAACCGATTCACCTTTAAATAAGCAGAAATTTCAGCGGCCTGTAGTACGCGAAAGTGTGATTCCGGCGGCTGCTCGAATTGGTAAGCGCCATGCTGTGCGGATGACTACTCCTGTAGCTGATATGTCGGCCGTAAGCCCCTATACAGGAGTGGCAGGCAGTGAACATACACCACTATCTACACGTTTTACACCTTTTCAGCCGATGCCGACAGCCATAGCTGCTGCGCCAGTAGTTACGGTACCATCAGCGGATGATTCTTTTACTGTAGATGATGATTACAACTCTTCAGTGTTTGATGAGGACGAACATCGTGACAGCATTATGCATGATGCTGATCCTTCTGTAGGAAATCAATTTCAGTATGCGCCGGATATACCACCACCGGTGTCAGGTATAAGTAGTGGTACCGGCTATACAAATACGACGTCTTTTAGTGATTCGAATCCGATCCATAATGCAGTTATTTCTTACACTGATGAAGAAAGCAGCAAAGAAGCGGATGTGGTTGAAAATCCTGTGCTGGCCACTGAAGACCCGTATTTCAACGATTCTGAAGAGCAGAAAGAAGTACCGTCTTTTTATTCTGAGCAGGCCGCAGCGGAAGAAGAAAATACTGATTCAAAAGTTTCTGATTATTGGTTGTCAGATGCTTCCAGCGTTAATGAGTCTGAAACAACTCCAGATTTAGTGCCGGAACAGGTGCAAAAAAGTCTATCTGAAACAGAACCAGAAGTTAGAAGCGTGAGTGTGGTTACCCGTTTGAATCAACAACCGCTGCCAACAGAGCAAATAAATTCTTCGGCAACTCAGGCTCAGACGGCAATCGGGATGGCATTACGAAAAGCGCTTAATCAGAATGCTTCTCATCAATCAATACCCGCACCGTCTTTAAAACCTTTGCTTCCGGGTATGGATTTATTATTGCCGCCGTATTATGACCCTGCTGCACGACAGAGTGAAGAAACCTTACTTGAAAATGGGATTACCATTGAAGAAAAACTGGCTGAATTCAAAGTTAAGGTACGAGTAATAGATGCTTTTGCTGGTCCGGTTATCACCCGCTATGAAATTGAACCGGCTCAGGGTGTGCGTGGCAGTCAGGTTGTAAACTTAGAAAAGGATTTGGCGCGCAGTCTGGGCTTTGCATCTATACGTGTGGTTGAGACTATTCCGGGTAAAACCTGTATGGGGTTGGAACTTCCTAATCCGAAACGGCAGATTATTCGGTTGAGTGAGATATTCTCGGCTCCGGTATTTCAGCAATCACGTTCTAAACTAACGCTGGCGTTGGGTCAGGGTATTACTGGACAGCCGGTGGTGACCGATTTGGCCAAAGCTCCACATTTATTGGTAGCGGGTACCACTGGATCGGGTAAATCAGTGGGTGTTAATGCGATGATTCTTTCGATGCTGTTTAAAGCTACTCCGGAAGATGTGCGTCTCATTATGATAGACCCTAAAATGCTGGAATTAAGCATTTATGAAGGTATACCGCATTTATTGGCACCAGTAGTGACGGATATGAAGTTGGCGGCGAATGCGTTAACGTGGTGTGTAAATGAAATGGAGAAACGTTACCGGTTGATGAGCCATGCTGGTGTGCGTAATTTGGCTGGTTTCAATCAGAAAATTGCTGAGCTAGCAGCGCAAAATAAAAAGCTATTTAATCCGTTTTCGCTGAATCGGGACGACCCAGAACCACTAGAAAAGCTGCCTTATATTGTGGTTGTGGTAGATGAATTTGCTGATCTGATGATGACGGCAGGCAAGAAAATCGAGGAACTGATTGCCCGTTTGGCGCAGAAAGCTCGGGCGGCCGGTATCCATTTGATACTAGCGACACAGAGGCCGAGTGTAGATGTGATTACTGGCTTAATTAAAGCCAATATTCCTACACGAATTGCCTTTCAGGTATCTAGCAAGGTGGATAGCCGAACCATTCTTGACCAGATGGGCGCTGAGAATCTGCTGGGACAGGGTGATATGCTGTTTTTACCTCCCGGCACAGCTTATCCAGAACGGGTGCATGGGGCGTTTGTGGCTGATGAAGAGGTGCATCGTGTGGTGCATTATTTGAAACAGTTTGGTGAGCCGAAATATATCGATGATATTTTAACGGCCGGTGTCAGTGATGATGATATGTTTAGCAATGCGTCACCACGCAATAGTGAAGAAGAGTTGGATCCTCTTTATGATGAAGCAGTGGCACTGGTGGTAAAAACTCGAAAAGCGAGTATTTCTTCGGTACAACGTCAGCTGCGTATTGGATACAACCGTGCAGCTCGTTTGGTGGAACAGATGGAGTCAGAGGGAATTGTTTCAGCTGCAGAAGGAAATGGTAATCGTACTGTACTTGCTCCGCAAAATAACCATCTAGATGATTAGTTATTCTAAATATCGATTATTCAAACCGTGTACTTTATGTATACGGTTTTTTTATTTATGAGTTGATTAGTCAATTCATTCTATGAGTTATTATATTATTATTATGATTTCTATATATTTATTAATTAGTTAATCTGATTGATATTATTCTAGAGTTATGGTTAAAACAGCGTATTTATATGTATAGATTTAATTAATATGTTGTGATTCTGTTGTTTTAATGAACAGTTATTTTGAAAAAAATCAATAAACAGGCAAATTTTATTAAATCATTTTTGGCTGTTTTACTTGGTATTGCTTTGTCAGCAATGTTTAATAAAATAAATAGTAGATGAAAGTGCAAAATATTGCTGATAAGTAATTAAATATTGTATCAATTAAAAAGGTAAAAGATAAAACATTCAATATTTAAGTAAGGTTTTATAAGAAAAATAAATTTTGTAATTAATTGTTTTGATTATTAAACGGTTTGAAGTGAAAAAAAATAAGTTTTAAGATGAATTTGGCTATTTATGAAATAAAAATTTATATCTTTAAGTGTGTAAATATATACAGGTTATTATTAGGAGATAGATTTATGATTGAGTCTTATAAACGTTTCTGGCACAACATTTTTAATTTTTCTGGAACTTCTAACCGTGCTGATTATTGGTGGCCGATTGTTATCAACTATGTACTGGGTATGTTGCTGATGTATGTACTTGAAAAAATGCTTGGACATCCGATTAATGATATTTATACATGGGGTGACTGGACAGTTAATTTTGTAGTTTTGGTAATTGGATTTGTAGTATGGATTGCTACTTTATCATTACAGTTTAGGCGCTTACATGATACTGATCGCTCGGGTTGGTGGATTTTGATTACTCTGATACCGATTATTGGTCAAATCTGGTTTATTATTCTTATGTTATTGCCAGGTAAACCGAATCGATTTGAACAGAGAATGTTTTAAGCAGATTTACGGTATACGTTTATTTGGCAGATAAATAGCAATAAATTCTTTATGAGACATTTTATTGTTTACTTCGAAATTGTTTGATTATCTTGATTCGGCAGCTTAGGTTTTATGAAATAGATAGCTGCCGAAGCCTGTATTCTTTTGCGATATATTTACTGGTATCAAATTTATTAATAATCTTTTTTAAAGAGTTAGAAACTGAATTGATAGTCATTAATCCATTTCTTTTTTTATTATTTTGTAGATATTTATAGAATTATGAATAATCAGTACAAAATATGAAATTGGTAAAAAAATATTTTTTAAAATATCAACAGCCATTGAAAATAGCTGTTTTAGTAAAAAAACTTATCATATATTCTGTATAGTTTTTTTTAATCATAAACTTACTGCGATAAAATAGATGGATGCAGAATTTGTAGCAAGTTGTGAAATTATAATAAACCCGAATAGGCCTCAGATTATCTTATACTGTTGAATCTTAATTTGTTGAATTATATAAATTCTTATACGGATGATTTGAAGTAGAAGTATGATTTGCAAAAACAGGAAACATTTCGCTCCACTGTGAACGGTGTTTACCGGATATGATTTAATTCATTCATTCTATGTTTTAGAAAATAATAAAAAGAATGCGAAAAAACTCACTACAATAGCAAAATCTGTATGGTTGTATCTGATTTAAAATAGTATATTTATACTACGGTTATTTGTAGAAGAAATTTTCCTTATTTAAAATTTTATTTTCAAATATCTTGATTTACTTTTTATTGAACATATTGTTTTAAGAGATTATTTATCTGATTACCTCCAATTTCGTTTGCTTTTTGAACGAAAGCAGCTGGAAGTTGATCATTTTGGCAGTCAGAGTTTATTAGTACAGGTAATAATGAATCGAGCCCATATTTACCTTGTGAAGAAGACAGCAGTGCCTGATCCATGGCATACCAAAATTTTGGTCCTTGGCTGTATAAGAGGGAATAGTTTTTGTAATTGTTTTCTTTAATTTGTTGCTCAATCTCACTAAATTTGAAATAAATAGTTTGATCTTGTGACAAGAATTTATTTTTAATAGTTTCAAATTCATCTGCAGATAAAGCTTTTTGCATAGATTTTAAAGCGTAATACTGTGCTAAACTTTCTTCTATCCAGACAGATGTATCTACAGGGTACTTGTAACGTACCATATCGGCATACTGGTGAAATTGCTCATGGGCAATAACTAAAAGGCTATGCATATTATCACTTGTACTGATTCGGTGATTTCTTTCATAAACATAATTGGCGATAAAGCTTCTTCTGCCTGCTGCTCCATTTACTTGTTTGTTTTTAGCTTCTGTTCCTAACCAAATAAGCAATAATGATTTTTCATTGCTTGGTAGATCTGCGGGTAGAGAAAGAATAGTTGTGAAATAACGTAGGGTTTTTTGATGTAAAGCCTGCAATTCAGACCAATTGGTTTGTTGTGGATTGTCTATTACATAGGTGACGGGAAGGTTTGCTATGATTTTTTGCTGAGTTTCGGGTTGTCCGATGATGTAAAATTCTGGCGCAGTACCTACCGGAGGGATAGCCCATCCGTACAATGCTGAAGTGGCGCCAAGCAAGGGGATATTGTTTGTACTAGTGAGTACAGAGGCGCTCTCAGAATGTTTGATCCGCAATAAAGAAGAAGATTCTGAAAATAATATCCAGCCTGCTTTTTTCAGTTTAAGTGTTAATTGGTTAGCTAAATCTATGGGTTTATTATCTGATAGCTCGGGTTTTACTTGCCAGGTAACTTTATTACAAGTTGTTGGGAGCAGCCAGTTTCCTGATTTGTCATGTTTCAGTTTGGTTTGTCCGCATCTTACATTTATAACTTGTGGTTTTGTAACTGGTATATCGTCGCGTAAGGATAGTTGCGTATTTTTATTGTTGGTAGTATCAACTGGTACAGATAAAGAAACGGTAATCAATCCGTTGGGAGATATTTTTTCGATGGTATATATATTTTGAGCCCATGTTTGGGAAATGGTGTTGATTGATATTGATACCAGAAAATAAGGTATGAGTTTTAGAAATTTTTTACTATACATAGTAAGGATTTTAGCTTGATTAGAGCAAATATATATAAAATATTAAAGATTTACTAAAAATATATTAACTGTATTTAAATAATTATAATTTGTTTTAGATCACAAACTAATACACCAAAAAATTTATTTTATTGTGAAAGTTGGAAACGATTACATCTGCCACGAGATGAAAAGGTATATTCGTTTATGCCTAATTAAGATGGGATAAACCTGATAATTAAAGTTATATAAATACGACTAAAATAATTGAATTATCTGTAAATGAATAATCTGAAAACAGGAATTTTGTTTCATCTATATAATTTTCAGTAAAAAATTATTTTCTCTGAGAAAAACGGTTTTTAATTGATTTTATTTCTTTGCTTTGTGAAGCATCTATGCATTTCATTAATATTAGCTGTACGCCTTCTTGATAACTTTTATAAGGACGCTTTGAGTAATTGCGTGCAATCAGTGCTGCTTCTTCATAAGCTTCAGCGGGATAACGACCAAGTTCAACATAGGCGCCTACAGCCGCTTTTGCTTCCCGCTGCATAATGTCTCCGCTTTCACTCTGAGCTAGACAATAACTCAAGGTAAAATTTTCCAAATCATTTTTTAGCGGAGAGTGTACCTGTGCGAATGCAGAAGAAATCGAAATTACTATTAGACTAAAAATTAGTTTTACTTTAATTTCCACATTTTCACCTCATTTGCATCGTCAAAATAGCAGTGGTCAGAACATTTGCTTCCATCCCATAATGTGGCATGACCCGACGCATCCGACCAAATAGAAACATTAAATACTAATAGACCTTTTACTCCATTAAATTGACTCATATTCGTAGTAGATTTGGTAATAATGTCTGGTTTACCAAAATTACATTCTAAAAATCGAATTAGATCAGTAACTTTAAATATATACCATTTTTTGTCGGCACCGGAAGATGTGCTCCATCTTGAATCTCGATTGATAGGAAAACCTGAATAATTTAATGCATAGCTCATTCGTATTGCACAAGCATTCTGGAAAATTTCTGAATCAATATTTTGTTGAACTTTACCTCCAATTTTTTTCCCTACTTCTTTAACGGGTACATTAACGTACTGAAAATTTGTCCACATAGTTTTGAAGTCAGGTTTTGCCATTTCATCCTCTTATTAAGAAAATACAGGTAAATTAAATTACTGAATTTGTTAATAATGATTATAAAGTGTATATGTTGGCATTGTCTATCTTAAATATAAAATAAATTAAAATAGGATTTTGTAAAGCTAACTGATTTAAAACAATTTGCTCCAAGTTATATTCCTATCTTCTTATATTGTTTCTTACAGAAGACAGTAAATTAAATTGTCCATATCGATCAAAAATTTCTGGGCAAAAATAGGGAATATGTCTATATGTGTCAATAAACTAAAAATGTTAATGTTGTTAACACCTTATTTTTTTATTTTGGAAATACTGACGATGTAAATATTTAAACCTTAAATGTGATTAACTTGGTTTCTAGTGTTTTCATGCTTTGTCATGTTTTAATTTTTTTCAGTATTTAAAAAATAATAGAATAGGTAAATAGTATGATAGTTGGTGTTTTATAATCTGAATAATTTATTTTGAATGATAAACAAAATTTCAAAAAATAATAATTTATTTGATGCTCGCAATCATGTTAGCGGATTTTAAATTCAAAATAATATTATAGTTATAGTTTAAGTTACTGTGCCTTCTGTTATTGGCAAGGGTGATATGAAAAGTTTGTGGCAAAAATTTGACCATTGGTTTTTACGTGGGCAGAAGCTTTCTAAAGTATTGGTGGTGCTTATTGCTGTGTGGCTGTTTTTGGCTACCAGTTTAGTAGGGTTGTCGCTGAATACGTCTTGGCGGCTTGAAGAGCTGGGTATGGCAATAAATGAAGCTGGGAGTCTGCGCAAACGGGTATTTTATATGGTGTTGGTAACGAAAACTTCAGGAGCGGAGCAACAGTTTAAGCAGGAGCAACGGCAGTTTGAAGAAATTCTGACGCATTTGCATGATTTGCATGAAACCGGTTTTGTTAATGGACGGCGGCATCAGCAGCTTCTGCAACAAGTAATAAAGATTGAGGAGCAGTTACAGGATTTTCTTGGTGACCGTAATGCTTATTTAAATGGACGTCTGAGCGATGCGGCATTTTTGGCTGAAGCCCGTGAATTTACTGCGGTGATTGATCGTCTGGTACTGCTGATTGAGCAGGATAATACTCATAATATTCAGTTGTTGCGCTGGTTACAGGTGCTTGTGCTGTTGATGGCTATTTTTTCTGCAATTGTTTCTCTTCTGTTACTGCACCATTTAGTTATCGCACCGTTACTCCGTTTGAATCAGGGTATTGGTCAGATTGGTAAAGGCCGTTTTGATACGCGCTTGCAAGTGGGCACAGCTAATGAATTTGGTAAGGTAGCGCAAGGCTTTAACTTAATGGCTGCTAAGCTAAATGAAGTCTATGACACTCTGGAAAATCGGGTAGCGGAACAAACACAGGCGCTAGTAAAGCGTAATCAAGATTTGGCTGTTTTGTATGCTATGACATCATTGTTTCAAGAACAGCATGAGTTATTAGTGCTTGTGCAGGTGTTTATGAATAAAATGAAGGTGTTTAGTGGTGCGGATGCCTGTGTGGTGCAGTTGAAAAATCGGCATTCTCAGAGGCTTGAGCTGGCTGGATCTGATGGGCTGACTGAAGAGCAGGTGGATAGATTCAGAGATTATCGCTGTGATGGTGGGCGTTGTGCTCAGATGTTGCAATCTGTGCCGGTAGTTGAAACTGAATCATTGGCTATTGTTGATGAGCGTAATCGTTTCTGCCAGATAAGACAGGTTTTGCCGTTTTGTTTAACCTTTGCGGTGAAGTCTGTGGATGATGAAATTGGTATGCTGCATCTGTTTGCTAAAGTGCCCTTTGCGTTGAGTGAAGAAAATCAGCGCTTGATTTCTACTGTGTGTAGTCAGTTTGGGATTGCTATTGAAAGTATGCGTCTAAATGAGTTGGACAAACAGATGGCTATTCTGGAAGAACGTAATCTGATGGCACAGGGTTTGCATGACAGTATTGCTCAGTCGCTTTCTTTCTTGAATATTCAGGTACAGGTGCTGGAAAAAGCGTTAGGTGAGCATAAAGAACAACAGGCTGCACAGACTCTTGAATTTATTAATGAGGGCATTCAGCAATGTTATGATGATGTACGCGAATTGTTATCGAATTTTCGTGTTAGGCTGGTAACGGAAGGGCTGATTAGTTCATTGCAAGGAGTAATGAAGCGATTTGAACAACAAACTGATATCGTTGTTGATTGGTCTGTTGAAGGTGATGTTTATGAAGTTGAGCCTGAGGTGCAGTTACAGGTAGTGTTTATTGTGCAGGAGGCTTTGTCAAATGTGCGTAAACATGCTCATGCAGATGCAGTTAAAGTATGTTTGGCTTATATGGCAGACCGGCTGAATCTGAAAATTGAGGATGATGGTGTTGGTTTTGCTGAAGATACACTCCTGCAGAAGGAACAGCAAGGACATGTGGGTATACATATAATGAAAGAGCGCTCCGCTAAAATTAATGGAAAGTTGAAAATTTCTGCACGGGTGGGGGGTGGAGCATGTGTGGAGCTGATGGTACCACGTCAGTATATCCATACTCAGGAGTAATTCTTTTGGGAAATTAATGATGGCTAATGAAAAAAAGTACCGGATTCTGATTGTGGATGACCATACGCTCTTTCGGCGTGGCTTGCGTGCTTTAATTGATAGCTGTGAGCGTTTTGAAGTAGTGGGTGAGGCTACTGATGGGCTGGAAGGGGTAAAAATGCAACAGCAGTTACAACCTGATGCTGTGTTGCTGGACTTAGATATGCCTGTGATGCGTGGGTTAGAGGCACTGCCGCAAATGATGAGCCATAATCCTCAACAAGTGGTGCTGATGCTCACTGTATCTGAAGACGGTGGTGATTTAGTGGAATGTATGCGTCTAGGTGCACGGGGTTATCTGCTTAAAAATATTGATACAGAATTTTTGCTTGATAGTATTGAAAAAGCGATCAATGGTGACAGTGTGCTTTCACCCGAAATGACCAGTAAGTTGGTGACGCAGCTTAGGCGGAAGGAGCCTGTAAATCATGAGTTGAAGGAACCGCTAACGCCACGGGAACGGGAGATTTTACGCTGGCTGGCACGTGGTAACAGTAATAAGCTTATTGCGCGTAATCTGGAAGTAACTGAAAGTACAGTAAAAGTTCATATGCAGAACATTTTGCGCAAGCTTAATCTTGGGAGCCGAGTTCAAGCAGCAGTTTATGCTGTTGAACACGGTTTGGATAAATAGTGATGGGATAGTAGCTGTGTAATTTTTTTAATTTTGCGTTTTGAACTGGTCTATTGATTTTGTCAATAGGCCAGTTTGCTTATATATGGTTGTTCTTTTGAAGTATCGATTCTGCATCTGATGACTAATGGGATATGAAAGAGGGATTACGTACACTAGGATAAATTTTTTTGGGGGAAGTGCAAGATGAATTCTGAAGTCAGAAAGTCGGTAACAGTGCTGACGTCCAGTACGATTGCTTTTGTCATTTGCTTCATGATTTGGATGGTATTTGCTGTACTAGGTTTGCCGATTAAACAACAGCTGCATTTAAATGAAACAGAGTTTGGTTTGCTAACTGCAATGCCGGTGTTGTCTGGTTCGCTTATTCGGGTGCCGTTGGGTATTTGGGCAGATCGTTTTGGTGGCCGGATTGTATTTTTTCTTTTAATGCTGGTGTGTGTACCTGCTGTCTGGCTGCTGGAATATGCGCATACATATAGCCAGTTTTTGTGGATTGCATTGTGGCTGGGTCTTGTAGGCGGTTCTTTTTCTGTTGGTACACCTTATGTGGCAAAGTGGTTTCGTAAGGATCGGCAGGGTCTTGCCATGGGTATTTTTGGCGCAGGCAATGCGGGCGCAGCGCTGAATAAGTTTCTGGCACCGGTTTTGATTACTGCTTATGGCTGGCAGGCAGTACCGCGGGTATATGCAGTAATTTTATTGGTGATTACTTTGCTTTTCTGGTTTTTCAGTTATCCAGAACCGAAATTAGCCAATGCCAAACAGCCTAGTCTGAAAGCACAGCTATTGCTGATGAAAAATCCTCAAGTATTGAAATATAGTCAACTCTATTCTGTGGTATTTGGCGGTTATGTGGGTATTTCTTTGTGGATGGTGAGTTATTACGTTGGTGAATATCACTTTTCACTCACACAAGCTGCTTTACTGGCTGCGTGTTTTTCTTTGCCAGGAGGAGTGTTGCGTGCTTTCGGAGGCTGGCTGTCGGATAAATACGGTGCCTATAAAGTGACTTGGGCTGTGATGTGGGTTTGTTGGATTGCATTTTTTCTGTTGTCTTATCCGCAGACGCAGATGTCTATCCGTACGGTAAGCGGTCATCTTGATATGCATATTGGTTTGAATGCTACGGTATTTACGATTTTGCTATTTGTTGTGGGTGTGGCTTTGGCGATAGGTAAAGCATCTGTATTTAAGTTTATCTCTGATGAGTTTCCGGAAGATATGGGCACTGTCTCAGGCGTGGTCGGTTTGGCTGGTGGGCTAGGTGGTTTTCTGCTACCGATTATGTTCGGTGTGTTGGTGGACTGGACTGGTGTTCGTTCCAGCTCATTTATGCTGATGTTTGGTACCGTGTGTATTAGCTTAATCTGGATGCATTTTTCTCTGAAAAATCAGAAGCATCAATAATCTGAGGTTGATATGGGTAAAATTTTAAAAGAGTGGCGTCCAGAGGACAGTCAGTTTTGGCAAAGCAAAGGCCGTACGGTGGCTCGCAGAAATCTATGGATATCTGTTCCTGCTTTGTTGCTGGCGTTTGCTATCTGGCAGGTTTGGAGTGTGACAGTGGTGAAACTGCCACTTGTGGGGTTTAAGTTCAGCAGTAACGAGCTGTTTTGGCTAGCTGCGCTGCCTGCTCTTTCGGGTGCCACGTTACGAATTTTCTATTCTTTTGTGATTCCGATTTTCGGCGGACGCAAGTGGACAACGATTTCCACTGCCAGCTTACTGATTCCTGCATTAGGTTTGGGTTTTGCTGTACAGAATCCTAATACTTCATACAGTACGATGTTTGTGCTGGCACTGTTGTGTGGTTTCGGCGGGGCAAATTTTAGCTCTTCGATGTCCAATATCAGTCTGTTTTTTCCGAAAGCGGAAAAAGGTCAGGCCATGGGTATTAATGCTGGTCTAGGTAATCTAGGGGTATCTGCTGTGCAGATAGCGGTGCCACTGGCGATTACGACCTGCCTGTTCGGGGCACTGGGTGGTGATGCACAAACTATTACGACACCACAGGGTACAACGCAGGTGTGGTTACAAAATGCCGGCTTTATCTGGGTGCCATTTATCGTACTCAGTACGTTGGCAGCTTGGTTTGGTATGGATGATATTGGTAGCCTGCATTCTTCTTTAAAAGAACAGTCAATTATTTTCAAACGTTTGCATAATTGGATTTTGTGCTGGCTGTATGTGGGTACGTTTGGTTCGTTTATTGGTTTTTCTGCTGCTTTTCCGTTGTTGATTAGCCGTTCTTTTCCGCATATTGATGCCATTAAGCTAGCATTTCTGGGTCCGTTTGTTGGCGCGATACTGCGTGTAGTCGGTGGCTGGCTGTCTGACCGGATGTCGGCAGCAAAATTAACTGAAATCAGCTATGCCATGATGATTGTCGGGGTAATCGGGGTGCTGGTGTGCCAGCCGATCGGTAGCAATTCTGGCAATTTTGTTGGTTTCTTTTGTAGTTTTATGCTGTTGTTTGCGTTCAGTGGTATTGGTAATGGTTCGACTTATGCGCAGGCACCACGGATTTTTTCGTTGTTTCACCGTCACTTGCATCAGGGTGATGTTAAGAGTGCGGAATTGCATGCTACTAAAGAATCAGCCACGGTGCTGGGCTTTATGGGTGCCATCGGCGCGTATGGTGGTTTTCTAATTCCAAAAAGTTTCGGTTCTTCGATTGAGGCTACTGGCAGTGTTTCGATGGCATTGTGGGGCTTTATTGTTTTCTATGTGAGCTGTCTGCTGATTAATTACTGGTTTTATGTGCGTAAGCAATCAGTAACGCGCTGCTAGTTTGCTGTTATGGCGCTGTGGTCGCGGACGATAGCGCTTAAAAATTATAAATCAATAAGAAACTGTTAGGGGCTGAGGCCTCTGTGGAGCACAAATTCATGAGCCATTTTTTAGACAGACTAAATTTTTTACGTAAAACCAAGGAAACTTTTTCTGCCGGACATGGTGCGGTGGTAGCTGAAGGACGCGAGTGGGAGGATGCTTACCGCCAGCGTTGGCAGCATGACAAAGTGGTGCGTTCGACACATGGGGTGAACTGTACAGGTTCCTGCAGCTGGCGCGTGTTTGTTAAGAATGGGCTGATTACGTGGGAAATGCAGCAGACAGATTATCCGCGTACGCGTGCCGATTTGCCAAATCATGAACCACGTGGCTGCCCGCGGGGTGCCTCTTACAGTTGGTATGTATATTCAGCTCAGCGGGTGAAATATCCGATGATTCGTGCGTCTTTGCTGCGCATGTGGCGCGAGAAACGTAAAAGCCTGGGCGCGATTGAAGCGTGGCAGAGTATTACTCAGAATCCAGAAAGTGCAAAAAAATATAAATCTCAGCGTGGTTTGGGTGGTTTTGTGCGTTTGGACTGGAATGAAGCATATGAAATTATTGCCGCTGCCAATGCATTTACAATTAAGGAATTTGGCCCTGATCGTGTAATTGGTTTTTCGCCGATTCCGGCAATGTCGATGGTGAGTTATGCTGCTGGTTCACGCTATCTAAGCTTAATTGGCGGGGTGCCGCTGTCCTTTTATGATTGGTATTGTGACCTGCCGCCATCCAGTCCGCAGACATGGGGCGAACAAACAGATGTAGCTGAATCTGCGGATTGGTACAACGCCAACTATCTGATGGTGTGGGGCTCAAATGTGCCAATGACACGTACGCCAGATGCGCATTTTTACACTGAAGTACGTTATAAGGGTACGAAAACAGTTGCGGTGTCTTCTGATTATGGCGAAATGGTGAAATTCAGTGATATCTGGATGGCGCCGAAGCAGGGTACAGATGCAGCGCTGGCGATGGCGATGGGACATGTGATTCTGAAAGAGTTTCATTTGCAGAATCCATCGGCTTATTTTGTCGATTACTGCCGCCGCTTAACCGATATGCCGAATCTAGTGGTATTGAATCGGGACAATGGTCGTTTGCTGCCGGGTTATTTCCTGCGTGCCAGCCAGATGGCCGGCGGTCTGGATGAAACTAATCATCCTGAATGGAAAACTTTGGTAATTGATGAAAATAGCGGCGACATTGTAGCGCCAAAAGGTTCGATTGGTTTCCGCTGGGGCGAGCAGGGAAAATGGAATCTACGCGCGCAAAAATCCGACAGTGCCGATATTCAGGCTCAGATTTCGTTGGCCGAAAATCATGATGCGATTATGGGGGTGTCTTTTGATTACTTTGGTGGCGAAGATGCAGCCGAAGTAATTGTGAAAAATATTCCGGTTAAAAAAATTACAGGTGTCGATGGCAAAGAAATTTTGGTCACCACAGTATTTGATTTGATGTGTGCCAATTATGGTATCGACCGCGGCTTTGGTGGTGATGGTGTGACAGATGATTATCTGGCTGATGTACCGTATACACCTCTATGGCAGCAGAAGCATACGGGTGTTAAGCCAGAGCTGGTGATTCAGGTGGCGCGCGAATTTGCGCAAAATGCGCATGAAACCCATGGCCGCAGTATGGTAATTGTGGGGGCTGGTCTGAATCACTGGTACCACATGGATATGGCTTATCGCGGCATTATCAATATGCTGATGATGTGTGGCTGTATTGGCCAGAGTGGTGGTGGTTGGTGCCATTACGTAGGACAGGAAAAGCTGCGTCCGCAAACTGGCTGGGCGCCGCTTGCTTTTGCTGCAGACTGGAACCGTCCGTCGCGGCAAATGAATGGTACGTCGTTCTTTTATGCACATACCAGCCAGTGGCGACACGAAAAGCTGGATATGGCAGAAGTGATTGCACCTACTCATGCAGGCCAGATGGCCAATATGAGTCAGCTTGACTTCAATGTAAAAGCGGAGCGTATGGGCTGGCTGCCCTCTGCACCGCAACTGGCGCGCAATCCATTGGATGTGACCCGTGACGCGGAAGCGCAGGGCAAAGACCCGATTACTTTTGCGGTTGAGCAGATGAAAGCCGGTGTGCTGGATATGGCTTGTAATGATCCAGACAATCCACAAAACTTCCCGCGCAACCTATTTGTATGGCGTTCAAATATTCTTGGTTCTTCGGGCAAGGGGCATGAATATTTTCTGAAATACCTGCTGGGTACACAGAATGCATTAATGAGCGATGAAACCGATGCCATTAAGCCGATGGATGTGAAGATACGGCCTGCTGCTGAAGGTAAGCTTGATTTGCTTACAGTGTTAGATTTCCGTATGTCTACTACTTGCTTATATGCTGATATCGTGCTGCCTACAGCTACATGGTATGAAAAAGACGATTTGAATACTTCGGACATGCATCCGTTTATTCATCCATTAAGCGAGGCAGTGAAACCATTATGGGAAAGCCGTACAGACTGGGATATTTACCGTGGTCTTGCCAAGGCATTTTCCGAAATCGCAAAAGATTACCTAGGCGTGCGCAAAGATTTGGTGTTAACACCATTGATGCATGACAGTCCAGAAGAATTGGCTCAGCCATTTGACCCTAAAGACTGGAAACTGGGTGAGTGCGAACCAGTACCGGGTAAAACCATGCCAAAAATGACGGTAGTGGAGCGTGACTACGGCGCCATTTATGAAAAATTTACTTCTGTAGGACCGTTGCTGGAAAAAATTGGCAACGGAGGCAAAGGGATTAGCTGGCAGACCGCGGCAGAAGTGGATTTACTGCGCAAGCTTAACAATACACATTGCGATGGTGTGGCGAAAGGACAGCCGAAACTACACAGTGCTATTGATGCAGCAGAAATGATATTGACTTTAGCGCCGGAAACCAATGGCCATGTAGCTGTTAAGGCTTGGGAGGCTTTGTCTAAAAATACCGGTATCGACCATACTCATCTGGCGATTGCACGTGAAGACGATGCCATTCGCTTCCGTGATGTTCAGGCGCAGCCGCGCAAAATTATTTCTTCGCCAACTTGGTCTGGTCTGGAAAGTGAAAAAGTCAGCTACAACGCTGGTTATACCAATGTGCATGAACTGATTCCATGGCGCACGCTGACAGGACGTCAGCAGTTTTATCAAGATCATCAATGGATGCGCATGTTTGGTGAAGGGTTGGTTTCTTACCGGCCAACGGTAGACCTGAAGACCACCCTCAATGTCAAAGGCCATCAAAGCAACGGAAATCCAGAAATTGTGCTGAATTTCATCACCCCGCACCAGAAATGGGGGATTCACAGTACCTATTCTGATAACTTGCGCATGCTCACTCTATCTCGTGGTGGTCCGCATGTATGGATGTCGGAAATCGATGCTAGACGTGCCGGTTTGCAGGATAACGACTGGGTGGAAGTGTTTAATGTCAACGGCACATTAACCGCGCGCGTTGTTGTTAGTCAGCGTGTGCCGGAAACCATGATTCTGATGTATCACGCACAGGAAAAAATTGTCAACGTGCCCGGTTCGGAGCTCTCTGGCAAACGTGGCGGTATCCACAATTCTGTGACTAAAGTAGTAATGAAACCGACTCATATGATTGGTGGCTATGCTCAATTGTCCTGGGGATTCAATTACTACGGTACGGTAGGTACCAACCGCGATGAACTGGTGGTAGTACGCAAAATGAACAAGGTGGACTGGCTGGATACACCGGCCACAACCCCGGCGGCTGAATAAGTAAGGAACACAAATTATGAAAATACGTGCACAAATCGGCATGGTGCTGAATCTGGATAAATGCATCGGTTGCCATACCTGTTCCGTGACTTGCAAAAACGTCTGGACCAGCCGTGATGGTGTGGAATACGCTTGGTTTAACAACGTCGAAACCAAGCCCGGTATTGGTTATCCAAAAAACTGGGAAGATCAGGAGCAATATAAAGGCGGCTGGGTACGCGAACGTACTGGTAAACTTAAGCTAAAGCAGGGTAATCGCCTAAAAATACTGGCAAATATATTTGCTAATCCAAATATGCCGGCCATCGACCAGTACTATGAACCGTTCACCTATGATTACGAGCATTTGCAAGCTGCTCCACTGATGCAAACCCCACCAACGGCACGGCCGGTGTCGGTATTAACTGGCAAGAAGATGGACAAAATCGAATGGGGGCCAAACTGGGAAGATGATCTGGGCGGTGAATTTGCCAAACGCTCAAAGGACAAACTGTTTGATGGCATACAGAAGGACATTTATGCTGCTTTTGAAAACACCTTTATGATGTATCTGCCACGCCTGTGTGAGCACTGTCTTAATCCAGCCTGCGTGGCCAGCTGTCCTTCTGGCTCCATTTATAAACGAGAAGAAGATGGCATCGTACTGATAGATCAGGATAAATGTCGAGGCTGGCGCATGTGCGTTTCCGGCTGTCCATACAAGAAAATTTACTACAATTGGGTGTCAGGTAAAGCAGAAAAATGCATTTTCTGCTATCCACGTATAGAAGGTGGTCAACCTACTATTTGTTCGGAAACCTGTGTTGGCCGTATCCGTTATTTAGGGGTAATGCTGTATGATGCCGACCGTATCAGCTCCAGCGCCGCTGTAGAAAATCCTCAGGATTTATACGAACAGCAACTAGATGTTTTCCTTGATCCAAACGATCCAGAAATTGCCCGCGAAGCGCTTGCTCAAGGCATTCCTGCCGACTGGATACAGGCAGCACAGAATTCTCCTGTATATAAAATGGCCGTTGAATGGAAAGTAGCGTTCCCATTGCATCCAGAATACCGCACCTTACCAATGGTATGGTACATACCACCATTATCTCCGATTCAGTCAGCATTGGAATCAGGAGTGATTGGTGAGCATGGCCTCATACCAGAGCTTAGAGAAATGCGTATTCCGCTCGAGTATCTGGCCAATCTGCTCACAGCCGGCAAAACAGAACCAATTGTCAATGCCCTTCAAACCATGATTGATATGCGTAAATACATGCGTACTAAAACAATCCATTCTGCTGAACAGGCTTTGCAGGAGCTGTCAGGCCACCGACTGAGCGCGCAGCAAATCGAAGAAATGTATCAGATTATGGCTATTGCCAACTATGAAGATCGTTTCGTCATCCCCAGTGCTCATAAAGAACTGGTTAGCAATACCTTTGAAGAAAAAGCTGGATGTGGTTTCACCTTTGGTGATGGCTGCCACAATGGCCATAGCAAAGAGAGCTTGTTTGGTACTCGTAAAGCTGCACCGATAGTATTTCATGGTTTGCGTAAGAAAAACGAACGCCAGTCAGTATAAGGAAACAGAAAATGTATAAGATATTATCCATTTTACTGAGCTATCCGCGGCAACAATGGCTGAGCCATATTGAAGAACTGCATACTGCTGTCAACCAGTATGCTGCACTGGAACAGTCCGCAGCGCTGGAACCATTTTTTAATCATTTGCGTGCATACGATGAAATTAGCCTTCAGGAAGTGTATGTCGATACTTTCGACCGCAACCGCAACCATGCCCTGCATCTGTTTGAACATCTGCATGGTGAAGACAAAGCACGTGGGCAGGCAATGGTCGACTTGCTAGCAGAATATCAGGCACATGGTCTAGAACCAGAAAATAACGAACTGCCGGATTATCTGCCCTTATTTCTGGAGTTTCTATCCGGCATCGACAGCCAGCAGGCGCAGCAGTTGCTAGCTGATGCCGTGCATGTCATTGCATACATTGCGGCCAATCTGCATAAAAGCCAGTCCATTTATGCGCCGGTAATGGATGCAGTAGTGGCCTTGTCGCCAGTGGCACCGCAGCCATTAAAGGCAGCACCGGTACGTAATATGGATGAAGCCCTGGAAAAATTTGGCCCCACCGCAGAAGGACTCGAACCTCTGTTAAACCAGCCATCCGTACAGGAAGTGCAATTTTTCCGCCAGAAAAAACTCAGCTAAGCCGGGAGACAGCATGTATTATCTTAATCAATTCATATTCGGCATTTTTCCCTACATTGCCGCCAGTATCTTTTTTCTGGGCAGTCTGATTCGATTTGATACCAACCAATATTCGTGGAAATCCGAATCCAGCCAGCTACTATATCCGCGCTTATTGCGCATGGGTAATATCCTATTTCACATCGGCGTACTGGGTTTGTTTTTTGGCCATTTAGTTGGATTATTAACACCAGTGTTCGTGTGGGATACGCTGGGCATCAGTCATGAAACCAAGCAGCTCACAGCCATGATTGCCGGTGGCATCATGGGAACACTGGCTTTAATCGGTCTGATGATGTTGATTTATCGCCGTTTCAGTAGTGCGCGTTTACTCGCCAACAGCACGTGGCGTGATAAATTGGTATTAATCTGGCTGCTAATTACCCTGTGTCTGGGATTAGGAACCATTCATGTTTCCGCACACCATCTGGACGGGGAGGAAATGATTAGCCTGATGCAATGGGCGCAGCATATCGTCACTTTCCGCAGCGGAGCAGCTGACATCATTGCTCATACTCATCCGATTTTCAAACTTCACCTATTTATGGGCATGAGCGTATTTGTTATCTTTCCATTTACTCGGCTAGTACATATTTGGAGTGGATTTGGCGCATTAGTGTACCTAAAACGCCAAGCCCAGTTGGTCAGAAGCAGACGTTATTAAACAATTGCTTAGAACAATTTAAGGCAATACTGATATTCAGTATTGCCTTAAATTTATGACAGCCAAACCGTAGCAAAAATAAATCCACTAAAAAAATTGATTTACCACAGGCTTATCTAGCATAATGTGCTAGAAATCATCGCATTCTTAATGCGTAATCCACAAAAAAATGTCTATTACATCCAGTCAGCGTTGTCACTTTTCAGTATCTCTCAACTTGCCTGTAAGATTCTTGTGTAACATTTTAAATATAAATTTTAAATTTCTCAGTCACAATGCCGCAAATATGGAACTGATCCGACATCTCGATAATCGGGTAGCGATTATTCAGCGGCTTCAGATAATGGCGATTACCCTCACTTACATATTGTTTAAACATCGCCTCATTACCACTTTCGCGCACCACCACAAAATTGCCATGTTGTACCGACAGCTCTGGCTCTACTACAATTTTATCGCCTGCCGTAAACTCTGGTTCCATACTGTCGCCCTTGATTTCCAATGCAAACGCCTGCGCACTGGGCTTGCGCAATGCAGGTACCCAAATATTACTGGCAACCGGTAAAGTTTTTCTATCCAGCTGCTTAGCTGCATCTATCCACGACAACAATGGTATTTTAAAACCATTAAACAAAACTTCATTATCTTCAAATGCACCGATTCCAAAATGTTCCGGCTTCACAACATCGGCAAAATAGGATACCAACTTATCAATATGAGCTTTATCAACCCGCCCAGTCTGTATCCAGCTCGTTACCGAGGGAGGTTTTATCGCAAAAGCGCGCGCCACATCAGCTTTTCGCACACCCTTAAGCTCAATAGCAGTTTTAATTGCATCACCTAATTGTTTACCAGTGTACATAACTATCCTTAGTGTTTACCTAATCTTATTTAGACTTATTATAATTAGGCAATGATTTGCATTTTGTTAGATATTAGCTTAATATTATATTCGTATTAAAACGAAATAAACTATTTTGTTAATTATTATCGATAATTAATAAGGTGTTAGAAAATAATCTTCACACAGTGATTTAGTATTCAGTCATATGATTGATTTCAAATTTTAGAAACTCTGAAATTTTAAAAATATGATTCAAAAGAAAATTTAAAAATAAACATTTATCTCATAATATGGCGAGTAACTTAAAAAAAGCAAATAACTAGTTTTGCTTAAACAATACATTAATTAAGTATCGCCTAATGGTTTTGGCACATCACTTACACAAGGTGAATCTATGACAGACTATAAATCAGAAATTGATCTTGCAGAAAAAGTACTGCGCGCGTATGAGTACTGCATGAAAGATAGCATCAAAAAGGGACATTGCCGAAGTATAGAATGGAAATATCAGCCAGAAGCACCTATTAAAAGCACCCAGCAAGCTTTTTATCCTACTTATCAGCCCGAAGTGTATGACATGGTAAAAAACACTATGGGCAACCTGTTTTACAAAGACCGCGAAGCCTTTGCCACTCTGTCTAGTAAATATTGCAAACTCAGCCCTTTATATAAACGCCAGAATCAAAACTCCGTTAAACGCAACCAGCGCCGACGCTACTCCAGCAAAGAATGGAATCAAGCAATAGAACAAAGCTTATGGCGTTTTTGGCAGGAAATGAAACTTCAGCCACAATTTGAAAAATATTTTCGCTATAATACTTGACATAATCACATCACAGCTTATAATAAATTATACATTACAGGTATGCTTCACCTTAAACAGCTGTTTGATAAAGTTCCCGCAAGGGAACTTTTTTGCATCTGGTGATTACGAAACCGGTTAAATTATGGCAGCGCATAAGTAACAAAAATAAGAGATTTATCATCAGCACGGATTTTGCGTACAGAAATCCGTTTTTTTTATACCTTTATAGGCAGTGAAGATGCGGTCAACCAGACCATAACTAAAATATTTAACAAAGCAGATATGAGCTTATATTAACAACGGTATCTGAGTTGTTAAGCGCATAAAATCAAACATTATAAATGAACTTATTTAGGTTAAACTAACAATAAAATATCTTTAATAAACATAGGAAGAATGAAAATGGTCAGGAAAATTCGTAATTGGTCAGATTTCAGATAAAATGGCTTGGGATCTGACTATGTTAAACTAATCTCATAAGTTAAATAACAAACGTAAAAATTATCTCATTATTCCCTTAAAATGAATGATATGTATATTACAGAACTCAACAACTGTATTTACTATATCAGCCGAATACTTGAAAGCGTATTCGGCTTTACACAAACAAAAAACTGAATATTGTGAGTAGCAAAAGTTGAATCTGGGAACATTTATATAAAACCGGCTTTGTATACAATTTGTCCAATAATTTCTATCTGATTTAATCCAACAGTTTCATCTGGGTATTCATGATTATTATAACTTTTCATTCTTACCCGCTCATTAGGTAAGTTTTGCAGTATCCTGATTCTGAGCAGACTACCTTGATTAAATGCATAAATCTTACCGTCTACGGGTATTTTTTTGGAAATATCCACAACAAGCTTGTCACCATCTTTTAACAAATTATGCATCGAATCACCACTCATGGTAATACTAACCAGATTGTCTATCTGCAAATTACTCAGCTTGATATCCTCTCGGTACAGTTGAAGCTGAGAAGTTTCTGAATGAGTGTTTTGAGACGGTAGAGGGGGAATCGGAATAAACGCATCATCATTAAACAGGCCATCCGATATGCTTTGACTGGGCTGAAAATTAAGGATTTGCATAATCCGGTTAACCGTTTCTAGTCTGGGCGCAACTTTACCCAGTTCGTAACGGGAAATTAGAGAAGGCGTAATGCCAGTTTTAAAGGCAAGCTCTTTTTGAGAAAGACCAGCAGCCAATCTGGCCGCTTTAAGTTGAATGGCAAATTTCATGGTAAAAACATAATATGTTAATAAATAAAAATTTAATCGAAAAATGACAAAGAATGGTTAAAAATAGCCACTAAATGCTTGTAATTATCTTTTATAGATTTTAATATAGCCATAAATGGCTATATTAAATAACCGTAATAGGTATATTACCTTAATTTATATGGAGTCAAAACTGCCATTAAGTTTAACCCAAAGGAGTTTTAAGTTATTTAAACTTAAATCAACAATAAACTAATACAAGGTGAAAATAAAAAAAATTAAATATATTTAATGAGAATAGCAACTTAAAAGGAAATACCTCAAAGGCTGCCACCTTTGAGGTATTAAGTAAACAAAATCCCAAGTTCAAATTAAGGAGTTTTGAATGAATAATAGTATCACATTTGTTTCTTTTAATGGGAGTAGTCTGGCTACAGTTAAAATCAAGAATACAGTTTACGTGTGCATGAAATCAGTAGTCAGCGGAATCGGTCTAGACTGGTCGACCCAGCATCGAAAACTCAGAGGCTGTTATCAAATGTATGGTTGTGGATTTTTATCCATACCAATTAAAAATGGCACCAAAAAAATATTAGCAATTCCATTAAAAAAGCTAAGTAACTGGCTGCAGAGCATCAATCCCAAAAAAGTGAAAGATAGCCTTAAAGACACCGTAGTAATTTATCAGAGCGAGTGTGCAGAAGCTATACAGGCTTACTGGCGTAAACCACGTACGTTAAAAAAGCCGTGCTGTCCACAACCAGTAGACAAAAATAAATCCGGCTTACAACCTGACCAGATTGCTGTGATAAAAGCACTGCATCGGCAACTTGTATTATCCGTTGCCAAAGAAAAACAGGCAGAACTGGCCATGACATTATGGCAGGCAGTACAAACCCGCTATGGTGTCAGCTACGAGCATGTACCCGCATCCAAATTTAGTGAAGTGCTGTGTCTACTCAGCCGCGTAGCTGTTAAAAAAGTTAGTCTCGGTAATGCACAACCAGATAACAATGGTTTTACTGACATAATGGTACCACCGGCTCAACTAGATAATCTATATGAATCATTTGTATGCTCACAGAATATGCGTCTTATGTTTGAGCATTTACTGCCAGCATTGCATATTTTTGGCAGCAAATATGAAAATCAGGTCCATAAATATGCCTATGAAATAGAACATGTCTTTAATAACTGCTATAAGACTTTTCTACCCTTATTTGACAAAATGCCCGAATCAGAAATTAAAGAATCTGCGCGCAAGCATCTGGCTAAGCTGATGTAATCTTCCCAAGAGTTTGGTACTAAGCGAAACTTACACACTGCTTTGCACAGAATATGATAATAAACAGTTTTCATTTGATGAAACTGGTAGAAAATCTTGAATTAATGACTAAATCACAGAAGGAGAAATATTGCAAAAACAAAACAAATATTTATACAATAAATTAAATATGAAAATTTTATTATTAATGGGTACAAAAACCGGCATTTGCCGGTTTTTTTGTTTTCTGAGGATTTGATGGTTGATTTATGAAAAATGTGGAAATGGTATTACAGTTACTTTATTCACTGCTGGATTTAAGATTTTTGCCGGATAAATTACAAAAATGGTTGTTTCATACAGGTACACGCGTTATTACCGTAACCAGCGCACTGATTATGATCGGTTTTGCCGGCATATTTCTGCTGGGCGGTAGCGAGGTTTTTAATCTCAAACTGTATAAAGGCTTTTTGTTATTACATCCGTTGACTCTTTCGGTACTGTTGATTGGTATGGCCGTATTGCAATTGCTTGTAACCATATTTAAATCTAATCGTTGCAACGTACTTTGTGGTTATTTACTGATTTTATCCGCACTGATATGGGCAGTCATATCGGCTACGTTTTGGGCTTCTTATCCACCACTGACCACCGGAATGACAACTTATCCGGTATTAGCTATTGTGTGTGCACTAGCCGGACGTAATCAAATCAACTACACAAAACGGGTTGAAGATTTGAAACACAAGGGACGATAAAGTATGGAGTTAATAAAAAATGCTTTTTCCGTCTGTATTTTATTTGCGCTGATAGGCGGGCTAGCTGGTTCTTTATTGGTCACCGATTATAAACGCTACGGTTGGTTTATGACCATACTGTTTGTATTACTGGGAATGATATTTGCAGCAGCAGTGACCGATTACTTTTTTCCGCCAAACCGCCCATGGCTTTTTGCTGGTGTAGGAGTATTTGCAGGTATGTCTACAACATCCTTTCTTGATGCCTTCAAAGCCGCCGCGCCAGGACTGGCAAAGCGCATTATTGATATTGTAAGTAGAAAAGCAGAACAATTTGTTGGTCACGATGATACAACAAAATAATAATTATAAATGAGTATCAGCAGCCGAAAGGCTGCTTTTTTTGGATATTAAAAATGTATAAATTAAGTAATCGCTCATTGCAGCGACTATATGGGGTAGATAACGGTTTAGTTAGAGTGGTAAAAAGGGCAATAGAACTGACCACTCAAGATTTTATGGTAACAGAAGGCCTACGCACACGAGAACAATGTTGCATTAATTACGGTAAAGGCCGCACCAAGCAGCAATGTACACTAAAAGGTGTGCCAGCAAAATATGCACAGCCAGCCGTAAGTAAAGTTACCTGGTTAAATAATCCGTTTGCCAGTAAACATGTTACTGGTAAGGCAATAGATCTGGTACCGTATCCAGTAGACTGGAACGATTTGCATAAATTCCGCACCATTGCTTTGGCAATGAAGCAAGCAGCAGCTGAACTAAATGTAAAAATTGTATGGGGTGGGGATTGGAAAACTAGCAAAGACTATCCTCATTTTGAGGTATAACTCCACTGAATAGCACTAATGGAATTGTTGTGTTGTTGTCATTATTTATTGGTAATCAATACATTTATTAAATTTGTCATAAAATGGATAGTCTATATAATTTCATCATTATGCTGCGATGAAACTAAAATTTGACTCTGAGATAATACAAAAGAATATAGCAATCATTCATGTTTGAGAAATATGATCAATTCTATTAGTTAGATTATTCTAAGAAGCTAAATATCTGCCTCCAAATTTATTACTCGAATGATAATCGGAAAATTTACTTAATATATATAAGAATGGCTTGATATTTATCTCATCAACATTTAAAAACGAATGATTAAATCTGTTTGGGTAAATTGTTTCAGAATTAAGTCTGGCTGGATGAAAATATGATAATCGAATTATTAAAATTTAAATATATAATTATTTCAATTGGTTAAAAATATTTTATTGACTTATACATAATAAATGCTATAATAAATTCAAATCAAAGGTATGCTTCACCTTAAACAGCTGAATAGATGAGTTCCCTAAATGGGAGCTTTTTTGCGTTCTGGGGAAACGAATATAAAAACGTTTTAATAAAATCAGATTGAAAATCAGGTGATATGGAAATGAATTAAATTAAATAGTTTTAAAAGAAATATACTGTTGAGTTGGTGGAGGCGGGGGGAATCGAACCCCCGTCCGAAAGTACTCTACAGAGCGATCTACATACTTAGTCTTGCCAACTTCGAATCTTATTCACAAACCGCCGACAGACAGGCTGTTTGTAAACCAGTTGCCATAAATCTCGTTTAATGCCAGACAACACGACATTAAACCAGCCAATGTAAATGTCGTTGCGGTGAGTTGCCTCACACGGCCCATTGGCGAACCGTTGCAACGTTTAGCCTTAAGCGGCTAAAGCGTAAGTTTCGTCGTTTGCGACTATATAAATTCAGGGTTTAACGGGAATCTGAGACCCCGGTATGCACGCATCTGCTTTGCAGCCCCCGTCGAAACCAAGGTCGCCCCCAGATGGTCTAACGATTATACTTTTTTTTTATGTATATGCATAGTGTTAAAAAATTGATTTGGTTTAATTCACCTTCGTTTACTAAGAAAAAAATAGAAGCATCTTAAATTGATATAAAAATCTTTCATCCTTATAAAATTATTTTGGGATTATTCAATTTTCACATATAGAACGAGTTATACCTTTAATTATTCAAAGATTGTCATTGTAATTGACATTTAATTACAAAATATATCAAAATTATTTCTTTTTAAAAAATGTTTGATTTTTGAAAAATGCCAATTGAAATTAAAGGAAAATATATGCCTTATATAGCCAGTCTAAATGATGTTAAGAAAATCGTTGATGAAAATAAAAAGAGGGAAAATGGAATTTTTGTCGGAGAATCTCATGAATGTGTTGCTGTAGTAAAATATTTTGCCAAAGCCCCTCAAACAATAATTTGGAAAAAGGGAGCCAAAGTTAAAGGCAATAACAATATTCAACCTGGTACTGCAATTGCAACATTTGATAAAAATGGAAGATATTATGGTCATGCTGCGATATATATTAATCAAACTACAATAGGAATTAACGTTTATGATCAATGGAATAGACGGCCATTAAATGATCGTGTGATAGAATTCAAGGGTATGGGCTACGTATCTAATGATGGAGATCAATTTTATGTTATTGAATAATAAAAATATAAAGATAGTAATTATTGCTATGTTACTTAGCATAATACCATTCTATTGCAATGCTCAGACTCGTGTTGTAAGTTGTCCAACAACTTTTTCTGATAATCATCGTATCTACCACATCTCTAATGCCAGTTTATTTGATGGTAAAATAACTGATAATGTAGAATTAGTACCAGAATTTAAAAAGAATGAAGCAATATGGTCTATTGACTCGAAAATAGAACCTTATTTAGTCTGCAAGTATGCAGGGACTAGGCATTACATAGTGTTATATGCTAAAGGTGCAAGTTATTGTCAGATTAGTGAAGCTCCTATTCAAGCAAACTGTATGCGATAATAATTTAGCTTTTGGGTGTTGACGTTTTTGAATAATTGATAATTAATTTAATTTTCTTGGTAGAATAAACTTAGATTTTATATTATTTTTGAACTGAGTGAAGATTTACTCAGAATAATGGTATTGATTTATAATTAGTATTATTGATTCTGAAATGAAGTTGATATGTACGATGTCAATACTGATGATGTGCGTCATTTTTTTGCAGATGTTTGGCGTAAGCGTCAGCAGCCGCAGTTGCTGGATGCTTTGCAGCAGAAAGCGTTGCGGATTATAACAGAGCATAGCGAATATGCTCCCTACCTAGAAAATGTTGAACAGTATCTTCACCGTACATGGCGTCCCGAAGAAGGGGAAACGAATCCGTTTCTGCATCTGTCATTACATTTGTCAGTACAGGAGCAGGTTGCGATTGATCAGCCATTTGGTATTGCTGCAATCCATCAGCAGTTATGTAAACAATATGCAGGTGACTGGGTCAAAGCCGAGCACGATATGATAGAAGCATTGGCGGAAACCCTCTGGCTGGCACAGCGTTATGGGCAGGGGCTGGATGTGAATGCTTATATGACGCGTCTGCGTAGTTTGGTTGGGCTCGGACAGGAAGACAACCCGCGTCTGAATCCGCATGAAATCGAAACAGCTGCCGTAAAAAAAGATTGAATTTGCTCTAGTATAAATTATAGTTTATTGTTTAACCATTTGTACCGATCTACTTTATTAGATTAAATGTGGTACATAATATTTTGGAATCTGTAAGCTTTAATTAAGGGATGGATATGTCTTTTTGGGCAAGTAATGCAAATGCTTTGTTGCTACTGTTGTTTGTGGCGTTGGGTATTTTCGGACATAATCCTTCAGTAACGATTTCTGCATTGATTATCCTACTGGTGCAGCAAACGCCGTTATTGAAATATGCACCACTATTAGAAAAATATGGGCTGCAGCTTGGAATTATGCTGCTGATGATCGGTGTATTGGCACCGCTGATTACAGGTAAGGTGCAGCCTGCGCAGATTGCAGCCTTGGCCAGTAGCTGGAAAACCATTGCTGCTGTAGTAGTAGGCATGGTCGTTGCGTGGCTGGGTGGCCGTGGAGTACAACTAATGCAAATGAATCCCACCATTGTGACTGGTTTGATGATAGGTACGATTATCGGAGTGGCTTTCCTGCGTGGAGTGCCGGTGGGACCTTTGATTGCTGCCGGATTACTGTCGTTAATTCTATAGGTATATTGCCTGAAGTTCTTGCCAGAATGAGGTTCGCTCGTTATAATGCGCCCACTTCCATTTCTTGGAGAGGTGGATGAGTGGTTGAAGTCGCACGCCTGGAAAGCGTGTATACGTGAATAGCGTATCGAGGGTTCGAATCCCTTCCTCTCCGCCAGATTTAATGAAAAATCCGCTTAGCAAATAAGCGGATTTTTTTATGAATATAAAATTTATAACATTAATTGTTACTTTTTTATAAAATAATTTGCAAATCAGAAATAAATAAACTGCATGATATGTCATTATGCAGTTTATTTATTTTTATTTAAAAGGAGTGAAAAATGGAAAACAAACTAAATATCTCTATCAGCACCAATGGTGAAGAACAAAAGGTGTTACCAAAACCGGATTTTAAGAATAATCCAAACGGATATCAATATGGACATTATAGTACATCATATAATGATGGATCTTCATGGGTAGAAGATGGTTATTGGTGGTGTCCAAAAGGTGGAAATTTTGCCTTTCCAGTAGTTGGCTCATTACTTAAGCGTACTGATATAATTGATAAAAATCAAAATATTATTTATTCGATTTGTGCAAAAAATAACGAAAAAATCAGTGGTTTTGGAGGTGGTGATCCTTTAACAGAAGAGTTTTTTATCAAAAATAGAGAAAAATTTGAACGAAATATGTGTGTATTTTAATTTGTAATGCATTTTTAATTTCGTAGAAATGTATAAGGGGTTGGAATCGCTCGTCTTGAAAGATTGTATACCTTAATGGTGTAGTGAGGGTTCGAATCCCTTCCTCTTCAGCAATTTTGCTATATTTATAGAGTTTCCGATGTATTTTTATGGATGAACCGTTTAAAGACTATCTAAGATGACGTAATCTTAAGTGATTAGATGTGATTGGTTGAAATGGGAAGATTTGTCCAAGTCTTTTAGATACTTGGTTATTATGCCAAAATTGAAATTAAGAGAGTTGAGCGCGTAACTTTTTATTTACCAATCTATAAAAAAGCTGCTAATGCATCTTTTTTATAATAAATTATAGGATGTTATTTAAATAAATTGATTGCATATGAATTTATAGTAGTATTCATTTTAGATTAAGTATAGGTGCAGGTATTATATTTATTAACTTTTGCTGTTGATTTTACAAATTAAAAAAATTTTTTTACGTAGGTTTTGATGATATATATTGAGCAATGATATTCATTAAGATTGCTCAGAACAAATTTAAATTACCTGTATTAATTTTTGAATGATATTTATGAATCCTCATAGGTAAAATGAAAATTATCATCTTATAAATATAGCAAAGGAAATTATCGGATAACAGGCGAATAAGGTAATGTTATATATTAGGAAGGATAAGTTGCGAGCTAAATGACAGAATTAAGAGAGTAGTTAAATTTAATTTGTTGTTTGAATTTATCTTTGTAGCTTGTTTTAAATGAATGATTAAATCGTAACTGCGCTAGTTAGGGTTAATAACTAAAATGAATAAACACTCTACGCTTGATGATCAAAACATATATTAAAACCCACTCATCAAGAAATGCAGTAAAGGCATAACATTGATTATTTATGTTTCATCATATTTTTGAAAAATAATTTTTAATTATACAAAAATGAATTTTATCTGAAAATATGCCAATGACTAATATATTTTAAATATATGATTTATATAAAAAATACATGTTTTTTAAAACTGAATGAAGCACAATTTATTAAATTTTTTATTTAATAGATAAGTGAATGTATGAATAATCTAATTATATATTGTATAAATATTATTTATGCTTAATATGTATTTTAAAGAAAGGAGAAACGTATTTATTGTGCTTAATCAAATCCAAAATGCAATTATTGATCGATTACATCAGGGGTTGGGATGTTTAGTCACAGATATAAAAGTTTTTTTTGGTGGGCTTGAAAATAAAGATGCTTTCATCAATAAAGAAAAAAAACCAGCTGTGTTATTAACTCTTAATCAAGCACATATAAAAATAAAGAGTTCTGAACGCCAACGTTTCGAATTAATAGCTAATTTTTATGTAGTTTGTGTAAATAATGAGATTAATGATTCAGAATCTTTGCAGAATACCAATATCAATGACTTAATTTATGCCGTATTACGTCTGCTGAGTGGACAGAGATTAAATGAACACTTAAATAGTTTAGGTTTGCAGCCCAAATCGGTTCGTCCGGTTTTTTTTAATCCTCCTGATGCCAATAGTAAAGATTTGAATATTTATGCCATTGAATTTGAGGCAGGTTTTGATATCTATGGGCTGGAAAGTGATCAATATCCCGAATATACCAACGATGTAAGTAATCCTGACTATTTATTTAGTAAATTTAATGGTAGTCATTCCGAACCACATGCTCCATTTACTTCACTGACGGTGAATATAGAAGAAATAGAAAATTAAGTTTGGCAGGATTAAGTTCTAACTATTCATGAGAAAGAAGATGAAGGTTAAAGCAGCAGATGGTTTGCGCGTACCAAAAGAAAAACGCGTTAATTCTTATATAACAACTCAATTGGTTAACGTACCGGACACTCTCTACTACCGTCGTTTGGTGGCTGATGGCGATCTGATAATGATAACTGAAAATTTCGAAGAAAATAAAACAGGAGTGAATGAATGATAGAAAATATCCAGTTTGATACGGTGCGAAATGATATTCGTGTACCAGGACGGTATATTGAATTCAATACCCGGACAGCAGTAAGAGGATTGCCCGCTAATCCGCAGAAGATGCTGCTGATTGCACCTATGCTACCAACAGGCAGACAGCCGGCATTAGCACCCGTACAATTATTTAGTGACGCCGATGCTGCTAATCTCTTTGGTGAGGGGTCATGGGCTCATTATTGTGTCAAACAGGCATTTACTAATAATCCTTATTTGGATTTAACTATTATTGGTGTAAATGATGCTGAACAAAGTATTGCTGCTAAAGCCAGCATAGCCATTACGATTGCAGATCCGGGTGCTAACTCAGGTATCCTTACGATTAATATCGGCGGCACGGAATGTCAGCTGACAGTCAATAATGGTGATACTAACGCAGAAGTTTATAACCGGCTGGCAAATATAATTAACCAAGTAAACACATTAGCTATAGCAGAGGTTGTAAGCGATAAAATTCAGTTAACCGCTAAAAATAAAGGTTCGATTGGTAATGAAATTACTTTGTCGGCATCATTTAATACAGACACATCCAGCGCCAGCAGTGTAGTGCTGGATATCAAACCATTTGAAGGTGGACAGCTTAATCCCGATATCAGTGCTGCTCTGCAGAGAGTAGCCGGTAAGCATTATCAGATTATTTGTAATGCATTTACTGATAGTCTGAATGCTAAAAAATTATCGGATCATATAGATCTGGTATCAAATGCAATTGAAAAGCGCGGCTGTATAGGTGTAATGGGCTGGCGAGGTACCCTAAGTACGGGAACAACTTTTGCTAATAACATCAACAGTGGACGTATTACTATAGCATGGTATAAAAATGCTGTAGAAGGTAATGCCATTATTGCTGCAGGCTATGCAGCTGTAATTGCCAGTGAAACTGATCCCGCCCGCCCATTAAATACTCTTGAAATAAAAGGTCTAAGTATTACGTCTGATGCCAGCTGGCCTTTATTTGCTGAGTTTAATAGTGCTTTATACAATGGTCTTTCACCGTTGCATATTGTATCTAACCGCGTACAGATTATGCGAGCAGTCTCAACATATGTAAAAAATGCAACTGGTACTGATGATCCGGCATTGTTGGATATTACTACTATCCGTACTCTTGATTATGTTCGAGATGCGATTAATCAACGCATAGCTTTACGTTTTCCACGAGAAAAACTGTCTGAACGTACACCTTTAAAAGTCCGTTCCGAAATTCTGGATGTTTTAAATCAATGTGAAAGCGCAGAAATTCTGGAACAGGTAATGGAAAATAAAGAAAAATTGATTGTACAGCGTAATCCCAGCGATCCAAATCGTTTGGATGCAGTGATACCGGCTGATGTAGTTAATGGATTGCATGTATTGGCTGCACGCGTGGATCTGTATTTATAAATTAATTATTAAAGGTGTTAATTTTTCATTAACACCTTATTAAATATAAAGGAAATTATATGGCAAATAAAACAGGTGCTAAATATGCAGGTGCGGTAATTATGGAAGTAAACGGACGAGAAGTGGAAATTATTAGCTTTAAGCCGGAAGTAACTACCGGACGCAAGGTGGTAAAAACCATGAATAAATCCGGTAAGGTTCGTGGTTATGCGGATGGTGTGACTGAATATACCATGAGTGTTAGTGCGGCTATTCCTTTGGATGAAAGTGGCATTGATTGGGACAATATTACTAACGCCAAAATTACTATTTATCCGCGTAATGCTGATGAAGCTCGCATTAGTTATATTGGCTGTACCAGTACAAAATGCTCGGAAGAATACAGTGTAGAAAATGAAGCACGTCGTGATATTGAAATGTTTGCATTGGATAAAGTGATTGAATAATGTTAAAAGAGACTGGAAAACTGGTTTATGGTCTGGAATACAATCAGCAGATGTATTTTGATTATACTGTTAAGCCATTGACTTTGGCCGATGAACTTAAGGCACTGGAATTATTGGAGGATACTGGTTTAATCACTGATGTTCCAGATGCAGAAAAAGCGATTATTACTACTCTGGCTTATTGGGCGCAACAGTTGCAAGTGCCAGGTATAGAACCAGAAAATCTAAGTGTTGAATTTCTTTTTAATAATCTGGCATCTGAAGATTATCAGTCAATTTTAACAAGTATGGAATCACTTCGGTCAAAATCGATTGCCGCTGGCCGGTCAGACCCAGCGGCATCCGAAAAAGCCGAGAGCAACGAAGCTTTGAAGTAGCGCATAAAAATTATAGACAGGCATGTATATTACTGGCCAAATCATTGATTACTCCTGAAATGGTAAGCAGGATGTGTCATTCAGAAGTATCAGTGTGGATTGAGACGGTGCTGGAAAGTATGGGCATCAAAAATGATGATGATAATGTAATTATTTCTTTACGTCAGAGAAAACCAAAACCTTTTCAGCCGGTTAAAGAAAGTTTGGCCGCTAATTAGCCTGATTAAATGCATAATCCCTGTCTTGTGGCTGGGATTATGCATTGATGCTGCTGAAGTCTATTCATTTCTTTCAATTCATTTAATCATTTGGAATTAATATAACTATAATTAAGAGAGAGTATTGATATGTCTTCCAATCAGGATTCGTTGGCAAAACAGCAGGCTTCTATCGTGAAAATGACAGAAGAAGTTAAAAAGCTTGAACAGCAGATAAAACGAACGGCAGCAGTTGCTATTCGGGAAAGTGAAAAGGCGGGTAAATCACAAATTCGCATTATTCAGCAAATTCAGAGAGAACAGCAACGAACAGCTGAAGTACGTTTACGCAAGGAGTTGCGTGCTGAGCAGCAGATTCAGCGTGAAATCATCAAAAGTGGGAATGCTTATAAAAATTTTGCGGCCACAGCCAGTGCTGCGCAAAAACAGATTCAGAATGCTAGTAAGGCATCACGCAATAGTATTCGCGAATTAAATAAAGAGTTAGAAAAAAGCTCTAAAATTCAGAAAAATTCGGGGGTTTCAAAAAATTCCGGATGGAATACAGCTAAGTCTGCAGGTAGCGCTATTATTAAAGGTGGCAAAGCTGTATATGATGCTGTTAGTCCATCAATTGATGATGAAAAAAAATTACGTTCGGGTGTGTTACAAACTGCTGCTAAAGCTTATGTATCCGATAAAAGTAAATCAACTGAATGGATTAAAACTGAGGGTGTAAAAGAAATTCAGTCTTTGGTGAAAGGACTGGTTGCCTCAAATGGTGGGACTTCACAAGCTGCTCTAGATTTGATCAATGATATGTTGCAACAAAACATGACTCTTGATCAAGTTAAAGCCACTATTCCTTATGCCCATCGTAGTATGATAAATTCATCCACTGAAGTGGGTAAATATGATCATGAAAATACGGCTAAACTGTTTAAATCTTTTGCAGATTATGGTTTAAAAAATCAAGATTATCATCAGGTTTCTGATCATATTATTGATTCAACTAAGCAGGGTAAGTTTTCGATAGCTGAGCTTAGTGGTGAGCTACCAGAATTACTATCATCTGGAAAAAAAGCTGGGTTAACAGATATTCGTGGTATTGATTATTTGATTTCTAGTTTACAAGCTACTTCTACCCATTCTGATTCGAATGAGGATGCTGGTAAGAGTGTTAAGGCTTTGCTTGGGGCTCTGGCTGATCCTAGTCTTACAGAGAAACTGAGTCGTGTTAAAGATCCTAATTCACCAAACAGACATTTAGACTGGAATAAAATAAGAGAAGAGGGTGGCAAGCAAGGCCTAAATGATGTTCAATCTTTGCTTAAGGTTTGTACTGAAATCTTAGCAAAAGATAAAAATTATCAGAATTTAAAGCAAAAAGCTGACTCTGGTGATTTGTATTCCAGTCAGCTGATGCAGGCTAGACAAGATAAGCTTCTATCATTTATACCAGAAGAGGCGAAAGATGCTGTTCATGCTAATTTAAGTAACCAAAATCTGTTACAACCGCAAACAAAATTATTTACGCAATCTGGTGAAAGTTCATCAGATAGACATGCAGCTGTTTTAGCTGCTAATCCAGAATTTCAGCAAGAAAAAAATCATGCGCTGACAACATTGGGTAGAAGTGAGGCTGTAGAACCACTTGTTGGCTTTCAAACTAAATTAACTGAATTGTCAGCGGAGTTTCCGGTACTGACTTTAGCGGTAACTGCTTTAGCTGCAGCAGCAGGCAGTGCTGCTACTGCATTGCAAACGTTGAGTTCACTATCTGGATCTGGACAGAAAAATGATATCGAGATTGATGGTGGTGACGATTTTGATAAAAAAAGAAATAAAAACAGTAAAAACAAAGGTAGTAAAACGCCATCATCTTCTAAGACAACTTTGAAATCCAGAAAATTTCCGGCAAAAATGGCTGGTAAAGTGCTGGGCCGGGGTAATTTAGCTTTATCTGCTATTGGTGGTGTAGCTAATGGAATTGCAATTGCAAATGATGACAGTTTAACTGCTGAACAGAAAAAGACCGCTCAAATAAAAAATGCATCCTCAACAACGGGAAGTATGGCTGGTGCATGGGCTGGTGGAGAGATTGGTGCGGCAATAGGCACATTTATATTTCCAGGTGTAGGTACTGTTTTGGGTGGGCTAGTTGGTGGTTTGATTGGTGGCATCGGCGGCAGTATGTTGGGCGATAAAATAGGCGATAAGGTTACCCAAACCAACGAAAATGAAGATATACATACAGCTGCAAATACATTCAGTGGACAGAGAGTTTCTTCAGATTGGCATAATGCTTATGGCGCTAATCCTGCATTGTCTAGCCAATTCAAATTGACTAGTGATAGGGAGCAGATGCTGAATGGCAATTATATGATGACATCCACAGCGATGATGATGTCGTATAAAAATATTCCTGCCAATATGCATGCTGATGAAAATCAGTTGCCTGCTGGGCAATCTGTGTTGGTACAGCAGAATGAGCAATTTCAAAATGCGTTCCAGTCTATTGTACTGGAACTGGGTATACGTTTAGACAAAATAGCTACCATACTTTCGAGTCAGCAACAGGTTATACAGAATAATGTAACTTTGACGCTGGATGGGAGAGTAATCAGTAATATAGTTTCACGTAATCAAGTGGAAATGTATAACCGAGGGGGAGCACAATAATGACCATGTGGAAAAATAATCTGCAAAAAGCCAATTATAAAAATATTGCTTTTGATGTCATTTCTATTAATGATAAAAATGAAAAATCGCTGGTAAGACATGGCCGACCTTTCGCCAATGGCTCTGATATTGAAGACCTGGGTGCACAGGGGCGGCAATGTCAGATTGCGGCTGTTTACTTTGGTTCAAGTTTTGATTCGCAGTTGATGAAGCTTCTTACCGTGCTTGAAGAACCTGGTGCTGGTACGCTGGTTCATCCGGTTTTGGGTTTGTTGCCCAATATGATTGCTGCCAGCTGGTCTTTTCGTACTGAGGCTGAAGCAGTTAATTATGTTGCACTGGATATAACGTTTTTTGAAGCCAAAGAATCAGCACCATTATTTTTATTTGAAAATCAATGGTTGGTCAAATTAGAACAGATTCAGAATTCTCTTGATCAGTTTACGCAGCAGTTATTGGCATATGGCAACGTATTGTTAACGGTACGTGAGGGGGGGGTCTTAATTTGGGGGAGTAGTAATGGTGTGTTTGCTGCTTTATGTGGGGTAGCTGGGAGTGTGAGACGTTTTTTTGATCTTGATCCTTTGCTATATCAGACTTCTAAAAATTATTCTTCAATTACTTTTAGTCAGGATGTCAGGGGACTAATTGATACTATGGCCAGTATGGTGTGTTCTGGTTTGAATAACGAAAGTAATTTTGGCACAGGTAGTTTAAGCAGCAGACAGGCTTTTGATTTGATAGGTAATCGTGTAGATATTTTGAACCAATTACCAGAAAATATTCTTCATAATCAGAATGTGCAGGAATCTCAGGAGGCAGCAATTAATCATGTACAGAGAATTGCGGAAATTCAGATGAAACCGGTTGCTCAGATTTTACAATTTCTAAGTACTGTGTATTTGGTTCAGATTACAGTTAATATCATTGAAATAAATAGTGATCATGTTACAGCTAATGAGCTGCAACTTATTAATAATAATTTACGGCTACGTATACAAGGTTTAATTAATAGTTTACGTGGAACTTATGATTATGCTGAAAATATAAAAAGTATTAATGCTGCTGCTTTTTATACGCAGACGACAATTTTAATACAGATGCTGGCCAATATAGCTGCTCAGTTTAATGATTATATTTTGTCTGTCATTAATCAAAAGCCACCTATGCGTACACGTAAAGCCGGAATAAGTGGAACGATTCATCAATTGGCTTATTTACTTTACCAAGATTTAAACCGAGCTAGTGAGTTGATCCGTCTCAATCCTCATTTGTGCCACCCCTCTTTCATTAAGCGTAATGACTGGATTAATTATTATGTTAAATGAAAGTGATTTGGCACCTTATCCTTATGGTAATGAAGTGGTGGTGCGGGTTGGCGGTAAAGAACATAAAGATTGGCTTAGTTATGATATTGACAGTGATTTTTTGATACCGGCAGATGCGTTCAGTTTTGTTACTAATGTGTCACAAAATCAGGCTTTATTAGCGGATTATAGTTCTTTGCAATGTGAGGTGTTGATTAATCAGCAGCTGGTCATGACAGGTATTATTGGCCATCAGAATGAAGTGATAGATAAAAATAATCACAGTATTTCTTTTAATGGACGCGACCTTGCCGGATTACTGGTTGATTGCAGTGTGGCACAAAT